>CAZSIX010000033.1:0-41815 GCA_964607145.1 uncultured Planctomycetota bacterium | reverse complement strand
GGCGGCTCCGACCGGCCGGGCGGGGGAGGGGCCTCCGGCGGCGGGGCTCCGGCCGCGCCCTCCCCGCCCGCGTCCCCCTCGATCTCGAACTCCGCCGACTGGGAGCGCGCCACTTCGCGGCCCGCCCCGTCCCGGAGGTGGACACGGACCGCGTGGCGCCCGGGGCGCAGGGATGCGGCGAGACCCCCCACGGCCACGAGCAGGAGGCGCCTCTCCGCGTCCCCCCCCGGCGGGAGGGTCCAGCGGACGCCGGTGCCGCGGGGCTCCCCCCCGTCCAGCGAGACCTGGAGGTCGAGGGGGCCCGCCGCGGCGGCCCCCGGCCCCCCCCGCGCCCGGGCCAGCACCGTCACGTCCCCGGGCCCGGGGAACCGCGCCCGCGAGGGGTCCACGCGGAGGCTCTCCACGGCCCGCTCCGGGGCCGGCGGGGAGGGGTCCTCGGCAGGAGGTTCGGCGGGCGGGGCGGCGTCCGGCGGCGGCGGGGGGTCCCCCGTCGAGGGGTGGTCCCCGGCCGCAACCGCGGAGGCCACGCCGGGCGCCGGCGGGGGGTCGTCGACGGGGCCCTCCTCCCCTCCCCGGGAGGGGTCCCCGTCGGGGCTCGTATCGGTCCCCTTGCCGGGCTCCGGCGTCCCCACGGCGAGGCCGTCGCCGCGGGACCCCCGCCCGAACCCGCCCCCCCACCCCGGCAGGAGCCCGAAGCCCCCCTGCGGCAGGATCCCCAGGAGCAGGGCGATGAGGAGCGCCAACCCCAGCAGCCGCCACGGGGGGCGGGGCAGGGGGCCGGCCCGCTCCGGCGCCAGGGACTGGACGCGCGCCGCCGCGTCCTCCAGCACGGCGCCCGCCAGCCTTCCCGCCGGCGGGTCCCCCAGCGCCAGCCCGTGCGCCGCCGCCGCGAGCCCCTCCCAGCCGGCCTCCCGATCCAGCGCCCGCGCCACGGCCCCGGGGCCATCGGCGCGACGGGCCGCGAGGCCCGCCCCGATCGCGGCGGCTCCCAGGAGGAAGGTCGCGAAGAGCGCCGGCAGCGGCGCGACGCCGCCGGGGGTCGGCAGGACGCCGACCGCCGTCAGGCCGAGCGCGACGCAGGCGATCCAGAGAGCCCGCCGGCCCCACCGGCGGCCCCCCTCCAGCGCCGCGGCGAGACGGCGGCGTCGCGCGATGCGGTCCAGGGTGGCGAGCAGTCGCGCGGCGGAGGTCACGTGCCGGGGATCCTAGCGGGCCCCGGGCGGGCGCCGGCTCATTCGGTCCCGGCCTCCGCCGGCGGCGGCTATCATCGGCGGCGGCGCGCGGCCGGCGGGCCCGGGCGCGGCGTACTCCAGGAGGACCCATGCTTCGACGCTCCGTCGTCGTCGGCGCGATGCTCCTCGCGGTGTTCGCGCGCCCGTCGACGGCCCCCGGCGCCGAGGACGACGGGCCGCCGCCCAACGACCCGTCCAAGCCCCTGGCCATCCGCGTCAACCAGGCCATCGACTCCGGCGTGGCGTGGCTGAAGAAGCAGACCTTCGGGGCGGGCAACTGGGTCGATAAGGTCGAGGGGAACCGCCTCTACGACCCGGAGGCGAAGGGGGACGTCTACACGCACCACTCGGGGCCCACGTCCCTGGCGCTGTACACGCTGCTCAAGTGCGGCGTGCCGGCGGAGGACCCGATCATCGTGAAGGGGTTCGACTGGCTGAAGAAGAACGCCGGACGGGTCGTCGGCGGCGGCTCGGGCATGGCCCCCGGCGTGGCCATGAACCCCCGCATCCCCCGCGGCTCCTACGAGATCTCCGTGCTCATCATGGCGCTGGAGGCGAAGGCCAACCCGCACAAGCGGGAGAAGGAGCGCATCAAGGAGGCGAAGTTCCGGCTCAAGCGGGGCGAGAAGCTGAAGACGAACGTCAAGCTCGACAAGAACGACGACCTCTGGATGCGGGAACTGGTCGCCGCGCTCGTCAAGCGGCGCACGACGGGCACCGGATGGCGGTACAACGTCGACCAGGGGGGAGGGAAGTTCGGGCTGGGCGTGCGCGGGAACAACGACATGAGCAGCACGCAACTGGCGCTCCTCGCCCTGCTCGCCGCCGAGCGCTGCGGGATCGCGCAGCCGGACGCCTTCTGGCTCGAGATGCTCCAGTGGACGCTGTCGCAGCAGGAGGCCACGGGCCCGAAGGTGAACCGGTTCGATCCGCTGCGCAAGTCCGCCGACGACGAGCAGTACGGCGGCACCACGGCGGTGCAGGACGAGGCCCGCGGGTGGGCGTACATGAAGGACTCCTCCGACGAGGGGGAGACCCGCGTGACGACGAGCATGACCTCCTGCGGCCTCGGCAACACCCTCATCTGCTCCGCCATCCTCCAGTCCCGGGAGAACGCGGTCTACGAGGAGCAGTGGGCGGCGAAGGCGGAGAAGGCGTTCCACGACGGCAACGCCTGGTACCAGGAGCACTGGGACATCCGCCGCAACGTGAACAACCCCGGCGTGAACGGCTACCACTACTACGCGCTCTACTGCATCGAGCGCGTGGGCGACCTGAAGGGACTCAACCTGCTCGGTGGCCACCCCTGGTACACGGAGGGCGCGCAACTGCTGGTGGACGAGCAGTACTCCGGCGGGCGGTGGGAGAAAACGGACACCCACAAGCCCGAGGACGTGCTCAACACCTGCTTCGCCCTCCTCTTCCTGAACCGGTCCACGCCGGCCATCACGGGGGAGTGAGCCGTGGGGTCGGGGGGAGGACGCGGGCGTCGCCGCGGGGACGCCGCGGGGGATGCCCCGGAGGACCATCGCCCGGGCACGCTGTGGCTGGTGGGCCGCAGCGGCGCGCGGGATCCCCTGGACGGTCCCGCGACCGGGCGCCGCGAGCGGCGGCCGAAACCCCCCGCCGTCACCCTCCTCTCCCGCGGACCCGGCTGGGTGGCCGTCTCCAAGCCCGCCGGGCTCGCCACCACCCGTGAGCGCTGGTTTCCGGAGGCTCCCACGGTCCTCGATCTCGTGCACGGCCTGCTCCGCCGCGACGACCCGGCGGCCGCCCCGCCGCGGCCGGTCCACCGCCTCGATCGGTCCACCACCGGCGTCGTGCTGTTCGCCCTGGAGGGGGCCACGGCGGCGGCCCTCTCGCGGGCCTTCCGTCGGCGCCGCATGGAGAAGGAGTACCTCGCGCTGGTGGTGGGCTCGCCGCCGGAGCCCGCCGGCGAGATCGACCTGCGGCTCCAGCGCGAGAAGGGCCCCCGCGGGCTCGTGCGCGTGGTGCGCCACCGCGGGAAGCCGTCCCGCACCGCCTGGGCGACGGAGGAGGCCTTCGCCGGCTGGACGCTGCTCCGGGTGTTCCCGCGCAGCGGCCGCACCCACCAGGTCCGCGCCACGCTGTCCCACCTCGGATGCCCCATCGTCGGCGACGAGGGCTACGGCGGCGGCGAGGGCCTCTACCTCTCCGCGCTGAAGCCCGGCTACCGCGCCCCGCGGGATCACCCGGAGCGCCCCCTCCTCGGTCGCGTCGCCCTCCACGCCGGGCGCATCGCCCTGTCCGATCGCGGCGCGGGCCCCGGGGTCGCGCCCCTCCTCGACGTCTCCTGTCCGCTCCCCCGGGACCTCCGGGTCGCCATCGAGAACCTCCGCCGCTTCCGCCCCCCCGCCGCCGGTGCGGCGATTCCCGCCGGGGACCGATAGCGGATACGGTGGACGCCCGCGGCGGCGCGTCGTTCGCGGCGCCGCCCGGAGGGGTTCCATGGAGCGGTTGCGCGTCCTTCTCATGCTGCTCGTGCTGGGAGGGGCGTCGGCCGTGGCGCTGTCCCCCGGGTGCATGACCGATCCCGTCACGGGGAAGAAGAGCCTCGGGATCGTGAATCCCTCCGACGACGAGGAGGTGCGCGAGGGGCGCCGCTACGCGTCGTCGTTCACCGCCGAGTACGACGGCGTCTACCCCGACGCCGGCGTCTCCGAGTACCTGTCCGCCATCGTCCGCCGGATCGGCGCGCTCAGCCACCGGCCGGGGCTCCCCTACCGGTTCACCCTGCTCAACTCCTCCGTTCCCAACGCGTTCGCGCTGCCCGGCGGCGAGGTCTTCATGACGCGCGGGCTGCTCGCCCGCCTCGACGAGGAGGCGATGTTCGCCGTGGTGATGGGCCACGAGGTCGGCCACGTGAACCACCGCCACGCCATCAAGGGGATGAACGACCGGCTGGTGGTGTCCCTCGGCGGTTCGCTGCTCGCGGGCGCCGTCAAGGACGAGCGGAACCGGGAGATCGCGACGGGACTCGCCGCCGCCGGCGGCGGACTCCTGCTCCTGCGGTTCAGCCGCGACCAGGAACTGGAGTCCGACTCGCGCGGGGCGGAGTACTCGTACAAGGCCGGCTACGACCCGCGCCGGGGGACCCGCGTGTTCGAGGAGTTCGCGCGCATGAAGCGGGAGGCGGGCGGCGGCGGCGGCGTGCTCGACTCGTGGCTCTCCAGCCACCCGCTGGACGAGGATCGCGTCGTCCACCTGCGCGGGCAGATCGCCCGGAGCTACCCCTCGCTGCGGGGGGACGCCCCCTCGCGGGACCTCGTGGTGAACACGGAGGAGTACCGGCGGCTGGTGACGGTGGTGCGCGGGGCGCAGGAGCGCTACGACGTGCTCGACCGCGGCCGGCAGGACGCGGCGCGGGCCCTGGCGGCGGGGGACGGCAGGGGGGCCCAGCGGGCGCTGGAGGCCATCGAGGCGGCGGGGGCGGATCTCCCCGACCACGCCCTGTTCCCCGCCGTCGAGGGGGCCATCCTCCAGGGCCTCGGGGATCGCCGTCGCGCGCGGGAGCGGTACGAGCGGGCGGTCACGCTCCAGCCCGACCTCTTCCTCGCCCGCGTGAGGCTGGCCTCGCTGGAGGCCGATGAGGGGCGTCACGAACGGGCGCTTCTCCACGCCGCGGCGGCCGCGGAACTGGTGCCCACGGCGGTGCAGCCGCGCATGCTCCAGGGCCGCGCCTTCGAGGGCCTCCAGCGGCGGACCGAGGCGGTCGCCGCCTACGAGTCGGCGGTGCGCCTCGCGGCCTCGGGCAGCGACGACGAGCGGCAGGCCGCGGCCCGGCTGGCCGCCCTCGGCGCGGCCCCCGCGCCGCCTCCCCCCGCCCCGCGGAAGGGGCGCTGAGCGCCCGTGAACGCGGGACCGGGGGCGGGGAACGGCGCGGCGACGGCGGTGCGGGCCTGATGTCCCCGGCGCTCCTCCACGTCTGGGGCCTCTGCCTCCAGGTCCTCGGCGCGTTCTTCGTCGCCAAGAGCGTCATCTGGAAGGCGCCCCGCTACATGATGCGGGAACTCATCGGCGTGCCCGTGGAGCGCTACAAGACCTTCCGCAACTACCTCGCCGGCCGCATCGAGGCCATCCTCGGGTTCGTCCTTCTCGCCGCGGGCGCGGGCCTCCAGGTCGTGGCCGTGGTCCGGCAGGCGGAGCCCGGGGGGTCCCGGGGGATCCTCCTCTGGATCGCCGTGGCCCTGGTGGGGATCGCCGCGCTCGCCGCGGCGGTGCACGTGCTCGTGCGCCGCCTGTCGAGGAGGACCTTCCTGGCGCTCTTCATCGAGCAGGTCAAGCGGCGGAACCGGCCCTTCCAGGAGGACGCGGAACTGCTGCGCGAGGTCGGCGAGATGCTCGACCTGCCCCGGAAGGAGGACGACACGGTGGACTCGTACCAGGCCCGCGTGCGCGAGCACCTCGGGCTCCCGGCGCGGAAGTCGGGGCCGCCGCGACGGCGGGACCTCGGCTCGGGGAGGTAGGGCCGGGGCCGGCGCTCACGCGCCGGCCCCCGGATCGGCGGATCGTCTACTGGTTCTTCAGGATGCGGAGCGGCCGGTTGGTCAGGGTCGTCTGGCCCGGCGTGACCGGGTTCTTCTCCGCGCCCAGCACGGCGTCGAGGCGGCCGTCCCCGTTGAGGTCCAGCAGGCGGACGACGTCGGACTGGAGCCAGTCCCCGTTGGAGCCCGCCGGGATCCAGTCCGCGGTGACATCCACGAGCTTGCCGCCCACCTGCCGGAGCAGGCGCGTCGCGGGCCGCGTCCCCGCGGGGAGGATCTTCTTGGCGCCGAGCCCGGTGTTGCCGCTGGGCGCGACCTCGTGGACCTTCCCGGTCAGCACCAGGTCCTGCTTGCCGTCGCCATCCACGTCACCGACCTGGAAGTCGGTGACGCCGAGGATGGTGGACGTGCTCCCCGTGCGGAACAGCGTCTCGTCGATGAAGGACGCCGTGTCCTCGGCGAAGGTCCCGTTCCCGTTGTTCCGGAAGATCCGGATGGCGGGGAGGAGACGGTCCTCGCTCCCCTCGAGCCAGTAGGAGAACGTGCTCCGTCCGAGGACGAGTTCCGGCCGGCCGTCGGCCGTGAGGTCGATGAGCGCGACGGCGCTCCCCTGCCACGAGTCGCCGGAGCCCGCGTGGGCGGACTCGTAGGTGGCGGGGATCGCGGCGGGCTGGCGGGTGAACGTGCCCGACGCCCCGCCCTTGAGGATGCGCAGCGCCGGAGCGACGTACGCGTTGTTGGCGTCGGGGACGACGCGCGGGGTGGCGCTCACCAGGACGAGGTCCCGCGTGCCGTCACCGTCCACGTCCCCGAGCGCCGCGCCGTCGGCCCGGAAGTCGTCGACCAGGTTCCCGCCGGAGGAGTAGGTCGGCGCCGGCAGGGAGGTCCACACGAAGGTGAAGGTCCCGCTCCCGTTGTTGCGCAGCACCCGGGTGGCCGACGCCAGCGTGGCCGACTGGTAGATGTACGCGTTCTCGGGGTAGTAGTTGTAGTAGTAGTAGTAGTACTTGACCTTGGTGTAGGTCTTCTTCACCTGCGACACCACCCCGCGCGTCACCGCCGACGAGTGGACGAGGACCATGTCGATGTCGCTGTCGTTGTCCACGTCCCCCACCAGGAGCGTGCTCCCCTGGAACCGGTTCCCGATGCCGTGGTCCGGCGTGGAGAGCGGGGAGGGCAGCCGCGTCGAGGACGCGTTGGAGAGGACTCCGACGCCGTTGTTCAGGAGCAGCCGGGACGACCCCAGGGTCGGCACGTCGCCCACGTAGCGGCCGACGAAACCGCCGGCGTAGCTGAAGGTGGCGCTCCCGGCGCTGGCGACCTCCCTCATGGTCAGCATGGCCTCGGCGCGGCCGTCCTTGGTGAAGTCGGTGAGGACGGCGGCGCTGGCCTGCCCGAAGTCGCCGTTGCTTCCGGTGAAGGCGCCCATGTTGGTGGAGGTGACGTCGGTGAAGACACCGGTGCCGCCGTTGCGGAGGAGCCGGGAACCGGGCAGTGTCCCGAGGGGGCCGCCCGCACGGAGCGTCGGGGAGGCGAGCAGCAGGTCGGGCCGACCGTCGCCGTCGATGTCCCCGACGCCGATGGTGGAGGCGAAGAACTCCGTGCCCGTGGGAGCCGGGGGAGCGCTGCTGGCGGTGACGTTGACCAGGCTGCGCGCCCGGGCGAGCAGGGACCCGGAACTCGTCGAGCGGCCCAGGACGTCACGAAGCGTCACCACCGTGGTGCCGGCGACCCCGCCCGGCGGAACGAACCGCAGCGACGTCTCCGAGAGGATGGTCACGCCCGAGGCCGGGACCGCGTCCACGAGGACCTCCGTCCCGGCGTGGAAGTTCTGGCCCGTGAGGGTGACCGTCCTCAGCCCGAACGAGGGGACCGTGTCCGGCGTGGCGGACGTGGCGGCGGGCGGGTCCGAATAGCGGAGGCCGGGGACCCCGGCGCCGTCCCGCTCGTACTCGTCCGTGACGACGACCTCGACGGGTCCGGCGGCGTGGGGCGGGGAGACGAACGTCAGCGAGATTCCGGAACCGACCACGACCCCCGTCGCCGGGACGCCGTCCACGGTGACCGTCGCCCCGGCGCGGAAGTTCTTCCCGGTGAGGGTGATCGTCTGGCCGCCGGCCAGCGGACTGAGCGGCGGGCTGAGGCCGGAGGGCGCCGCCAGCCCGTGGTACGCGAACTTCGCCGTGACCAGTCCCAGCTGGTCGTCGGGGTTCACGACGCAGACCGTGACGGCCTCGCCCGCGGAGGACTCGGCGCCCGGGGGCGCCTTGCAGACGAGTTGCGTGGCGCCGCCGACGACCACGTCCGTGGCCGCCTCCGCGCCGAAGTACACGCGCGCGCCCTCGACGAAGTCCTTCCCGGTGATGGTCACGGTGATGCCGTCGCGGCCCGTGCCGGGAGTCATGGACGACGGTCGGGGCTCCGCGCCGAGGGTCTCCTTCCGCTTCTTCACCTTCACGACCTTGAGCGCCGTCTTGAGGTCCACCACGGCGTCGTCGGGACCGGGGTTGAGGATGCGGAGCGTGTAGTCGCCGTGCCCGCCGGCCAGGGCGATCTTCTTCCCCGCCACGGCGGTGCCCTTGCGGACCAGGGCCCCGTCGACTCCCGGCAGCGGCTCGCCGGAGGGGTCCAGGACCTCCACGGTTCCCGCGGCGGGGCCGCTCTTGACCCTGGCGGCGAACGTCAGGAGTTCGCCATCGGTGGCGGCGATGGTCCGCTCGAGGTAGGTACCGCCGGCCACGAGGATGCCCTTCCCGCCGCCTTTCGTGGAACGCTTCTCCTTGAGCGCGATGGTGTACGCGCCGGTGGTGGAGAGCTTCGACCCCACCGCGAACTTCCATGTTCCCGTCTGGTTGAGGACGGGCAGCGCGAGGACCACCTTCGACGTGCCCTCACCGACGAGGACCCCGTCCAGCGCGAGTTCGAACCCGTCGGGACGGAAGGCGCGGACCCGAGGCAGGAACGTGGAGCCCTTCGGGAGCCGGATCTCCAGCGCGAGGGCGCTTCCCGCGCCGAGGCTCGCGACGAAGGTGTCCTCGTCGCCGGGGCTGTCGATCTCGGCGGTGATCTGGTCGCCGTTGCCCATGGGGACGCCGGCCACCGCACCCGCACGCGCCGTTGCGGCCAGGGCGAGGAGGGCGGCCACGAGAGCGAGTCGGCGGAGGAACACCGGGCGGGGGGACATGCGATCTCCTTCTGTGGGGCCGGAGCGGCGTGGCCCCGCCCGGCGGTCGGATCCAATCGGACCCCGGCGCCGGGACGGATGTCCCTCTTTCGCACTTCCCGGCGCGAGTATCCCCCGGCGCCGCCGCGTTGTCAAGCAGATGTCGGCGGCGCGCCGCACCGGCCGTGACCGGGCGGGCGCTACCTGCTCAGGAGCACGCGGAGGGGGCGGTTGTTGGGCGGCGTGTAGTAGTACGGGTTGGGGTAGTACTCGGAGCCCAGCACGAGATCGAGGCGGGCGTCCCCGTCGAGATCTCCCAGGACGATGGCCGTGGAGTGCAGGTAGTCCCCGCGGGCCGGCGCCTTGAACCACTGGCTGGACCGGTCGGCAAGGCTGCCGCCGCCCTGGTTCATCAGGACCCGTGTCGCGAACCGGTAGCCCGTGGGCAGGATGCCGTAGGTGCCGTAGCCCGCGGACCCGCCCACGTAGTACGGAAGCCCCGTGGTGACGACGTCCAGCTTCCCGTCGCCGTCGAGGTCGCCGAGCCGGACGTGGCGCACCGCCAGGAGCGTGTCGGCGCTCCCCGTCTCGAACGCCGAGGAGGGGAGGAACTGGCCCGTGGCCTCGGAGAACGCGCCGGTGCCGTTGTTGCGGAAGATCCGCAGCGCGGGGCGCAGGCGGTACGCCAGCGCGGCGGTGTCGTACCAGTAGTAGGCGTACTGCCGCCCGACGACGAGATCGAGATCCCCGTCGCCGTCGAGGTCGCCCAGCGCGGCGGTGTGTCCCTGCCACCACTCGCCGGAGTCGGCCACGGTGGCGCCCTGCGGCGTCGGCATGGCGTCGGCCTTGGGGGTGAACACCCCGCTCCCGTTGTTCAGGAGGACGCGGGTGGCGGGGACATAGGCGAAGCCGCCCGTCCGCGGATCGGCCCGCGGGCGCTCGCGCACGACGACGATGTCGAGTCCGTTCACGCCGTCCACGTTCCCGAGGACGAGGCCGCGGCCGGAGAAGTCCTCCACCAGCGTCGTCGAGTACGTGGTGACCGGGGGAATGGCCCCGGTCAGGACGGAGAACGTCCCCGTGCCGCTGCCCTTCATCACGCGCAGGGCGGGGATGGCGGTCTCCGCCTCGCGGAGGTAGGTGACGCCGGACTGCACGAAGGGCGTCGTGGTGGCGTAGAAGTTGTAGCCGGGCTGGGCGATGACGAGATCCGGCTTCGCGTCCCCGTCCACGTCCCCCAGCGCGTGGGTCCCCTGCCACCGTTCGCCGAAGCCGAAGAAGGGGGCCGACGGGGTCGCCGGCAGCGCCGATGTGCTGGGAGTCGCCAGGGTCCCCGACCCGTTGTTCTTCAGGACCTGGGTGCCGCGGTACGTCCGGTAGTCGGAGTAGAAGTAGCCCTGTCCTCCGGAGTAGGAGTACGTGTAGTAGGCGTACTGCTTGGCGTTGCGCGTGAACACGTAGGTGAATTCCGTGACGGGGACCTCCCGCGACAGGATGGCGTCCGCCGCCCCGTTCCCGTCGATGTCGCCCAGGGTGGCCCAGTCCGCCTGCCCGAAGTCGCCGGGGTCGGTGAAGGCCCCCAGCCGCGTGGCGGTCACGTCGGTGAAGACCCCGGCGCCGTTGTTGGTGAACAGCCGCGCCGCGGGGAAGTAGGCGGTCGCGCTGGGCCGCGGATAGTTCGCCGCCACGAGCAGGTCCAGGTCCCCGTCCTTGTCGATGTCCCCCAGCGCGAGCGCCGACGCGAAGAAGTCGGTGCCGGCGGGCGCGGCGGGGACCGACGTGGCGCTCCGATCGTGGAACGAGCGGGCGCGCGTCAGGATGTCGTTCCGCGTCGCCGACTGATCGAGACCGTCCCGCACCTCCACGGTGACCGCACCGGACACCCCCGCCGGCATCGCGAACCGCGCCTGTCCCGAAACGACCGTCACCGGCGTGACCTCGACGGAGTCGACGAACACGCGCGTCCCCGACTGGAACCCGTTGCCGGTGAGCGAGATCTCCGTGCCGCCGAAGGAAGGCGCCGAGGACGGCGACGCCGACGTGAGCGTCGGGGGCGCCAGGTACACGAGCCCCTGGTACGGGAGGGACGGGCGGCCGAACTCGTCGGTGACGACGACGGCGGCGACTCCCGGGGAGCGGGCCGGCGCCGTGCACGAGATGAGGTTGGGGGGAGTGACGACGACGTCCCCGGGGACGACGCCGCCGATGGTGATCGTCGCACCGGCGCGGATGTGGGACCCGGCCACGGTGAGGGTCCCGCCGCCCTCCACGGGTCGGAACATGGGCGTCACGGAACTGACCGCGGGCACGCCCTTGTAGGTGAAGGCGCCGGTCTTGATGCCCTCCTGGCCGTCCACGGCGAGGACGATGACGTCCACGGTGGCACCCGCCGTCGAGGCGGTCCCGCCGGGAGCGGTGCAGGTCAGTTCCGTCGTGGAACCGACCGCCACCGCCGACGCCTCCGCGGTGCCGAAGAACACCCGGACACCGGTCACGAAGTTCGTCCCCGTGACGGCCACCGTCGCGCCGTCCCGATCGTTGCCGGGCAGGACGCCGGAGACCGTGGGCTCGGGACCGAGCACGATCTTCCGCTTGGCCACCTTGGGGAACTTCACCGCCACCTGGCAGTCCACGACCGTGGCCGCCGCCGCGGCTCCCCTCATCCGCACGGCGTAGTCGCCGAGCCCGCCCTGGAGCGGGATGTTCTTCCCCGAGACCTTGGTCTTGTTGCGCGCGATGAGGGCCTGCGCCCCCGGCACCGGCTCCTTCGCCGGATCCACCACGTCGACGCCGGCCAGGGGCCCGCCGGACGTCTCCTTGAGCGCGAACGTCAGGAAGGCGCCGTCCAGGCCCGCGGCCGCGCAGTCCACGGTCCCCGACGGACCCACCTGGATGCCATTGGTCTTGGACTTCTTCGGCGTCTTGAACTTGAAGGAGACGTCGTAGCCGCCCGTCGCCCCGCCGGAGGAGCCGCCGATGCAGACCGCCCAGAGACCGGACTCGGGGATGGGGAGGTTCTTGACGGAGACCTTCGACGTGCCCTCGCCGACGAGCACCGAGGAGAGGTTCAGGGACGTGCCGCCGGGACGCCGGATGTCGATGGTGGGGAGGAGGTCGGAGCCCTTCGACGCCTTCACGGAGACCGTGAGCGAGGACCCGGTGCCGAGTTCCAGCCGGAAGCAGTCGCTGTCGCTGACCGGCTCCACCGCCCCCGACGCCTTGTCCCCGTTGTTGACGGGGACGCCGCGGTTCTCCGCGGCCAGGGCGGGGAGGGCCGCTGCCAGCACGGCGGCCAGCAGCACGGTCAGGCTCGGCAACCTCATGGAGACTCCTCGCGGTGGACCGGGACCCGACGCCGCCGGCCCGGGTCCTCCCCGGAGCGCCGCCACGCCGCGTGCCCGACTCGACGGGTCCATCCTACCCCCCCCGGGAAGGGCGTCCACCCTTCCGCAGCGCAACGGACGGTGGCCGCCCGTGCCGCCGTTCTTGGCCCCACCGGACCGTGCCGGTACCCTTCGCGGTTTCCCCGGCTCCGGGTGCCGCGATTCCCCGGCCAGGCGGGGTCCGGCGGTCGCACGGCACGCGGAGAGCCCATGGCGGACGACGAAGTGAAGGACATCAAGGAGTACGTGTTCGCCAAGTACGTCGAGTTCGGCACCCCCGCGCGGGAGCTGGACGAGGACGCCGCCATCGCGACCCTGGAGGCCCACTACCGCCAGGTCGCCACCTCCGTCGACGGCGAGTCGTACTTCCTGGGCATCCTCCTCTTCGAGAACGCCGAGAACCACCCGGAGAAGCGCCGCCAGATGATGGCCCGCGCGAAGCTGCTCTTCGAGCGCTACCGGGAGCGGACCGGGGAGCGGGACTGGGACGCCATCGAGGATCGCCTCGCCGACGTGGACGACTTCCTCGATCGCCTCCCCCCCGCCGAGGCGAAGGCGCTCCTCGAGAAGGTCGAGAAGGAGTACGCCCCCGTCGTCGCCCCCTCGCCGGAGCCGGAGCCGGAGGAGCCGGAGACCCCGGGCATGGTCATGGTCCCCGCGGGACCCTTCCTCTCCGGCGTGGCGCGGAGCCTCCGGGAGACCGGCGCCTACTGGATCGACACCTTCCCCGTCACTAATGAGCAGTACGCGGCCTTCTGCCAGACCACCGGCTACCGCCACCCCAAGTTCTGGGCCGAGGGGCGCCTCCGCGAACCGCGGGCCCCCGTCGTCGGGGTGTCCTGGTTCGACGCCTACAAGTACGCCGCGTGGGCGGGCAAGGCGCTCCCCACGCGGGAGCAGTGGGAGAAGGCGGCCCGGGGGAAGACCGGACGCATCTTCCCGTGGGGCGACCAGATCGATCACAACAAGGCCGTGTACGGCCAGCCCGACGGCTCCGACGGAGTCATCGAGGTCGGCCGCTGCGCCGAGAACGTCTCCGAGTACGGCGCCCGCGACATGGCCGGCAACGTGTGGCAGTGGACCGACACGTGGGACGCCCAGGAGTCGGAGATGAAGGTCCTCTGCGGCGGGTCGTGGTGCGACCCCGTGGAGTTCCTCCGCCTCGACCAGGCCCTGGCCGCCAATCCCAAGGACAAGTACGACAACATCGGCTTCCGCTGCGTGAAGGCGACGGCGTAGCCCTCCGCCCCGCCGGTCGCCGCACCCTCCCCCCATGACCGGCCCCGCCTCCTCCGTCGTCATCCGCGGCCTGCGCAAGTCCTTCGGCTCCGGGCCCCCCGCCGTGGACGGCCTCGACCTCGACGTGCCCGCGGGCTCCTGCTACGGCCTGCTGGGACCCAACGGGGCGGGCAAGACCACCACCATCCGGATCCTCTGCGCCGCCTCCCCCCGGGACGCCGGCGACGTGCGGATCCTCGGCATGGATCCGGCGGAGGAGCCGCGGCGCGTGAAGGGGATGCTGGGCATCGTTCCCCAGGTGGACAACCTGGACCCGGACTTCTCGGTCCTGCGGAACCTCGTCGTCTACGGGCGCTACTTCGGCCTGCGGCGGGCCGCGGCGGAGACGCGGGCCCGGGAACTCCTCGCCTTCGTCCGCATGACCGATCGCGCCGACGACGCGGTGGAGGCCCTCTCCGGCGGCCTCAAGCGCCGCCTCGTCATCGCCCGCGCCCTCCTCCACGATCCGAAGATGGTGATCCTGGACGAGCCCACCACGGGCCTCGACCCGCAGAGCCGCCACGAACTCTGGGACCGGGTCCGCGAACTCCGCCGCCGCGGCGTCACGCTGCTCCTCACCACGCACTACATGGAGGAGGCGGAGGCGCTCTGCGATCGCGTCGCCATCGTGGACCAGGGGAAGGTCCTCGTGGAGGGCACGCCGCGGGAACTCATCCGCACCCGGGCCCGTCCCGAGGTCGTCGAGGTCCACGGGCTCGACCCCGCGGCGGCGGCCGCCGCCGCGGCGGACCTGGGCGCGCCGGGGGAGGACCTGGAGGCCCACGGCGAGCGGCTGCTGGTGTACACCGACCGCGGGGAGGACGCGCTCCACCGGGTGCGCGGTCGCTTCCCCGGGGCCGAGGTCCTGCTGCGCCGGGGGACCCTCGAGGACGTCTTCCTGCGGGCCACGGGCCGGGGGCTCCGGGAATGAAGCCGCTCCGCCTGCTCGGCGACGTCTCCCCGCTGGCGTTCCAGGTCTTCCGCCGGAACCTGGAGGTCTACCTCGTCACGTGGCGCACGGCGTGCGTGTCGCTGGTGGAGCCGGCGTTCAACTTCCTCGCCTTCGGGCTCGGCCTGGGCGCCGTGGCGCGGGAGATCGAGGTGGACGGACGGATGGTCCCCTACGAGGCCTTCGTCGCCCCGGGCATCCTCGCCATGTCCATCCTGTTCCAGTCCTTCTTCGAGTGCCTCTACGGCTCGTACATCCGCATGTACTACCAGCGCACCTTCGACGCCATCACCTCCACGCCGGCGTCCCTGGACGACGTCGTCATCGGGGAGGCGCTCTGGGGGACCGCCCGCGCCCTCATCGGGATGACCGCCACCCTCATCGTCCTCTGGACCCTCGGCCACGCGCGCACGCCGGCGGTGGCCGTCATTCCTTTCCTGGCGGCGGCCGGCGGCCTCGTCTTCGGCGCCGCGGGCCTGTGCTTTTGCGGGCTCGTGAAGTCCATCGACCACATCAACTACCCGCTCCACCTCGTGGGCGTCCCCATGTACCTCTTCGGCGGCCTCTTCTTCCCCATCGCCGATCCCATGCCCCGCTGGGCCCAGGCCCTCGCCCACCTCAACCCCATGTACTACCTCTCCACCGCCGTCCGCGAGGCGTGCGCCGGCGGCCTCGGCCCGAGGGTCTGGCTCACCCTCGCCGGCCTCCTCGCCCTCTCCCTCCCCCTCCTCGCCCTGGCGTGCCGCCTCATGCGGCGGAGGCTGGTCAAGTAGGAGCCGCGTCCCGGGCCGCCCCTCGTCCCGCCCGCAGGCCGCCGCCCGAACGTGGCGGTTGCTCCTGCACGGGCCCTTCCGTCTCCCCCTCACCCCCGCCGCGCCGTCACCGCCAGGACGACGCCGCCCAGCACGAGCACGGTGCCTCCCAGGGTCCAGGGCGTGAGGGGGTCGTGCGGGAGACGCTCCCAGGCGACGGCGTTGAAGGCGGCGGAGCAGGCGACGGTGACGACGGGGCCGAGGGTGCAGATGACGGCGACGAGGCTCGCCTCCAGGTGGCGGAGCGCCTCGGCGAAGGCCCAGTAGGCGACGATGGAGTTGGCGCAGAGGAAGACCACCGCCGCCACCTCGACGCCGTCCAGGGAGGTGGGCCGGCCGGCCAGCGCGACGGGAGCGGAGACCGCCGCCGCCACGAGGAAGATCCACGCCATGGTGGATCCGGACCCGCGCTCCCGCCCGAGCACCTTGTGCAGCACCGCGTAGCCGGCCCAGGCCACGGCGGCCAGCACGATGAGCACCGCCCCGCCGGGGAGCGCGGAGAGCGGCGCCGCGCCGTCGTCCGCCGGGGCCCGGTGGGTGACCATGACCGCCCCCGCCAGGGCCACCGCCGCGCCCAGGAGATGGCGGGGGGCGGGCCGCTCCCCGAGGAAGGCGACGCTGAGCGCCACGAGGAAGAGTTGCGCCGTCTGGATGAGGACCTGGCTCACCACCGGTCCCGCCCAGGCGAGCCCCCACATGTAGAGCGAATAGTTCGCCCCCAGGAGGAGCCCCGCCGGGATCGCGATCCACGACGGCCGGCGGAGGTCCGCGAGGCCGCCGGTCCTCCGCGCGACGACGGCGGCGATGAACAGCGCGCCGAACAGCAGCCGCACCGTCGACAGCGCCGGCGCCGACATCCCCTCCAGCGCCACGCGGCCGCCGAAGGGGACGGTGCCCCACACCGCCGACGTGAGGATCGCCAGGAGGAGACCGCGCCGGCGGTCGGGGACGAAGGGGGTCGGGCCGGCGGCGGAGGACACGGGCCGCAGAGTCTCGGGCCGCGGCCGGCGAAGCGTGGCGAATCCCGGCGCGTCTCAGACCTCCGCGCCCCCTTCGAAGCAGCCCCGCCCCGGCGCGCAGCGGCGGGGGTTCGCGGGGAGGAGGTCGGGCCCCATGGCCCAGCCCGTGCGGCCGCACCAGAAGACCGCCGTGTCCGGCGGATGGGGCCACTCCGGCGGCGGGCCCTCCTCCCCCACGTGGAGCGCCTTGGTGTTGATGAGCGGGCAGACGCGGCCGTCCAGGATGTCGGCGCGGAGCGGGTGCACGTTCACCTCCCCCGTTCGGCGGCGCGGAGCACGGCCCGCCGGACCGCGGCCCGCAGGAGCCGCACCTTGTACGCGTTGTCCCGGAGCGGCGTGGCCCCCGCCACCGCCGCGTCCGCCGCCGCCCGCGCCGCCGCCTCGTCGGGCGCGCGGCCGACGAGGGCCTTCTCCGCGGCGTCCGAGCGCAGCGGCACCGGCGCCACCGCGCCCAACGCCACCCGCGCCCTCTCCATCTTCCCTCCGGCCAGGTGCAGCGAGACCGCCGCCGAGACCGCCGCCCAGTCGAAGGACTGCCGGTGGTTGATCTCGACGTAGGCGGACGCCGCGGGCTGCGCGTCGGTCTCCACGCGCCAGAGGATCTCCCCGGGCTCGATGCGCGCCTCCCGGAGCGGGTCCTCGTCGGGCCCGACGAAGAACGTGTCGATGCGCGGGGTCCGCCACACCCGCTCGCCGTCCACCACCCCCGCGAGGAGGTGCACGGGGCCGCCCACCGCCATCAGCGCGACGGCGAGGTTGGACGGGTGGACCGCGCAGCAGAGCGCGTTGTCGAACACGGCGCCCTCGACGTGGTGCCCCTCCTGCGCCGGGCACGCGTCCCCGCCGCGCTTCCGGCAGGGGAAGAACGGGTCGCGGAAGTAGAGGCACCGCGGGCGCTGGAGGAGGTTCCCGGCCACCGTCGCCACGCTGCGGACCTGCGGCGTCGCCGCCTCGGCGGCGGCGTCGGACAGCGCCGGGGCGAGCCGGCGGACGAGGTCGGAGGCCGCGACGGCGGCCAGCGTCGCGCCGCCGCCGAGGTAGACCTCGCCGTGCTTCCCGGAGGTGATCTCCGCCAGTTCGCGCGCATCCCGGAGGTCCACCAGCGTCGCCGGGGACGCGACGCCCTTCTTCATCAGGTCGACGAGGTCCACGCCGCCGCCCTTGGGTCGCGCCGTGGCGGAGAGGAGCGGCAGCGCCTGCGCGGCGTCGGCGGGACGCACGTACGAGAACGGTCGCATGCTCATCGTCCACCCTCCTCGATGGCCGCCACGACGCGCGCCGGCGTGAGCGGGATCTCCCGGACGCGCACTCCCAGCGCGTGGGAGACGGCGTTGGCGACGGCCCCCGCGGTGGGCACCTTGGGCGGCTCGCCGAGGCCCATCATCCCCACGCTGTTGCCGGCGTTGGCGACGTCCGTGAGGACCACCTCGACGGCGGGGATGTCCCGGGAACCGGCGAGGCGGTAGGCCTCCAGATCCCCGTTCAGCATGCGGCCCGTCGCGCGGTCGAGGATCCGCTCCTCGAAGAGCGCGTAGGAGATCCCGTTGATGACGCCGCCGATGACCTGGCTCTCCGCGGTGAGGCGATCCACCACGCGCCCGCAGTCCTGCATGGCCAGCGCGCGGAGCACGCGCACCACGCCTGTCTCCGCGTCCACCTCGACCTCGACGAACTGCACGCCGGCGACCTGCCCGTGGAACTGGGCGTAGGTGGGGGGGCGGCGGCCCTCGAACGTCCGCTTCTCCTCCTCCATGCGGCGGCACGCCTCCTTCCAGACCTTGAGCCCCGCGGGGCGGCGCTCGCCCAGCACGTGGGCCCGCGCCTTCTCCGCCGCCGCGCGGGCGCAGGGCCCGAGCGACGGGGCCGTCGTGGATCCGCCGGAGCCGGGCCCCTCCGGCCACTCGGTACGACCGAGGTTGACCTTCACGTCGCCGACGTCCAGGCCGAGGACCTCCGCCACGAGGACCGCCAGCAGCGTGCGCGTGCCGGTGCCGATGTCCTGCGCCCCGTTGCTGACCTCCACGGCGCCGTCGCGGTGGACGGTCACGTGGACGGCGCTCCCCTCCCGCCCCGCCTGGTACCAGATGGCGGAGCCCATGCCGACGCCGCGGCGAAGGACGGCGCCGCGCGTCGCCTCCGCGGCTCTGCGCGACTCCGCCCAGCGGAACCGCTTCGCGCCCTCCTCGTACTGGGCGAGCCGGATGGGGTTGCGGTCGATGCGCCGGCGGAACTCCAGCGGGTCCATGCGGAGCGCCAGCGCCGCCTCGTCCAGCGCGCACTCCAGCGCGAAGGAGCCCTGCGGATGGCCCGGCGCGCGGAAGGCGGCCTGCGGGCCCGAGTGCGTGGCGACGGTGAGCTCCTCCTTCGCCGTCAGCCCGAGGTCGTAGATCATCGGGTTCGACACGCCGGCCCCCTGCTCCACGGCGCCCGCGGTGCCGTAGGACCGCACCGTGTACGCGAGCACCGTCCCGTCCTTCTTCAGCCCCATCTTCACGGTCTGGACCGAGGAGGGGCGGTTGCCGCCCACGAGGTGCTCCTCGCGGCGCGTGAGGATGCAGCGCACGGGCGCCTTGAGTTCCAGCGCCGCCCGGGCCGCCTCCACGCCGAACCCGCTCCCCGGCGCCGACGGGCCGAACTTCGCGCCGAAGCCGCCCCCCATGAACTCCGTCACCACGCGCACCTTGTCGCGGGGAAGACGGAGCGCCTGGTGGATGCCGCCGAGCACGGAGAACGTGCCCTGCGTCGAGGCCCAGACCGTCACGCCGCCGTCCGCGTCGGGGCGGACCACGACGCCGTGGGGCTCCAGCGCGGTGTGGTTCTGCACGCGCGTGCGGTAGGTCCGCTCGAGGACCACGTCGGCCCCCTTCATCGCGTCGTCCGCCGCGGCGAAGGCCTGCGACGGGTCCTGGCCGGGACGCCCGCCCCGTCCGCCCCGCGTCACGTTGCTCCGCCCGTCGGGGAAGACGCGCGCGGCGCCCTCCGCCATGGCGTCCTCCTCGTTCACGACGGCGGGGCCCGGCTCCGTCTCGTACCGGCAGAGCGCGAGCGCGTCCTCGAGGCGGGCCTCCGCGTCCGCCACGAGGAACGCCAGATCGAGGCCGTCGAAGAGGAGCGCGTCGCCGGGCTTCCGCAGTCCGCGGACGAGCAGGACGCCGGGGGACTTCGCCGCGTCGGCGACGTCCAGGGACTTCAGCGTGCCGCCCGGCGCGGCGGCGCGGAACATGCGCGCGTGGAGCATCCCCGGGAGGAGGACGTCCGTCGTGTAGGTCGCGGCGCCGGAGGCCTTGGCGGGTCCGTCCACGCGGGGGATCCGGGTCCCCACGAGGCGGAGGCGCGCGTCGGCGCCCCAGATCTCCGGCTCGTCGTCGGGGACCTCGACCTCGATCTCCCGGACGTTCCCCTCGAAGCCGACCCGCGTCCTGACCCTGCGGGCCATGGCTACCGTCCCTTCTTCGGCGGCGTCGCCGCGGCGCGGAGCGCGGCGCCCGCCTCGCGGCAGGCCTCCACGACGCGCGGGTAGGTCCCGCACCGGCAGAGGTTGCCGGAGATCCCCGCGTGGACGTCCTCCTCCGAGGGATCGGGGTTGGAGGCCAGCAGCGCCGCGCAGGAGGTGACCATGCCGGGCGTGCAGTAGCCGCACTGGAGGGCGTCCCGCGCGACGAAGGCGTCGCGGAGCGGGTGGTCGCCGCCGTCGGGCCCGCGGAGTCCCTCCACCGTCGTGACGGCGACGCCCTCGCACGCGATGGCGAGCGCCATGCAGGAGACGACGGGCGCCCCGTCCAGGAGCACCGTGCAGCCGCCGCACGCGCCGGCGTCGCAGACCTCCTTGGGACCGGTGACGCCGCAGTGCTGCCGCAGCGCGTCCAGCAGCGTCGTCCGCGGCTCCAGCGGGAGCGTGCGCTCGTCCCCGTTCACGCGCAGCGTGACGGGCACCGGGCCGGGCCCGCGGACCTTCGGCCCCGGGGGCGGGCCCCCCTCCTGCGCCACGGCCGCCACCAGGGGCAGCGCCGCCGTCCCCCCCGCTGCCACCGCTCCCACTCCCTTCAGGAACGTGCGCCGGTCGAACCCCCCGTCCCGTCGCTCCGCCATGCGTGCCTCCCGCGGTCGTCGCCGCGCCCACTCTACGCGCCCGGCGGAGAGCGGTCCAGCGGGACCCCTCGCGCGGGAGCGCGAGGGAGGCGGGGCCGCGCGATCCCGGAGCGGCGGCGACGGGTACGCGGCGCGGGCTACCGCATCCCGATGAGTCGCCCCTCGTGGAACGTCAGGGTCACGCCCACCGTCCGATCGCCCGCCGGCTCGCGCACGGAGTAGTACCAGGACTCCACCCCGCCCTCGCCCACGGAGATGGACTGCGGACTCCCGAACCACTCGAGCACCGTGCGATCCACCGTGAGCAGCCACCGTTCCCGCTCCGCGTCGCGCACGACGCGCTCACCGAACTCCCTCTCGTCCGACCAGCGCTCGACGAGAGCGCGCAGGCGCCCCGCGAGGACCTCGGGGGCCGCCGCCGGCTCCCGCCCGGCGCCGGGACGGCCGGGGGTTCCGTCCCCAGGCCGCCCCCCCGGCTTCGGCTGCGCGGACGGCGGGGCCCCGGCCGACTCCGGCGTCGCCGCGAGCGCCGCCGCGATCTCCGCGCGCAGCAGCGCCGCGTCGACGGCGGGCGGCCGCGGTGCGACCCCGGCGGCGCCACCGCGTTGCGCCGACAACGCCCGCTCCGCCCAGACCCCGCCGGCGATGCCCGCGAGCAACCCGGACACCGCGCCCGCAAGGCAAGCGGCCACGAGCGGACCCCTTCCGGCGGACGTCACGAGGGCTCTCCGGCGCCAGCCGCCTCGAGGCTTGGGCCGATCGACGTGCCAAGCGTCGACAATCTCCACCTCCCTTCACGCGAATCATGATCCTCGCATTGCGGTTCGGATTGCGACAGGGGCCGCGCTCCCCCGGGAGCCGGCGCTCGCAGGGTCCCCTCCGGGAGTCGTGGCCCCGCTCAGGAACCGGAGGGTGGCGAGGGGGCCGGGCGACGGCGGTGGGTCGCCACGGAGAGTGCGACCAGGAGCAGCCCGGCCGCTCCGACGTGCACCAGCACGTGCATGGCCAGCCCGCCGGACGAGAGGGGCTGGTCCCCGTGGAGGCGCCACTCCATCCATGCGCCGAGGGCCGCCGTCAGCGGGGCCGACAGCAGCCCCATGAGGCATCCGCCGGCGACCATGCTGGTGCGGGTCCGGACCCGTGCGACGGGACGGACCGCCACGAACATCCCCCACACCGCGACCGCCATCGCGCCCACGCGCGTCCAGCGGAGGCCCCACGGCTCCGCCGGGCGATGGAGCGCGTGGTGGGCGCAGATCCACACCGCCAGCGCGCCCCCCGGCGCCGCTCCCGCCCACCAGCGGTAAAGGCGCGCGCGGAGCCAGCGTCGGAAGGGGGACCGGCCGGCGATGCCCATGCGCTCCCTCCTCGCGCGCGTCCCGTCGGCCGTTGCGCGGGTTCAGGGGCCGGGTCCCATCAGGCCCCGCCGCGGCCACGGCCGGCGAGCCACGCGGCCCCCGGGGCTCCGCCGTCGGCCGGACATCCGCCGTGGTTCCCGGCCCCCGCATCACTCGCGCGCGGGCGCCGGAAACTCCGGGAGCCGGAACACGACGTCCGTGGCCGGGGCTTCGGGCTCGCCGAGGTCGATCTCCTTGCCGTTCCACCGGTAGAAGATGCGGACCCGGCCGGGCGGCAGCGCGGGGAACTCGAAGGACCCGTCCTGCCCGGTCGCGGCCTCCCAGGGGAACGGGTAATCCTCGCGGGATCCCATCAGCCGGCGCTGGACGGCGGGCTGTCCGTCGGCGGCGAGGAGGACTCCCTTCAGCGGGGCACGGGGGGCGAGCCGCAGGACGACGTCGCGGGCTCCGGGGGCGACGTGGAGAACGGCCGGGCCGGGCACCACGTCGTGGGGAAAGCGGTCCGACTTCCCGGGCCCCCGCGCCATGAGCGCGAACTCGAACTCGCCGAGGTACTCGACGAGGAACGCTCCGTCCCCGGTCGTCTCCCCGTGGGACGCGCCGCCGGGACCGAATCGGCCTCCCTCGCCCAGGTTCGCCGCCCACACGCCGACACCCGCGCCCGCCGGTTCCCCGCCGGGAAGGAGGACCCTCCCGCGGATCACGCCGTGCGCGGCGACGGGGATCTCGAGCCCCCGGGTCCCCGGAATCACGTCGCGCGCCTCCCCCACGACGAGACCGGAGGACGCCTCCACGCGAAGAGTCCAGGGGACGGCGGCGAGCGAGCCCGTGTCGAACGCGCCGGCCCACGAGGGACGGAACACCCGCTCCTCCCCTCCCGACGAGGGAGTGCCCTTGATGACGAGGGAGTGCGCGCGGTCCGGCCCCTCCGCGAGGACGAGCCTCCCCGTGATCGCGGACGGGGCCGGCTCGTGGGGCGAGGACTCCCGGTCGACCTCGGGCGGCGGCGCATCCCGGCGCACGGGCGCCAGGCGGAGCACGACTCCGGTGGAGCCCTCGGGGATGCGGAAGGCCCACGCGCGCTCGGACTTCTCTCCCGGCGTACGCCACGCGGTGACCGTGAACTCCATGGACTTCAGCGCCTCCAGCACGAACGAACCGTCCTCCGCCGTCCGGGCGCGGGCGGACTCCCCCGCGCGGGGCGGCGTGCACTGCGGGCCCGGCCGACCGGCGGAGACTTCGACGCCGGCCCCCACGGGGTTCCCCTCGACGTCGAGGACCCTGCCTCGGAGGGTGCCCGTGTGCGCGGGCTCCTCCGCGGGCCGGCGCGTGCGCTCCGGCGGCGGCGGCGCGGGAGGCCCCCCCCGATCCGGCCCCTCCGCCGCGGCCACCGCCGCGGGCACGGCGCAGGCGGAAGCGAACAGCAGCGCGGCGAGCGACCGGGCCATCGATCCCATTCCGCGCCTCCGTTCGGGGAGGGAGTCCTCCCGCAGTCGGAACGAGGCGGATCCTAACCGGTTCGGATCCCCGTGCGGCGGGCGCAGATGGGTTCCGCGGCGGGACGCGCCGTGCGGCGCGGCGGCCCCCGTTCCCCGCGCACGGGTCGTGCCGCCCGGCTACCATGCCCGCCATGGCGGAACGCGATCGGAAGGACCTGCTGCCCCTCGTGGTGCAGGCGGATCTCAAGCCGTGGAAGGGGTTCCCGGAGGTGCCCGGGGTGGAGTACCGCGTGCTGCGGAAGCACGCGGAGCACGGCGGGCTGACGCTGCTGCTGCGCTTCGCGAAGGGGGCGACGTACCCGGCCCACGAGCACCCCGGCGGCGAGGAGTACTACATGCTCGACGGGGACCTCCGCGACGGGGGCCGGACGTATGGCCGGAACGCCTACGTCTTCCACCCGCCGGGCTCCGTCCACGCCCCGTCGAGTCCGGGGGGCGCGGAGATCCTGGTGCTGCTGCCGCAGGCCATCCGGCTCGTCGGGAGGTAACCCCTCTACCCCGGCGCGACGAACGGCAGCGCCGCCGCCACCGCCGGGACGGACGCGCCGCCGGGCAGCCCGACGCGGAGCGGGGTTCCCGGGGCCGCGCTCTCGTGGCGGAGGAGCGCCAGCGCGAGCGTGCGCCCGAGGCGCGGGGAGCGGACCGCGCTCCCGAGGACGCCGACCTCCCGGTCGCCGTCGAGGACCGGGGCGCCGGGGGAGGGAGGCGGGGCGTCGCCGAGGTCGAGGCCCGCGAGTCCCCGGTTGGTGTGGCCCCGGTTCTGGAGGCGCGCCACGGGCTCCTGTCCGAGGAAGCAGCCCTTCGTGAACGAGACGTGGTCCGCGACGCCCGCCTCCTGCGGGAGCGTGTCGGCCCCCACCTCCACTCCGAGGCGCGGTTCCCCCGCCTCGACGCGCAGCATCTCCAGCGCCGCGCGGCCCGCGGGCCCGCCTCCGGCCGCCTCCGCCGCCGCAAGCAGCCCGTCCCATCCGCCGCCGAGGTCCGCCGCCTCCCACCGCAGGTCCCAGCCGGGGAGGGAGCCGCGCACGCGCCGGAACAGCGTGGCCGGCGCGCCGGCGGCCTCCACGTCGGCCCCGCCGTCCACGACGAGAGGCGGCACGGGGCCGCCGAGGACGCGCGCCACCACGGCGTCCGCCAGCGGACCGGTGACGCCGAGGAGTCCGGCGCGGCCCGCGCGATCCTCGAAGGCCACCTCGTCGGCGATGGCGAAACGGGAGAGGCCGTCGACGAGCGCCGGCCGCGCCGCCGCCGGCGCGACCATCTCCACGCGGTCGGGGAGGAGGGAGAGCCGGAAGCCGGCCACGACCTTCCCCTTCGGCGTGAGGAGCAGGCCCGCGGTCCCGCCGCCGGACGGGAGGCCCGCCACGTCGCAGGAGAGGATCCGGTGGAGGTAGGACACGCGGTCCGCGCCCGTCACCCGGAGGAGGACGGAGGACGAGAGGTCGGAGACCGCGCACGCGCGGGCGGCGCGGAGCGCCTCCGCGGAGGGGTCGCCGAAGTGGGCGGGCACGGAGATGCCGCCCTCCTCCACGGGCACGGCCCCCGCGGCCGCCAACCGGGCCCGCAGCGCCTCCGTCAATTGCGCGACTCCCCGCCGTCGGTGAGCAGGCCCAGGAGGCGGAGCGTGGCCTCCAGTCCGGGGCCCCGCTCCAGGCTCTCCGCGTAGGCGCGCAGGTCGGGCACCGCCTCGCTGGCGCGGCCCGTCTCCAGCCGGAGCAGCCCCCGGTCGCGCAGCGCCTCCGGCAGTCCGGGGGAGAGCAGCAGCATGTCGTCGGCCACCGCCAGCGCGCGGACCGGGTCGCCGCGGCGACCGTAGCCGGCGCGCAGGTTGCGCAGGACCCGCAGCAGGATGTCCCGGGAGTGCATGGGGGCGAACCGCCGCCGGTGGAGACGCACGGGCCGACCGTGCAGGGCCTCCAGCAGCGCGCGCACGTCCTGGCGCGTGAGCACACCGCCCCCGTGGAACGGGTCCGCGAGGACGGTCTCGCCGTCGCGCCCCTTCACGCGGACCAGGAAGTGCCCGGGGAGGCCGATGCCGTCCACCTCCCAGCCCACGCGCCGGCCGACGCACATCCAGACGAGGGCGAGCGCGATGGGGATGCCGACGCGGCGGTCCAGCACGCACTCGAGGCAGGAGTTCCGCGGGTCGTCGTAGGTGTCGCGGTCCCCGCGCAGCCCGCGGCGCCCGGCGAGCAGGTCGGCCAGGGCCGCCGCGCGCTCCCGGGCCCCGGCGGTCCGCGGCGCCAGCGCGCGGAGGTCCGTGGCGAGGCGCTGGAGCATCCCCTCCACGCGGTCCGGGTCGGCGTCGGGGCAGTGGACCCGGGCCAGGAGGACGGCGGCGCGGGCGAGTCCGGCGCGGGAGTCGGGCGCGGAGGCGAACTGCGACAGGAAGCGCCGTTCCCCCGCGGGGCGCGGCGTCACCGCCGGCTCCGGCCGAACATCTGGAGCAGGCGATCGAGATCGAGGGCGCGGAAGTGCGGGGCGACGAGGTCGGCGTCCCGCAGGCGATCGCCGCTGTGGCTCGTGGTGATCCCGATGCAGCGCATCCCCGCGGCCAGGGCGGCGCGGACGCCGTGCTCCGAGTCCTCGAACACCATGCACTCGCCGGGGGCGAGGGGCGGACCGGGGGCCGGCGACAGGGCGTTCAGGCGCGCCAGCGCCACGAGGAACGGCTCCGGATCGGGCTTCCCCTTCGCGGCGTCCCCGGCGGTGACGAGCACGCTCACGCGGTCCCGCACGCCGAGTCCGGCGAGCACCAGTTCGACCTCCGGGAGGAGTCCGCCGGAGGCGACCGCCACGGGGAGGCGCTCGGCGCCGCGCTTCAGGAACTCCGCGGCGCCCGGGACCGGCGGGATGCCGGCCTCGACGGCGCGGCGGTAGTGCTCCGCCTTGGCGGCGCACACGCGGTCCACGACGGCCGGGTCCACGGGCCGGCCCGCGGCGGCGAGGCAGTCCTCGACGCTGGCCCGATCGGGCATGCCCAGGATGGCGGCGTATCGCGCGCCGTCCACGGGGATCCCCTCCGGTCGGAGGGCCTCGGTGAGCGCCCGGCGGTGGAGCGGTTCGTTGTCCGCCAGCACGCCGTCGCAGTCGAACACGAGGGCCCGGATCACGGGGACGAGTGAACCACAGGCCCGCGGGGCCCCTTCCCGTTTACCGGGGCGAACCGACCCGCGGCAGGATCCCGACGAGCGAGTACTCGTCGGAGCCGGCCTGGCGGACCTCGATGCGCCGGCCCGCGAGTTCGCTCACGGAGTCGACCTCGAGATCCTCCGGCAGCGTCTCGTCGGGACCGTCGCGCGTGTTCACGACGAAGAGGGCCTGCCCCTCGGCGGTGGAGACGACGTCGTCGGCGACGGGAACGAGTTCCCCGTCGGGTCCCTCGATGTGGACCTCGTAGTCGGTCTCCGGCGCCAGCCCCTGGGCGAACACCGTGATGCCCTGCCCCGACCGGTCGCCCCGTTCGCGCCACAACCGGATGTATCCCCGCGCCTCCTCGTCCACGGGCTCGAGCGGACGGCGCGGCCGCTTGAGGCGACTGCTGCGGCTGGCGACGCCCTTCCGCCCGCCGCCCGTGGAGATGGAGCGGAGGCGGAACACGCCGACCTCGCCCTCCAGCACGCGGATGTCGTCGTCCACGTCGGGAATGCGGACCTCCACCGGGGCACGCAGCAGTTCCAGCACGCGCTCGACGCCCAGCGGAAGGTCGGGGTTGGCCTCGCGGTTGGAGTCCCGCCCCACCTGGAAGCGGGCGGCGTCGCCGTAGACCGCCATCTCCGCCACCTGCTCCAGTTCGAGGTCTCCCGGCGCCGCCATCCAGAGCGTCACGAAGTCCTCGCCGAAGAGCCCCTGGGCCCACACGCTGAACTGCTGCTGCACGGAGCCGTCGCCGCGCACCAGGAGCCACGCCTTCACGCCGCCGGACACGCCGAACGAGTCCGATCCCGGAACGCGGTGCAGCCCCGACTTGGCCACCAGACCGTCGCGGCCCGTGGCGGGAACCGCCAGGACCGCCACGGCGGCGGCCAGGGCCAGCGCGGTCGTCAGGCGTCGCAGCGGCGGCATGGGACCTCCGGCGGGGGCGCCCTCCGGCGCCTCCCTCAGAATTGGACGACGCACGCCTTGCGCTCCTTCCCCCGGACGTAGCGCAGCGTGATCTTCGACCCCGCCTTCGCCGTCTGGACGAACGTCTGGAACCGGCCCACGGGGTTCTCCCCGTCGAACGGGTAGCCGTTCCACGAGTAGATCACGTCCCCCGGTTCGAAGAACTTCTCGCCGAGCCCTCCGGCGAAGACCGTCGTGACGCGGACCGCCCCGCGATCCTCCTCCATGTCCAGTTCGTCGAGCTCATCGGGCATCGCCGGGTCCACGGCCAGGCCGAGCTTCCCGCCGGCGCCGGTCATGTCGACGGTGCGGAAGGACGGCCGGTCCGGGGCGTTCACCACGAGCCACAGCACGCCGAGGGTGTGGCGCGCGATGCGCTCCACCTTCCGGAAATCGAGCTTGTCCACGGTGTCCCGCTGCGTGTGGTAGTCCTTGTGGAGCCCTCCGTGGAAGAACAGCACCGGGATCTTCCGCTCGTAGAAGGAGTAGTGGTCGCTGCGCGTGAACACGTCCCCGCCGGGGTACGTGCAGTCGAACTCGGTCTTCTCCAGCACGGTCCGGTGGGCCGCGTCCAGTTCGGGGCTGGAGGTGTTGCCGTAGACCTCCATGGTCTTGATCGAGTTGCGGCCGACCATGTCGAGGTTGAGCATGGCGACGGTGTCCGGGAGCGGGACCGGCGGCTCGGCGCAGTAGTGCTTCGAACCGAGGAGCCCGTGCTCCTCCCCGCTGAAGAACGCCACCACCACGTCGCGCCGCGGAAGCGTGCCCGCCGTCTTCATCCTGCCCAGCGCCCGGGCCACGAGGAGCGCGGCGGTGCTCCCGCTGGCGTTGTCGTCGGCGCCGAAGAAGGTCTGCGACTTCTTCGCGGGCTTGCGGTCGTCGGGCTTCCGGTTGGGGACGCCGAGGTGGTCGAAGTGGGCGCCCAGGACGAGGTACTCCCGCGTCGGCTCCGCCGCGTCCGCGGCGGCGGCTCCGCCGGGGGCGGCCCCCTCCGCGGGCGGGGGCGGCTCCGCGGCGGGGCTCGGCGTCGACGTGGCGGTGCGGCCGGGCCCGCGCCCGTCCCCGCGCAGGATGCCGACGACGTTGGGCGTCTTCCCCGCGGTCGAACCGTCCCGTCCCTTGACGTCGAACCACTGGAGGTAGCCCGCCCCCGGGTCCTTGTCCCCGTCGGCGGCGGCGAATGCCGGCTCGAAGCCGGCCTTCCGCAGTTCCTTCGCCAGCCAGCGGGCCGCCGCCTCGTTGCCCGGCTGCAGCGTCCCGCGCCCCTCGAACGCGGTCCCCGCGAGGGTCCCCGCCACGGAGCGCGCGGCGGAGGCGGTGACCTCCTCCTTCGCCGCCGACTCGACCGGGTCCAGCGCCCGCGCGACGGGGACCGGCGCGAGCAGGAGGCCGGCGACGAGGGCCAGGGACGGAAGGCGGGGCGCGCGCACGGGGAGCATCCTAGCAGCCGGCCTCGGCTACCACTCGTCGTCCGTGCCGTCCCCGGAACCCGGCGCCGTGCCCTCGGGGGGCTCCACGGGCCGCAGCGTGACGCGCAGGTCCACCTCGTAGCCGTCGATGCTGTTCACCGTCGCCGCGGCCCGCTCGTACCCCTCCCGCTCGACGGTGACGAAGAGGCTTCCCGGGGGGAGCGACTGCCGCCGGAGGTGCCCGGTCCCGTCGGTCCGGGTCGCCATGCGCTGCGCCGCCTGCCAGTCGATGCGACCCCCCGGGTTGCGGTGCATCGCCTCCTGCCAGATCTGGCTCCAGTTCAGTTCGATGGCGGGGCCCCCCTCGCGCTCGAAGAACTGGACCCCCGCGTCGGCCACCGGCGCACCCGCCGCATCGACCACCGCCACCAGCACCGCGCCGCCGACGCGGAGCGTGATGTCCAGGTCGATCTCCGATCCCGAACCGAGGACGACCCGCCGGTTCGCCCGGAGGCGCCCCTGGAAGTCCGCGTTCACGAACCATGCACCGTCGGGGAGCGCCGCGAAGGAGGCCTCCCCCTCCTGGTTCGACTGGGCCCAGAACTGGTAGTTCACGTCCCCGCCTCCCCGATCCCGCCCGACGCTCACGCTGGCCCCCTGGAGGGTGGACCCCGCCGGGTCGCGGACGACCACCTTCAACCTGCCGCCCTCGGCGAGCACCAGCCGGAGCGCGGAGATCCGCGCGCCGGGCGTGAGGAAGATGCCCTCCACGCGACGGGAGATCTTCGAGGCCGCCACGGCGTAGAGGGCGTACTGCCCGCGCGCCAGGTCCTGCACGACGAACTTCCCTTCGCGGTCCGCGAACTCCTGGTCGATCACGACGTTCTGCTCCTGCGCGGGATCCCCCTCCTCGGTGCGCTCCTGCACGACCTTGAGGCTGAACGCGGGGCACGGGGTCGTGCCGTCGGCCTCCACGACGACCCCCTCGATGCGCGCGGAGGGCTCCAGCGTCACCTGGAGTTCCCGGGTCCCCGCGGAGATGCCCGACAGCGACGCCGCCTGGAACCCCGTGAGCGTGACGTTGACCTGGTAGGAGCCGTCGCGCAGGCCGTCCAGCACGAACACCCCCTGCTCGTCGGTGCGCACGTCGCTCCGCTGGTTCCACGAGCGGGAACCGTCGGACTGGATCACCCATCCCCAGGCGTTCACGTTGGCGCCCTGGAGCGGCAGTCCCTCCAGGGAGCGCACGACACCCGTGATGGCGCCCCCCTTCCGCAGGAGGAAGTCGAGGCCGGCCACCTCGCCCGCCGCCGGCGCGACGAGGGGGCGGCGGCTCTCCGGCGCGTACCCCTCCAGGTAGACCTGGAGCCGGTAGGTACCCTCGGGCACGGCGGGGATCTCAAAGGTCCCGTCCTCGACGCTGTAGCCCACGAGGCCGGGGACCCAGAACCAGCCGCCGTCGTTCTGGGACCACTCCCGGTTCAGCGTGAAGGCGACGCCCGCCAGCGGCTCCCCGTCCTCGTCCTTGGCGGTGCCCTTGAACAGCGCACCGGACTGGAGGGTGATGACGATGCCCGCGGACTCCGACCCGGGCCGCACGGAGACGGGATCGGAGCGCGTGAGCGCGAAGCCCTCGGCGATGGCGTACAGCCGGCCTCCCCCCGTGGACGGGACCGACTCCAGCACGAACTTCCCCTCGGCGTCGGTGGTGGCGGTCTGCTCCGGCACCCCCGTCATGAGGCGGCCCGGGTCCTGCCCCACCCGCGCCCCCGCCACGGGATTGCCGTCGGTGCCCTTCACGAGGCCGGAGACCTTCCCGCCCTTGCCCACCTTGACGTCCTGCTTGTACTCCCCGCCCGGATCGCCGCCGGTCTGCACCCACGCCCACTGCTCCGGGTACTCCGGCGCGGAGACGCGGAAGGAGATCCCCCCCTGGGACGGGCTCTGGATCTCGTACGCGCCGTCCTCCCCGCTGATCGCCTGCTTCGTGGCGTCCCACGTGCGGAGCGTCGCTCCGGGGACCGGGGCGCCGGTGTCCCGGTCCAGCACCTTGCCCGTGAGCTTGCCCCCCTTGACGACGGGGATCTCCTTGAAGGTCTCCTGCCCCTCGCGCACGTCGAGGTCGGAGATGTGGGTCTCGCGATGGGCGGGCGGACTCACCTGGAGGTAGACGCGGCCCGGCGGCACCGACGGGAAGCGGACCCGCCCCTCCCCGTCGGTCAGCGCCTGCTCGTACCAGGAGCCGGCCTCGCTCCACCCGCGCAGGCTGCAGTCCTTGATGGCGTCCCCCGTCACGGCGTCCACCACGCGGAGGGCGAGATTGCCGCCCTTCTTGAGGACGAACTCGAGCGACGCCCCGGTGCGGGCCGCCTTGCGCAGCGACGCGTACCCCTCGGCGCGGGCCGACACGGAGAGATGGGCACGGGCCACGGGACCCAGCACGAACCGTCCCTCGCGGTTGGTCCGCGCGACGGCGAGGACCTCCCACTTCGACTCCCGCCAGCGCTCCGCGGAGACGGTGGCGCCCGCCAGCGGATGACCCTCGGCGTCCCGCACGAGGCCGCGGAAGGAGTCCTGCGGGTCCACCGTCGGGAGCACGTCCTCCTTCTCCTCGGGCGTGGGCTCCGGCTCCGGAGGCTTGTTCTCGGGACGCTCCCAGAACGCCGCGTCCCGCTTCGTGCCGCCGCCCAGGGACGCGGGGAGGTGCTCGCGCGCGATGCGCACCACGCGCTCGCTGCCCAGGCCGAACCCGAGGATCAGGCCCACGCAGGCGAGCACGAGCAGCGCCAGCCACGAGCCGCGGATGTTGTCCAGTCGACGACGGATCACGGGCCCCCCGGTGCGTCCCCCGCAGCGCGGACCCGCGCGGCCCCCGCGCCGCCGGCCCAGTCTACCGGGATGCGCCGCGGGCGCGTCCGGGGAGTCGGGCCCGGCGGGGCGGGGACTCCCTCACGGGAGGGCGACGCGGAACACCGGCGCGTCGAGGCCGTCCTCGCGGGTGGAGGGGCGCGTCGCCAGCGCCAGCGCGCGGCCCGCGCCGCCCGGGCGCCCCACCGTGACCTCCTCCGCGAGCGGCGCCGGCCGCTCCCGCGTGCCCGGCAGGAACTCGACGACCCACGCGCCGTCGTCCGCCCGGCGGGGCGGCCCGGCGAGCCGCGGGCCGCTCATCTCCACGGCGTCCACTTCGGCGCCGCTGGCGGCGTCCAGGAACCGGACCCGCGCCACGGGCCTCCCCGGCACCTCCTTCCCCGGGGGCGGGACCCAGTCCCGCCCCCGCGCCCGGAGGTCCTCCTCCGAGGGCACGAGCCGGAGCGACGGTGCGCTCCCCGGCACCCGGTGGCGCCGCGCCACCACCGCCAGGGCCGCTCCCAGCGCGAGGAGCGCGAGCACGACGACGGTTCCGCGATGGCGGGACGGGGCGGACGGGGCGGCCATCGGGCCATGCTACGCCGGCGGCGGGCAGAGGATGCGACGTCGCGGACGTCTGGAGCGGTCCCGGCGACCGCGCGCCGGGTTGCCGCGCCGGAGGACCCGCGCGCGCGCCTCCGGCGTCCGTCGGTGTCCTACGGGAGGAACCGGCCCGGGTTCTTCAGTTTCGTGGGCAGGTACTCCCGCGTGACGAAGTCGAGGCCGAACTTGGCGAAGGCCTGCTGCTCGGCGCGGACGCCCATGCCCAGGAGCTGCTCCACGGCGCGGCGCCACTTGGGGTGCATCTCGTAGAACGGGTCGTTCTTCAGGGCGTCCTGCGCCCGCTTGATGTCGATCTCCTTCATCGGGTGCGTGGGCAGCTGGAAATCGACGATGTCCTGCGGCGTCACGCCGAGGAACGACGCCTGCGGCACGCAGAAGAAGCGGTTGATGTGGGCGGCGTTCCCGGAGCCGACCTTGAGCGTGCGGTAGATGTTGGCGAACCCGTAGGGGTCGCAGTCGGTGAACGCGTAGACCGGGATCTTCCGGTCGTCGGAGAGGCGGCGGACGAAGCGACGGCAGGCGCGGGTCGGCACGCCGCCCATCTCGACGAGGATGCTGTTGGTCTTCGCCCAGAACTCGCCCGTGTTCAGGCGGTCGAAGGTGCCGCCGGTCTCGATGACCAGGATGAACTTCGCGTCCGTCTCGAAGCGGAGGTGCTCCACGCTGGAGGGCACGGTGTACGCGCCCGACCCGAAGCGGGTGCAGTCGATGCGCACGTCCTCGCCGGTCCCCCGCCGCCGGTCGACGATGGTGAGGGCGCCGGCCACGGAGCCGCCGTGCTCCTCGGGCTTGAAGCGGAGCATCTCCCGGTTCACGCCGTGGACGGAGAACATCGCCTCGACGTCGTCCATCACCGCGTCGGATTCCGCCTGCTCGTCGAACTTCGCCTCGTCCCAGTTCTTGGAGATGTAGTAGGCCTCCCTCTTGGTGGCCTCCTCGTTCTCCAGGATGTGCTGGCGGCTGAGCGCCATCATGCGCAGCGTCTGGGCGAAGGACTTGGCGGTGTTGACGGTGAGGGTGCGGACCGCCTTCCGCTTGCCGATCTCGAAGTAGCCGACGCGCGGGTCGTACCGCACGTTGGCGAGCGCGCGGATGGGGAACCGGAGTTCCGGCTTCCGCCGCGCGCCGATGGCGCCGTGGACCTCGCGGGCCACCTCCTCGACGGCGGTGAGCACGCGACGGTCGTGCTCGTCCCGCTCCGGGTTCGGTGCGGCCTTCTTCTTCGCCATGGGCAGGGGCTCCCGCGCCCGGTCAGGGCGTCCGGCTGCGCTCGAGGACGTCGGTCAGGTTGCGGCGGGCGGTCTCCAGCGCCTTCTCGTCCAGGGAGAGCACCTCCCCCAGCGCGGCCACGATGTGCGGCAGGTAGGCGGCGATGTAGTCCTTCTTCTTCTGCGCGTCGGCGAGGCGCCGCTGGCGGGAGAGGTGGCGGCCCAGGGTGCGCCCGCAGTCCATCACCGCGAGCCGGATCTCCTTGAGGATCTCCGGGTAGTGGGCGATGGCCTCCTTGGACTCGCTGGTGAACGGGACCCACACCGATGCGAGGTGGACGAAGACGAGCAGGGGCCCCGACGGCAGGGCGCCGCGGGACTGATCCACGCCGTAGTTCCGCCAGGGGCAGGAGAGGACGGCCTTGGTGACGGCGCACGCGGACTGCTGGTAGAGGAGCGGCACGCGGTTGGCGAACCGGAAGAGGGACGCCAGTTCGTCCGCCGGGACGCCCTCGCCGCCCCAGGCGATGCCGGCCTCCACGACGAAGGGGTTGCCCCGGTAGACGGCGGGCGGCCGCGTCACGGAGTGGACGAAGGCGCCGGGCCGCTCGCGCGCCAGCGCCGCCGCCACGGCCGCCTCGCCGATGGGCGCCACGCAGTCCGTGGGCGGGTTCAGCACCTTCACCTGCGACAGTGCGCGGTGGAGGCGGTCCGCCTCCTCGCGGGCGATGCGCGCCACCCAGGCCGTCGGCGAGAGCCCCGCCTTCGCGCAGATCTCCGCGGCGGTGCGGGACGTCACCCGCGAGAACTCCTGCACGAGGAACGGGCGCAACTGCCGCGCCGCCGTCCCCTTCAGCATCTGGATGAGCATCCCCAGTTCCACGCCATAGGGGTGGGGCTGGATCTCCCTCGGCTGCGCGGGGAGGGTCGACGTGGCGCGCTCGATGACGGTCTCGTTCCCCTCCGGATCGCGGTACCGGATGGTCACGTGCGGGTTGGCCAGCGCCGTCTGGCGGAGGTAGTCGTCGACGCTCCGCGCCCCCTTCTGGTAGCGCGCCTCCAGTTCGATCTCCACCCGCGTGCCGGTGGGGAAGTCCCGCGTCCACTCCCGCTGTTCGTCCTTCAGGACCTCCGGCGTGTTCCGGCGGAGGTCCATGTGCATCTCGATGAAGTGGGCCGGCTTCCGCGGGGACGTGCGGGACCAGATGCGCACCGGCTTGCCCGTGGTGAGCTGCCCGTACATGCCCGCCGCGGAGATGCCGATCCCCTGCTGGCCGCGGCTCTGCCGCAACCGGTGGAACTTCGAGCCGTAGAGGAGCTTGCCGAAGATCTTCGCCACCTGATCGCGGACGATGCCGGGCCCGTTGTCCTCCACCGCCACCAGGTACCGCTCCGGGGCCGCCGCCACACCCTTGCGTCGCGGCGCGTCGTCGTCGTCCTCGTCGGCGGGGATCGCGGCGCGCGCCGCGGGCTCGCCGAAGAGCGGCATGTCCTCCGCCGGAGGGGGCTCCTCCTTGCCGGCGCGGAGGTCCTCGACCCGGTGGATGGCCACCTGCAGCACGGGGGCGATGGACGCCTCCTCGCACGCGTCCAGCGCGTTGTCCACCGCCTCCTTCACCGTCGTCAGCAGCGCCTTCCGCGGGTTGTCGAACCCCAGCAGGTGGCGGTTCTTCGTGAAGAACTCGCTGACGGAGATCTCCCGCTGGCGGGAGGCCATGTCCTCGGCGGTGGCGGGGGCGGGGCCCTTCCCGTTCCGACGCCCGCCCGCGCCGGCGGAGCGGCGGGGACCGGCGGAGGGGGGCTTCGGGGCGGCGGTCCGGGGCATGGCGGGAGGGTACCACCGCGCTCCGCCCCTCCCCACGGGAACCAACCCATGGGGGGGTTACGGCTCCACACCCCCCGCCCCTCGGGGCAGCGAGCGCGGAGGGTCAGTTCCGCAGGGGCGCCGGGAGGTCCACCTCCACGGTGCCGCCCCCCTCGGGGACGGCGAACGCGACCTCCGCGGAGAGGTCGTAGCGGCCGGGGTCGTTCCCGCCGCCCCCGAACACCACGCGATACCTGCCGGGCGGCAGACCGCGGATCTCGGACCGATCCAGGAAGGCCGATCGCTGCCACCAGAGCCCCGCGGGCCAGTCCTCCGACCGGAGGAGGACGGTGAAGTGGAGTCGCACCGTGGCGGTCCTCGCCAGCGGGTCCGCCGACACCACGCGGAGGGCGGCGATGCCGGTCCCCTCCGCGAGAAGCGGCGCCAGGTCGACCTCGCCCAGGTCGGTCTCCGGGGCCGTGGCGTCGACGATGAGGGCCATGCGCGCGTCGGCTGCGTTCACGCAGAGTTCGTACCGTCCCCGGCCCAGCCCCGTGAGGCGAAACGCGCCGGTGGTCCGATCCAGTTCCGCGGTCCAGACGGCGTGGCGCAGTTCCGGGGCGACCCCCGTCAGCACCGCGAACACGTTGAGCCGACGGAGGTGCTCCGCGTCCAGCCCCAGCAGGCGGCCGGAGACGGCGGAGCCGCCGGGCACGGAGCGGAGGATGACCTCGCGCTCCTCCCCGCGCACGACGGTCACCGCTTCGACGGCGGGCTCGCGGCCGGCGGCGGTGACGAGGACGACGCAGGGGCCAGGCTCCAGCCCCGCGAAGCGGAAGCGCCCCTCCTCGTCCGTCCGGCCGGACCGGGAGGACGCCCGCAGGACGCCGGCGTCGCGGAAGCGCAGACCGGCCAGCGCCCCCGCGACGGGCTCGCCGTCGGGCCCGACGACGCGCAGCGTGATGACCGCCTCGGACGGGAAGACCAGCGGCAGGAGCGTCGTGGATCCGGCGCGGATCACGACCTCCTCCCTCCGCCCCTCCAGGGAGTTCACCGCCCGGTTCGAGACCTCCAGCACGACGACGCGGTACGCGCCGGGCCCCTCGATGCGCACCCACCCCTCACCCGTCGCCGCGTCCACGACGCAGGTCGCCACCGTCGCCGCGTCGCCGTCCGCCATGCCCCGCTCGATCCGGACCTTCGCCCCGAGAGGCCGATCGACGTCGTCCCGGCAGACGACGCGCAGTGCACCGGAACCGGCCCTGGCGAACCGGAACTCGCGCCCGTCGCCGATCTCCGTCGGGGCCACGTCGCGCGGTCCCTCCAGGAACGAGCCGGGATTCCCCGGCAGGAACGCCGTCAGCGAGAGGGGCCCCGCCTCCGCCACCTCCACGGGACGGCGGAACCGCCCCGCCGCGTCGGGGTAGACCGCCACGCGGCGACCGTCCGCGGTCTCGAGGATCAGGATCGCCCCGGGACCCGTCACCGGGCCGTCCGGGTCCTTCCGACCCCCCGCCAGGGGACGGCCGCCCTCGTCCACCGCCACCGCCGGCGACGTCCCCGCGGCCACGGGCGGGCTCGGGAGGGAGGGCCTCCCGGTCGCCGCGCCACCCCGGGACGGCGCCGCCGTCGGGGTCGACGGAGAGCCGCCCGGGGGAGCCGACACCGGCGTCGCCGCCGGACGGAACAGCCCCCGCAGGAGGACCCCCAGGAGGGCGAGGGCCACGACCCCCGCCGCCGCCGCCAGGGTCCTCGACGACTTCCCGGTCCTCGCCCCTCCGCTCGCCATCGCGCGCGTCATCATGGGCGCCTCCCTGTGGGTTGCGCAACGTCTCCCGTCATCGGGGGGGCCGCGACGGGCGCGGCCGCGCGTCGACGCTCGCGCGGGGCACCTCCCGGACCGATATCGGGGGCGTGGAAGCCCTCCTGCCGATTCGCGTCGCCTCCCTCGCGGCGGTGCTCCTGTCGAGCATCGCCGCCGGCTGCGACGGCGGCGGCCGCGGGAGCGCGGAGGGAACCCGGGACGAACTCGCCGCGGGGGAGTTCGCCGGCGGCGGCGGAACGGCGCGGCCCTCCGCTCCGGCGGCGCGGCGGGCGCCCGCCGGGGCCCCCACGGTGGGAGCGCTGCCGGCCCGGACCGTGGAGCGCGTGGTCGACGGGGACACCGTCGTCCTCGACGGCGGCGAGCGGGTCCGGCTCATCGGCATCGACACGCCGGAGACCGTCGATCCGCGGCGACCGGTGCAGTGGTACGGGAAGGAGGCGTCGGACCGGGCGCGGAGCCTCCTCGCGGGGCGCGGAGTGCGCGTGGAGTACGACGTGGCGCGGGCCGATCGCTACGGGCGCACGCTTGCCTACCTCTACCTGGAGGACGGCACGCAGGTGAACCTCGTCATGATCGAGGACGGGTACGCGTTCGCGTCCCGCTACCCGCCCAACGTGCGCTACGCCGACTCGTACTCCGCGGCGCAGCGGGCGGCGAGGGAGGCGGGGAAGGGCCTGTGGGCGGACGCCGCGCGGGCCGAGGCCATCCGCCCGAAGTCGCGGTAGGGGTGCGGAGGGTTGGTGGCCGTGTCGGAGCGACTGCGGAGAACCGAGAGCGAGCGAGGCGGTCCGGACCAAGGCGCGAGGAGCAGGGCTCCCGGGGACCTGTCGGGCTGCCGGTGGCAGCCCGACCCCGGGATGGCCCCTCTCGGGCCACAAGCGACGAGCAACGCCGGGCCGGGCGGCCGCAGCCGCTCGAATTCCCGCAGTTGTTTCGACACGGTCACCTAGTTATCCCGGCCCTGGAACTCCCCGGTGCGGGTGTCCACGCGGATGCGCTCGCCGATCTCGATGAAGAGCGGCACCTTCACCACGATGCCGGTCTCGAGGGTGGCGGGCTTGAACACGTTGGAGACGGTGTCCCCCTTCGTGCCGGGGCTCGTCTCGGTGATGGTCAGCGAGACGGAGGAGGGCAGGTCGAGGCCGATGGCGCTGGTCTCGTGGAACGTCACCTGCACCTCGTCGTTCTCCTTCAGGTACTTCACGGCATCCCCCACCTCGTCGTCCGTGAGGATGACCTGATCGTACGTGGAGGTGTCCATGAAGCAGTAGCCGGCGGGGTCCTTGTAGAGGTACTGCATCGTCTTCCGGTCGAGGAAGGCGGTCTCCACGGTGTCCGTCGAGCGGAACCGGTGCTGCTTCTTCGTCCCGGTCCGCAGGTTCTTCATCGTGACCTGGACCATGCCGCGCCAGTTCCCCGGCGTGACGTGCGTGGACTCCACGACGTTCCAGAGGTCACCATCCATGATGATGACCATCCCGCGCTTGACCTCTGTGGCGTTCGGCACGGAGTCTCTCCTTGGTGCTCGCGGGGGGCCCGCGGAAAGGGGGACGATCGTAGCCGTGGCCCTCGGGCACCCGAAGGATTCGGCCCACGCCGGGGTCGCGAAGGCCGCGAATCAGGCGCGGCCGCAGATGACGACGGACCCGTCCCCGAGGCCCGGGTCCCGCACCACGACCCGGAGGAACCCGGCGGCGCGCACCGCGTCGGCGGTCGCCTCGACGGTGCTGCAGCGGCCCGACTCCGAGGTCAGGAGGAGTTGGAGGTCGTACAGGGCCACCTGGACATCCCCCTGGCCCCGCTGCGACAGGAACCGATCCCGGACGAACAGCCGTCCCCCGGGGGCGAGCTCCTTCCGGACGCCCCGGAGCATGCGCGGGAGCGCGTCCGGGGGCAGCCGGTGGAGCGCGTCGGAGAGGAACGCGGCGTCGGTGCGGCCGGGGAGTTCCCACTCCGCCCCCGGCGCCGCTTCGACGAACCGGATGCGCTTGCGCTCCGGACGGCCCGCGAGGAACTCCGCCCCCACCGCCACCGAGGCGGGCCCGTCCACGACGGTCACCGACAGGCCGGGCCGGAGGCGGGCGAAGTGGTAGGCGTAGACGGCCGTCCCCTCGCCCGCCAGCAGGAGCGAGCGGGCGCGCCCGAGGTCGAGCCAGGCGGCGAGGACCGGGGCCCAGACACGGGCCGAGTCCCGGCGCGCCCGCGCCGACCGGAGAGCCGCCGGATCGTCGCGGTCGGACCCGGTGACCACCACGGGCCGGCCTCCGCGGAGCGACTCCTCCAGCCGCGCCCAGGCGGCGAACCGTTCGGCGCGGTGGCGGAGGAGGGCGGCCAGACTCCGCTCCCCGTCCTCGGCGAGCAGGTCGCGCACGCCGGGGGCGAGGCCGTACTTGGCGCCCTCGCGGACGAGCAGGCGCATCCCCTGGAGGACGCCCAGGAGTCGCCCCACCGCCGCCGGGTCGGCCTCCACGCGCCGCGCCACGGCGGCGGCCGTCGCCCGCCGGCCCGCGAGGGCGTCGAAGACGCCGAGGGAGGCTGCCGTCAGCAGGGCGGCGGCGGCGTGGAAGGAGGTCGCGTCGAGCACGTCCCGCGCCGACCAGTGCCTGCGGCCCATGGGCGTCTCCCTGTCCCGCCGGCCGCGTCGGCCCGCGCGGGGCGGGTCCCCAGTATGGCGATCCCGCGGACCGCGCCGCAGCAAACCGCGGCCCGGACGTGGGAACGCCCCGCGGTCGCGGGACCGCGGGGCGTCACGAGTCGTCCTTCGTCGGGTTCAGGCGGGGCCCCGGGTCGACCCGGGGGTCCGTGCACAGGGCATGGGCAGCGGATCCCTCCGGTGGAGGAGCCCGGGTCCCGCCCTCCCGACGTCAGCCCGACCCACTCATGAGGGACCGCGGTCCCGCGGCGTCCTCGCGCCGATCCCGGCGTCGCGGCGACTCGCCTACTCTACGGAGTATGTCTTCGTCGCCGCTCCTTGGTCTCGACGCGATGCCGCTCGCGGGACAGGGTGTCGCGCTGCCCAAGCACCACTGCGTCGTCCCAGGTCTCTGCGCCATCGCCACCTCCCTGCGCCTCCCGCGCCCCTCACGACCGGGTCGGGCTAGAAGTCCACCTGGAACCGGATGGCGAGCGTATTGGCGTGGCCGAGGCTCTCGACGCGGGCCATGGTGTAGTTGATCATGATGCGCGTGTTGGGGTTGAGGTACCAGTTGACGCCGAAGTCGAGGGTGTGCATGCCGCCGCCGGTGATGGCCCCGTCCTGGAGATCCAGGTTGGCGTACCGCACCGCCACTTCCCACGCGCCGGCGCCGCCGCTGCCGTAGTTGCTCTTCGGCTTCACGCGCCCGAAGGAGCCGTCCTTCCACGGGCGGCTCTCGCCCGTGATGAACCAGGAACCCATGAGGTACCAGCCCGCCAGGTCGGCGTCCGGCGCCCCCGCGGTCTTCGCGTTGCTCCTGTACTGCATGGCCTCTCCCTGCAGGGAGAACGGGCCGAGGACCGCCGCCGCCTCGAGGTTCCAGAGGTCCGACTCGGCGACCGAGAACGCCCCCGTGTCGACGGGACGCCCGCCGACGGAGATGCCGGGGCGGGAGCGGATGCGATCGCTCCAGGTCTCCGGGTCGCGCCGCTCGAAGCCGAGTCCCACGTGGACGACGGTCTCGCCCTTGTTCTCGTACACCGGAGCGCCCCAGACGCGGGCCCCGAAGTTGTTGCCGACGGTGCCCGTTCCGCGGCCGTCGTCGTCGCCGGTGATGGAGGCCGCCCAGCCCATCCGCCCCTCGAGGGCGGAGTTCCAGGTGTGCAGGCCGGGGCGGTGCGCCCGGATGAACGCCTGGTTGAGGATGGAGCGCTCCATGAACGTGATGTACTTGCTGCTCGTCATCTCCTCGAGGCTCAGCGGCTCCTTCTTGAGGCCGGCGGCCACGTGGCCGACCCCGGGCACGTCCTTGAGTCCGATGTAGGTGTCGCGGAAGGTGTGCGGCGTGGCACCGAACTCCACCTCCATGGCGTAGATGATGTTGTTGTAGAGGGTGCCGCCGAACTCGAGACGGGCGCGGCGGAAGCGGTTCGTGCGCACGAACACGCCGGCGACCGCCTCCACGTCGTTGTCCGCGTCGGTGAAGATCATGTCGTACATCACCCGCGCGTTGATCTTCATCGAGTGCGCCTTGTCCGCGCTCTGGAGGTTGAGTCCGTCCTTCCAGAAGACGCGGAAGTCCTCCTTCGACCGCCCCAGCGCCTTCTGCCCCTCCTCCGACTCGAGGTACCGCTTCACGGCGTCCTCGATCCCGCCCTCACGGTGCGTGCCGGAGAGCCGCGACTTCAGCGCCTCGATCTCGATGCGCTGCGCCTCCAGCTCGGCGAGCACCTCGCCCAGCCGCCGCTCCGCGTCGGATCGGTTTGCCGCCTCGGCAGCGTCCACGGCCCGTGCTTCCGGGGCCGCGATGGCCATCCCCGCCGCGAGGGCGAGTCCTCCCACGATGCGTCGCATGTCCACCCTCCATGGGTCCGGGCCGCGCCGGGGGACACCGCCCTGTGGAGTCCCCGCCCGGCCGGCCGACGTAGGCGGGGATGGTGGCCGGCGCGGGACAACGCCATGTAAAGGCGTCGCAAGAAGGCGGCGAAACCCGCGGGAGCGAGGGGCGGGGGGCGGGCTAGCCCGACGTATTCGTGAGGGGTCGCGGGAGGTGCAGGGAGGTGGCGGTGGCG
>CAZSIX010000032.1:38871-43642 GCA_964607145.1 uncultured Planctomycetota bacterium | reverse complement strand
CGGGTGCGTAGATCTGGGTGTTCGCTAACGGCGATTAGACCGAGAGCGCTGACACCCGTCAAGTCGGGCATCAACGCCCTTCGCAACGCCATGGCCAGCACCGAGGCGAGGACACTCGGCGAGTACTTCGCGCATCTCGACCCGGAGGCCACCCGGGTCCGACGCATCCCGACGGCGCGCGCGATGTATGCCGAGGAGTTCGACGCCATCTGGCGGGCCCAAGCCGTCCATCATCCGTCTCTGCTGGGACCGGACCTGCGAAAGCGCGTTCGGTCGCTCATCCTGGAGCAGCGGCCACTGAAGTCGCAGGCGGGGAGGATCGGTTCCTGCGATCTCTATCCCGGCAAGCCACGGGCTCCCTGGGCCCTGCCGGAGGCGCAGCGGTTCCGCCTCCTGCAGCGCGTGAACGACCTCGAGGTCATCGCGCCGAACACGACCGGCGAGGCGCGCGTACTCACGGCCGAGGAGCGAACGACGCTCATCGACGCCCTCGAGACGCGAGGGGATCTGACCTTTGCACGGGTGCGCTCTCTGCTTCGGCTCAACCGCGGCAGCACATTCAACCTGGAGGCCGGCGGCGAGAAGAAACTGGTCGGCAACCGCACGACGGCCCGCCTCGCGAGTGCCGGCGTGTTCGGTGCTGCCTGGACGGCCATTTCCCCCGCTGATCGGACGCGCGTGGTCGAGGAGTGGCTCGCGACGCGCGACGACGCTGCCCTCGCCCGCCGCGGCCAAGTCGCCTGGGGACTGGGCGCGGCGGAGGCGGAGCGGTTCGCCTCCACTTCCCTGGAACCCGGGTACTGCCATCTCTCGCGAAAGGCCCTGCGGGACGTGCTTCCCCGAATGGAGCGTGGCGAGAGGTACGCCAGCGTCCGCAGGGATCTCGTCCCCGCCCGCTACGCGGCCGGGGCTCCTGCCGCCCTGCTCCCGTCTCCACCCCGACTCGGCAATCCCATCGTCGAGCGCACGCTCACGCAGGTTCGGAAGGTCGTCAACGCCGTCATCCGCGAGCACGGTCTGCCGACGATCGTTCGCGTGGAGCTCGCCCGGGACGTGCGCGAGCCTCGCCGACGCCGCGCAGAGGCCTCCCGCCGAAATCGCACTCGCGAGTCCGATCGGGCGGATGCGCGGATGCGCATTCTCCGCGAGGCCGGCATCGAGTACCCGAGCCGCAACGACGTCGAGAAGGCGCTCCTCTGGGACGAGTGCGCGCACATCTGCCCGTACACGGGCAGAAGTATCTCCTTCGCCGGCCTCTTCGGCGCGGAGCCCGAATTCGACGTCGAACACATCCTTCCCCGCAGCCGGTCCCTGGACAATTCGTTCGCGAACAAGACTCTCTGCGAGACCGGGGAGAACCGCCGCCGCAAGCGGAACCTGACACCCTTCGAGGCCTACGCATCCGACCCCCGGCGGTGGGATCAGATTCTTCAGCGCGTTCGTGCGTTCCGCGGTGACCTCGCCCGGGAGAAGCTCCGTCGGTTCATGCTCGGCCCCGAAGAGGTCTCCCGGCAGCTGGAGGACTTCTCCTCGCGCCAGTTGAACGACACGCGCTTCGCGTCGCGGGCATGTGCGGAGTATCTGGGAGCCCTCTACGGCGGCCGCAGTGACGCAGACCACCGCCAGCGGGTCCAGGTGGGGCGGGGCCAGGTGACGGCACTCATCCGCGCGACGTGGGATCTCAACTCGATCCTCGGAGACGGAGGCGTGAAGGATCGCACCGATCACCGCCACCACGCCGTCGACGCCGTCTGCGTGGCGGTCACCTCCCCGGCAACCCTGAAGGCACTGGGCGAGGCCGCCGACCGCGGTGAGCGCATGGGGCGGCGCGGATTGGATCACGCGGCGGCACCGTGGGACACTTTCCGGGAGGACGTGGGAACGGCCGTCGACGCCGTCACGGTCTCGCACGTGGCGCGGCGAGGCGTTAACGGACCGCTTCACGAGGAGACGCATTACCCCCCGGAGTCACCCGACGGCTCACGCCACGTCCGCATCCCGATCGCGGATCTTGAGCAGGCCCAGATTCGGGACGACGACGCCATCGTCGATCCGAGGGTGAGAGACGCGATCCGTTCCTTCGTCGAGGCTCGCGGGGGCTCGCCACGCGCCCTGGGCGACGAGGAAGACCCGCCCACGCTGCTCGGGGGGGACGGTAGGTCTCTCCCCATCCGGCACGTTCGCGTCCGGAAGCGTCTCAAGACGATCCGCATCGGCTTGGGCCATCGCGAGCGCCACGTCAAGACGGGGTCCAACCACCACGTCGCGATCTTCGAAACAACCGGTCCGAGCGGCACGCGATGGGTGGGGGAGGTGGTGACGAGGATCGAGGCGCTCGCGCGCGTGCGCGCGCGGAAGCCGGTGATTCGACGCGAGTCGGGGGCCGGCAGGGCGTTCCTGTTCTCGCTGGTGCAGGGGGAGGCGGTCCTCGCCAACGTCAATGAACGGCGGGGAGTCTACATCGTCGCCAACATTTCCGAATCGGGCAGCGGGAGGGTCGAACTCCAACTGCGGTGGCACTCGGACGCGCGAACGGTCGCGGATCTGAAGGCCGCGAAGGCAAGGATTCGCGTGACGCCGGACGACCTGCGCAGGGCGATGGGCGGGGTTGCGTCCAAGCTCTCGCTCGGACCCACCGGGTCGGCGAGGCACAGCCGTGAGTGATCGAGTGCTCGACATCTCCGAGTCTCCCGCGGTGCTGAGCGTTCGGTGCGGGAACATCGTCGTTGATCGAGAGAGCGGGGAGAGCGCGTCGATTCCGCTCTCGGAACTGGCCGTCGTCGTCGTCTCCAACCCACGTGTGCGCTACAGCCAGTCCGTGCTCGCGGCCCTCGCCGCGAACGGGGGGACCTTCGTGGCCTGCGACGAGCGGCACACTCCGGTGGGCATGCTGCTCCCGCTGGCAGCACACTCGCTCCAGGCGGAGCGGTTTGCCCTCCAGGCCACGGCATCCCGGCCAACAAGGAAGCGCGCGTGGCAGGCCATCGTGCGCGCGAAGGTGCGCGCTCAGGGTCGGCTGTTGGCCACCCGCAAGGGGACCGACCTCGGCCTTTCCCGCACCGCGCTGCGCGTCCGCTCCGGCGATCCCGCCAACGTCGAGGCACAAGCTGCACGGCTGTACTGGCCATCGCTTCTGGGTTCGGGCTTCCGTCGCGAGCGTGGTGCTCAGGACGTGAACGTCCACCTGAACTACGGGTACGCGGTCCTCCGCGCCGTGGTGTCAAGAGCGGTCTGTGCGGCGGGCCTGCATCCTTCCATCGGCGTGCACCATCACAACCGGTACAACCCGTTCTGCCTCGCGGATGACCTGATGGAGCCCTACCGACCAATCGTGGATGCGGTCGTCCACGACACCGTCGCCACGCAGGGGCTCCATGCACCCCTGGATCGCGAGTCGAGGCGACGACTCCTCGCCGTCCTCGGCGCTCGATTCGACTGCTCGGGCGAAGGGAGAACCCTGTTCGATTGGCTCGCTCGTGCGGCGGCGTCGCTGCGCGAGGTGCTCATCGACGGGGCCCGAGACCTGAACTTGCCCGAACTCGGTCCCGATGCCATCGAGGCATAGGGGGCGGGAGCCATCGGGATTCAGGGCCATGTGGCTGTTGGCGATGTTCGACCTGCCCGTGGACTCGAAGGCCGCGCGGAAGCGGTACGCGCGATTCCGGAAGTGCCTCATCCGCGACGGGTTCTCCATGCTGCAGTTCTCGGTCTACGCCCGGTACTGCGACAGCGAGGAGGCCGCCGACGCGCATCGCCGCCGGGTGCGCGACGTACTTCCAGCGGAAGGGCACGTTCGACTGGTCGCGCTGACGGACCGGCAGTTCGGAAAGATGGAGATTTACGTTGGCGATCGGACCCGCTTGCCCGAAGCACCGCCGCCTCAACTCCTGCTCTTCTAGCCGAGCGGGATCCGCAACCCCCTGCAAGCGCTGGGCTTGCAGGGGGCGCAGTGTATCCGAGCGGCGAGTCCCGGCGGGCCCCAGCGCAGTGCTGGCGACCCGGTGGATGGGGAAGAGTGTATCCGAGCGGCGAGTCCCGGCGGGCCCCAGCGCCCCCCGCCATGCACTCCTCCAGCGTCAAGTGTATCCGAGCGGCGAGTCCCGGCGGGCCCCAGCGTGCCGACGACCACCGCCGCGAGCGGCTAGTGTATCCGAGCGGCGAGTCCCGGCGGGCCCCAGCGTGGGGCGGAGGAACGGCCGCGCCGCCTGGAGTGTATCCGAGCGGCGAGTCCCGGCGGGCCCCAGCGCGCGAGTCAAGGGGTGGCCGCTGCCCGAAGTGTATCCGAGCGGCGAGTCCCGGCGGGCCCCAGCTCGAAGTCCAGCGCCTCCTCCTCCGTCAAAGTGTATCCGAGCGGCGAGTCCCGGCGGGCCCCAGCTGGGTTCGGGCACGGGCTACCGCGCGAAGAAGTGTATCCGAGCGGCGAGTCCCGGCGGGCCCCAGCCGGTACGAGGACCTCGTCTACGAGTTCGCAGTGTATCCGAGCGGCGAGTCCCGGCGGGCCCCAGCCGGTCGTCCTTCGTCGCCGTCCCGCGGAAGAGTGTATCCGAGCGGCGAGTCCCGGCGGGCCCCAGCTGGTGTTGCGCGGCGTGAGCAGCTGCACGGAGTGTATCCGAGCGGCGAGTCCCGGCGGGCCCCAGCCCGGCTCCGACGCCGTCGACGATCGCTGGTAGTGTATCCGAGCGGCGAGTCCCGGCGGGCCCCAGCCTGACCCGGTCCGGATCACGATCGAGGTCGAGTGTATCCGAGCGGCGAGTCCCGGCGGGCCCCAGCT
>CAZSIX010000032.1:0-38771 GCA_964607145.1 uncultured Planctomycetota bacterium | reverse complement strand
AGTGTATCCGAGCGGCGAGTCCCGGCGGGCCCCAGCTTGTTCGCCCACGCGGGCCCGACCTCGGGAAGTGTATCCGAGCGGCGAGTCCCGGCGGGCCCCAGCATGGGGCGCGCCCGGTACGGCGGGAACTTAGTGTATCCGAGCGGCGAGTCCCGGCGGGCCCCAGCGGAGTGTCATCCGCGAAGGCGCCCCTCGGAGTGTATCCGAGCGGCGAGTCCCGGCGGAGCGTGTCAACGAAAATGAGACACCCTGCGTTTGAGTTTAGTGAAGGTTCTCCGGGGTGGTGGCAGCTGAGGCTGGCGGGTTGATCCAGACGGCGTCGGGCAGCGGAGCGGGCGTCGGCGGCCGGCGGACGAATCGTTGGGGGTGAAGGGCGAAGGCGGCGTCGAGGGCTGCGCGTCGCGCGGCGAGCCGCTCGCTGGCGCGGCCGTAGTGGACGTCCTGGGGGGTGAGGTAGGCGATGCCGCTGTGGCGGTGCTCGGTGGCGTACCAGCGGAAGAAGTCGGAGCAGAAGGCGCGGGCGTCCTCGAGGGAGCCGAAGCGGTCGGGGAAGTCGGGGCGGTACTTGATGGTCTTGAACTGGCTCTCGGAGAAGGGGTTGTCGTCGGAGGTGTGCGGGCGGCTGTGGCTGCGGGTGACGCCGAGGTCGGCGAGGAGCAGGGCGACGGGCTTGGACTTCATGGAGGAGCCGCGGTCGGCGTGCAGGGTGAGGGTGCCGGGGGCGATGTCCTGCTTCGCGCAGGTGTCCTCGATGAGGCGGGAGGCGAGGGCAGCGCTCTCGTTGGGGGCGACCATCCAGCCGACGACGTAGCGGCTGAAGATGTCGAGGATGACGTAGAGGTAGAAGTAGGACCACTTCGCGGGGCCGCGGAGCTTGGTGATGTCCCAGGACCAGACCTGGTTCGGCGCGGTGGCGAGGAGTTCCGGGGCGGCGTAGGCGGGATGGCGGAGCAGGTCGCGCCGCTCGCGGACCTCGCCGCGGGCGGCGAGGAGCCGGTACATGGTGCGGGTGGAGCAGAGGAAGACGCCCTCGTCGAGGAGCGTGGCGACGACAGTTGCGGGGGCGCGGTCGACGAAGCGCTCGGAGTGGAGCGTGTCCATGACCCGGTCCTGCTCGGCAATGGAGAGGGCGCGGGCGGGGCGCCGTCGCGATCCGGACGTCGGCGGACGCGGGTGACGGCGCCGGTAGTACGACGCCCGCGGCAGGTCGAGGGCGCTGCAGGTGGCGGCGACGCCGGCGGGCGGGGCGAGGGCGGCGATGGCGGTCACGAGGACTTCCCGTCGTTCGCGGGCGGATCGAGCGGGATCCCGAGCAGCTGCGACACTTTTTTTTGGATGTCGATGATCGCCTCGGACTGCGCGAGGCGGCGCGCGAGTTCACGGTTGCGCCGCTCGAGTTCGGCGACGCGGCGGGCGAGGGGGTTCGGGGGCGCGACCTTCGGCCCCCGCTTGCGCGGCGCCAGGGCGTTGAGGGCGCCGGTCCGCTGCTGCCTGCGCCACTTCGTGAGGTGGGAAGAGTACAGCCCCTCGCGGCGAAGCAGCGCGCCGACCTCGCCGGAGCCGCGCGCGCGCTCCACGGCAGCGAGGATGCGCAGCTTGTAGGCGGCGGTGAACGTGCGGCGCTTCGGCATCGCCACGACCTCGGGGTCGGGAACGGGGTTCCTCGCGGCGCCGGCCGCGCCGGCCCCTCCGGCTCGGGCGGGCTCGCTACGCTCGCCCGCCCTCGCCTCCGGGGCCGGCGCGGCCATCGTCGTCTCTCCTGCGGCCATGCTCTCCTTCCATCTCGCCCCCTACACTGAACTCCGGGGAGTCGCGTGTCTCACCCATGTTGGCACGGGGGGCGGCGGGCCCCAGCGGCAACCCGTGGGCGAAGCGCGGGTGGTGAAGTGTATCCGAGCGGCGAGTCCCGGCGGGCCCCAGCTCCGTACACTCGCTTTCCCACGTTGGAGGAAGTGTATCCGAGCGGCGAGTCCCGGCGGGCCCCAGCCGCGCCGTGTACCGGACGACGGGCATCGTGAGTGTATCCGAGCGGCGAGTCCCGGCGGGCCCCAGCTCGGGACCATTGGGGGGATCCTTGTCCCAAGTGTATCCGAGCGGCGAGTCCCGGCGGGCCCCAGCTCTACTCGTCCCGCCTGTCGCGGAGGTTCTAGTGTATCCGAGCGGCGAGTCCCGGCGGGCCCCAGCGACGCCGCCAAGGCGCAACTCGACAAGGTGAGTGTATCCGAGCGGCGAGTCCCGGCGGGCCCCAGCCGAAGTTCACGTCGGCCATCGTCGGCGCGAAGTGTATCCGAGCGGCGAGTCCCGGCGGGCCCCAGCCGTCACTCCGAAGCGTGCAACGAGGCGACAGTGTATCCGAGCGGCGAGTCCCGGCGGGCCCCAGCCCGTAGGGTAGACGGCTCGTTCGATACCGCAGTGTATCCGAGCGGCGAGTCCCGGCGGGCCCCAGCGGTACTACGGGGGATAGGAAGGAACGCGTAGTGTATCCGAGCGGCGAGTCCCGGCGGGCCCCAGCTACCATCACGGGGAGCCGGTCGCGCGTGTGAGTGTATCCGAGCGGCGAGTCCCGGCGGGCCCCAGCTCTTGGAATGGATGCTCTCGGGGGACTCGCAGTGTATCCGAGCGGCGAGTCCCGGCGGGCCCCAGCCTGAGACCGTGGCGCGGAGCATCGGCAGGTAGTGTATCCGAGCGGCGAGTCCCGGCGGGCCCCAGCTTCGTGGCCTAGGCGGGCCCGGAGGGGCCGAGTGTATCCGAGCGGCGAGTCCCGGCGGGCCCCAGCGCCTTGCAGTCCGCCAAGCGGATGATCGAGTGTATCCGAGCGGCGAGTCCCGGCGGGCCCCAGCGGCGGGCTGGCCGAGCGGTGGCCCCCCTTAGTGTATCCGAGCGGCGAGTCCCGGCGGGCCCCAGCGTGAAGAGCATCTCGCCCACCGGTCGCAGAGTGTATCCGAGCGGCGAGTCCCGGCGGGCCCCAGCGTGGTCTACTGTCGGGGTCCGCCCCCGGGCAGTGTATCCGAGCGGCGAGTCCCGGCGGGCCCCAGCCGGAGGGCGGCGATGGTCGCGTGGAGCCGAGTGTATCCGAGCGGCGAGTCCCGGCGGGCCCCAGCCGTCACGGTAACAGCCCGCGCGAACATCCAGTGTATCCGAGCGGCGAGTCCCGGCGGGCCCCAGCCGGTCCTTCGTGCGCCAGCGGGCGGCAGCGAGTGTATCCGAGCGGCGAGTCCCGGCGGGCCCCAGCCCGGACCGCTGGAGGTTCGCCTCGAGCTGAGTGTATCCGAGCGGCGAGTCCCGGCGGGCCCCAGCCCTCTGGCGTGGCCGTGGCGGAGGGGCGTGAGTGTATCCGAGCGGCGAGTCCCGGCGGGCCCCAGCCCGCCCCCGTCGAGATGGCCGAGGCCCTCGAGTGTATCCGAGCGGCGAGTCCCGGCGGGCCCCAGCATGTACGACGACGCGCCGTCCACGAACCGGAGTGTATCCGAGCGGCGAGTCCCGGCGGGCCCCAGCCGAACCTCCGGGACGCGTACCTCGGGGGCGAGTGTATCCGAGCGGCGAGTCCCGGCGGGCCCCAGCTAGACCTCTGGCTCCATGAGGAAGCCGTCGAGTGTATCCGAGCGGCGAGTCCCGGCGGGCCCCAGCCTGCGGGAGCGGGGGGAAAGGACGGGGACAGTGTGTCCGAGCGGCGAGTCCCGGCGGGCCCCTGTGCCCCTGTCGAAAATGAGAGCGCCTATCAATAAGAGGAGTCGAGGCTTGGCCCAGCCGATGAAGGTCGTGTCCGCCTTGTACGATGGGAGGGCACGTGGCCAAGCAGATCGTTCCGGACGAGCTGTGGGAGTTGGTCCAACCGCTGCTTCCGCCCCCGCCGCCGCGCCGGTTCCGGTATCCGGGGCGCAAGCGCGTCGAGGACCGAAAGTGCCTCGCCGGGATCCTGTTCGTGCTCAAGACCGGGATCCCCTGGGAGGACCTGCCGCAGGAGATGGGCTGCGGGTCCGGCATGACCTGCTGGCGTCGGCTGGACCTGTGGCAGAAAGCCGGCGTCTGGGAGAAGCTCCACCACCTGCTGCTGGACCGATTGCAAGCGGCGGACAAGATCGACTGGTCGCGTGCGGCCGTGGACTCCTCCCACGTGAGAGCTGTGGGAGCGGGGGAAAAAAACCGGGCCCAGCTCCGTCGATAGGAGCCGCCCCGGCAGCAAGCACCACGTCCTCGTGGACGGCGGCGGCATCCCGCTCGCGGCGATCCTCACGGGCGGCCACCGGCACGACGTTACCCAGCTCATCCCCCTGGTCGATGCGGTCCCGCCCGTTCGCGGCAAGGTCGGCCGGCCGCAGCGCCGCCCCGGCAAGGTCTACGGGGACCGCGCCTACTGCTCCAAGGCCCATCGACAGGAGATGTGGAAGCGCGGCATCCGGCCCTTCCTCGCTCACGGGCCGACGACCACGGCAGCGGCCTCGGCGTCTACCGCTGGGTCGTCGAGCGCACGATCTCCTGGCTGCACCAGTTCCGCCGCCTCCGCGTCCGCTTCGAGCGGCGGGCGGACATTCACGAGGCCTTCCTCGCGCTCGGCTGCTCCCTCATCTGCTTCCGCGAACTCGGGGGTTCATTGTGATGGGCGCTCTGAGTCGGAGGCCTCACCGCCGGGTTGAAGACACGACGGAATCGCCGGCGGGTCCGCGTGTCGGATAGCGTTTCCGTTGGTGGGGGGCGTGGTCCCCGCGGACAGGAGGCGAGCGATGCCGGGCCTGGTGGCGGTGTTCGTACACGGGTGGAGCGTCCACAACACGTCGACGTACGGCGGTTTTCCGGAGCGGCTGCGGAGCGAGGGGAGGGCCGACCCGTCGCTCGGGCTGGACGTGAAGGAGATCCACCTCGGGAAGTACGTGTCGTTCCGCGACGAGGTGCGGGTGCCGGACATCGCCGAGGCGTTCGAGGCGGCGCTCCGGAGGGAGGTGCTGGATCGGCTCCCCGCGGGGACGCGGGTGGCGGTGATCACGCACTCCACGGGGGGCCCCGTCGCGCGGGAGTGGTGGCGGCGGTACTACCGCGCCACGGGCCGCCCCTGCCCGGCGAGCCACCTCGTCATGCTGGCGCCCGCCAACTTCGGCTCCGCGCTGGCGCAGGTGGGCGCCTCCCGGCTCGGTCGCCTGAAGGCGGCGGCGGAGGGCATCCAGCCGGGCGAGGGCGTGCTGGAGTGGCTGGCTCTCGGAAGCGAGCCGTCGCGCACGCTCAACCTCGACTGGATCCGCTCGACGTCCCACCCCTGGAGGGATCCCGCCCCGGTCTTCCCCTTCGTGCTGACCGGGCAGTGCCTCGACCGCAGCCTCTACGACCACATCGTTCCCTACACGGGCGAGGACGGCGGCGACGGCGTCGTGCGCGCCGCCGCGGCGAACCTCGACGCGGGGTATCTCCGCCTGGTGCAGCGCCGCACGCCCGGCGCCGGGCCCGACGTGCTGGAGGTCGCCGAGTCCGCGCTCTCGCCGCCCGCCGCGTTCCGTCTCGTGGAGGGGCGCAGCCACTCCGGCGACGCCATGGGGATCCTGCGCAGCGCGCGGGACGACGGGCAGCCCCACCCGACGGTGACGCAGGTCCTCCGCTGCCTCCGGGTCGGCGACGCGCCGTCCTATGAGAACCTGCGCGACGCCTTCGCGAAGGAGACGGAGCAGGTGCGGAAGGACGAGCGCGTGGAGGAGTCGCCGGGGCTCCTCTCCCTCTTCCCGCGCCGCTGGGTGCGCGACCCCCACACGATGATCGTCTTCCGCCTGGAGGACGACGCGGGCCACGTGCCGGAGCGATTCGACATCGTGCTCGTCGGCGGCCGCGGGAAGGAGGTCGGGCCCGACCACCTCCCGCCGGGCTTCTTCGTGGACCGCCAGCGCAACGACCTCCACGGCGGGACCATCACGTACTTCGTGAACCACGCGCTCATGCTCGGCTCGCCGGCGGTGCGCGACTCCGCCGGGAAGGTCGTGCGGAAGAAGACCGAGGGCGTCGACGTGCTCGGCCTGGAAGTCAACGCCGACCCGGCGCAGGGCTTCACGCACTACCGGCCGGCGGCGCTGGAGGCGTCCGCGGAGATCGTGGAGAAGGTGATCCGGCCGGACTCCACGGTGCTCGTGGACATCGTGCTCGATCGCGTCGTCCACGAGGGCGTGTTCCGCCTCACGAAGCGGACCAAGCCGGAGGAGTTCAAGGACGACGGGCCGGGGGACGCGCTGGCCTAGCCCGACCCATTCATGAGGGACCGCGGTCCCGCGGCGTCCTCACGTCGATCCCGGCGTCGCGGCGACTCGCCTACTCTACGGAGTATGTCTTCGTCGCCGCTCCTTGGTCTCGACGCGATGCCGCTCGCGGGACAGGGTGTCGCGCTGCCCACCCACCACCCCGTCGTCCCAAGTCCCTGCGCCACCGCCACCTCCCTGCACCTCCCGCGACCCCTCACGAACACGTCGGGCTAGCCGACCCCCGCGGGGACACGGCGTCGGCGCGACGGGGTCGTACCATGGCGCGCCGTGTCCCCTCCCCCTCCCGACGGGGCGATCCCACTCCCCCCGGCGCCTCCCCGCGCCTGGCCGAGCAAGCTCCGCGGGTGGATCCGCCGGGCCGCCGTGGCGGCCTGCTTCGCGGCGGGCGGGGAGCCGTGGCCCCACATCGCGCTCCCCCTGGCCATGCTGGGCGCCGGCGCCGCGCTGCACCTCCTCGCCAAGGGATACCTGGTCCGCCGGGCCCGCGTCACGCGGGAGGGGCCCTACCGCTGGGTGCGGCACCCGTTCTATCTCGCGAACCTGCTGCTGGAGCCGGGGCTGCTCCTCTACGCCGGCGCGTGGTGGGCGCTGCCCGTCTACGCCGCGCTGGCCGTCGCGGCGTACGGCGCGACGCTGCGCGAGGAGGAGGGCGACCTGGAGGTCGTCCACGGGGACGCCTGGCGGGACTACGCCGCCCGCACGCCCGCGCTGATCCCGTTCCGCCCGCCCGGCCCCCGCGGGGACGGCCCCGGGTTCTCGCTGCGGAATCTCCTCTACGAGAGGGAGATCCCGCGGCTCCTGCGGCTCCTCTCGATCCCGCTGGCGCTCACCTGGTGGAGCCGTTACCTCGCGCAGCCGGAGCCCTTCTCCGAGCGTCCCCTCTTCCCTCCCCCCGCCGACGAGGGCGCCATGCTCGTGGTGGGGTTCATCTCGGCGCAGGTCCTCTCGTGGATCCTGGCGGCGCTCATGCGCGCCCCGCGGCTGGACGGCACGCCGCGGAGGGGATAGCGGAAGCCGCGCCTACGGACCCCGCGCCCGCGACGCGTCCGCCGCCCGGAGGGTCTTCGCGACGAGCGACGAGGTCGGGAGCGCGGCCAGGTCCGCGGGCGCGACGTGGCGCGCGTCCCCGCTTCCGGCGGCGGCGCGGGGTCCCGTCGCATCGAAGGCCTCCAGGCGGATGCGGCGGTCCAGGATGGCGTGGCGGACGGCCCCGCGCGCCTCCCCCACCGCCCACGCCCCGCCCAGACGGCCGGAGAGGTGGTCGGCGAGGGCGGCGCGAGGGTCCGCCCCCGCGGGGACCTCCACGGAGGGGAGTTCCCAGGTGCCGCCGAGGAGCCCGCCCTCGGGCCGCCGGAGGAGGAGGACGCGGCCCGCCCGGTCCCGGACCAGCGCCGCGGCGATCCGCACGGTGCGGCCCGCGGGCCGCGGGGCCGTCTCCGGAAGGAGTCCCTCCAGTCCCGCCGCGCGCGCCGCACAGCGGGAGGCGAGGGGACACTCCCCGCACCGTGGCGTCCGCGGCACGCAGACGAGGGCGCCCAGTTCCATGAGTCCCTCGTTCCACGGGCCGGCGCCGCGCGCGGGGACGAGGGCGGCGGCGAGGTCGCGGATGCGGCGCGCCGCGGCGCCGCGGGCCGGGTCGCCGCGCACGGCGAAGAGGCGGGCGAGGACGCGGGCCACGTTCCCGTCCACCAGGGGCAGCGGGAGCCCGAGCGCGAGCGATCCCACGGCGCCCGCCGTGTACGGCCCGACCCCGGGGAGCGCGCGCAGCGCGGCGACGTCCCGCGGGAAGGCGCCGCCGTGCCGCTCCACCAGCGCGCGGGCCGCGGCGTGCAGGCGGCGGGCGCGACCGTAGTAGCCGAGGCCGCTCCAGGCGGCGAGGACGTCCTCCACGGGGGCGGCGGCCATGGCCGCGGGCGCCGGCCAGCGGGCGAGGAACGGGAGGAAGCGGGGCGCGACCACCTCCACCCGCGTCTGCTGGAGCATCACCTCCGACATGAGGACCGCCCACGGGTCGCGGCGCGGGGTCCGCCACGGGAGGTCGCGGCGATGGACCCGGAACCAGCGGGCCAGGGACCGGCGCAGAGCGGCGGCGACGGCGGGCCCGACGGCCGGTCTACCGCGCTGCGTTGCCCGGGAGGTGGCGGAAGAGCGGCGACTTGGAGCGGTCGTAGACGAGCCTCCCCCCGATGTACGCGAGGTCGACGACGGTCATGTAGTGGAGCGGGTCGCCGTCCATCACGATGAGGTCGGCCTCCTTGCCCGGGGCGATGGACCCCACGCGGTCGGCCACTCCGAGCGCCTCCGCCGCCCCCAGGGTCAGGGCCCGCAGCACCGCGGCCTCGGACGCGCCCCCGCGCACGGCGAAGGCGCCCTCGATGTTGTAGTTGAGGAGGTCGATGCCCGCGATGCCGCCGAGGCGCACGCCGTCGCCGGGCTGGAAGAACATCCCGCGCGGGAGGATGCAGAAGGGCGCGCCCGCCTTCTCCAGGATCGCCGCCACGGCGATGTTGCCGCCCGTGGGCTGGTCGGCCAGCGGATCGGGACGGTCCTTCCTGCGGGGAGTGACGATGGCCGTGGCCCCCCGCCGCGCGATGAGGTCGGGCACCACCCACGCCTCCACCGTGCCCTCGAGCACGACGCGCACCCCGTGGTCCTCGGAGAACCGGAGCGCCGCGCGGATGTCGTCCTGCGCGCGCGCCGGGATGCGCACCGGGAGTTCCCCCCGCAGCGCCGCCAGGACCGGCTCCGCCGCCGGCGGCCGCGGGGGCTCGCGGCGGGCGGCGCGCGCCTCCTCGACCTCGCGCAGGTAGCGGCGGCCCGCGCGGAACATCTCCTCCGCGGCGAGCCGATCCGACGACGACGCGCCGGTGAGCCCGACCCACACCGACGCCGGCTCCTTCAGCACCATGAGGGACGCGTCCCCCGCGGCGGGCCGCAGCACCGCCGTCTGCGTCGAGACGATGCCCCGCTGCGGTCCCACCATGTCGTGGAACGAGGTGATGCCCGCGGACAGCGCCAGGTCGTTGCTCCGCGCGAAGGGATCCACGGAGTCGCGGAACGCCTCCCCCGGGCGCGGGCGCCCGCCCACGAGCCCGATGCCCGTGGCCGACGTGGCGACGAACCCGGGCAGCACGCGCTTCCCGGCGCAGTCGACGACCCGCGCCCCCTCGGGGACGTCGATGTCCACGCCGACGCGGCGGATCTTCCCGTCGCGGACGAGGATGGTTCCGCGGCGGAACCTCCCCTCGGAGATGGTCTCCACGTCCCCGCCGACGAAGGCCGTCACGCCGTCGCCCGGCCGCACGCGGGGCTCGCGCGGCGCGCCGCCCGCCGCGTCCCCCTCGGCGCGGGAGGGGGACGGCAGGGCGAGGAGGGCCGCCAGCGCGAGGGCCGCCGCCGCGCGGCGCCGGGAGGACGGAGACGCGATCACCGGGGGACCCCGTCGTACCAGGCCGTGCGGAGCGCCGTCGCCGGCTCCAGCGGGTCGCCGTCGAAGAGGAGCAGGTCGGCGGCGCGGCCCGGTTCCAGCAGCCCCGCCCGGTCCCCCAGGCCGAGCGCCGCGGCGCCGTCGGCGCAGAGCCCGCGCACGGCGGCGGCGCGGGGAAGTCCGTCCCGCACGAGGCGGCCCACGAGCAGGCGGAGCGCGGCCAGCCCGTGCCTTCCCTCGTCCAGCGGGGCGAACGAGACGGCGCAGCCCTCCGCGGCGAACACCGCCGCCGGGTTGACGCGGGTCTCCGACGCCGGCTCCGTCACCAGTTCGGCGCGCACCGTCACGGACGCGTCGGCGCCGGCGATGCGGGCCGCCACGCGCCACGCGTCCCCCGACGCCCAGACGTGGAGCCGCACGCGCCACGGCCGGAGGAGGTCCAGGGCGCGGTCCGCCTCCTGCGCGCTGCCGCAGAACAGGACCACGGGAATGCGGCGGCGGAGCGCGTCGCGGACGGCGGCGGTGCGCGGCTCCGACTTCACCGCCTTCGGCTCCTGCGGGGGCTTGAGATCCGCGGGGGGAGCGGGCGCGGGGACGGGCGCCGGGGCGGGCTTGCCCGCCTTCTCCGCCTCCGCCTTCTCCTTCGCGGTGCGGTCCGCCGCCTCCTTCACCGCCGCCTCGTGGGCCGCCTTGCGCGCGTCGTGCTCCGCCTGCGCCGCGCGGAACGTCTCCATGTCCTTCTCGTACCGGTCCTCCGCCTCGATCTCCTTCTTCCCCTGCTCGAGGACGCCGGCGAGGCCCCGGCTCCAGCCCGTGGACGCGTCCACGTCCACGCGCAGCCCGCCGCCCGCGCCCGCGGCCACGAAACCCCCGGTCCCCGCCGCCGGGGGCCGCACCGCCGCCGTGGCGCCGCCGGGGGCGCCGGCGCCGGGGACCAGGCCGACCCACCCGATCCCCGCGCGGGCCGCGTGGCGGAGGGCGGGGGCGAAGGGATCCAGTTCCTCCAGCACCGACTCCGTGGGCGTGGGCCGCTCCGCCGCGCCCTGCGGCGGGCGGAGGCCGAGGCGCGTCACGGGCAGGACGAAGGCGGGCGTCACGGTCCCGCCGGCCCCCTCCACGACGGGGAGGGCCGGAGGGGCCTTCGCCTCCGCGGCGGGGCCCAGGGTCTCGATGCGGCCGTCGCGGACGACGATGACCGCGTCCTCGATCACGGTCCCGTCGCCCCTCTCCACGCGCACGCCGCGGAGCACGAAGGACCCCGCGGGCGCCGCGTCGTCGGCGCGCGCCGGCGCGGCCGGGAGGGCCGCGAAGGCCGTGAGCAGGAGCGCGGGCGCCGCGACGCGCACTAGAAGCGCCTCCCGTCCCGCAGCGGGTCGTACGCGATGCGCCCCTCGACGTACACGCGGACCGCCGCGTTGCGGGGATCGAAGGGGTCGCCGGGGAACACGGAGAAGTCCGCGTCCTTGCCCGGCTCCAGGGAGCCCACGCGTTCGAAGATGCCGACCTGGCGCGCGGGCACGCTGGTCACCGACGAGAGGGAGTGGCTCCGCGGGAGCCCGTAGCGCGACGCCATGGCCACCTGGAGGAGGAGTTCCTCCTGGGGCACCACGGGCGAGTCGGTGTTGAGCGAGAGGTCGGTGCAGCCCCGCTCCCACCACTCCGCCGCCTGGCCGTGGATGCGCTCCGTCTCCGTGTCGTACCAGTAGGTGCGGGGGCCCACGTTCAGCTTCATCCGGCGGTCCGCCAGCGGGCCCGCGCCCTTGAAGCCGAGGAAGTCGGCGTGCGTCACGATCACGTCGAGCCCCATCTCGTCGTGGAGGATCCGCATGGAGGCCTGCACGCCCTGCGGGTGGGCCGTGTGGACGATGACCGGGCAGCGCTTCGAGAACAGCGCGCGGAAGTTCTCCATGCGCTCGTCGAACGGCGGCTTCTCCGTGCGGCGACCCGCCTCGAACTCCGTCCACGCGTCGGCGTACGCCTTCCCCCGCTCGAACATGGCCCGGATGATGTGGTTCATCCCCATGCGCCCGGACCCGACGTCGCCCCGGCGCTCCGGGTTCCCGAGCTGCGCGATCTTGAGCGACCCCGGGAAGCGGACGAGGACCTCCTCCAGCGTCTTCCCGTGCGTCTTCATGAGCGTGCCGAACCCGCCCGAGTTGGTGCCCGACCCGGGGATGAAGTTCACCGTGGTCACGCCGCCGGCCCGCGCGTCGCGCAGGTTGTCGTTGTCCGGCGACACGTTGTCCAGCGTGCGCAGGTCCGGGTTCACGGGGTACGTCATGTCGTTGATGTCGCCGCCGCCGATGTGGCAGTGGAGATCGATGAACCCGGGGACCACCCAGTGCGGGCGGTAGTCGAGCACGGGGACGCCGGCGGGGACGCGGGCGGCGTCGAAGCGCCCCACCCACTCGATGCGCTTCCCGTTCACCAGCACGAGGCCGTCGTCCAGGATGCCCGCGGGACCCTCCGTGAGGACCTTGCCGGCGCGCACCGCGAAGCGCGGCAGATCCTCCATCGGCGGAGGGGCCGGCCCGTCGGCGGCGCGGGCCCGCGGGACCGCGGTCCCCGCCGCCGCGAGCGCCAGCAGCGCGCCGAGAAGGGCGAGCCCGGCCCGCGCCCTCCGCCTACTCACCGATCACCGCCCGGCCGCCCACGTAGACCGCCCGCACCCGCGTCGAGGCGCGGAAGGGGTCGCCGTCGAGGAGGAGGAGATCGGCGTCCTTCCCGGGCTCCAGCGATCCCACCCGGTCGTCCACGCCGAGGAGGCGCGCCGCGTCCAGCGTGAGCGCCTTCACCGCGGCGGACGGGCCGAGGCCGTGCCGCACCGCCCACGCCGCCAGCAGCGGCAGGTCCCGCGCCCCCGAGGTCGCGTCGCTGGCGAAGCCGAAGGGGATGCCCTCCCGCGCCAGCTCCCGCGCGACGTTCACGCCCTTGCCGTCCACGGTGAACACGACCCGGGGGCCGAGGAGGACGCCGACCTTGTGCTTCCGCAGCGACGCCGCCGCGCGCCAGGACTCGTCCCCCTGCACGATGACGCAGGGGAGGTCCTCCTCCTCGCGCAGCACCTTGAGCGCGCCCTCCACCTCGGCGACGGACGCGGCGCGGGCGAAGACCAGGCCCTTCTTCCGCAGGACGTCGCGGAAGGGCTCCAGGGAGAGGTCGGTGGCCGGCTTCTCCGGCTCCTTCGGCTCCTTCAGGGGCGGCTTCTCGTCCTTCTTCCCGTCCTTGCCCTCGTCCTTCTTCTCCTCGGGCTTCGTGTCCTTCTTCTCCTCGGGCTTCGGTTCCGGCTTCTCCTCGGGCTTCCCGTCGCCGCCGCGGCGGCCGCGGCCCTTGCCATCGCGGGCGCCGGGCGCCGATCCGTCCGCCGCGGGCTTGCCTTCGTCGGACTTCGCCTTCGCGGACTCCTCCTTCTCGCGGGCCGCCTTCGCCGCCTCGTACTCCTTCTTCGCCTTCTCGTACGCCTCGACCTCCTTGTCGTACTTGTCCCAGCGGCCGCCGTACTCCTTCGCCCGCTTCACGACATCGCGGAGCGCCTGGAGCGCGCCCGGCAGATCGCCCGCCCCCGCCAGGGAGACCTCGACGCCGGCGACCGCCCGGAGCGTGCGCGCGGCCAGATCCCCGCCGCCCGTCTTCAGCACCGCCGTCGTCCCGGTGACCGGCCCCCCCCCGGAGGGGCTCACGAGGGCCGTCGTCACGCCGGCGGCCAGCGCCTGCGCGAAGGAGGGATCGTCGGGCGCCACCGCGTCCAGGGCGCCCGCCGCCGTGTGGAGGTTCCCGCGGGCCGCCCCGCGATCGGCGCGGAGGCCGAGCCGCGAGTGGCCGTCCACCCACCCGGGGACGATGACATCGTCGGGCCGCTCCACGATGCGCGCGCCCGGGGGCACCCCCACGTCGGCGCCCGCCTCGACGACCCTGCCCCCCTGGACGACCACGGCGCCGGGCGCGAACACCTGCCCGGTCCCCGTGTGCACCGCCGCCGCGCGGAGGACCAGCACCCCCTCCTCCGGGGGCCGCCGCCACGCGACGACGCCGTCGACCACCGTCGCCACCGCCGTGGAGCGCACGTCGAAGGGGTCGCCGGAGAACGCCACCAGGTCCCCGTCCTTGCCCGGGGCGAGGCTCCCCACGCGCCCGTCCACGCCGAGCACGCGGGCGGCGTCCAGCGTCACCGCGCGGAGGGCGCGATCCGGGGCGAGCCCGGCGCGCACGTGGGCCGCCGCCACCAGCAGGAGGTCGGGGAGGGCCGCGTCGTCGGCGGCGAGCGCGCAGGCGACTCCCCGCTCCGCCAGCGCCGCCGGCGTCGCCATGGCCTCCGCCCGCGCCCGCGCCTCGACGGGGTCGTCCCCCTGATCGATGCGGCCGGGCACCACGGGGGAGACGAACACGACGGCCGCGCCCGCCCGCGCGATGTCGTCGGCGAGGAGGTGCCCGTCCCGCGCCCCCGCGAGCACGAGGCGGACGCCGCTCTCCGCCGCCAGCGCCAGGGCGGCGCGCACGTCCGCCGCCTCGTCCGCGTGGAGGCGCAGCGGGGAGCGCCCCGCGGCGACCTCCGCCAGCGCCGCCAGCCCGGGGTCGGTCCCGCCGGGGGCCGCCCCCTTCCCGCGGGCGAGCGCGTCCCGGAGGAGACCCACCGCCGCCGCCCGCGTGGCCGGCGCCTGCGGGCGCACGGGCAGCAGCGGGTGGAGGACGGGATCGGGACTGCTGGGGGCCTCGAAGAGCGGCGGCGGGTTGCGCGCCGGGTCCCCCACGGCACCGTGGAGCCCCGCGGAGGCGACCAGCGTGCGGGCCTCGGCGGAGGCGCCGGCGGTCTTGACCACCGCCCCCTGCCCGCCGACGACGCGGCGCCGCGGCGCGTCGAGGTAGGCCGTCGTCACGCCCCCCGCCAGGGCGCGCGTCTGCGGCCGGAACCAGTCGAACCCGTCCAGCGCCCGGATCTCCGGCGCCACGCTCTCCGGTCCCCCGGCGCCGGGGGCGCCGAGACCGGACGCCGCCGCCACGAGGCCCGGCAGCAGGAACGCGTGCGGGCCGAGGTCAAGGACCTCGACCCCCGCGGGCTCCCCCACCGCGGTGCGGGTCCCGACGGCGGCGATCTTCCCGCCGCGGCAGAGCACCGCGCCGTCCCGGATGGGCGGGCCGTCGACGGGGAGGACGGTGCCCGCGCGGACGAGCAGGTCGCCGTCCGCCGGCGCGGGCGCCGCGACGCCGGGGCGGGCCGCCAGGGCGCAGAGGGACAGCGCCGCGAAGGCCGAGGCGCGGAGGGCGGCGGCGCTCAACGGGGTTCCTCCGCGGGGACCGTCTCCCGCCGTTCCCCCTGGACGAGGCGGCGGAGCCGCGCGTCCTTCGATCGCTCGTAGACGACGCGGCCCTCGATGAGCACGCGATCCACCCAGGTGGCCGCCGACAGCGGGTCGCCCGTGAGCAGGAGGAGGTTGCCGTCCCGCCCCGGCTCGATGGTGCCCGCCCGCTCCGCCACTCCCAGCACGCGCGCCGCGTGGAGCGTGACCGCCCGCAGCGCCTCGTCCCGCGGCACGCCCTGCCGCACCGCCGTGGCGGCCTGGAACCAGAGGTGGCGGGAGGGATACGGTCCCCCGTCGGAGGTGAGGGCGAAGCGCACGCCGGCCCGGTGCAGGATGCCCGCGGTCTCGCGGAGGATCTCGCCGTCCTCCTCGTCCTCGTCCCGATCCATCACCTCCATCACGGGGTCCAGGACGTACAGGACGGCGCCGGGGCGCTTCTTCTCCGCCGCGTCCTGCCGCGCTCGGAGCAGGTCGGCGGCGCGCCAGCAGTCGGGCCCCAGCACGAGGAAGCCCTCCAGCGAGAACTCGTCCAGCAGCGCGAACGCGTTGGGCACGTCCTGCGCGCGGCCGGCGTAGATCACCGCGGGAAGCCTGCCCCGCAGGAGGTCGACCATGGCCTCCCGCCGCGCGTCGTCCAGGTCCGGCGGCTCCCCCGGCGTGCTGGCGCCCTCGGCGCGGCGGCGGCCCGCCTTGTCCATGGTCTCCCGCGCGTCGCGGAGGGCCGCGCGCACCGCCGCCAGTTGCGCCGCGCGCGTCGTGTCCCGTCGCGGCTCCAGCGACAGCTTCAGCCCCGCCGCGCGACGGAGGAGCATCTCCTCCACGGAGCGGCCGAAGGGCTTGACGACGATGCCCTGCCCCCCCACCTGCGTGTCGTTGCCGGGGATGACGAGCAGCGTCGTCACGCCGTCCGCCAGCGCGTCCTGCATGGCGTTGCCGCCCGGATCGAGGGCGTCCAGCGCGGAGACGAAGGGCACGACGGGCTGCTGCTCGTTGGCGCGATCCAGCCCCGCCTGCGTGTGGGCCTCCACGAAGCCGGGGCAGACCCAGCCGTCGCCCGCGTCCAGCACGCGGGCCAGGGGCGGGATCTCCATCCTCCCCACCGCCTCGATGCGCCCCCCGCGCACGAGCACGACGCCGTCCTCGACGACGGGACCCGAGACGGTCACGATTCGCTTCGCCTTCACGGCGACGAGGTCGTCCTCGGCGCGCGCCGCGGGGGCCGCCGCGCAGGCGAGCGCCGCGGCGAGCCACGCCGCCGCGCGGGGGCCCGCGCCCGATCCATCGGTCATTGCCCGACCTCCACGGCGCCCGCCACGCGGCGCCCTCCCACGATCACGTGCAGCACGCGCGACGCGGGCTCCAGCGGGTCCCCGTCGAAGATCACGAGATCGGCATCCCGGCCCGGCGCGAGGGTGCCGAGGCGGTCGGCCACGCCGCACACCTCCGCCGCCGCCGACGTCACCGCGCGCAGCGCCGCCTCCCTCGGGAGGCCGTAGCGCACGGCAAGCGCCGCCTGCTCCCGCAGCCTGCGGGGCTGATCGCCGGCGGTGAGCGCGACGAGGACCCCCGCCCGGTGCAGCGCCCCCGCGTTGTCCATGGCCGGCTCCGTGCCCTCCACGCCGAAGCCGCCCTGGGGGAACACGAGGGGGCCGACGACGCACGGGACCTTCGCCGTCGCCAGTCGCTCCGCCGCGACGTAGCCCTCGGCGACGCCCTCGAGCACCGGCCGGAACCCCAGTTCCGCGCCGACCCGCAGCGCCGTGCGGATGTCCTCCACGTGGCGGGCCAGGGCGCGCACGGGGATCTCGCCCGCCGCCGCGCGGGCCATGGAGGCGAGATCCGCGTCGGGGGAGTTCGTCCCCGCGTCCTTCCCAAGGATCCACGCGTCCCGCAGCACCGCCAGGACGCCCATCCGCGTCGTCGGCCTGCGGGCGTAGATGGACCAGGGGATGCCCCGGGCGGGGAAGTTCCCCCACGACGGGTCGTTGCCGAAGGCGATCTTGAGCGCCGCCTCCTCGCGCACGACGTCGGGCCGCGCGCCGCCGGGGCCCGCCGCGGTCTTCACCACCGACGCGATGCCTCCCACGACGTTGCGGCCGCCGGGTTCGAGGAAGAGCGCGGTCACGCCGGCCTCGAGTCCCCGCCGCACGTCCTCCGCTCGCGGGTCGAACGCGCGCAGCGGACGCACCGTGGGCGTGATCTCCCGCGTCTCCTCCGAGTCCCGTCCGGAGACGCCGGCGGTGCTCGCCCCGTCGATCCACCCCGGCGTCGCCCACGCCCCCGGCAGGTCGAGGACCCGCGCCCCCGCGGGCAGCGGCAGGTCCTTCCCCACGGCGGTGATGCGCCCCTCCGCGATGAGCACCGTGCCCGGCCCCGCCTCGCCGCTCCCCGTGAACAGGTGGCCCACGCGGACCGCCGCCACCGTCGGCGGGGAGTCCCCGGCCGTGGACGGAGCGGCCAGCCCGCCGAGGGCGACGAGACCCGCCAGGAGCGCGATCCGCCGGCTCACCGGCGCGCCTCCCGCACGGCCGGCGGCGGCGCGGCGTGCACGACGACCCCGCCGCGGATCACGGCGACGATCCGGCTCCGCGGGTCCAGCGGGTCGCCGTCGAGGAGCACCGCGCCGGGGGCCGCCGCCAGGCACTCGGCGCCGCCGAGCCCGCGGAGGGCGGCCGCGGGCTCCATCCCGTGGCGCACCGCCAGCGCGGCGGCGGCGCGGAGCGCGCCCGGCGGCCGGTCCGGCGAGGCCGTGCCGAAGCGGACTTCGACCCCCGCCGCCGCCAGTTCGCCGGGGGCGCGGAGGAGGAACGTCGGGTCGTCCACGTCCAGCGCCAGGAGGACGGACACGCGGGCCCGCTCCTCGCCGCACTCCTCGACGGCGGCGAGGATCCGCGGGGCGCCGCACCGGGGCCCCACGAGCACGGGACGGAGACCCGCCGCGCGGCTCCACCGCAGCGCCGCGCGCACCTCCGGCTCGCTCCCCGCGTGGAGGAAGGCCCGTCCGCCGGAGGCCGCCATGAGCGCGCCCAGTGCCGCGCGGTCCCCCTCGGTCCAGCGGAGGGCCGGGTCCGCGCCGGCGAAGGGGGCGCGCCGGCCGCGCACGTCGTCGACCGCGGACTCCATGGCGCTCACGAGGCCCGCGGGGGAGCCGGGATGGCGCTCCCGGCGCGCCGCCGCGGCGGCGAAGGAGAACACCCCCGCGCCCCCGTCGTGGTGCACCACCGGCGGAACGCCGCGGGCGGGGAACGCGACGACGCAGGGGGCGCCTCCCGCGGGGTTGCCCGCCGACGGGAGCGCGCGCCGCGCCAGCACGCCCTCGCGCAGCGCCCCTTCCGCGCCGGGCGCCCAGGGGTCGACGCCGTCGGCGAGCCGGAGGGCGAAGCCGAAGGGCTGGGGATCCTCCGCCCCGTCGGCGCCCCGGGGCCGGGACCACCCGTCCAGGAACCCGGGCGTGGCCACGGCGGCGCGGAGCACCGTGGCCCCCGCCGGAGGCGCGTCGGCGGAGACGCGCGGGGCCCTCCCCCGTTCCAAGACCAGGCGCCCGGGACCCTCGACGGTCCCCGGCCAGCCCGCCAGCCGCTCCGCGTCCACCACCACCACGGGAGCGGGACCGGCGGCGGGCGGACCGTCCTGCGCGGAGGCCCGTTCCGCGACGAGCGCCGCCGCCAGGGCGGCGACGGTCGCGGCGGCGGCGCGCGGCCGGATCATCGTCCCGCCGCCGCGGGGAGCGGGACCTCGGCCCCGTCGATCCACACCTGGAGCACGCGGGTGCCCGGGGCCAGCGGATCCCCGTCGAGGACGAGGACGTCCCCGTCCCGGCCCGGCGCGAGCGCCCCCAGCCGCTCCCCGAAACCCGCCGCCCGCGCCGCCTCCAGCGTCACGGCGCGGAGGGCCGCGTCCCCGTCGAGCCCGTGGCCCTGCGCCAGCGCCGCGAGGAAGGGGAGGTGGCGCACGGCGCCGGGCCCCGCTCCGCCGGTCCCCACGGCGGCGCCCACGCCCGCCGCGGACAGCAGCCCGGGGACGGCCGCCCCGGTCGGTGTCCCGTCGTCCACGGGCGCCAGCAGCGGCCAGCAGACGGCGCGCAGTCCCGCGGCGGCGAGGTCGGGGGCGACGGCGGCGGCCTCGCCGCAGCCCTCCACGGAGCCGCGGAGGCCGAACTCGCGCGCGAGGGCGGCGGCCGCCCGCACGTCCTCCACGGCGTGCGCCTCGAACCGCACGGGCACGTCCCCGCGCAGCGCTCCCCGCAGGACCTCGTCCGCCGGCGACGGGCGCGGCTCCCGCGGACGCTTCGGCACCGTGGGCGGCTTCGCCGGGTCCTTGAGGCCGAGCCGCGCGCGCAGAGCCTTCCGCGCCGCCTCGCGCGCCTCCGGGTCGAGTCGGCGGAGCCGGTCGAGGACGGCGGCCGGGAGCGCCCCCTCCTCGACGGTGTCGCCCAGGGCCGCGTACTCCGCGGCCCCCTCCAGGAACTCCCGGAGCGCCACCGCGTACCGGCGCTCCGCCTCCAGCCCGTCGCGCACCGCCTGGAACCGCTGGCGAAGACCCGCCAGCGCCGCGGCGCGATCCACCGACGACCCGCCCGAGGGCGGTCCCATGGCGACCTTGAGGGGACCCTCCCGGGCGGCCATGCGCGCCAGGTTCCCCCCGCCGGGGCGCGGCTTCACCAGGCACGCGCGGCCGGCGAAGGCGCCGCGGCCGGAGCCCGGCGCCACGAGCAGGGACGTCACGCCGGCGCCGAGCGCGTCCTCGAAGGCCGGGTCGCGCAGGTCGACGCCCTCCGCGGAGAGGACCTCCGGGGAGCCCGCGGGGCGATCGCGGTCCGCTCCCTCGAGACCGAGTCGCGACGCGGGATCCACGAACCCGGGACAGAGGGTCCTCCCCGAGACGTCCACCGTGCGGACCCCCTCGGGGACCAACACGTCGGCCCCCACGGCCGACACCTTCCCGCCGGAAAGCACCAGGGTGCCACGCTCGATGGGCGGGCCCGACACCGTGAGGATGCGTGCGCCCACGAGGGCCACCGGCGGCGGCGGGGACTCCTCCCCCTCGGCGGCGGCGGCGCGCGCCGCGACGGTCAGCAGCGCCGCCAGCGCCGGGACGAGCTGAATCCGCACGGTGGTGGGGTCCCTCCGGGGTGCCCCGGGACCGGCGCGTCGGCGGGGCGGTCCCGCGACTTTACCGGTGGGGCGAAAGGCCGCTGTAGGACATTGTCCCGAAGGACGGCGAACCCGTGCGGGGGAGGCGACGCGGCATGGACCGGGGCACCGGAATCCTGGAGCGGCTCTTCGGGCGCGACCGCGCGGTGATCGGTGTCGTCCACCTCCTCCCCCTTCCGGGGAGTCCCCGCTGGGGCGGCGACATGGGCGCCGTGGTCGATCGCGCCGTCGCCGACGCGCGGGCGCTCCGCCGCGGCGGCGTCGACGGGGCCATCGTGGAGAACTACGGGGACGCCCCCTTCGTCCCCGGGGCCGTGGAGCCGGCGTGCGTGGCCGCCCTGGCGGCCGCCGTCCGCGAGTGCGCGCGGGCCGTCCCCCTCCCCCTCGGCGTGAACGTCCTCCGCAACGACCCCGTGGCCGCCCTCGCCGTGGCCCTCGCCGGTGGCGCGCGGTTCGTGCGGACCAACGTCCACACGGGGACCATGCTCACGGACCAGGGCACGCTCCACGGCCTCGCCCACGCGACGCTCCGCGAGCGGGCCCGCCTCGGCGCCGCGGAGGTCGCCGTCTTCGCCGACGTCCTCGTCAAGCACGCCGCCTCCGCGGGCCCGCGGGACCCCCGGCGCGCCGGGCGGGACGCGGTGGAGCGCGGGCACGCCGACGTCCTGCTCGTCACGGGGGAGGCCACGGGCCGCCGGGCCGATCTCCGCGAGGTGGCCACCGTGCGGGACGCCGTCCCGGAGACGCCCCTCCTCGTGGCCAGCGGCGCCGTCGTGCGCGACCTCCGCCTGCTCGCCGCCCTCTGCGACGGCGTCATCGTCGGCACCGCGCTGAAGGTCGATGGCCGCACCGCGAACCCCGTGGACCCCGGGCGCGTCCGGGAGTTCGTCCGGGCGTTCCGGAAGGGGTTCCGGTAGGGCGGGACGCGGGGGCCGCGCGGAGCCCGTTCGACGGCGCCGCCGTGCGGACGCGCACGCGAACACGGTTACCATGGTGATGCGCGCCGTTGGCAGCGGCGAACCCGGCCCCCGGGGAACCATCCGCGGTACGGGGGTTGCGGCAGGCCCCCCTGCACCATCGCCCCGCCGCTCCCTGGAGGCTCCATGCACCACGCCCCCTTCGCCCGTCGCGCCCTCGCCCTCGCCGCCGCGCTGCTCGCCGCCCTCCCGTGGGCCGCCGCCGTCGCCGAGGAGGTCCACTCCTTCCGGCCCGGAGGCGACACCGTCGTCGGAACCGTCGCCGAGCCCGGCGCGAGCCGCCGGCTCCCGTTCCACCTCGCGGAGGGGGCCTCCCTGTCGGTCTCCCTGCGGGCGGATCGCGGAAGCGCGCTCCGGCCGTCGCTCCTCCTCCTGGGGACCGACCGGCTGGAGGACGGAGCCGCGACGGCGGCGCTGAAGGTGTCGAAGAAGGGGGACCGGGTGACGCTGGCCCGCTTCGCCGCCACGGACACCGGCAGGCGCTGGCTGGAGGTCGGCGGCCTCGAGGGGACCACCGGCGGGTGGACCCTGACGACGAAGGTGACCCAGCCGCGCGGGGCGAAGGGGGGCATCGATCTCCCCGCGGGGCGCTCCCCCGCGGTCTTCCCGTTCGCCGCCCCCGGCGGCGGCACCGGGGAGATCCGGGTGGTCGGGGATCGGGGGACGGTGCCGCCGGAGTTCGTGGCGCTCTTCGATCCCGACGGTGCTCCCGTGCTCGTGGACGACGCGACCCCGGACGCGCGGGGGTTCCGCCTCCGGCGCCAGGCACTGGCGAAGCCCGGCGTCTACTCCCTCCGCGTGCGATCCGGCGACGCCGCCGCCGCGCATGCCGTCGTCTCCGTGAAACTGAAGACGCCGAAACCCGCCCGGCGCACGCTGGACGCCGACGACGTGATCACCGACCCCGTGGTCTTCGGCATCGACCCCGGGAGCGTGGTGGCGGGCATCGGCGCCAGCGTCGATGTGTCCGTGGACTTCGCCGCGCCGGACGCGGAGGTGCGCTTCGTCAACCCGCCCACCACGGTGGTCGTCGGATCCCTCTCGATCTCCGTCATCCCGCGCGGGCTCCGCGTCCAGCTGGGCGCAGGATCCATGGCCCCCGGCTCCTACGACGTGGAGGTGCGGAACGGGGACGGCGGCAGCGGCGTCCTCCCGGAGGCGCTGGCGGTCATCGCGCCGTCGCCGGTGCCGCTCTCCGTCGAGCCCGCGACGGGTCGCGACGACGAGGTGCTGCGCCTCAAGGTCACGGGCACGGGCTTCGTCACGGCGACGACGCTGGCGCTCCGCCGGGGCGCCGAGACCATCGCCGGCACCAGCACCACGTCGCTGGCGGGGAGCGTGTCCGCGGACGTGGACCTGCGGGATCGCACCGCCGGAGCGTGGGACGTCGTCGTGACGACCCCCGGCATCGAGCCCGCGGTCCTCGCCGGGGCGTTCGAGATCATCCACGACGACTTCGCGGTCTTCTCGGTCTCCCCCGCCGACGACGCGGACGGCGTCCCCGTGGCCGCCACCGTCCTCGGGATGGAGTTCGTCGAGGGCGCCACGGTGCGCCTCGACGGCAGCCCCGACGGGGAGGCCGGCCCCATCGACGGGACCTCCGTCGTGGTGGTGGACCAGGGCCGCATCGACGTGCAGTTCGACACCACGGACGCCCCCACCGGCCCGTGGGACCTCGTCGTCGCCCTCCCCGACGGGAGGGAGCGCACGCTGGAGGGGGCGTTCCTCGTCAGGGGGACGGTCGGTTCGCCGATCCACGTGGCGACGCCGTCGTTCGGCGCCGCCGCCGACGGTCCCGTGGCCTCGGCGTGGAACGCGACGCGGAAGGAGCACCTCCTCGTCTGGACCGAGGAGAACTCGTTCGGCATCGTCATGCACTGGGACACCATCGCGCAGCGCGTCGGCGCCGACGGGACCGCCCTGGGGTCCCCCGCGGTGCTCGCCCACGGCTCCACGCTGGCCGTCAAGCGGACCCCCGCCGTCGCCTGGGACGCCCACCGCGACGAGTACCTCGTGCTCTGGTCCGAGGAGATGACCATCACGCCCACGCAGAACGGCCAGGACCACCCCAGCGGCAAGAGCGCGGTCCCCCTGCAGCAGGTCGTAGGACGGGTGCTCCGCGGCGCGGATCTCGTGCCTCAGGGGAGCCCGCTCCACTTCTCCGACCACTACGGGTTCCCCGCCACGACGAAGTCCAAGTGGTACGTGGACGACTTCCACAACTTCCGCCCGTCCGCGGCCTACGACCCCGTCGCGAAGCAGTTCGTCGTGGCGTGGATGCAGCAGTTCGACACCTCCGGCGTGCAGGCGGTGGACGACTTCAACGTGTTCCAGCGCACGTTCGACGGCTCCACCGGGACCCTCGGCTCCATGGTGGAGTTCGCCGTCTCCTCCCTCCACGAGGGCGACCCCGTGCTCGCGTGGGACGGCGCCGGCCAGCGCGTGATCACGGCCTACAACGCGCGGGCCAAGGCGGACTCCGACCCCCTGGACCTCTGCATCGGCGTGGGCGGCGCCGGCCCCGTGGTGGTGCCGGCCACGAACGGCGACGACCTCTCGGATCCCCGCGTGGCGGTGGATCCCGACGGCGGCCGGCTCCTGCTCACCTGGACCCGCGTGCCCGCCAAGGGCGTGCGCACGGTGGAGGCCGTCGCCGTCTCGACGTCGGACCTGTCGTCCACGCTGGGCGACGTTCTCGCGCCGGGGAAGGGCGACGCGGACCGGTTCGGCGCCTCCCCCGCCTGGAGTCACGACGCCGGCGACGCCCTCGTGACCTGGTCCGACGCCGACCTCTACGGGGGGAAGGCGTCCGTGCAGGGGCAGCGTGTCGCGCTCGCCAAGGACGGCGCCGCGCTGCGCGGCGACGCGTTCGAGATCTCCGACGGGACCGGCGACGAGGCGGTCCCCACGGCGGCCTTCACCTCCGGCTCCGGCGAGATCGTGGTGTTCTGGCTCCGCTCGCTGTTCCTCGCGGAGAAGGTCGGCGGCTATCCCGGCAACTCCGTCCCCGGCGACGGCACCGTCCGCGGCGGGGAGATCTGGATGGTGCGGATCTTCTAGTCCGCAGGAGCGGCCCGCCGCGCGGCGGAGGCCTGCCTCCCCGCGACGCGACGCGACGTGCCTCCGGCGCGCGGCGCCGCCCCGTCCGCTCGGCCGTCGCGGGGATGCCGTCGTGACGCTGCCGGGCCCTGGACTCGGCGCGGGATCGCGGAACTCGGCGCCGGCCGGTATCGTCTCCCGCTCCCCCGAGGGACGTCCATGGACCCCGTCGAGTACGCCGGCGCGATTCTCGGCCTCGCGTGCGTCTGGCTCACGGTCCGGCAGAGCCTCTGGTGCTGGCCCACGGGGATCGCGATGGTGTGCCTGTACTGGTGGGTCTTCGATGCCGCACGGTTGTACTCCGATCGGGACCTGCAGGTCGTCTACCTGTTCCTCCAGGTCTACGGGTGGTGGCACTGGGTCAGGGGCGGCGGGCGCGGCGCGGAGGCAGGGGCGCTCCCGGTGGCGCGGCTGGGCCGGGGATCCGCGTTCGCGTGGGTGGGCGCGGTCGCCGCGGGCACCCTTCTGCTCGGGTGGTGGAGGGCGACCCGCTCCGACGCGGCGCTGCCCTACGGCGACGCGTTCACGACCGTGCTGAGCCTCGCGGCGCAGTGGCTGATGGGTCGGAAGGTGCTCGAGTCGTGGCTCGGGTGGATCGTGGTCGATGCCGTCTCCATCGGGATCTACGGAATGCAGGGCCTGTATCCGACGATGGTGCTCTACGCGGCGTTCCTGGGAATGGCGACGGCGGGGTGGTTCGCATGGCGACGGAGCATGGCGGAGCGGCGCACGGCTTCCGGCCCGGCGGCCGCGGGCTGATTCTCGGCAAGTTCCTCCCTCCGCACGCTGGCCACGTGTACCTCGTCGAGTTCGCGCGGCGGGTGGTCGCGGAGCTGACCGTTCTCGTGTGCACGCTGGATCGCGACCCGATCCCGGGCACGCTCCGGTACCGATGGATGCGCGAACTCTTCCCCGACATCCGCGTGGTGCACGTGACGGATCCGCTTCCTCAGGAGCCGTCGGAGCATCCGGACTTCTGGGCCCTGTGGCGGGACGCCGTCCTCGCACGCGCCGGCGGATCCCTCGACTTCGTGTTCGCCTCGGAGGCGTACGGCCACCGGCTGGCCCGCGAGGTGGGAGCCCGGTACCTCCCCGTGGACCCCCGTCGGGAGGTGGTCCCCGTTTCGGGGTCCGCGATCCGCGCGGACCCCATGGGGTGCTTCGACTTCCTCCCCCCGCCCGTGCGGCCATGGTTCGTGCGCCGCGTCTGCCTCTTCGGGCCCGAGTCCACGGGCAAGACGACGCTCGCCGCGCGCCTGGCCGCCCGCTTCGGGACGGTGGCGGCGCCGGAGTACGCGCGCCCGCTGCTCGACGGGGCCGACGGGCGCTGCGACGCCGCGGACATCCCGCTCATCGCGCGCGGCCAGGTGGCCGCCGAGGACGCCATGGCCAGGGTCGCCCGCCGCGTCCTCTTCTGCGACACGGACCCCCTGCTGACCTGCGTCTGGTCCCTGGTGCTCTTCGGGGAGGTGCCGCCGGCCCTGCGGACGCTGGCGCGGGAACGACGGTACGACCTGCACCTGCTCTGCGACGTGGATGCGCCCTGGGTGGACGACGGCCAGCGTTACCTGAAGCACCGCCGGGCGGAGTTCATGGGGCACTGCATCGCGTTCCTCGAGGAGGACGCGCGTCCCTACGTCCGGCTCTCGGGCCCGTGGGAGGAACGGGAGGAGACGGCGGCACGCGCCGTCGGGACGCTGCTGGATCGCCCCCCTACTTCTCCGGGAGCTTCTCCTCCTTGAGCCACTTCGCGACGGCGGAGTCGATCTTGCGCGGGTCCTCCTTGGGCTTGGCGTGCGTCGCCGCCCAGGTCTGGACCGCCTCGCCGGCCCTGGCGGCGTCCGCCAGCCAGTCGTTCCACTGGCGGCGCAGGGCGTCGTCGGGGCCCTTCATGTGGAAGTACACGAAGGCCCAGGAGGCCACCTCACCGGCTTCGCCGAGGTCGCGGAGTTCCTTCTCGCCGGCGGCCTGGAGGTCCGCGTACTTCGGGGGCCTCCGCTTGAACACGTCGTTCTTCGCCTTCTCCAGCAGGACGTAGTTCATGCAGGGCATGAACCCCCGCTCCACGCAGCCGCGGTAGAAGCCCCGCAGTCCGCTCCGCTGCCACGGGGGCAGGGTCCCGGTCCGGGACTCGAAGTACTGGACGCCGCACTCCGTCAGCACGTCCTTCGCCGTCACGGCGCTGTCGGGGTGGCCGTTCACGACCACGGGGCGGTCCTTGTGGTCGAAGAGGTAGAACGCCTTCATGCCGGGCTGGTGGTGCTCCCCCAGCGCGCCGCGGAACGCGGCGTGGTCGTGGTGGACGTGGATGACGCGCCGCGAGAGGAACTTCCGCTTGTCGTCGAACATGGCCCGGAACCAGCCGAGGGGGCCGTCCTCGTTGTCCACCCACGAGCGCACCTGGGCGATGCGGAGCCGCTGCTTCTCCTGCTGCGCCGGCGGCGCCGCCGCGTCCACGGGACCCATGATCACGAACCGATCGGACACCTCCTTGTGCCACCCGTCGGGGACGGTGTAGGTGTCCTCCGGCGCCTCCATCGTGCGGAACGAGTCGATGATGTGGTCGAGGTCCTCGCGGCGATCGGCGAAGAGCTTGCGGTTGACGGAGAGCCAGAGGCCGTAGCCGATCTTCCCCTGGACGCGGGCCAGCAGCATCCCCATGTAGAGGTTTCCCTCCGAGTTGGGCGTGATGGTGAACCGCGCCTTGTCCTCGGTGAGGTACGCCACGGTGTTGGGGCCGTAGTTGCCGCCGGCCATCTTCTCCAGGAACTCCCGGAGGTGGTCGAGGTTGGTCTGGCCCGGGTAGACGTGCACCTGGACCCGGAGGTGCATCCACGGCGGCTCCTTCCAGATCAGCGTCATGGCCCGATCCGCCTTGTTCTCCAGGTGGAGCTGCTCTGCGGAGGAGGGCGCCTCCAGCGAGCAGGTCTCGGAGTCGTTCTGGTAGCGCTCGAAGCCGTCCCGGGGGACCGCCGGCGCGGACCGCGCCGCTGGCGCCGCGGGAACCGGTGCCGGAACGGGGGCCGGCGGCCCGCCGAGGAGGGCGACGCCCAGGGCCACCGCAGGGAGCAGGTTCATCGCGGGCATCGTCAGCCTCCGGTCGGGGTTACCGTGCGGGAACGGCGGGGGGCGGGGCCGCTCATTCTTGCGCGGTGGCGTACAGTATGCCGCCCCGCAGGCGGGAGGAGCAAACCGCGTTCCCTCCGCCCACTCCGCGGGAACGTCCATCCCCGGGGAGCCCCGTCTCCGCGACACCCCTCCACCATGGCCCGCGTCTCCTACCGCTATCACGCCGTCGGCTTCGGCCAGGACTTCTCCCTCTTCTTCGCGTACTCCATCATCCCGCTCTGGGCGACGTTCGGGGCGGGGGCCGACGCGTGGGCGCTGGGACTCGTGCCCATCCCCGGCGGGCTGTCGTACTTCTTCGCGTCGCTCTACCTGGGCCGGCTGTCGGACCGGGTGACGCGGACGACCCTGGCGCGCATCGGGATGGGGCTCTTCGGCATCTACTGCTTCCTCGCGGCGGTGGTGCCCAACCTCTGGTGGCTCCTGGCCGTGGCGCCGCTCAGCGGGATCTCCAACGCCCTCGTCTGGGGGCCCCTCCAGGCCAAGATCGCCGACGAGTCCGAGGCCTCCGACCTGGAGCGGAACCTGGGGGACTTCTCCCTCTCCTGGAGCGCGGGCAAGGCCCTGGGGATGCTCCTCGGCGGACTCTGCTGGGACATCTACCACCGGAGCGCGCTGTGGTTCGCCGGGGGACTCTCCCTCGCCCTGGTGCTCCTCGTCCCGCGGCGGACGGAGCGGCAGCGCGAAGTCCCGCTCCGGCTGGTGGACGACGACGGTCCCGACGCGGCGACCCGGCGACGGTTCCTCCACGCCGCATGGATCGCCAACTTCGCCGCCTACGGGCTCGGGGCGACGGTGAACTACCTCTTCCCCGACGTCCTCGCTGCGCAGGGGCGCCCGGCGTCCGACTTCGCCTGGGTGCTGGGCGCGATGTTCGGCGCGCAGACCCTGGCGTTCTGGCTCTTCGGCACCTGGTCCGGCTGGCGCTACCGGGCGGCGCCGCTGTTCGCCTGGCAGGCCGCCGGCGCCGCGGCGCTCCTGGTGATCGGCTTCGGCGCTCCGCTCCCGTGGGCGCTCCCCGCGGCCGTGGTCTCCGGGCTCGCCCTCGGCCACGTCTACTCCGTGTCCATCTACTACTCGGTGCACTCCGAGGAGGACAGGGGCGCCCGCGCCGGTGTCCACGAGGCGCTCACGGGGATGGCGAACTTCGCGGTTCCGTCGCTGGGCGGCGTGCTGGTGGCGTGGCTGGGCACGCGGGCGGCGCCCTACATGCTGGCCTGCGCCGTCGTCGCCGTGGCGCTGGTGGCGCAGGCGCGGGTGCTCCGGGGAAGGGGAGGGGCGGGCGGCGACGGTCCGACGAACACGTGACGCCGGGGTCCGGCGGGCCCCGCGAGCCCGACCCGATGCTCCCCTACGCCAGTTCGCGCATGACCTCGTCGAGGGCGGCGCGCGGCGGGCGGACGACCTCCTGGGGGAGGGTGGCGAGGGGGACCTCCACGAGGTTCAACTGGTCGTCGAAGGCGGGCTCCGGCTCCCGGCGGACGTGGAAGATGCCCGTGAGGAACTCCCCCGCCGCGTGGGCGCGGTGCAGCACGCGCACCGCCTCCATGGCGTCCGTGGGGTCGAACTCCCGCTCCAGTTTCCGCAGGCGGATGGTGCTGCCGTCGGGCATGGCGACGGACTGGACGGACCCCTCGGGCACGTCCACGTCCGCGGGCTGCCAGTGGGGGACGAAGCCGACCTCGTGGATGGGCTGCTCGTGCTCCCGCCCGTAGTCGTAGGACTTGGTGGACCCGGGGTGGTTGTTGAACGTCACGCACGGGGAGACGACGTCCACGATGGCGGTTCCGGTCCAGGCGAGCGCCGCCTTGAGGATCTGGTCCAGCTGCTTCTTGTCGGCGGCGAAGGTGCGCGCCACGAACCCGCAGCCCAGTTCGATGGCGAGGCTGCAGCAGTCCACGGGCTCCATCTCGTTGACCACGCCGCCCTTGGCCTTGCTGCCCCGGTCGGCGGTGGCGGAGAACTGCCCCTTGGTCAGCCCGTACACGCCGTTGTTCTCGATGATGTAGACGATGGGGAGGTTGCGCCGGATGGCGTGGATGAACTGCCCCATCCCGATGGAGGCGGTGTCGCCGTCCCCGGAGACTCCCACGGGCCGCAGCAGGCGGTTCGCCAGCAGCGCCCCCGTGGCCACCGACGGCATGCGCCCGTGGACCGCGTTGAAGCCCCAGGAGTCGTTGCCGAAGTAGGCCGTCGTCTTGGAGGAGCAGCCGATGCCGCTCATCTTCGCGAGGAGGTGCGGCGGCACGTCCATCTCCCACAGGCAGCGGATGATGCTGCCCGTGATGGCGTCGTGCCCGCACCCGTTGCACAGCGTCGAGTCCAGCCCCTTGTAGGGTGTCAGCGGGAGCCCGAGCCGGTTCACGGCGGCGGGGCGGGGTGCGGCGGCGGCGGCGTCGGCGGTGCTCATCGGGACTCCTCCCCGGCGGGCTTCCGTCCGCCGGAACCGCCCTCGCGGGCGACGACGTGGTCGGCGATGGTCCGGGCGTCGGCGGGCATGCCGTCCCAGTGGAGGACGCTCCGCAGGCGCGGCGCCAGGTCGGGATGGTGCATCGCGAGGAGCCCCGCCATCTGCGCGTCCCGGTTCTGCTCCACGACGTACACGTGCTCGTGGCGCTCCAGGAACTCCCGGACGCCGTCGTGGAACGGGTACGCGAGGATGCGGCAGTAGTCCGGCTCCCAGCCCCGCTCCTCGCGCAGGAGATCGAGCGCCTCGATCATCGCCCAGTGGGTCGTGCCGAAGGCCAGGACGCCGAACGGGGTGCGACCGCTCCCGGCGCGGATCTCCGGCGCGGGAAGTTCACGGCGGGCCGTCTCGGTCTTCCGCGCGAGCCGCTCCATGTTGCGCACGTACCACTCGCCGCTCTCGGTGTAGCCCGCCGCGTCGTTGTGGCCCGTGCCCCGCGTGAAGTACGCCCCGAGCCCGCCCGGCGTGCCGGGGAGGGTGCGGTACGGGATGCCGTCCCCGTCGACGTCAGCGTACCGCTTGAACTTGCCGGGACCGAGGCGGCGGAGTTCCTCCTCCCCCAGCACCTTGCCGCGGGCGATGGGCTTCTCCGGGTACGGGAACGGGTCGGACATCCAGACGTTCATGCCCAGGTCGAGGTCGGACATGACGAAGACCGGCGTCTGGAACCGCTCCGCCGCGTCGAAGGCGTCCATGGTCATCCGGTACGCCTCGTCCACGGACGACGGGAGGAACAGGATGTGCCGCGTGTCGCCGTGGCCCAGGGTCGCCGCCACGAGGACGTCCCCCTGCATGGTGCGCGTGGGGAGCCCCGTGGAGGGGCCCACGCGCTGCACGTCCACGATGACGCAGGGCACCTCGGCGTAGTAGCCGAGGCCCACGAACTCGGTCATGAGGGAGATGCCCGGTCCGCTGGTGGCGGTCATGGAGCGCGCGCCCGCCCAGCCGGCTCCCAGCGCCATGCCCACGGCGGCGATCTCGTCCTCCGCCTGCACGACGGCGTAGGTGGCGCGGCCCGTCTCCCGGTCGATGCGGTAGCGCTCCAGCAGGTCGATGAGGGACTCGGCCACGGACGAGGACGGCGTGATGGGGTACCAGGAGACGACGGTGACCCCGGCGAACAGGCAGCCCAGCGCCGTGGCGGCGTTGCCGTCGATGAGGATCTTCCCCCGCGTCGCGTCCATGCGCGCGGCGCGGAAGGGGTCCTTCTTGGGGAGGTTCGCGGCGGCGTAGTCCCAGCCCGCCGCCACGGCGGCCCGGTTGAGGTCCAGCGCCTTGGGCTTGGTGGCGAAGGCCGCGGCGACCACCTCGTCGATGACCTCCCGCTCCATGCCGAGGATCTGCCCCACCACCCCGACGTACACCATGTTCACGACGAGCCGGCGCAGCTTGGCCACGGGGCAGCACTCCGCCACGAGGCGGGAGAACGGGACCGGGTAGAAGGTCACGTCCTTGCGGATGGTGTCGGCGCCCAGCACGTCGTCATAGACGACGGCGCCGCCGGGCCGCACCTCGAGCACGTCCTGCTTGACCGTCTGCGCGTTCATGCACACCGCGAAGTCCACCTCGCGGCGGCGCGCGACGTAGCCGCGCCGGGAGGCCCGGATGACGAACCACGTGGGGAGCCCGGCGATGTTGGACGGGAAGATGTTCTTCCCGGAGCACGGGATCCCCATCCGGAAGAGGGTCCGGAGGACGACGCTGTTGGAGGTCTGGCTCCCGGATCCGTTGACCGTGGCGACCTTGATGGAGAAGTCGTTCACCACGGCGCCCTCGCGGGGCGTCCCGGAACGATTGGCCACGGCGGGCTCGGTGCTCATGGGGTGCGGTCCTCCGTCAACCGCGGCGGGTCCGAGGGGGACCCGGAGGGGTGGGGCGGGGCGATTCCCGGCAAGTATACGGAGACCCCGGACAGCGGGTCGGAATCCGCGGCGGGGGGAGGGCCCCGCCCCGGCGGCGGCGCCGGGGTCGCGGAGGCCAACAGCCACCCTCCGGGGGGCGTCGGGGGGCCGGCTGGCCCCCCCCGCGGGATCCGCCCGCCGCTCGCCCGCGTTCGCCGCGCCGGTGCCCGCGAGAAGAGCGGCCAGCCGCGGTGGGCGTAGGGGGGCTGGCTTGCCCCCCCCACGGGATCCGCCCGCCCCTCGCCCGCCTCCGCCGCCACGCAAGCGCCCGCGAGAAGAACGTCCACCCTCGGTGGGGCGCGCAAGCGCGTGCCCCTACGACGGCACGACCCCCACCGCACCTCGCCCGCCTCCGCCACGCAGGCGCCCACGAGAAGAACGTCCACCCCCCGTGGGGCGCGCAAGCGCGTGCCCCTACGACGGCACCGACCCCGACCGCACCTCGCCCTCCGACGGGTTCCTGCGACTCCGGCCGCGGAGTCCGGCAGAATCGCTCCGGCGATACCGCTCCCGCGGAGGGTGGTCGCGGCGTGGAGGTCCAGCCTCCCCCCTGCCGTCGGGGTCTCCAGGACTCCCCGCCGAGAACAAGCCGGTGTCTGACACGGTAGTCGCGGTCGTCGCACGGGGCCGCCAGGCACCCGCCGCCCGGTTCATCGGGTGGTGGGCCTCGATCGGCGGATCCAACTCGCAGCGTTCACGGTCTGCATGAACCAGAACCGGCTATCGAGGCCTCCCGCGGACCGCACCAGCCGTCTTGCCTCCCGCAGCCGTCCGGCGCCGATCTCCTGCGCGATGGCCATGATTCCTCTCTCCCCGACGGGGAAGGTGACCACCAGAGCGGGGCGACTCCACTGCCCCCCGCTCACCTGGAACCTTCGCTCCATGGGGAAGCGGTCCAAAGGACCGATCCCGACATGCCGCTCAGCGCCACGACACACGACCGCGCGGCCTCCCCGACATCGCCAGGAGCACCGGCCAGAAGATCGCGCACGCCGTCGCCATCCAGATCGGAGGACCATGTCAACGAGTACCCCAGAACTCCCCCCTCCCTTTGGCCATGCCTCACCCAAAGGACGCCACGGTCCCGGCCGGAGAGCGCCATGACGGCGCCCGCCCTGCGGACCCCCGCTGCGCCGGACTCCGGGCTACCCACGACCACATCGGGATAGCCGTCACGGTCCAGGTCTGCCCCTCCCAGCAGACTCGCGCCGAATCCATCGTCCGGAACCGCGCCTTGCCGCGACCACAGCACCGAACCCGTGGCGCTCGAGAAGACATGTACACCGCATGGCGTTGTCGATGACACCCTCGGAGTGGCCGCGCCCGGAGACCCCACCGCGAAGTCGTCGAGTCCATCCCTGTCCCAGTCCCCGACGTTTGCGACGGCGGCACCAAACCCGGGCGAAGCAGAGGGCGCGCCCACCCTCAACCACACCCTCCCGCTCTCCACCGACACGACTGCAGCGTACCCCAGGTCCTTCCCGGAGGTCGGAACCGGAGCCTCGCAGCCGACGACGATCTCTGGGGCCCCGTCCCCGTCCACGTCGCCGAGGGACGCCAGCGCCGACAGATGGGAGAACCGCTGCCCCGGGGCTGGTGGCACAACCCGCCGCGACCCGTCGCGAAGGCCGAGGAGCCACAACTGTCCGGAGCGCCGCATTCCGTCGGTCTCGACAGCGAACGGCACGCTGGCGACGATGAACGGCTCGACCGCCGACGCGTCCCGCAACGCCATCACGTCAGTTCCGAGGCGCGACCCGTTCGAAGCACCCTCCGCACACCACAGCAGGTCCCCCCCGTCGCGCGAGAGCATCGCGACGGCTCCGGCGGATGTCGGACCGTGAGGCGGTGAGAAGGTCGGAGCACCGACGACCATCAGGGCCGGCCCGTTGCTGCTCGCCGCCGGGACGGAGCTCACCGAGGTCCCGAACAACATGGAGGTCGGGGAGACCGAATCGAGTGCCTGGGGCGGAGCGATCCTCCGGAGGATGCTGCCCGTGCGGCACGAGAGCACATAGACGGCACCGTTCGACGCCCTGCCGTGGGTACGCGCAACGGGATCTCCAACCAGGGCGTCGGGAATTCCGTCACCATCCACGTCATCGGTGATCGCGAGAGCGCGACCGAATGCGCTGCGGGTCGATCTCAGAACGGAGTCGTCGCTGGAGTAGCCTCGATCGATACCGGGACACGTCGCGGCCGGGGTACAGGAGGCGAGATGTACCGTCAACGCCGCCGTCAAGGCAGCATTCCCGCTTCGACCGAGACTCCCCATCGCCATCATGCCTTCGCCACGCATGTTCCATAGCAGGTCGCCCACGCGATGAACTTCAGCAGACCCACCGCGTCCGGCTCGTAGTCCCCTGCCGGGGTCCCGGGAAGGGGCTTCGGTTGGTCGGGAACGGGGCCGTCGTCTGGAAACCTCGCGTCCGCCCAACCGGTAATGTCAAACCAGATCGCCTGCGGAACCACGTGGGCAAGCGGACACCCACATGCGCCGGAGTCGCAGTCAGCCCCCGAGCGGTGTGCTCGCTGCCGTGGACACTCTACTCGCGCCCGCTCCTTCTGTGCCTCGGAGATGGATGTGACCCCCGCGTCGAACGCCCGCTTCGGCATGTCCCTGGCATACCAGCGATACTCGGGGTCAACGGTGAAGAACGCCATGCACCTGCCCCTGCATACGTAATGAAGCGCGCTGACCCCGGGCCGCAGGGACAGACTCGGCGGTGCGGTGGGCCGCAAGGGCGGATGCAGGCGCGGCGTCGCGCCGCCAAGGTGGGCCGTCGGCGTATGCCATCCGCCGAAGTCCGCAGTCTTGCGGGTCCCGAACAGGCCACCGACAGAGTGAGGCGCGCTCGACGCGGCCTCCATGCCCATCGCGAGCATTCGTCCCACGGACTGCGCCGTGAGCTGCGCGCCAAGTACATCAACCGGGGCAGAATCACGCCATCCGGCAGTGACACCCACGCCGCGGACCACCACGCTTCGGCCGTGCGAGTAGGCCGCCGGGGCACGGGTGCCCGCATGGTCTGGACGAGATTCCTCGATATGCTTCGCGTCGCCGATCCGGGCTGCACCCGCCCGCTCGTCGCTCCCACCACACCCACAGCCCATGATCCACCTCCCCGGTCTGTCTACCGACTTCGACACGGCGCGAATTCCGACTCTACGTCGGCAGCCTGTTTCCACTCCGCGGCGTTCCACCGGTTCTGGCCGGGGCGGCGGTTGAGTCATTACCGCGCCCGATCGGGCAATGGAGCGCGGGCGTTCCAGCGCCGGGGCTCACGGCAGACACCTCAGGCATGGTCCAGATTCACGTGCAGGTCGAAGCACGTGCCGGCCATCTGCCCGGCGCTCGCCCCGGTCAGCGAGAACGTGTACAGGAACCGAAGGTACGCCCCGTTCACCGCGGCGACGACCTGGCGCGCCGGGTTCGTCACGTCCGTGGCGGAGTCGGTCAGCGTGGCCACGTTCACCCACTCGACCCCGTCGTTGCTGACCTGCGCCTGGTACGCGATGGTCGCCGTGACCCCCCCGCCGCCCGGCCGCTGGACGTAGCGCACGTTGAAGATGGCGGCCGCGCGATCGTTGCCGCCGAGGGGTACGGGGTCCGTCGAGATGGTCGCGACCCCGTCGTTCACCGCCACCATCACCTGGTTGTTCGCGAACGCCACCACCATTGCCATGGCTCCTGCCTCCCGAAAGTGCCACCCTCCTGCCCCCATTGGCATGGCCATTGAGGGGGGGGGGTAGCGAGGTGCCAGCGATTCGCGGGATCGTATCTCCGGGGCCAACGCACGCGCGGGTCCCCTCCGTCCAGGTAGAATCTCCACATGGCGCGGGCCTCGCGCAGGATCTGGTGCGCCCGGTCCGGACCGATGCCGCCCCACACGTGAAGCCATGCGGCCACTTCCCGTTCGGATCGGCCGTCGAAGACGTGTGCCACGAGCGCCGGGCCGTGCGGATGCGGGAGGGTGTCGAGCACGCGAGCCCGGGCCGCCTCCAGCGAGCGGCGCGCCCACTCCCGCTCCACCCGGCGACACCGCTCCCGCGGAGGGCGGTTGCGGCGTGGAAGTCCAGCCTCCCCCCAGCCGTCGGTTTCTCCAGGACTCCCCGCCGAGAACAGACCGGTGTCTGACACGGTAGTCGCGGTCGTCGCACGGGGCCGCCAGGCACCCGCCGCCCGGTTCATCGGGTGGCGGGCCTCGATCGGCGGATCCAGCTCGCATCGTTCACGGTCTGCATGAACCAGAACCGGCCATCGAGGCCTCCCGCGGACCGCAACAGGTGTCTTGCCTCCCGCAGGCGTCCGGCGCCGATCTCCTGCGCGATGGATCGGCGCTCCTCCTCCAGCAACTCAAGGAGACGTCTCCCTCCGACCAACCGAGACAATCAGCCGCACGCTCCTTCGCACCGGGTTCCCCATCCGCCAGCGGCAGCCCCTGATCCACGCGATTCGCCAGTCCGAACCGGTCCGCCACGCTCGCCCGGGACCGCACCAGCAGCACCGCGAAGCCGAGAGCCAGCACGACACCCGTGACGCACCGAACCGCAACGGCCACCCGGCGCCTCGGGCTTCCCTCCGTTGTGCCTCCCTGGGAGCAGCGGGTCATCGGACCTCCGCGCACCTGACCAGCCCGCCGTCGCCGCGGCAGCCCTGTGCAACGTCCGGGGCCTCTCCGAGGATACGGGCCGCGTGCGATGTTTCCACCACCCTCCGGAGTCCCGCGCAGAGGGAGGCGAGGTCCCGCGGCCCAGGGATCACGTCCCGGGCGGGGACCCGTTCGGCGCGTCGTCGCCGCGTGCGCGCCGCAGGCCGCGCCCGACCAGCGCCACCAGGAGCGAGCCCGGCATGAGGATGAGGGCCCCCCCCGCGCCGTACCGGTCCACGTCCACTCACCTTCTCCTGAGGCGGGATTTCCACCGTTCCGGGGCCGCCGCGGCGGCATCGCCGTGCAACCCTCGCGGACCCTCCAATGAAGCGGGTCGAGTACGGCGTTTCACGGACGGAAGCGCCGGCTACAACGCGGACGGCGGACCATCGCCCTCGCTGCCGAGGTCCACGAGGAGGCCCGCATCGCGCAGCGCGCGCTCGATGGACGCGATGGGGATCTCGCGAACCTCCCGAAGCGGCTCCATCCCCGGGCCGAAGTACCGGATCGCGGTCCAGCCCGGTCCCCCGGGCGGTACCGGCTCGAAACTCGCGATCCGATCGAGGTTCAGCAGCGCCAGGCAGCCCTCCGGCGCCGATACGCGGAGAAACCTGTGGCCCAAGTGCGCGCTCGGCCCGTCGCGTGGCTGAGGCGCTGCCGCCGCGGGACCCTCGACCCGCGAATCGTCGGACCCCGCGGCGCCAGTCACGCCCTCATTCGTCGGAACCCTCGGCCGCGGCGGGACTCCCGCGCGTACCGGGAGATCGATGATCGCCCCGCATTCCTCGAGCATTCTCTCGATGCGCCGGACCGGTACGTTGTACAGGACGGGAACGGCATCGTCCGTCGACTTGAACCGATAGGCGATGGTGCCGCCCTCGCCGTCCACTCTCCCGTGGAGCAGGCCAAAGGCGCCGACGTTGAAGAGGAACATCTCCCCGTCCTGGGAGACCCCACGCGCGAACGTGCTCATGGCGTGCCCTGCGAAGCCGCCGCCCTGGATGCAGCCCGAGCGCCGCGCTTCCGCAGGGCTGCGACGCGGCAATTCCGCTCGAGGGTCGCTCCCATCGGGTGCGTCACGGGCGCGGACCCTGGCCCGGATTGGATGAGGCGGGGGCCGTCGCCGCCGCGGCGACGAGGGCCACTGCTGCCGCAGCCGCCGGTGCAGCTGAACCCCCGGTTCCAACGGAGAGAACCACGGCGACCACGACGACTGCCGCCAGGAGCGCGGCAAGACCCCAGCCCCACCCGCGAGTCGGCGGCGGGGGGAGGTCGGGAGGTGGCGGGCGCCTCCAGGAGTCCGGCCTGGTACCAGGCCTCCGCGAACCATTCCCGCTTGGTCCCGTCGGCGGATCCCCGGTCGGGGGGGCAGGCTCGGGCTGCGGAACGTAGGTGGGTGGCACGGGAATCGGAACGGGAGCGGGTGCTGGATCGCCCGGACCGAATGGTGCGAACAGGCACTGGCATTGAAGCGGACGAACCATCGGCCCCTTCCACTCGTCGCCCCTCGGTGGTCCGACGTCCGCCGAGGGGAAAAGCCAGCAGACCCTGGGCGGCAGGCAGTCTGCCGGGTAGCAAGGAAGGATCCCGGCGCCGGTCGGCAAGCACTCCATTTCACCTCCCGCCACGGCGCCTCCTCCCGCCGCCATCCAGACGTCGAACGGTTTCATGAGCCCGGCGCCACTCCCAGGGCCGCCAACGAGCCTGGCGCTGTGGTCGTCGCCGAAGACCGTCCGCATCGCTCTGGCCAGCAGACTCGCTATCTCCAAAGCTGAGCGCGGGGGCTCGGCATGAGCCAAGCGCACGAACTCCAGCGCGAATGGGTTGCCCCGAATCTCCTCGCGGTGCGCATCCAGGAACCTGGATAGGAGCGGAATCCCGGCGGCGGACCCGGCAGACGGACCTGCGGTGTTCTGCGCGGCCGCGAGTACCAGCGCGACCGCGTGGGCCTCCTCCCGCGAGCTACCCATCCCGATGGAGCTGATCGCGGTCGGCGGCGTGGATCCGTGGGGAGTGAGGATCGCGAGAAGGTGCCCCGCGGCGCCACGCACACGGGTGCTGGCGTCGCGAGCGGGATTCAGCCGCTCCGAGAAGTCAGCGGACGTGGCGACCATCTGCCCGGGACGCGGGTCTGTGGGCAGAGGACTCGCCGTGCGAATCGGCGCTCCGCCAAACGCCCGTGCGAAGTCGACTCGCCTCGCCTCCGAAGCGCTCGCGGAGGGCATCGGTGAGGACGCCGCCGGCCCCGCGTTGGCATGGCACTGGCAGTCGGTACTCTGTCCGCAGGCCCTAGCGGGACTCACGAGTCCTCCACGTGAGGCGAGCGCGACACGCGCGGCACAATGCCGACGCGCGGGATTCTCCCGCCGCTACGCATGGTCCAAATTCACGTGCAGGTCGAAGCACGTGCCGGCCATCTGCCCGGCGCTCGCCCCGGTC
>CAZSIX010000031.1:0-43726 GCA_964607145.1 uncultured Planctomycetota bacterium | reverse complement strand
GCCATCGCCACCTCCGTGCACCTCCCGCGCCCCCCCACGAATAGGTCGGGCTAGCGGAGGGAGCGGGACCCGCTCCCTCCGCCGCCCGCGGCCTACTCCTTGATGGAGATGGTGCGGGGCTGGCGCGCCTCGTGCTTGGTGAGGGCGACGGTGAGCACGCCGTTCTTCAGCGTGGCATCGATCCGGTCCGCGTCCACGGTGTCGGGGAGCGCGAGGGCCCGGTAGAACGACCCGTACCGGCGCTCGATGCGGTGGAACTTCCCGTCCTGCCGCTCCTCCTCGAACTTCTTCTCGCCGCGCAGGACGAGCACGCCGTCCTTCACCTGCACCTCGATGTCCTTCTTCTCCATGCCCGGCAGTTCGGCGGTGACCACGAGGCTTCGCTCGTTCTCGCGCACGTCGATGGCGGGCGCGTGGAGAGCGGCGCGCTCGTCGCCGCCGCCCCGGCTCCACACCTCGTTGAAGAACTGATCCAGCGCCTCGCCGAACCGCGCCGGCGCCTGGAACGGATCGCAGCGGACGATGTCCCTCTGCATGACGACCTCCTCTCGAAACTGTCGCGGCGGGCCTGTGCCCCCGCGGGGCCTTCGTCGTCGGCGCCGATGTCGCGCCGCCGCCGCACGAGTCGCAACGGGTGTGCCCATCGCCCGGGCCGGAGGGTCCCGCGGCGCGCGCGCCGGCGGCGACGACGCGGGGACAGATCTGCGGCAGGTCCCTGCCACGCCGGCAGTCCGCCCCCTTCCGCGCGATGCCTCCGGCGCGCTACAATCCTCCGCGGTCGAGGCGCAGCCCCCGGAGGTCCCCATGCCACGAACCCCAGTCCGCATGCTGCTCGCCGCGCTCCTCGGCGTCGCCCTTCCGCTCGCGGTGCCCGCGGACGAGCCGCCCGCGGCCCAGGAGGCGGAGAAGGCGCCCGCGAAGGACGTCTCCGACGGGGACGCGAAGACCGCGCTGGAGCGGTTCGAGCGGGAGTTCGAGACCCAGGATCTCGACCTCCGGTTGGAGGCCATGGAGCGGCTGCGGAAGGTGATGCACCCGAAGGTCGCCGACCGCCTCCTCGGCCTCGCGCTGAAGCACGACGAGGCGCTGGTCCGGGCGGAGGCGTTCAAGGGCCTCTCGCGGCAGGTGACCTCCTCCAAGGGCATCGGCGCCCGCGTGGCGAAGTTCCTCTCCGAGGAGGCGGAGGCCTCCCGCAAGGCGAAGGCCCGCGGGAACTACGGTCTCCCCCTCGACGTCAAGACCGGGGAGCCGGTCACGGACACGCCGGAGGGTCAGGCGGCGCTGCGCGCCAAGCGGGAGCGCGGGCGGATGCTGGCGGAGGCGGTCCGGTGCATCCACGCGCTGGACTACCGCTCCCGCGACGGCGTGGAGACGCTCCTCGAGTTCCTGCAGGACGGCAACGACGACCTCGTCGCCCTCGTCCTCGACGTGTTCGGGCGGTGGAAGGAGTGGAGCGTGCTGAATCCCGACGTGCGCGACCTCTTCGACATGTATCCCAAGGAGGACTACTTCGAGACCGGCTCCGTGACCGTGGACACGGGCGCCGCCGGCAACGAGGACTCCGCCGCCGCCAAGCGCAAGTGGATGGCCAAGTTCGGCGACCCCGACAAGCGCCGCCCGCGACCGAAGGTCGTGCGCGCCATCAAGAAGGCCATCCTCGACATCACCGGCGAGGAGGTGAAGACGCCGGAGGAGTTCCGCGAGTTCCTGAAGCGCCCCGACGTGAAGCGGAAGGTGAAGGGGCGGTAGGGGGCGGCGGGATGCGGGCTTCGAACAGGCAGGGAGGGCCGTCATGCCGTACCGGATGACCGTGGCGGAGTCGGAAGTGTTCGGACTGGAGAAGTACAAGAACGCGAAGGGAAACACGGAGTGCGTCGAGTTCGTGCGGCAGGTCACCGGTGCTCCACCCACGGGCACCTGGAAGAAGGGCAAGCGCGTGAAGGGGGCCCAGCCGGGAGAGGTGGAGATCTACACGGCGATCGCCACCTTCGATGACGCGGGCAGGTACCCGACCGACGCGAAGGGGAGACACGCGGCCATCTACCTCGCTCACGATGGGTCCGGGATCTCGGTCCTCGATCAGTGGAACAGTCAGAAGCAGGTCCTGAAGCGCACCATCCGGTTCGGGCGGGACTCCGCCGCCTCCAACTACCGCCGGAGCAACGACGGAGACGTGTTCTACGTCATCGAGGGGTAGGCGACGCCGGCGGCCGCCCGCGGACGCGCCCGGGCAGCGGGTCCCTCCCTACCCCGCCTCCACCTCCGCGAGCACCAGGTCGAGCACGCGCACCGTCTCGTCCACCTCGCGGGCCAGCGTGTCGGCGAGGAAGAGCAGGCGCAGGCGGGAGACCTCGCCGGCGGGGCCGCAGCCGAGGAGCTTGAGGCCCCGCTTCCAGCCGACGCGGACGATGTCGGCGCGGCGGCGCACGGAGAGGCCCACCATGAGGCCGCGGTGGGAGACCTCCTCCAGCAGCCGCGGGTGCTTCCCTCGGAGCGCCTCCAGGCGGGCGGCGAGGTAGGCGCCCTTCACGCGGCAGTTCTCCATGTAGGAGAGGCCGCCGAGGACCGGGTCCCGGTGGTTCGCCAGCGTGTCCAGCACCGTCCACGCCCACTGGTTGTCGAAGACCTTCCCGCCGCCCCATGTGTTGGCGTGCCAGCCCTGGTGGAGGTGGCGGCCGAGGTCGGCCCGCGCGAGGGTGATGCCGACGACGACCCCCTTGGCCGTGGCGACCACGTCGGGCTGCACGCCCAGTTGCTCGGTGAAGAACAGCGTGCCCGTGCGACCCACCGTCTGCACCTCGTCCACGAGGACGAGTCCTCCGTGGCGGCGCACCGCCGCGGCGGTGGCCTGGAACCACGCGGGGTCGGCGGCGCGGTAGCCGCCCTCCCCCTGGAACGGCTCCGCGAGGAAGCCCGCGAACAGGTCCCGCGGAATGCGGCCTCCCTCGACGACGGCGCGGACGCCGCCGGGCGCGGCGAGGATCTCGCCGATGGGTCGGGGGTCGATGAGCGCGTCGAGGTCGCCGGGGGCCCCGTTGAAGGGGATCCGGCGGATCCAGCGTACCTGGGGGTAGCCCGCGCGCTGGACCTTCTTGGACGTGGTGAAGTGGAGGGAGCCGAGCGTCCTCCCGTGGAAGCCGCCCCAGCAGCCGACCATGAAGAACGGGTAGTCCTCCAGGAGCGGATCGGGGAGGCTCTTCTCGCCGTCCATGGCGGTCATGCGGCCGATGCCGAGGTCCGCGGCGACGCGCTCGAGCGTCGCGAAGCCGTGGTCCGCGAGGAACCGCTTGTGGCGCGTCTGCCAGGCGATCTTGAGCGCCGCCTCGACGGCCTCGGTGCCCGAGTTGGACAGGAACGCCTTCCACGGGCCGGAACCGGCGAACGACGCTTCCGTGAGGCGGGCGGCGAGGCCGGCCACGTCCTGGGGCGTGCGGAGACCCTCCACGTGCGGCGCGGCCACGAGGTAGTCGTCGGTGTTGATCTCGCGGCGCGTGAGCATGCCGAGCCCGTGGAGGAGATCGGCGGCCGCGAGGAGACGCGGGTGGCTCGGGTCCAGCAGTTTCTGCGCCACGGCGAGATAGAGGTCGAGGTAGACGCCGGCGGCGCACAGGACGAACGGTCCCGAGAGCGGCCAGCCGAGTTCCACCACGGGCGCGTCGTCGTCCACCGTGTTGGGGAAGAGCGCGGCCCGGTGCGCGGCGCGCGTCGCCGCGTGCAGCGGCGCGTCCATGGGTCCCGTGACCGACACCACCGCGGTCCCGCGGTTCAGGCGGCGGCCGAGGACGACGGCGTCGGGGATGGATCCGAGGCGGGTCGCCTCGGCATCGAGGTCGTAGCCCTCGATGACGCGGGGAGCGGTGGTGGTGGCCATCGCCCCGTTCTATCACGCCCCCCGTCCCCGCGCCGGCAACCGCCCTCCCCCTCCCCCCGACGCGACGACATCATTCCCGGAATGTCGCCGCCGAGTTCGCGCGTTCGCGGCCTCCAACTCGCACGCAACATTCCGGGAATGTCGCCGCGGCGCGGTCAGAGCAGGCGGATCTCGTTCCGGCGGATGCGGCGCTCGCAGTAGTGGCAGCGGAGCCGGAGGGGCTCCCGCTCCTCCACGCGGATGCGGGACGGGACGGGGTCGTGGTGCGTGATGCAGGACGGGTTGGGGCAGGAGACGACGCCGTCGAGGACCGCGGTCAGCTCCAGCGGCGTCCGCCGCACGACGCGGAAGTCCTCGATGACCGCCACGATCGCGTGGGGACCGAAGAGGGCGACCCGCGCCAGTTCGCTCGCCGTCAGCACGCGGTTCTCCAGTTTCAGGATGTCCTTCCGCCCGAGCGTCTTGCTGGGGAGGTTCATGCCGAGGGTGACGATCCCGTCGCCGGGGTTCCCGAGGATGCCGAGGCAGATCATCGCGGTCCCCGCGTCCAGCCGGTCGATGACGGTCCCCGTCCGGAGTTTCGCGACGCGGTAGGTCTGCTCCTCCGGCGTGAGCGGAGGCGGGGCCGCGGGCGCCGCCGCCTTCCGCGGCGCGCGCCGCCGGCGGGGAGCGGGGGTCACGGCATCACCCCCAGCGCCAGCGCGAGCAGCGCCTTCCGCACGGTCACCCCGTTGTGCGCCTGGCGGAAGTAGAGCGCCCCCTCCATGGAGTCCACTTCGGGGTCGATCTCCCGCACGCGCGGCAGCGGGTGGAGGACGCAGAGCGGACGCCCCGCCGCCTCCAGCGTCCGACGGTCCACCCGGTACGCGTTGCGCACCCGCTCGAACTCCAGCGGGTCGGGGAACCGCTCCTGCTGGATGCGCGTCACGTAGAGGACGTCCAGTTCGGGAAGCGCCTTCGCGAGGTCGTCCGTCTGGCGGGGCCGGCACCCCATGGACCGGACCTCCTCCATGAGCGTCGCCGGGAGCCGCAGGTCGTGGGGGGAGATGAGCGTGAGCCGGTTGCCCAGCAGCGCCGCCGCCTCCACGAGGCCGTGGGCCGCGCGCCCGTACTTGAGGTCGCCGAGGAACCCCACGCGCAGCCCGGTGAGCCGGCCGCACGCCTCGCGGATGGTGTAGAGGTCGATGAAGGTCTGCGTCGGGTGCTGGTTGGAACCGTCGCCCCCGTTGATGACCGGCAGCCGCGTCGCCTCCGCCGCGACGCGCGCCGCGCCCTCGCGCGGGTGGCGGATCACGATGGCGTCGCAGTAGCCCTCCACCACGCGGACGGTGTCGTGGAGGCTCTCCCCCTTCGACGCGGAGGACACGCCCGCCTCGGCGAAGCCGATGGTCGTGCCGCCGAGGCGCTTCACCGCCGACTCGAAGGAGAGCCGGGTCCGCGTGGAGGGCTCGAAGAAGAGGGTCGCCAGCACCTTCCCCTGGAGGAGCGGTCGCGTCTCCGCGGCCAGCGCCTCCGCGGCGTCCAGCACGAAGACCATCTCCTCCGGCGAGAAGTCGCGCGTGGAGAGGACGTCCCGCCCGGCGAATCGCTCCGCCAGGGCGCGGTCCAGCGGCGGGCGCGGGGCGGTCACGCGGGGGCCGCTGCCTACCGGTGCCCCGCCGCCGGCCGCTTCCTCCGCCGGGGGAGCCGGATGAAGAACGTGGTGCCGACGTTGAGTTCGGTCTCGAAGGAGATGAGCCCGCCATGCTCGTCCACGATCTTCTTCGTGAGCGCGAGGCCGAGGCCGGTGCCCTTGGAACCCTTGGTGGAGAACAGCAGGTCGAAGACCCGATCCCGCGCCTCGACGGGGATGCCGGAGCCCTGGTCGGTCACCATGACGACGGCCCAGTCGTCGTGACCGGGCTCCGTGGCGGGCTCGACGCAGGTCTTGAGGACGACCTTCTTCCCCTTCCCCTCGGGGCTCGCGTCGATGGCGTTCCCCACGAGGTTCATGATGCAGCGGGAGATGTTCTTGAGGTCGAAGTAGAACGGCCCCACGGCGTAGTCGAGCTGCTGCTCGATGGTCATCCCCTTCTGCGCCGCCCTCTCCTTGCACACCTGGGCGGCCTCGGCGCAGGCCTGGTTCACGTCCACGTTGGCCCACTCCGGGTCGCGCTGCTTGGAGTAGGACAGCATGTCCATGACGAGTTCGCTGATGTTCTTGTGCGTCGTCTTCAGCGTGTCCCAGGCCGACTGGGCCTCCGGCGAGGGGATGGACTTGATGATGGCGTCCAGGATGAAGTCCCCGCCCTTCAGCGCCATCATGTAGTTCTTGATGTCGTGGGCGAGGCCGGAGACCACGAGCCCGATGGCGGCCATGCGCTCCGCCTTGGCGGCGTCCGTCGCCAGCCGGGAGTTCTCCAGCGCGATGCCCGCCTGGACCGCGATGGTGGTGAGGAGTTCGAGGTCCTCCTCGGTGAACGCGCCGCGGGCGATCTTGCTGTCCACGTAGAGGGCGCCGAACACCTGGTTGCGGCCGCGGATGGGCACGCACATGGCCGAGCGGATCTGCTGGAGGATGACCGACGCGCCGGCCTTGAACCGCTCGTCGGCGGCGGCATCCGAAGTGAGGAGCGAGACACCCTCGTCCACGGCGCGCCGCAGGATGGTCTGGGAGACGGCGAACTCCCCGCTGTGCCCGTCCCCGGTGCGCGCCACCTGCGGTTGGAGCGTCTCGCCCTCGCGCAGGAAGATGGCCCCGCGGTCCGCCGCGACGACGTCGAAGATGTGGTCCATGAGCCGGCTGAAGAAGATGGCCGGTTCGCCCACGGACGCCAGCACCGTGCCCACCGCATGCAGCGTGGCGAGGTTCTTCTCCGCCTTGCTGAACTTGGCCAGGGCCGACTTGAGCATCTTCGGGTCGATGGCCATCGACTTGTTGGTGTCGATGGTGGAGAACACGGGCACACCGCCGCCGCCGGCGGAGACCGTCACGCCGACCCCGCCGAGGGAGGGGTGGCGCTGGCCCGGGGGCGTCGGGACCGGCGGCGGCGGCGCCGCATCGGCGAGGCGCTTGATGTTCAGCGCCGACGAGCCCATCTCCACGGCGTCCGTCAGGTTCAGGCCGATGGAGCCGGACAACTGCGTGCCGTTGACGTAGGTCCCGTTCTTCGAGCGCAGGTCCGTCAGCACCGGCGTGCCGTCCTGGAGTTCCACGCGGGCGTGGAAGGACGACACGGCGGGGTCCATCAGGCAGAGGTCGTTCGCCTGGGCCCGGCCGATGGTGACGGCCTTGCCCGGGACGAGGGGGACGATCGTCCCCTCCTTCGGACCCTTCGTGACGTGGACCTCGTACGCTGGCATGGCTCCCCTTGACTTCAGGCCGCGCGATTCTCGGGGTAGCCGCCGGGAGAGTCAAGCGGTGGGGGAGGGGAATGCGGCGGGGCGCGCCGCCCGGCGGGGGTCCCGGCGGCGCGGTTCAGGCGTTCCGCCGCGGCGGCGGGCCGTCGTCGTGGCGGGGCAGGGTGATGGTGAACGTCGTCCCCTCGCCGACCTCCGTCGTGAACGTGAGGGTCCCGCCGTGCTCCTCCACGAGCTTCTTCGAGACCGCGAGGCCGAGCCCCGTGCCCTTGGAGGACTTCGTGGAGAAGAACAGGTCGAACACCCGTCCTCGCGCGTCCGGCGGGATGCCGGCGCCGGTGTCGGACACGTGCAGCAGCACCGTCGTCCCGTCGGGGCCCGGCTCCGGCCGGAGCGTCACGGTCCCGCCGCCGGGCGTGGCGTCGATGCCGTTGGTGGCCAGGTTCACGACGCAGCGCTCGATGCCGCGCGCGTCGAACCAGAAGGGCCGGACGTCGGGGTGCCGCTTCCACTCCAGGATCACGCCCCGCTCCACGGCGCGCCGCTCCAGCGCCCGCGCCGCGGACTGGACCACCTGGTTGGCGTCGGCCACGGCCCACTCCGGTTCGCGCGGCTTGCTGAAGGCGAGCATGTCGTGGACCAGATCGGTGATGCGGGCCTGCGAGTCCTTCATGCAGTTCCACGCCTCGATCCCGTCGCTGCTGAACTTCTCCGCGATCTCCATCTCGACCATCTCCTGGCCGAGGGAGAGGCCGAGCATGTAGTTCTTGATGTCGTGGGCGAGGCCCGCCACGAGGAGCCCGATGGCGGCCATGCGCTCCGCCCGCGCCGACTCCTCGGCGAGGTGGGAGTTCTCGTGGGCGAGGCCCGCCTGGATGGCCACCGTGGTCAGCAGTTCCAGGTCGCCGTCGTCGAAGGCGCGGCCCGTCACCTTGGAGTCGAGGTAGATGACGCCCAGCACCTCCTTGCGCCCGCGGATGGGGGCGCACATGGCGGAGGAGATCTGGTGGATGACGATGGACTCCTGCGCCTCGAGCCTGCCTCCGGCGCCGGTGATGCCCGTGAGGACCGACTCCCCCTCCTCGATGGCCTGGCGGACGACGGATCGGCTGATGGAGAGGCTCGCCAGTTCGCGGCCCGCGGCGTCCCGGGCGTGGAGCGGGCGGACCTCGCCGTTCTCCAGCAGGAACACGACGCCGCGGTCCGCGGGCACCACTTCGAACATCAGGTCGAGGATGCGGGGCAGGAAGGTGGCCGGCGTGCCGCCCTCGCCGAGCACCCGGCCGGCGGCGTAGAGCACCGCGAGCACGCGCTCCGCGCGGCCCATCCCCGAGAGCGCGGTCTTGATGGACGCCGGGTCGATGGACATGGTGCGCGCCGTGGAGATGGAGGCGCGTACCGGGCCCGTGTCCGACTTGTCGGAGATGGTCACCGGCGAGGGCCCCGTCTCCCGCACCGTGAGCACGCAACCGCCGATGCCGATCTGATCCTGGTTCCGCAGGACCACGGCCCCGCTCACCTCGACGCCGTTCACGTACGTGTGGTTCTTGGAGTTGAGGTCCGTGAGGACGAAGTGCCCCCCTTCCGACTGGATGTGCGCGTGGTGGGAGGAGACCAGCCGGTCCGCCAGCGTGAGGTCGTTGGTCTGCCCGCGCCCGATGGTGAACGCCCGGTCCCCCGGCAGGGAGTACGTCTTCCCCGCCGAAGTCCCCTTCGAGACGACCAGGTCGAATCCGTGCAAGGGCGGGATCTCCGTGGAAGCGGCCAGCGACTGTACCACCCTCGGGATCCGCACGAAAGCCGCCCGCCCCCCTACCCCCTCCGCAGCACCTCCTCCGCCAGCGCCGCGTAGTCCGCGGCGCCGTTGGACGACGCGTCGTACTCGAAGATGGTCTTCCCGTGGGAGGACGCCTCCGCCAGGCGCACGTTCCGCCGGATGGCGGTGCCGAACACCGCCGGGCCGAAGAACTTGCGGATCTCCGCCAGCACCTCCCGCGAGAGCGTCGTCCGGGAGTCCACCAGCGAGGGGAGGATGCCCATGATGTGGAGCCCCGGGTTGAGGCGCTTCTCCACGAGGGCGATGACGTCCCGGAGGCGGGCCATGCCCTGGAGCGCGAAGAACTCCGCCTGGAGCGGGATGACGACCTCCTGCACGGCGGTCAGCGCGTTCACCGAGAGGAGTCCCAGCGACGGGGGCGCGTCCACCAGGACGAAATCGTGGCCATCCCCCGCGGCGTCGCCCGCGGCGAGCAGCCCGTCGAGGGCGTCGCGGAGCAGCCGCTCCCGGCCCACCGCGGAGACCAGTTCCATCTCCGCCGCCGCGAGGTCGAGGGAGGCGGGCACCAGGTCCATCCCCAGCGTCCCCGTGGGCCGGAGCGCGTCCGCCAGGCTCGCCCGGCCGAGGAGCACCTCGTAGACCGTCCGCCCCGCCCCCTCCGGCGGCACGTCCAGGTGCACCGTGAGGTTCGCCTGCGGGTCCATGTCCACCAGCAGCACGCGCAGCCCCCGGCGGGCCAGCGCGGCGCCCAGGTTGACCGTGGTGGTGGTCTTCCCGACGCCTCCCTTCTGGTTGATCATCGCGATCCGTCGGGCGGGCATGGGGGGGCAGTGTAGCGGGCCGGGGGGACGGCGGGGCGGGGAGTCGGGGGACCGGCGCGGCGGGGCGGGGCGCGAGGATAGGATTGTGGCCCTGGAGCGCCACCGCCGGCTGCCCACGGGAGGTCTTCCATGGCGAGCGCACCGGACCACCCCTCCCCTCCGCCGACGGACCGCCTCGGGAGCCCGGCGGGATGGGGCCCCGCCGCACTGCTCGCCCTCCTCGCGGGATGCGCGCAGGTCCCCGCCGCGGACGGCGCGCCCGGGGATTCCGTCGAGTTGCGGGTCGAGTTCCGCGACGCGGTGACCGGCGGCAGGATTGATGACGTGGCCAGCGTCTCCGTGGTCCCGTCGGGCGACGGCGTCCGCGGCGTCGAGCCGACCGGCCGCCACGCGTGGCGCGTCCAGCGCCGGGCCGCCGGCCCGTCCGCGGTCGCGCTCACCGTGGCCGACCCCCGCTACCCCGTGGCCGGCCCCCGGCAGGTGCCGGTCCCCGGGTCGGGCGGCGCGGTGAGGGCGGTGCTGTCGCTCTGGCCCGCGGGCACGTCGGAGTCGGCGTGCGACCTCCACGTGGTCAACCACGCCGAGGCGGGCCTGCGCGCGGTCCGCGCGGAGTGGCGGTTCTGCCCCGAGACCGACGCGCCCGCGCTGACGCGGCTGGACGACTCCGGCCACGCGTTCCTGCGGATGCCGCCGGGAGGGCATTTCGTCAACGTGGGACCGCCGACGGCGGTGTGGGCCCATCCCGGCTCGCTGGTGCCGATCCTCCGGGAGTTCGAGGTGGCCCGGGGGGAGGCGACCCCGGTGGAGGTTCGCATCGAGCACGGCGGGTCCATCCTCGTCCCCGCGGAGTGGGTCCGCGACGGCGTCCGGGAACTCCTCCTGACCAGGGACGGCGAGCGGCTCGGGCGATCCTTCGTGAAGCGCTGGGGGGGCGACGGGCTGGCGATCCCCCCGGTCCCGGCCGGGGAGTGGGAGGTCACCGCCGAGTCGAGCCGCGGCACGCGTCGGGGTCGGGTGACGGTCCGGGTCGGGGAGTTGTCGGCGCCCGCCGAGTGATCGCTTCCCGCGGGCATCGCGGGAGGACCCCGCGGAGGGCGGCCTACCCCTCCGGCAGTTCCCCCTCCACGGACCCCTTCGTGACCTCCGCCAGCAGCGCCGTCGCGTAGGAGCCGCGGGGGAGGGAGAACTCGAGGAGGAGGTCCTCGCCGTCCCGGCGCGCGGCGGGGTCGCCCACGGGGACGCGGAGCGGTCGGCGCTCCCCCTCGAAGCGGGAGACGCCGGGGACGGTGAAGGACTCGGCGGTGAGCCCCGCGTCGGCGAGGACGGCGGCCTCGCGCTCCCCGGGCTCGCCGCCGGCCCGCGCCATCTTCAGGCCGAAGAGCGGCCCGCTGGGGGAGATCTCCAGCGCCTCGCACCGGGGCTGCTCGACGGCGGGGTCCTCGACCAGGAACACGGCGCCGCGCCCGTGGAGCCACGCCAGGTCGCCGCGCTCCAGGCGATCCAGCGCGGGGAGCCGGTCCGCCAGGACCCGGTTGAAGAGCGCCGACTGGCAGGCGCTCACGAAGAACCGGAGGGTGGGCCGCGGGACGGAGCGGAGCGCCGCGGCGGGGGCGTCGCCGGCGGCGAGCCGCTCCAGCACGCGCCGCTCCGTGCCGAACGCGGCGGGGAAGGACCGGCGCGCGCCCGCCAGGTCGCCGGCGTCGAACCGCTGTCTCGCCTGGAGGACGCGGGGGTCCCGCTCGCGGGGGCTCGGCCGACCGCAGAGGAGCGCCACGGCCTCCTCCGCATCCCCGCGGACCAGCGCCCGTCCCACGAGGTGCGTGTCGCCGCGCGTGCCGAAGCGCTGCGGGCCGAAGGAGTTCGGCATCCCCCGGCGCCGGAGCACGTCCAGCACGGCGGCGCAGCGCGCCTCCGCGTCGGGCACGACGCCGCGCACGCGCAGGAGGAAGCGGTTCCCGGCGAGGTGGCCGACGCGCAGCTTGTTCCGGTGGGCCTTCACGGAGAGCACGCGGACGCCGGGGAGTTCGAGTCCCTCCAGCGTGGACGCCTTCACGCGCTCCAGCGAGATGGTCTGGCGCGCCACCGCGCGGGCGTCCTTGAGACCGGCGCAGCCGGCGCGGGACTCGGGGATGCCCACGTGGGCGCAGAGGCGGCGGATGGCCTCCCGCGTGGGGATACCGACCTTCTCGATGCGCACGTAGGAGTGGTCCCCGACGCCGAGGGCAGGGTAGAGCGGGATCTCCTCCACCACGAAGTCCCCCGGCTCGGCCCGCACCGTCCCCCCGGTGCCGGGGAGGTGGGCGGTCAGGAGCGGCGGGGGGGGGAACACGGGGGTGCCCTTGTACCGGGGCGCGCCCGGCCGGCGGGCGAATCCGCGCGCGGGGCCCGGCGGCGCCCCTCCGCCGCGGCCGAAGACGCCCGGGAGGCCGGTCGGCGACCGGTCGCTCCGTCAATCTCCGGCGCACGTCCTCCCATCGCCCGGGAAGGGGGTATCCTGCGTACGCCGCTCCCTCCCTAGCCCGACGTATTCGTGAGGGGTCGCGGGAGGTGCAGGGAGGTGGCGGTGGCGCAGGGACTTGGGACGAGGGGGTGGTGGGTGGACAGCGCGACACCCTGTCCCGCGAGCGGCATCGCGTCGAGACCCAGGAGCGGCGACGAAGACATACTCCGTAGAGTAGGCGAGTCGCCGCGACGCCGGGATCGACGCGAGGACGCCGCGGGACCGCGGTCCCTCATGGATACGTCGGGCTCGGGATCCCGCGGGTAGACTGGGCGCGTGGATCGGAGCCACTATCCCGTCAGGGTCTACCGCGGAGGCGAGCGTCCCGCTCCCGATCCGCCACTGCCTCCCGACGCGTCGCTCGACATGATGTGGCCGCTCGCGCTCGAGGCCTGGGCCTTCAAGGGAGAACGCGTTGAACCCCGACTTCCGCGACATGTTGTCCGCGTTGTGCGAGGAGGAGGCTGAGTTTCTCGTCGTCGGCGCCTATGCGCTGGCGGCCCACGGCTACCCCCGCGCCACGGGCGACATCGACATCTGGATCCGTCCACACCCGCGGAACGCGGACCGGGTCATGGCGGCCCTTCGTCGGTTCGGGGCCCCTCCTCTTGGGCTCACGGCCGACGACCTGGCGAGCCCGGGCACGATCCTCCAGATCGGGGTGGCGCCGAACCGGATCGACGTGATGACGTCCATCGATGGCGTCCGGTTCGAGGAGGCCTGGGCGTCGAGGATCACCAGGTCTCGCGCGGGGCTTCCCATCCCGTTCATCGGAAAGGAGGCCTACGTCCGGAACAAGCGGGCCACCGGCCGGCCCCGGGACCTGGCCGACGCGGACCGGTTGGAGAGCGGCGGGGGCTCCGGTCCCGACGCGGAGCCGGGCCGCTACAGCCGCTACACACTACTCCGTGACGCGGCAGCGGACGCCCCTGAGCACTCGACCCGTCTCAGGCGCGATGACGGCGAACGGGTCCTGGAAGTCAATCATCAGGGCAGCGTTGGCCGGGACCCCATCGGCGCGCACTGCTACCGAGATTCGGGCTCGGGGAGGGATCCGAGTGTAGTTCTCCCACGCACACCCAAGGCGGAACTCCTCGGAGTCCAATAGTGGTCCGAACCTCAACACCCACTCGCGGGACTCCGGGTCGGCTCGGGTCGACGCGCTCGGGATAGCGTGCCCAAACTGCCACGCAAGCAGGTTCACTCGAAGATCGACTTCACCCGCATTCGTGATCTCAACTAGCACCCTTGACTCTACCCACTGGGCTCGAATTCGCAGCCACGACGGCGAATGACCGTCATTCTGCATGGGATCACTTGGCGGGTGGCTGCTCTCATCCACAGGCCCCTGCAAGTAATGCACCCGCTCCCAGCCCCCCCCGGTCGGCAGGCCGCGGTCAACGACGACAAGGACACCATCCCGCACGGCCCCCTCGATGCAAGCTACATGGCGATCTGCTCCGTGCAGGACTACGGGGGCATCGGCCTCACTATCGGGAAACAGCAACAGCGCGCTTAGTGCCCGCAGTGGAGCGAGCAGATCCTTCGGCGCACTGGCGCTCTCACGACAAGCGGCGCTCATGCAGGTCAGCAGCGTCTTCGTCGTCACCGCATCCCGCGGACGCACTGGAGCGGTCAGTGCCTCGATCAACATCTCGATCCCAACGCGCGACATCATGTTTCCACGGTTTCCAATGCAGTCACGCACGTACGCTTCGTCGAGTGACATACCCCGAACCTCGTGGCGTTGCACGCCAGACAGATCAGGCTCTACATCGCGCCGAATCCTCTGGACTTCTCTGTCTCCACTTAGGGTGCGCACGGCGCGCAGCCGAAGCAACTGGCGGTCTTGGGTCCAATCTGCTCCGAACTGCAGCGCGGTCCGCGCCCAGTCCCAGAGGCGCATTGAAGCCTCCGAGTCGTTACACACCGCCAGCGATACGGCCAAGACATCCTGCTCGATGGGTTCCTGCGGCCGCTGATGCGCCCGATCTCGGAGGCGCGCGCGCAAAACGGCATCGCTGCGGGCGAAAAGCCCAATCTCCGCGCCCGCACCCTCACCGCCCCCGTCATCGAGTCGAGCCAGCGTGCTCTTATCTCGCCGTTCGATCGCGTCAAGAAGCTCGGTAGGTCGAGGCACGAATGGTCGAACAAGCCAGCCGCCGGAGGGCCCACCCATCTGGTCCTGGGAGCGATACAATGGGTTCTCGATCGTCTGGTATGGGTCAAGCCACCGTGGCTCCAAGTCGGGAGCCTGCGCCCAGAAGACAATGCCGTGTTCCTCTCTCAGATAGGCCCCGCGCTCGGCCGCCGTGTCGTCGGGGGACACCCCCCTCAGGAACTGCAACACGCGTAGAAGTCTCTGGCGCCTTGATGAATCCGTCACACACTCTGCGGCGGCCATCCTAACCAGCGAGTCCTCCACCTCCCCGCGTGGCATTGACAGTAGACGATTCACTTGAGCAGTTGCGGTTTCCGTGTCGCTAGAGTATCTGTGCCACGAGGTCAGGCTGAGCAGATTGTCAATGCACCCCCGAATGGAGGCGGCCGAGTTGTCCATTGAGTCCACCGGCGACCGATTGCCGTGACTCGGTCCACATGCGGCCGCGCAGGAAATCACGAGACTGGCGACGAACAGCGAAAGACATGGCGCGACCCGGGACCCGAAAGCGCCGCCGTGCGAATGTGCCGGGCGACTATCCACTCCGGGGTCGGACATGCTACGAGACCGGCTCGCCCGCCGTGTCGACCTCGCGTATTCCACCAGCGTTGAGTGCCCCGCTGACGGCCGCTACCTCAACAAACATCCGCTCGGCACTCGCGACCGTGCGGATCCGCCCGACGTCCGCCTGGTCCGCTTTGGGGAATGGGGCGGTGACGGGCTGCACACCGCCGGACTGACTACTTGAAGCGGGGTTGTTGGTTACCGTAGTCGTGGTGCTACGCTTGGGTCGATATCGTGGCGGGGTCCCATCCCCGCCTCCCCCGCCCTTTACCTGCCGCAGGTATAGTGTCCAGTCATCACAGTGCGTGGGTTTCGCCTCGAGTTTCTTGCTTGCGCTCGTGCTTCCTCCCGACGCGCCGGCGGGCGGCTCGAACTCTGCACTTGACGGCGTCTTGTCTTGTGCCTTCGGGTCGTTCTTGTTTTCGCTCCCCTCCTCGCCCTCGCTTGCCTCGTGCGTGTCAGGATCGTAGTAATTCATTCCGGAAAAGCTCGACCAGGTAGTATCAGTCGGCGTACTGCCGCCTGCGTGTATCTCGATCTCAGCGTCCGTGTTCACCACGCTTCGCAGCCCACAACTGTACTCGTGCTGGAACGGCAGCCTAAAGCCCAAGCAGTCCTTCTCTGTCTTTGCGGTCCGCTTGTCGACGGGCCAGTGCTCAACGATCTTGTATGTGGCGAACAGTCTCTCATCGCCGTTGCTTCGAATCTGATAGTGCTTGACATCATGCGTCACCTTTACGAAGATCTTTCCCCTCTTCAATTCTGGGCCGTACCCAGATTCGGCGGCACCGCTAACGACATACTCATATTGGGCGCACCACGAAAGATACAGCGACGCGCCCGCACAAATGCAGGCGAAGGACCCGCATGCCCTCGCAGCATGCTCTTGGTAGTTCGATTCCTGGATCTTCAAGGTCATTGGAACGTAGCTCATGGGGGGCGCCGTGGCGCGCGTCACCGACGGCGTTCCTCGATCTCGAAGCGAGTCTCGTGCTTCGGATGCAACTACGCTCGGAATGCCCTCATTGACCAGGGACAAGTGCTTACTCGTGGACGCGAGCGCCGGCGTCTGACGGGCCTCACAACAGCGCGGCACTTGGGATGCGAGGGAACCACGTCCCGATTGTGCTCCAAGGCGCGCCAACACGATCCCCGAGTCGACCGCAACTTGACTGCCCGCGAGTCGACGGGCGGCCGCCCCAACGCGGTTCACGTCACACGCGCAGTCGCTCACTGGTTCCTTCTCGCGACCGCCCGGACCGCCAGCAACGTCGCCTCCTGCAGGACGATATCCACCCGGAACCTCACCCACCTCGCCGTGAGCGTCACGGTCCCGGTGGTGACGTTTCCGATGTTGGGATCCGAACCCCCGGGGATCAACTGTTCCCAGGGCCCATTCAGGTCGTTGGAACTCTCGACGAACAGCGTGGCTGGGTTGCTCTGTCCGGCGGGGAGCGTGGCCATGGGCTCAAACCACCATGTGAGGTCCGTCCACCCCGAGAGGTCGTAGGTCTTGGAGTACCAGGTTGCGCCCGCCGCGGCCTGCCCCATGAGCACCTGCCGGGGGAACGGTTCTAGGTTCATGCCTGCCAACGGACGGCCTCCTCATGCGGCGAGTCTACCACGGTACGTCTCTCCGGCTCTGGCCGCTCGTGCCGGTCCCCTCAACAGGGACCGGCAGACCGCCCCTCACCGCGAGCCTGCTACCCTGCCTACGTGCTGCGCGCCACGCCCTTCGCCCAGATCGTCACGGAGCCGCCGTTCAGGATCGCGGACAGCTTCATCCGCACGTACCTGGCCGGGTTGCTGAACACGTCGGCACCCAGCGCGCCCAGCGACGGGGCGATCGCGCTCCCGAGGTTGGTCCACGTGATGAGATCGGAGGACTGCTCCATCTGCGCGGAGATCGTCGACCCGGTCGTCCCGTGCTCGAAGTTGACCTCCACCGCGAGGGAGTTCCATGTGGTGACGTCGAACGGGTCGGAGTAGTAGGCGTGACCGGGCGACGCCGCCGTGACCAGCGTCGTGTACTTGGGGAAGAAGACGATCGTGTCGTTCACGTGGACTCTCCTCATGCTCCGGGGTCGCGCGACGCGCCGCCGGCCATCCGGCGGCACCACCTGCGGGGCGCCTTGATTGCCCCTCTATCCATAGATCTGACCATCGGTGAGACTCGGGGGGATAGTGTTCAGCCATTTTTTCTGCGCGCCGAACCTCCGCGGCCATCGCGAGCGCGGCTCCCCACCCTCGACGACGAACCGCCACATGGCGCGTCCCTCCGCGAGGATCTGGTGCACGCGCGCGACGCCGACGCCACGCCACCGGTGCAGGTACGCGGCGACCCGCGGTTCCGTCCAGCCATCCAGGTGATGCAGGACAAGCGCCTGCGCGTGTGGGACCGGGAGTGTTCGAGCAACCGTGCGCCTCAACGCCGCCATCTCGTCCGCGCGGTCGAGGGCTCGCTCCGGTGGGTCATCCGAGCACGGCAACCCGCTCAGATCGCCCCCGGCGAACAACGGCGGTGCGCGTCGCTGGATCTCGATCTGGCGCCAGCAGAGCCTCCGCGTGGCCAGGGCAACCCAGCCGCCCGGGCTGAGGAACGCCTCCCCGCGCTCGATTGCGCGGATCGCGCGGATGCTGAGTTCTTGGACCACCTCCTCGGCGTCCTGCCGGCGCAGCGGGAATGCCCGCATGATTGCTCGAACCAGCGCATCTCGACCCGCCCCGTTCCACTCGGCCAGCGCCGCGCCATCGTCGCTCTGCTGGAGTGCGAGGGCTTCCAAGAGCATGACCGCTACCGGTGGCACAGAGAGGACGCAGCCGCGGCCACCGAGCGATCCGGCGCTCCCAGCGCGCACGGAGTCGCCAGCCGACGCGCTGGACGACGCACCAGCACCCCTGTGCTCGCCGGAACTTTCGCGGTGCTGCATCGAACCCATGCACGAGTCTGGACTGGCGACCCCGTCTCGTACGATCTCCAAGGCCCCCCCCTACTCCCACTCGATGTCAGCGTCGAACTGAGTCCCCTCCCCTCCGCCGGGGCGGTCGGAGTCGCCGCCTGAGGTCTCGATCTTGAACCGAATCCACGGCAGGCCAGGGGGGATCAGCGTCTCACCCGCGTGTTCGCCCCGCCCCATGGGGCCCAGCCCGAGAGTCGCCCCATGCACCCAGACCTTGAGGTCCTCGCTCTCCTCGAGAACCACGCTGCGCTCGCGGCCTCCGCGAGGGAGCCTGCCCGAAGTCGCCAGCGACACCATCGGCGTCCGTTGGCATCAGGCCTCCGAAGCGGATCCGACCTTCCGTCCTCACACATGGCGGTGCCTCCCTCTTGCTGTGCTGTTCATCGACCCCTGCGCGGATGGCGGCCGCAAGTTCACGTTCGCCGCCCCCACTCCTCGCCCCTCCCCACGTGCGCGCTGGCTACACGCTCCCCGACGCACTCTGCCGCCCGTTTACCGTCGTACCGCGCCCGATTCCTCCTCGGCGCAACCGATCTACCCCGCATCCACATCCGACGCCCGACGCCGCCTGAAAGCACCCGATGCCTTCTCCGTCGCGCGCGCCGACCGCGGGGGATCCTCGCTGGCCCGGCGCACTCCGACGTCGCGGCCGGCCCGACCGAACGCTGCCGCCGCCCTCCCTGGACCGCGACCGGTGGATCTCGCATCCCCGCCTCCGTCCCTGTCGGCTCCCTGCGCTCGGTTCCATGTTCCCGCAGCTCCTGACGAAAGTGTAGCACCGCTTGCCCGGCGTTCTCCCCGGCCCTGCGGAACCGTCCCGCGCCCCTGTAACGCGCGAACGCGAGATATCTGTCGCGGGAAGTGCGAGGGTTGGATGAAGATCCGGGCGACGTGGAGATCGGGGAGCGTGCGCACCTTGGCGATCCGGTTGCTGCGCGACGCGGTGTCCGCGGCCGGACCGCCGCGCTGGATGGTGACCGATCGCGGGAGGCAGATCACGTCCGCGGCCTTCACACGCGCGCTCGTCCGACGCGGCATCCGTCGCCGCTTCGGTGCGGTTGGCCAGTCCGGCTCCATCGCGCTCATCGAGCGGTTCTGGCGGAGCATGAAGAATGAGTACGCCCGCGGGCTCTTCCTCTACCGGTCGATCCGGCGCATCGAGGCCGACATCGAGAGGTACGCGGACTGGTACAATGCGGAGCGGCCCCACCAGGGGCTCGGGAACCGGACGCCCAACGAGGTCCACGCGGGGGGCCGACGAAGTCCGCGGCGCGTTCCAGCCCGCGCGGCACTCCGGGTTCGCTACCTCGGCGACGACCGCGCTCTGCCGATCCTCCGCCTCCGCGCGGCGTAGATCCCTTCCAGCACCGAGCAGTCCGGGGCGCGTCGCGCTTGCGGTGCGTCTGCGGTCTGCGGGCGAGTGCGGCGGGACCCACGGATTCCGGACCTCGTCACCGCTCGCGCGAGTGTCCATGGGTGGTGGGCCGCTACAGACCTCGTCACCGGCCACGCCGATGTCCATCGCGTGGCGGGCCGCTACAGCCGCTACAGCCGCGTCACCGCGCACGCGGGTGTTCATCGCGTGTCGGGGCATTGCGACGCCTCGCGCGGAGTACTCGTACGCATCGAAACCCAATGGAACAATCGCGCAAGGCGGGGTCTACGCCCACAACACCCCCCAGCCTGATCGACTCGCCGTCGGCGAACGCGACATCACACCACCCCATCACGTGCGCTCGCCCCAAACCGCCACTTGCACTGTCGCTACTCACCCACTCGCGGGCGTTCCCGCGAAGATCGTGGACTCCGAATAGCGGCGGATCTCCATCCGATTGTCCGACGGGCAGCGCAACCCACCCCGAGTCACCAAGCTCTGGGACATGAGCGACACCAAGCGCTCGGCCTTCTCCGGGTTGCTGATCGTCCTGCAGCGCGCTCGCCAATGCACCCTGAAACTCGAGCGCTTCACGCACCGTCATTAGGCGGCGCCCCGCCCACTTCGCATATGACTCGGCATCCTCCCGAGAGACACTCACTACCGGATGCGCCCCTGAGCTACCCGCGGGTTGCGTCGGAAAGATCGCGCCCGTTGCCACACAATATCTCCGGAACTGCGACACGGTCACCTCGAACGCGTCTACCAGGAGCACAGCCGGGCCGCCGCCCTGGATCTCGACTCGTGACGTTGCGCCTTCTGGCTCTTCCTCATTCACGGACCATGCAATCACGCAGGCTGCCCCGTCAATCGCCCATATCCACGTGCCGCTACTCGACTCGACAAGCTCGTCGATGGTGGAGTCAAGAACGACCGGCGTTGGCGAGCCCTCACCTGCGGCAAGCACATCTGACTCTCGCGTAGCGACATCGAGGCCCCGCGCGCCGACGGGCGCAACCGGACTGTCGCCAGTAATTCTGGTCGTGGAACTGGAGATACAGCCGCTGCACACCAGCAAGATGCAGAGCAGTGCTGGTCGCGACGAACCTACGCCCACTCGCCTCGCTCCTGGTTAGGCATCGCCATGGGACCGGGCCCGGTTGGCGCAGTCGGGGTCCCCCCTCCCGTATCTGGGGGCGGCGGATCATTGGGGCCGGCCGTCCTCGGAAAGTCATGCCATCCGAGACCAGAAATACACTCGTACGGGAATTGCGCGATAGCGAAATGCATCACATACGTAGGGAGGTCCTCCTTCAAGGGCGCTAGGGCTGCATGTCTCTTGAGCACCAAGCCCGTGAATCCAGCCAGCCACGCGCGCGACTCTGCACTTCCCCGCCGAACACACGGAAGGAGCCCTTCGCCGAAGCCGCTAGTTGCGAATGGCGGACAGGGCATTCCCTTCGCCCTCACCGCGGCGAAGAGAGCGGCTTGGTTCATTGTCGTCATCAGGTCGGCGACGCAATACCGATCGGCCCGAACTGCGAATGAACTCTCGCAGAGGTAGTTCGTGGCGCAGATCTTGGGATCTGGACCACACGGCATCAGCGCCTGACGCGTGGCACTCGCTTGTCCGACTCCTGCAAACATGTTCACACCATCGATGTACTGCGGCACGAATTCGCCGTTCGTGTTTGGGCTTGCGCACTCGCCGTAGACCAAGACAGCGCCGACAATTGAGAATCTCGCTCTATCCTCTGGCGCGAGCGAGTCCAGATCCGTCACGGCGAACTTCTCGGCTCTCGCGATCTGCTCGTCGGACCACGGCTGCACGCCAGCCGCAGGTCCTGGCCCAGGGCCTCCGACGCCCCCACCCCTCAGCCGAACCGGAGGAATGGTCGCAGCGACAATCGACGAGATACCCGGCGCGCGTCCGTCGCACAGATCCGTAGTCGGCAGCGTGAGTGACTGAACACCATCGACCGGCACGGCCCCGGTTGCGCAAGTGCCGGCTGCAGGCCCCACCCGCGACGATCCAAGCCTTAGCCAGCGCTGCCCGCTGCTGCGGGGATCCGTAACTGCCGGGATGTGCAGTCTCGTGAGACTTGGCATCGCCCGCCGCTGACGTCCTACGTGAGACTCGTGGCATCCGCACATCAGTTCTTGCTCCTCAACACCGCCCTCGCCGCCAGCAGCGTCGCCTCCTGCAGGACGATATCCACCCGAAACCTCACCCACCTCGCCGTGAGCGTCACGGTCCCGGTGGTGACGTTTCCGATGTTGGGATCCGAACCCCCGGGGATCAACTGTTCCCAGGGCCCATTCAGGTCGTTGGAACTCTCGACGAACAGCGTGGCTGGGTTGCTCTGTCCGGCGGGGAGCGTGGCCATGGGCTCAAACCACCATGTGAGGTCCGTCCACCCCGAGAGGTCGTAGGTCTTGGAGTACCAGGTTGCGCCCGCCGCGGCCTGCCCCATGAGCACCTGCCGGGGGAACGGTTCTAGGTTCATGCCTGCCAACGGACGGCCTCCTCATGCGGCGAGTCTACCACGGTACGTCTCTCCGGCTCTGGCCGCTCGTGCCGGTCCCCTCAACAGGGACCGGCAGACCGCCCCTCACCGCGAGCCTGCTACCCTGCCTACGTGCTGCGCGCCACGCCCTTCGCCCAGATCGTCACGGAGCCGCCGTTCAGGATCGCGGACAGCTTCATCCGCACGTACCTGGCCGGGTTGCTGAACACGTCGGCACCCAGCGCGCCCAGCGACGGGGCGATCGCGCTCCCGAGGTTGGTCCACGTGATGAGATCGGAGGACTGCTCCATCTGCGCGGAGATCGTCGACCCGGTCGTCCCGTGCTCGAAGTTGACCTCCACCGCGAGGGAGTTCCATGTGGTGACGTCGAACGGGTCGGAGTAGTAGGCGTGACCGGGCGACGCCGCCGTGACCAGCGTCGTGTACTTGGGGAAGAAGACGATCGTGTCGTTCACGTGGACTCTCCTCATGCTCCGGGGTCGCGCGACGCGCCGCCGGCCATCCGGCGGCACCACCTGCGGGGCGCCTTGATTGCCCCTCTATCCATAGATCTGACCATCGGTGAGACTCGGGGGGATAGTGTTCAGCCATTTTTTCTGCGCGCCGAACCTCCGCGGCCATCGCGAGCGCGGCTCCCCACCCTCGACGACGAACCGCCACATGGCGCGTCCCTCCGCGAGGATCTGGTGCACGCGCGCGACGCCGACGCCACGCCACCGGTGCAGGTACGCGGCGACCCGCGGTTCCGTCCAGCCATCCAGGTGATGCAGGACAAGCGCCTGCGCGTGTGGGACCGGGAGTGTTCGAGCAACCGTGCGCCTCAACGCCGCCATCTCGTCCGCGCGGTCGAGGGCTCGCTCCGGTGGGTCATCCGAGCACGGCAACCCGCTCAGATCGCCCCCGGCGAACAACGGCGGTGCGCGTCGCTGGATCTCGATCTGGCGCCAGCAGAGCCTCCGCGTGGCCAGGGCAACCCAGCCGCCCGGGCTGAGGAACGCCTCCCCGCGCTCGATTGCGCGGATCGCGCGGATGCTGAGTTCTTGGACCACCTCCTCGGCGTCCTGCCGGCGCAGCGGGAATGCCCGCATGATTGCTCGAACCAGCGCATCTCGACCCGCCCCGTTCCACTCGGCCAGCGCCGCGCCATCGTCGCTCTGCTGGAGTGCGAGGGCTTCCAAGAGCATGACCGCTACCGGTGGCACAGAGAGGACGCAGCCGCGGCCACCGAGCGATCCGGCGCTCCCAGCGCGCACGGAGTCGCCAGCCGACGCGCTGGACGACGCACCAGCACCCCTGTGCTCGCCGGAACTTTCGCGGTGCTGCATCGAACCCATGCACGAGTCTGGACTGGCGACCCCGTCTCGTACGATCTCCAAGGCCCCCCCCTACTCCCACTCGATGTCAGCGTCGAACTGAGTCCCCTCCCCTCCGCCGGGGCGGTCGGAGTCGCCGCCTGAGGTCTCGATCTTGAACCGAATCCACGGCAGGCCAGGGGGGATCAGCGTCTCACCCGCGTGTTCGCCCCGCCCCATGGGGCCCAGCCCGAGAGTCGCCCCATGCACCCAGTCCTTGAGGTCCTCGCTCTCCTCGAGAACCACGCTGACGCTCGCGGCCTCCGCGAGGGAGCCTGCCCGAAGTCGCCAGCGACACCATCCGCGTCCGTTGGCATCAGGCCTCCGAAACGGATCCGACCTTCCGTCCTCACGCATGGCGGCGCCTCCCTCTTGATGTGATGTTCATCGACCCCTGCGCGGATGGCGGCCGCAAGTTCACGGTCGCCGCGCCCACTCCTCGCTCCTGCCCACGCGCACGCTGGCTACACGCTCCGGGACGCACTCTGCCCCCGTTTCCCGTCGTACCGCGCCCGAACCCCGCTCGGGGCAACACACCTACCCCGCATCCACATCCGACGCCCGACGCCGCCGGAAAGCACGCGATGCCTTCTCCGTCGCGCGCGCCGAGCGCGGGGGAGTCCCCGTTGGCGCGGTGTACGCCGACTTGGCGGCCGGCCTGACCGAACGCTGCAGCGCCCTCTCTGGCTCGCCACCGATGGATCTCGCAGCCCCGCCTCCGTCCCTGTCGGCTCCCTGCGCTCGGTTCCATGTTCCCGCAACCCCTGACGAGGGTGTAGCACCGCTTGCCCGGCGCACTACGCGGCCGTGCTGGACCGTCCCGCGCCCCTGCAACGCGCGAGGGCGAGGGATCTGTCGCGAGAAGTGCGAGGGCTGGATGAAGGCCCGGGCGACGTGAAGGACGGGGAGCGTGCGCAACTCGCTCCGGGCGATGGATCTGCGTATGTACGCAACCCGACCCCTCATTTCGGAGTTTCGTGCCGGCGGGATCCGCCAGGCGCGCGGGTTGAGCTCCGCGGCGCGCTCGACGGGGAGGCCGGTGAGGCGCTCCAGCAGGTCGCGGATGTACGCGTAGAAGTTCGGAGGCCGACCCATCTCTTCGGAGTTTCGGTCCGGCGTGGGAGCCGGGGACGGGCCGCGGCGGGGCGGCTGCGCGGCTCTTTCTTCGCGAAGCTGGCGGTCGTCTACCCGACGAACGGATCGACGACGCGCACGGACCCGTAGACGCGGTCGTGGGTGAAGTCTTCGGAGAGGATCTCGGGGATGCCGTAGGCCTCGGCGTGGGCCCAGAGATGCGCATCCCCCCACGGCAGACCGTGCAGCACGGTCCCCGCGAGCGCCGTGCGGAGCACGTCGCCGTCGGGCCAGAGGACGTCGAACTGGTCGAGGAAGCCGTGCGCGAGGCGCAGCGCCTCCTCCCGCGGGAGGAGCGGGACGCCGCCGCGCAGCGGACGCGTCGTCACGGCGACGAACTCGACGATGGCCTGGTGCGGGAGGAGGACGGTCCCGTCGGCGGCGCCGCGCGCCAGCACATCGGCGGCGCGATCGCGCTTCGCCGGGAAGCGCGCGTCGAACGCGTACACGAGGACGTTCGTGTCAGCGACCGCGGGCACGGGACTCTCCGTGGGCGTCGTCGCGGGTCCAGCCGCGGTCGGCCCGCGGGGACGCCGGCCGGACGTCCGCCTGGAGGCTCCGCACGCGATCCACGGCCTCGCGGAAGCGAGCGGCGCGCTCCGCGGGCGCGGGGCGGGCGCGGGCGGAGCGCTCGGGGAGCATCAGCGGCCCCGCCTCGCGCACCTCCCACCGGACCTCGTCCCCGGCACGGATGCCGTACCGGTCGGCCAGGGTTCGGGGGATCGTGATCTGCAGATTGCTCGTGACCTTGCTCATGTCCTTCCGGTAGCAAGGGCGACCTCCTTGTCAACGGGCCGCTCGCCTGGAGATTGCCGGATCCGTATGAAGCAAGACAGGACTGGGCACGGAGCACGAGCCGCCTTTCCGGAGTTTCGGGAGAGGCAGCAGCCCCGACCGCCCTACGCGTCATGAGCCCTCGGTCGAACGGGCGCACCAGCGGCTGAAGGAGGAGTCTGGCCTCGGCAACGGCGTCCGTTGTCCGGGGTCTGCGGTCGGCGGCGGCGCGGGCTCTCGGGATCCCGCGGGTAGAATGGGCGCGTGGATCGGAGCCACTATCCCGTCAGGGTCTACCGCGGAGGCGAGCGTCCCGCTCCCGATCCGCCACTGCCTCCCGACGCGTCGCTCGACATGATGTGGCCGCTCGCGCTCGAGGCCTGGGCCTTCAAGGGAGAACGCGTTGAACCCCGACTTCCGCGACATGTTGTCCGCGTTGTGCGAGGAGGAGGCTGAGTTTCTCGTCGTCGGCGCCTATGCGCTGGCGGCCCACGGCTACCCCCGCGCCACGGGCGACATCGACATCTGGATCCGTCCACACCCGCGGAACGCGGACCGGGTCATGGCGGCCCTTCGTCGGTTCGGGGCCCCTCCTCTTGGGCTCACGGCCGACGACCTGGCGAGCCCGGGCACGATCCTCCAGATCGGGGTGGCGCCGAACCGGATCGACGTGATGACGTCCATCGATGGCGTCCGGTTCGAGGAGGCCTGGGCGTCGAGGATCACCAGGTCTCGCGCGGGGCTTCCCATCCCGTTCATCGGAAAGGAGGCCTACGTCCGGAACAAGCGGGCCACCGGCCGGCCCCGGGACCTGGCCGACGCGGACCGGTTGGAGCGCGGCGGGGGCTCCGGTCCCGACGGGGAGCCGCCGGCCTGACCGACCGTTCAACGCCTCCCCGCCCCGTCTACAGCACCAGCCCCGGGTCGTCCTCGTACGCGGACCCGATGTGGCAGAGGGCGCGGAGGGTCTCGGCGAAGAGGTCGAAGAGGGCCTTCAGGCGCTCGACATCCTTGATGACGACGGGGACCTGGAAGACGAGCATGTCCACGCCGTCGGGGAAGCTCTTCCCGAACCAGCCCTCATCGTCCCTCACCGCGAGGGACACCTGCGGCTGGGCCTCGATGGCCCGGCGCAGGGGCTCGTGGGAGAAGAGCCGCCGGACCTGGCGCTCGTCGTTCCCCTTCAGCACGAAGGCCTCGTCGAACGCGCGGTGGCCCACGGTGATGTCCTGCATCCCGAGCAGCCGCCCCAGGGGACTGAAGAGGTGCTTCCGGTGGACCGAGAACCGGAAGCCCCCCTTGTTGACGAAGGGGGCCCGCAGCCGCGTGTAGGTGACGTGGGAGTGCTCGCTGCTGACCGTGTAGGTGTCCAGCGTCACCGTCCACTCGTCGATCTCGGCGCGGACGACGCTGCCCTTCCAGAACCCGCCGGGATCGAAGTCCGCGTCGATCTCCTTCGCGAGCGCGCGCCAGACGTCGTCCTTCGACGGCCCGAACGCCTTCCTCAGGATGCCCATGCGCCGATGCTAGTGACGGTGTCGAAACAACTGCGGGAATTCGAGCGGCTGCGGCGGTCCGGCCCGGCGTTGCTCGTCGCTTGTGGCCCGAGAGGGGCCACGGTGCTCCTCGCGCCTTGGTCCGGACCGCCTCGCTCGCTCTCGGTTCTCCGCAGTCGTTCCAACACGGCCACTTGGCCGGTCCGGCGCGCGTACGATGGTCTGCCGGGAACCGCGACCGGGGCCGGGGCGTCCCAGAGGGGGACCGATCCGCGCCGCCGTCCGGCGAAACGGTCCCCGCCCGGAGGTCTCCATGCGCCCGCTCGCCCGCCTCGCCCTCGCCGCCGCCGTCCTCGCCGCGGGGGGACTCGCCGCCGTCCGCGCGCAGGAGTCCGCGGACCGGGCCCGGGAACTGGGCGCCTGTCGCGCCCTCATGGCGGACCGGGACTACGCCGGCGCGGAGGAGCGCCTCCGCGCCTTCGCCGCGCGGTTCCGTTCCGGCGAGGAGGTCGAGGAGGCGGCGCTGCTGATGGCCCGCGCCCGGCTGCTGGCGGGCCGGCCCGCGGACGCGCTGGAGACGCTGCGCCTGCTCGTGGAGGGGGCGCCGAAGGGCCCCTGGACGGATCGCGCCCGCTGGCTCATGGCGGACGCCTACGCGGCCACGCGGGACTGGGGCGGCGCCGCGGCGGCGCTGCGCGCGCGGGCGGAGTTCCTCGCCTCCGACGACCACCAGGGGTCCATCGCGGCGCTCTACCTCGCCGTGGCCGACGAGGCCTTCGACGGGAAGGAGGTGGCCGACGCCTTCGGTCGCCGGACGCGCGTGCGGGACTGGCCCCGCGCGCTGCAGTTCTACTCCCGCGCCCGGGCCGTGCGGACGCGGCCCGGCGACGAGGCCCGCGTCTCCCACCGCATCGCGCTGTCGGCTCTGGAATCCGGCGACCCCGCGCGCGCGGTGGTGGAGTGGGGACGCCTCTTCGCCGCGGGAGTGCCCGACGCGCTCGCGCCGGAGGCGGGGTACGGCCTCGGCCGCGCGCTGGCCGCCACGGGGGACGGACCGGGCGCGCGGAAGCGCTTCCGCGAGGTCGTGGATCGCTGGAAGGACTCCGAGTTCGCGCCCCTCGCGCTCATCGCGACGGGCGACACCTGGCACCCGCTGGAGAGCGGGAGCCGGGCCGAGATCGACCGCGGGCTCGACGCATGGCGGGAGTTCCGCCGCCTGTTCCACGGGCACGCGTCGGGACCGGAGGTCGCGTGGCGGATCGGCCTGGCGCTGGCGCGCTTCGGCGATCGCCCCGCGGCGGTGAAGGAGTGGGAGGAGTTCCTCCGCGTCTTCCCGAAGCACGACTCCGCGCCCGACGTGGTGCACGGGATCGCCGCCGCCCGCCTCGGCATGGAGGACTTCGACGGCGCCGTCGCCGCGTGGAAGGACCTCCTCGCGCGCTGGCCCAACCACCGCCTCTGGACGCAGGCGCGGGGGATGCTGCCCCGCGTGGAGCGGGCCCGCGCGGAGGCGCTGGCGCGGGACCGGAAGTGGCCAGCGGCGGAGACCTCGCTCCGGCGGTTCCTGGAGGAGTTCCCCGGCGACGGCGACGCGCCGGAGGTGCAGTCCCGGCTCGGCGACGTCCTGCTGGAGAAGGGGGACGCCGCGGGCGCGCTGGAGGCGTGGCGGCTGGTGACGGCGAAGTACCCCGACGACGGGCGGGCGCCGGCGGCGTGGAAGAAGGTCGCCGATCACCTCGCGGATCGGGTCGGGGACCTGCCCGCGGCCATCGCCGAGTACGAGGGGCTCGCCGCGCGCTACCCCGGCTCCGGCGAGGGCCAGGAGGCCCGCGCGGTGCTGGCGGCGCTCCGGGGCAAGCAGCTGGAGGCGTCGGCGGCGCTCCCCTGCACGACGGACCGCGCGCCCCGCATCTCGCTGCGGCTCCGCAACGTGGACCGGCTCCGCTTCCGCGCCTACCGCGTGGACGGGGCCGAGTTCATCCGCGCGAAGGGGTCGCTCGCCGGCGCCGACCAGGTGGTCACCGATGTCGTCCGCGCCGACGCCGAGTGGGCGTGGCAGCCGGAGCGCTACGAGCCCTTCCGGCTCCTGGATCGCGAGTGCGAGGTCCCGGTGAAGGGCCCGGGGGCGTGGATCGTGCGCGTGCAGGACGACGAACTCACGGCCACGCTGCTGGTGGTCTCGTCGGACCTCGCGGCCATCGTCAAGCGGAGCGCTTCGCAGAACTTCGTCTTCGTGCAGGACGTGCGGACCGGCGAGCCGGTGGCCGGCGCGCGCGTGCTGCTGGGAGGCGACGCCGGCGCGACGACGGGCGCCGACGGCACGTGGGCCGGCACCGTGCGCGACTCCCGCGTGCTCGTGGAGAAGGACGGCCACCTGGCGTTCGCCGCCGGCGAGTCGGGCCCCTCGGTCACCTTCGGGTACTCGTCCAAGGTCTACCTCTTCACCGACCGGCCGCTCTACCGGCCCGGGGAGGAGGTCGCCGTGAAGGGCTTCGCGCGGCGCGTGCGGGACGGGACCTACCGCTGCAAGGCGGGCGAACCGGTGAAGATCTCCGTCACCGATCCCCGGGGCGCCACCGTGCTGGAGCGGGAGGCGAAGACCGACGCGTTCGGCGGCGTCGACGTGCGGCTCCCGACGGCGCGGACGGCGCCGCTCGGCACCTGGTCCATCGCCGCGCGCTACGACGACCGCACGTTCGCCGCCTCCTTCGACGTCCTCGAGTTCCGCAAGCCGGAACTGGAGATCGCCGTGGACACGCCCACGCCCACCTTCGCGCCGGGCGCGGAGATCCGCGCCACCGTGGTGGTCCGCTACTCCGCCGGCGGCGTCGCGGCGGGGGCCCCCGTCCACTGGCGCGCGGGGCGGATCGGGTACGTCTTCGACGGGAGCGATCTCGCGTCCTACGCGTCCTGGTTCAAGGACCCGGTGCGCGAGGCGGAGCGGAACCGGCGCACCGCCGACGCCGGCGACTTCGCCGAGGTCGCCTCCGGCGAGGCGACGACGGACGCTGAGGGGAAGGTCGTGATCACACTCCCCACGGACGCCGCGGACGGGGACCGGACGTACCTCCTCGAACTCTCCGCGCGGGACAGCGGCGGCACGTGGGTGCGCGAGGCGGCGTCCTGGCCCGTCACGCGCCAGCAGTGGTACGCCGTGGCGCGGGCCGAGAAGAAGGTCTACCGCCCCGCGGAGGAGATGACGCTGGAGGTCTTCACGGTGGACGCCCTCCGCGCCCCCGTGGCGGCGAAGGGGCGGGCGGTGCTGGCGCTCCGGCGGGTCGTGGGAGGTCGCACCGTGGACGAGGAGGTCTCCACGGTCGCCGTCGAGACGGGCGTCGACGGGCGGGCGGTCGTGCGCCTCAAGGCGGAGCGGCCGGGCGACTACGCCATGCTCTTCCGCGCGAAGGATCCCCGCGGCGCCGACGTGGAGGCGGCGGCCCCGGTGACCGTGGCCGGCGAGGCGCAGGACCTGTCGAAGGACCTCAAGATCGTCTGCGATCGCGAGACGTACCGCGAGGGGGACGACGCGGAGATCCTCGTCAACTGCCCGGCGGCGCCGGCGACGGTGCTCCTCACGTTCGAGGGGGAGCGGGTGCTGGAGCACCGCGTCCTCCGCGTGACGGAGCGGTCCACCACGCTGCGCGTTCCCATGAAGCCGCTCTTCTCGCCGAACATCTTCGTCCGCGGCTCGCTGCTGCGCGACGGCGCGCTGCTGGAGGACGGCGACGAGGTGCTCGTGTTCCGCTTCCTGCAGGTGGCGGTCGAGCCGGGCGTCGAGGAGTCCCTCCCGGGCCGGCCCCTCAAGGTGCGCGTGCGGACCACGGACCAGCGGGGGAACCCGGTGCCCGCGGGGGTGGCGCTCTCCGCGGTGGATCGCGCGGTGCTGGCGCTCCGCCCCGATCGGACGCCGGACCCGCGCCCGTTCTTCTACGACCAGCGCCGCGAACTCGGCGTGCGGACGGCGCTCAGCCTCGCGTTCCTCCCCGCGGGGACGACGCGGCCCACGGATCGGGACGTGCTCGCCGAGGAGGCGCGCCGGCTCGGGCGCGTCGGATTCGAGCGCATGCAGCGGCATCTCCGCGAGGGACGCGAGGCGCTGGACCGGGGGGACCTCGACGTGGCCATCCTGGAACTGGGCCGCGCGCTGGACCTCGCGCCGGGCCAGTACGAGGCCCGCGTGCTGCTCGTCCGCGCGAAGGAGACGCTGCGGGACCGCGTGCGGGAGACGGCGGCCGGGGACGACGCCCTCGGCGATCGCCTCGCGACCAGGTCCATCGACGGGATGGCGCGCGACGAACTGGAGAAGAGCGGTCCGTTCGCAGAGGCGCGCGAGGGGGCGCGGCGGCAGCGGAAGGGACCGGCGCCGGCCTCGGCGGCGGCTCCGTCGGGCGGCGCCGAGGCGGGCGAGGACAGCCCCGCGTTCGGGAAGTCCGAGGAGGGCGACGGGGACTACGGGTTCGGCGGAGGAGGAGGCGGCGGCGGCCATGAGTACAAGGACAAGAAGGCCGGCCGTCCCGGCCGGTTCCGCGGCCCCGCGGGCGAGGTCCCGCCGGACTCGCGGCAGCCCGGGGATCCCCCGCCGGGGGACGCCGGGTGGCTCGTGGCCGGCGTCGCCGGCGTCGCCGGCGGGGCGCGCGCCGGTGGTTTCCTCGACGGCCTCCCCGTGCCCGCGGAACTGCGGAGCCGCTTCGCGGACACCGCCCTCTGGGCCCCGGCGGTGACGACGGGGACCGACGGGAGCGCGGAGGTGGAGGTCACGCTGCCGGACAACCTGACCACGTGGGTCTTCACGGCCCGCGGCGCGTCGGAGGAGACGCTGGTGGGGGAGGGGCGGGCGCGGGTGCGCGTCCGGGTGCCGCTCCTCGTGCGCATCTCCGCCCCCCGCTTCCTCGGGCAGAAGGACACGACGGAAGTCTCCACCGTGGTCCACAACGAGACGGGGCGCGAGGTCGAGGCGACCGTCTCCCTCCGGCCCGCGGGCGTCGGCTCCCGAGGCGCCGTGGAGACGAAGGCGCGGCTGACGAAGGACGAGGTGCGGGCGTTCCTCTGGGGACTGGCCGACGGGCGGCCCGGACTGGCGCGGCTCCGCGCCGAGGCGCTGACGCCGGTGGCCTCGGACGCGCAGGAGATCCCGCTCCCCGTGCTGCCCCACGGCATCCCGTGGCGGCGGGGCGCGTCGGGCACCTGCCGCGACTCCTCCGTGGCGGCGCTGGACCTCCCCGAGGGGACCATCCCGGGCACCGTGCGCCTCCGCCTCTCCGTGAGTCCCGCGCTGGACGGCGTGATCCTCGAGGCCCTCCGCTGGAATGGCGCGTTCCCCTACGGCTGCCTGGAGCAGACGGTGAACCGGTTCCTGCCGGCGCTGGCGTACGAGGCGGCCGTCCAGCGGGCCGGTCTGCCCGACGCGGGCCTGCGGGAGCGGCTGCGCGAGGCCGTGGAGCGGGGGCTGCTCACGCTCTACGGGCTCCAGCGGGACGACGGCTCCTTCGGCTGGTTCGGCTCGTCCGCGGGCGGCGATCCGGTCATGACCGGCTACGCCGTGCTGGCCATGCTGCGCGCGAACGCGCAGGGGCACGCCGTCGCCGAGCGCTACCGGTCCCTGGGCGTGGAGGCGGCGCGGCGGCTCGCGAAGTCCGCCTCCCCCGACGACCGCGCGTGGCTGCTCTTCGCGCTGGCCCACGGCGGAGCCGCCGACCTGGAGGACCTGAACACGGTCTTCCGCGGTCGCGAGGGGCTCTCCGACCGCGGGCTCGCCTGCCTCGCCCTCGCCATGAGCCTGACGGGACGCGGGGACCGCGCCGCGGAGGCGGTGGCGCTGCTCCGCGGCCGCGCCGTCGTCGAGGGGGACCGCACCCACTGGGACGACGGCACCGCGACCTGCCGCCGCCGCGGGCTGCCCGTGGACGACGGCGCGTTCCACCGGGTCCACGACGCCGAGGCGACGGCGCTGGCGCTCTCGGCGCTCCTCGCCGTCCTCCCCGACGACCCGCTGGTGGACCCGGCGCTGCGGTGGCTGCTGGATCGCCGCCAGGGCCCGGCGTGGCGCTCGACGCGGGACACGGGGGCCGTCGTGGACGCGCTGGCGGCGGTGGTCATGCGCCGCGGCGTGGAGCGGAACGACTTCGCGCTCCGCGTGTTCGTCAACGACGGCGCCGCGCCCGTGAAGTCCTTCGAGATCCGCAACCCCGCCGACGGGTCGCGCGCCTCCCTGGAGGAGGAACTGGCCGTCGACGGCCTGCGCGCCGGCCGCAACACGGTGCGCCTGGAGAAGGACGGGCCGGGCTCCTTCCACTGGGGCCTGTCGCTGGACGCCTACACGGTCTCCGGAGAGGAGGACATCCCCGCGGCGGGGAACCTGCTCCGCGTGGAGCGCCGCTGGGTGCGCTACGCGCCCGCGCGGGAGGGGCCCGCGGCGGAGGCGGCGTCCGAGGATCCGCCCGTCGGCTGGACCTGCCTCGACCCGGCCGTGCGGCCCGGCGACGACGCCCTGCCGTCGCTGCGCGTGGCCGGCTCCGGGGACCTCTACCGCGCCGTCGTCGTCGTGGAGGCCCGCGCGCCCATGTCCTACGTCCTCGTCGAGGACCCGCTGCCGGCGGGCTGCGAGGTCGTGGAGGGTCGCGAGGAGGGGACCTTCGACCGGTTCGAGCGGCGGGACGACCGCGCGGTCTTCTTCCTGGCGCAGGTGCCCGAGGGACGCCACGTGCTCTCGTACGTCGTGCAGGCGGTGTTCCCCGGCGCGTACCGCGCGCTGCCGGCCACGGCGTCGGGCATGTACGAGCCCGAGGTCTGGGGACGGTCCGCGGAGGCGCGGCTCACCGTCGAGCGGGAACCGGGCGCCGTGTCCCGGCGCCGCGACGGCGAGTCCCCGACGCCGGACGAGGTCCTCTTCCTCGCGCGGCGGGCGCTGCGGGAGGGGCGGTGGGAGGCGGCACGGGGCGGCTTCCGCACGCTGCTCGGTGGGCCGCGGCTCCTGGCGCCCGTGGAGGTGGAGGCGTGGGAGGCGGTGCGCCTCTGCTCCTTCAACCTCAAGGACCCGAAGGGCGCCGTGGAGGCCCACGAGGCGCTGCTGGAGCGGGACCCGCGGCGCACGCCGGGCGACGTGCCCGGCCTGCTGGATCTCGCCCGCGCGTACCACGACCTGGGGGAGGCGGAGCGCGCGGCGTCGCTCTTCCGCGAGACCGTGGACAGGCTCTGGTCGCGGGAGCGGGAGGTGGCGGACGCGTACGCGGCGCTGGGAGACGCCGTGCGCTCCCTCGCCTTCCGCGGGGAGATGCTCCGCCGCTACCCCGACGGATCCACCACGGACGGGGAGGAACTCGCGCTGGCGCGGGCGCTCCGCGAGACGCGCCGACCCGCCGACGGCGGACCGCGGCCCGCGGCGGGGCAGGCCCCGGCGGGGGGGGCCGGCGCCGGCTACTTCCTCCCGGAGGCCGCGGAGCGGCTGCGACTGCTGCTGGCGCACCGCTCGGAGGCGCGCAACGCCGACGAGGCGGACACGCTGCTGGTGGACACGCTCCGCCGCATGGAACTCCACGACGAGGCGCTGGCGGAGGGGGAGCGGTTCCTCCGGCGCTATCCCGAGAGCCGGTGGCTGGACGACGTGACGTGGTACCTCGCCGACGCGGCCTTCGAGAAGGGGGACTACGACCGGTCGCTGGCGCTGGCGGAGTCGCTGGCGTCGGGCAAGTTCCCCACCGACGGGGACCCCCGCCGGAAGGAGCGGAGCCCGTTCCGCGACGCCGCCTTCCACCTGCGCGGCAAGATCGCCCACCTCCGGGGCAACCTGGCGGAGGCGGTGCAGTGGTACGAGCGCGCCCGCGGTTCCGTCCCCGACGCGCAGGACGCCTGGCGGTTCCTCACGGAGGCGCGGCTCGAGGTCGCGGAGATCGCCTCCTTCGTCCCCGGCGCCGAGCCCTCGCTGCCGCTCCGCCGGCGCAACCTCGACACGCTGGAGGTGCGCGTCTACCCCGTGGACTTCATGCTGCTCTACGCGGTCCGGAAGGACCTCTCCTCCATCCACCGCATCGACCTGACGGGACTCGTCCCCGCGGCGCGGCTGGAAGTGAAGCGGGGGGATGCGGGCGACCACCTGTGGCACGACGATGCCATCCCGCTGCCGGTCACGGAGAAGGGGGTCTACCTCGTCCACTTCCGCGGGAAGTTCGAGGCGGCGTCGCTGGTCGTCCTGTCGGACCTCCGCGTCGAGGTCCAGCGCGCGGGACCCCGACTCCGCGCCTACGTCACCGACGCCCGCACCGGCGCCCCGGTGAACGAGGCCTACGTCAAGGTCGCCGAGGGCGGCCGCCTCACGGCCCAGGGCTTCACCGACGCGCGGGGCGTCTTCGAGACCCCGCAGGCGGGGAACGCCGCCAGCGTCGTCGTCGAGAAGGACGGGTCCTACGGGCTGGTGCGGTGACGGGGGAGCGCGATGACGCGGGCTAGTCCCCGCCCATCCAGAAGTCCACGTCGAGATCCAGGTTGAGCACCGGGCCGCCGGTGTCGAACCGGTTGCCGTCGAAGCCGGCGAGGCCTCCGCGGTTCAGGACGTCGATCACGCGGTTCCCCTCGAAGGTCGAGCCGGTGACGACGGTGTCGAGGGCGCAGTTGTCGATGCCGCAGCCGTCGTTCCACCGGGACGTGCAGTCGGTGACCACGTTGCCCGTGGCGCCCGGCAGCAGCACGAACCCGGTGCGCGGCATGGAGGAGCACTCGTTCCCGGAGAGGACGTTGCCGTCGCCCGCGACGACGAAGCCGTCGGCGAACTCCCCCTCGCCCCAGCGGACGGAGTTCCCGCTGAGGAGGTTCCCGGAGCCGTCCACGAGCACGCCCCCGGCGTCGCAGCCGTTCACCCGGTTGTCCGCGGCGGTGTTCCCTTCGCCCCTCAGGACGAGGGCGGTGCCCCCCGTGGACTGGGAGCGGATCTCGTTGCGGGCCACGACGTTGCCGCCGCCGTCCTCGAACCGGGACCACTTCGTCCACTCCATCCGCGTCGCGTCGATGGAGCCGCCCTCAAGGAGGTTCTCCTCGACGACATTGCCGGTGCCGGCGAGGAGGATCCCCGCTCCCATGCCGCCCGGGGCGCCGACGTAGGTCTCGGCGTTGTCGGAGACGAGGCCCCCGTGGAGGACGAGTTCGTATCCGTCGGAAGTCACGTGCTCCACCGAGTTGCCGACCACCAGGGCGCCGCCGCGGTCGTTGTAGACGCCGATCCCGGGGCAGGACCGGAGGACGCGGACGCGACGGGGACCGCCTCCGCCCCCGCCCCCGCCGACCATCGGGTCCGCGAAGTTCCCGCCCGTCCAGGCCGTCGTCTTCGCCGTCCGTCCGACGTTCGTGCACCGGTTGCCGACGACACCGCAGGCGTCCCCCTGCACGCGGATGCCGAACCCCGCCGCGACGAAGTCGACGGCGTTCCCCGTGACGTCGGCGCCAGTGCCGAGGACGGAGACGCCGTCCGTGGCGACGACTCCGCTGACGGTGTTCCCCGTGACGGTGGCGTCGTTGCCGACGATGGCGATGGCGCCGTCGATGCCGGACAGGCCCGTGCTCTCGCGGGCCCGGTCCACCTCGTTGATGCGGACGATGGCGCCGTCCCCTTCGATCTCCACCGCGGGGATGTCCCGCACGCGCTCGAACCGGTTGCGCTCGATGACGATGTCGTTCCCGATGGCGAGGACGCCGCCGCCGCGCATCCGGAGCCCGCGCACGGCGACGCCGTCCGCGAGCGCGCCGATGGTCCGCTCGCCCCGACGGCCCCGCAGGACCGCGCCGTCGCCCTCGATGGCCACGCCGGGCGTCGTGATCGTCGCGCCCCCGCGGTAGCGGCCCGGGCCCACTACCACGCGGTCCCCGGGAGCGGCCGCGTCCACGGCTTCCTGGAGGGTCCGGAACTGCTCCGGCACCAGGAGGTCCTCCGCGCGCGCCCCGGCTCCCGCGGCGACGACGAGGCCGCCGCCCACCACCATCGCGAAGATCGCCCGACCCATGGGACCCCTCCCTTCCCGCAGCCGATCCCGACGGAGGGATCCTGACACCGCGGCGCGCGGTGTCAAGGGGTCAGGGGCGTCGCGGGCCGCGGATCAGTACTTCAGCCCCTTGCCCTTCCGGCCCATGCGGACCTCGACGGAGCGGCCGGAGGTGCCCAGCGTGACGGCCAGCCGCACCGGCTGGGAGCCCTCGATGAAGTTGCCGAGGTCGATGTTCTTCGCCTTCACGGTGACCGTCTCCTTCAGGTAGTCGAGCACGACGGACGTGATCCCGCCGGTGCCCCGGTAGGTCCAGCGGTCGCCGGAGCGCGTGAACGCGGCCCCGTCGACGGACTCCACGTAGTCGCCGCCGAACTCCAGCGTGAGGTCGGGGGCGGTGTTGGGGGTCGTGCCTCCGGTCGCCAGTCCGAGGACGAGGGTGAAGCCGTCCTTCCCGCCGCCCAGCAGTTTCACCTTCGACTTCGCCGGATAGAGGTTCGGGGCGGTGAGCGAGCCGCGCTTCTTCCCGAGGGCGAACTTGCCGGCCTCCAGCCGGACCGTGCCGATGCCCTCGATGGTCCCGTTGTCGAAGCGCAGCGTGATGTCGCCGTCGGGATCGATGGCGTCGCCGAAGTCCGCCTGGTGCTTCAGTTTGAACACCGCGCGCGAGGAGCCGACCTTCGACGCCTTGACGACGAAGGTCAGCCCCTGGCCCTTGAAGAGGAACGACGTCCCCTTCGCGGTGAGCCCGGGGACCGGGATGTCGAGCCCTCCCAGCGAGAGGGTGGCCGGCGCGGAGAGGTCGACGACGCCCGGCCCCGTGTCGAGGAAACCCGCCGCCGTGAGCACGCTCTTCGCCGCGTCCCGGGTGTTGCGCTTGTACTTGAGTTTCTTCGGGAGGAAGTACGCCTGCACCGGCGGCGGCGCCCCGTCGGAGTAGACGAGGAGCGAGACGTCCCCGCCGGCGGTCTCCGCGGCGCCGGACCGGATCGTCGAGCCCGAGGCGTCGATGTGGCCCTGCGGATCGAACGAGCGGAGCGAGACCGGCCCGGACTCGGAGGAGGCGCCGAAGTCCGCGCTCCGGAGGTCGGCGTTGCTCACCAGGATGTCGCTCTGCGTGGAGACGATGTCCAGGAACTCCTCGCCGACGGCACTGCCGTGGAACACGATCGATCCGATGCTCAGCATCTCCAGCCCGTCGTCGGTGGACTCCAGGGATCCCGCGTCCAGGCGGACGCCGTTGATCCCGCGGGAGGCCATCAGGAGCCCGGAGCCCCGTACGGTGACGAACGTCTGGAAGTCGCTGCCGAGCCGCGAGCCGGCCCGCATCGCGACCTCCTGGCCGCCGGTCACGTTCACGGTGCTGCCGGACATCGCGATGGAACCTTCGGCGTCCACGGACGCCGGCCCCGATCCCGTCGTGACGCTGCTGCTGGCCGCGATGTCCACGTTCCCCGCGGCGCGCACCGTGACGCTGCCGCCGGTGGAGGCGATGGAGGAGCCGCCCTGGGAGCCGACGCAGCCGATGCACACGTTCCCGGAGGTGGAGTAGGCCAGCAGGGGGCCGTTCATGGTCTGCAGCGTCCCGGAGTCGACGGTGAGGTCGCCGGAGGAGCGCGCCAGCAGCCCGCCGGAGCCCCCGGCCATCGCCTGGGCGAGGAAGAACGCCAGGTCGCCGCCGAACGCGCCGAACTCCAGGTCGGACCCGTCCGACGTGACGGTGGCGGACTGGAGGGAGATCCCCCCGCTCGCCTCCACGAGGGCGGTGCCGCTCACGCCCGCCTGCACGGCGACGCCGTTCTCGACGACAAGATCCCCTCCGAACGCCTGGAGGTAGAGGAACGACGCCTCGACCCCCGACCCGCCCGAGATGACCGTGCGATTCCCGGTCGCGGAGAGCCCCAGCGCCGAGCGCAGGATGAGGGACCCCGACGGGGCGTCGACCTGGCAGTCCGCCAGGAGGAGCGCCGCTCCGGAGTCGAAGGAGGGCTTCGCCGTCGCTTCCTGCCCCTGCCCGTTGCCGAACGCGAGGATGGTCACGCCCCCGCCGCTGGTGCGGACGGCGGCGCGGGAGAACGTGTTGGCGAGGTCGCCGAGCCGGCAGGTCCCGAACACCTCGATCCGGATGTTCCCGCCGGCGATCTCGATGCGGCGGTCCGTGGAGCCCTCGTCCCCGCCGATGAGGGAGAGGTCGCCGCCCACGCGGATGGTGAGTCCGCCGCCGTTGCCGGGGACGGTGATGGAACCGCGCAACGTCATGTCGCCGCTCACCAGCAGCGTCGTGGGGCCGGAGTAGCTGACGACGGCGTCGCTGGAGACGGTGTAGGAGGAGTACTCGTACGTGCCCGCGTTCATGGCGAGGTCGTTCCCGGTGGAGAACGCGCCGAGCCCGCCGGCGCCGGCGCCGCCGAACGACCCCATGGAGTCCGTCATGGAACCGAGGGGCGGCGGCGGAAGCGGCGTCGGGACGGCCGGCAGGATGCCGCCCGTGGCGCACGGGTCGATGGTCACCGTCCCGCCGTTGGACGCGGAGATGTCCGCGTCCGTGGTGTCGATGCTCCCCGTGGCGAGGGCGACGAGGGCGGCGGCGTAGAGGCAGGCGGCGACGGCGGCAAAGCGCTTGAGCATGGTGGTCCCTCCCGGTACGCCTCCGAGCGTACTCGCCCGGGGGGCCGGCGATGCAAGGGGAACCTTCAGGGCAGCCGGAGGACCTCCCCCTCCTGCGCGGTGCGGCGCCCCCGTCGCCCGCCGGCGTCGTACTCGACGACCGCGGTGCCCGGCGCGGAGCCCGGCGCGCCCGGGCCCATGGTAGCCGGATGGCGCCTGTCCGCGGGGGGGCGTCCGCGGTAGAACGGCGGCGCCCCCGGAGGCTCTCCATGCACCTGACGCAGCACCTGCTGGTGGGGTACCTGCTCCCGTGGGGGGCGCTGCGGGAGCGGCGGGACCGCGTCATCGTGGCGCTGGCGGGGCTGGCGCCGGACGTGGACGCGCCCCTCCTGCTGGCCATGGGGCGGGACGCGTTCATCGCCCACCACCACCGGTGGACCCACCACCTCGCCGGGGCGGCGCTGGCGGCGGCGGCGGGGGCGGCGCTGGGCCGCAGCCGGGGACGGACGGCGGCCTTCGCCGCGGCGGCGTGGCTCGCCCACCTCCTCTGCGACCTCATCGGCGGCGGCGACCGCCATCCCGGCGAGCCCTTCGCCTACCCGCTCCCGCTGCTCTGGCCCTTCTCGACGCGCCCCTTCGACCCGTTCCCCTGGGCGTGGTCGCTGGCCTCCTGGCAGAACGCGGTCGTCGCCGCCGTCCTCCTCGCGGTCTCCGTCCCCCTCGCCCTCCGGCACGGCCGCACCGTCGTGGAACTCTTCTCGCCGCGCGCCGACGGGGCCGTCGTGGAGGCTCTGCGCCGGCGGTTCCGCGGGTAGGATGTCCCCATGCGCCTGCGCGCCCTGACGGCCGTCGCCATCGTCGCCGCCGTCCTCTCCGCGGGGGGGGCCGGCGGCCTCCGCGCGCAGGACGCCGGAGGCGGCGGATTCGACTTCGACGAGCCGCCGCCGAAGCCGCTCACGCCGGAGGAGGAGAAGGACGCCCGCGCGCTCTTCGTCAAGGCGAAGGAACTCCTCGAGAAGGACCAGTACCAGGCGGCGCGATCGAAGTTCCGGGAGTTCCTGAAGAAGTACCCCGGCGCGGACCAGGACCTGGTCGACGAGGCGGAGGATCGCTCCGGGGAGAACTGCCTCGTGGGCATCGAGCAGATCACCCACGGCGGTCCGCCGGAGCGGCGCATCGACTTCGAACTGATGGGCGACGGGTACATCCTCCAGAAGGTCTCCGGCGGCTACTTCAAGCGGGACGCCGAGAACCAGATGAAGGAGTTCTGGAAGGAGCCGCTCTTCGACGAGTACGCCCAGTACTTCAACGTGTGGCGCTTCGACCTCATCTCCGCCGAGGACGGCGTGGACGAACTCACCATGGCGGAGCGCATGGGGCAGCCGGAGCCGGAGCCGAAACCGGGGCGGTCGAAGCGGGGACCGAAGAAGTACTCCACGGCGCTCAACTGCCAGGCCGCCGGCCCCGCGGGGCAGGTCTGGGCCGACCCGGAGCAGGTCAACCGCTGGCGGAAGTACTTCAAGCACAGCGACCAGCTCACCATCGCCTTCGCCAAGAAGGGGCAGCTGGGGATGGGCGGGATGGGCATCGCCACGACGGGGAAGCGGGTGGCGGTGGTCCACGAGGTGGGGCACGCGTTCATCGGGCTCCTCGACGAGTACACCGGGAACCCCAATCCCCCGGGGGCCGGCGGCTTCGGCGGGTTCTCCCGCCCCGCCGCCAACTCCGCCCCCGCCGACCCGGAGGACCCGAAGGGCAGGAAGGAGCCGCCCCTCGATCTCGTCCCGTGGCGCCACTGGATCGAGGCGGGGAACAAGGAGGTCGGCCTCTTCCTCGGCGGCGCGACGTACAGCGTGGGGATGTTCCGCCCGGCGTCGGACTGCTCCATGAACTCCGGCAGCGCGAAGTACTGCTGGGTCTGCCGCGAGGCGGGGGTGCTGAAGATCTACGAGTACGTGAGCCCCATCGACGAGGCCGGTCCCCTCCAGCAGGACCTGACGCTCTCCGTGGGGGAGACGAAGGACTTCTTCGTGCAGCCCATGGCGCCGAAGAAGCACGCGCTCAACGCGGACTGGTACCTGGAGCGCGTGGCGCCGGCGGCGCCCGCGGAGCCCGCGGAGGGGGTCCCCGACGCCGACGGGTTCGATTACGGTCAACTCCCCGACGGGATGTGGAAGGGGGGCGGCGACCGCGGCTTCGAACGGCGGAAGAACCCGCTCCCGGCGGACCCGCCGGGAGGCATCCGCCTGGACGCGTCCGTGAAGAAGGTCGGCGCGACGGCGTTCCGCTCCTCCCCGAAACTCCCCGCGCTGGACCCGGGCACCTACCGACTCACCGTCGTCGTCGTCGACGACGCGAAGGTCCCCGGCTACCGGTACCCGTGGGTGATCAAGGACACGGATCGCCTCCTCGAGGAGCGTCGCTCCTGGACGCTGAACGTCGTCGCGCCCATGGCGCCCGCTCCGCCGCCGCCGAAGGGGCAGTAGGAGCGCGCCGGTCCGGACTGCGGCGGGACCGGGCCCCGCGGGGACCGATTCCCGTCGCCGATCCGCCGCGGCCCCGTAGATTCCCGTCCGCCCCCGCCCCGGAGAACGCCATGGTCCCTCGGCCGCACGTCCTGTCCCTCGCCCTCCTGCTGGGGGTCGGCGCGCCGCTCGCCGGCTGCGCCTCCGCGGCGCCCGTCGCGCCCGAGCAGGACTACCGGATCGCCGACGGGTTCGCGTCCCGGAGACCGGCCGACGTGGCGGTCATCGCGGTGGCGGGGGGAGCCTCCGCCGAGGTGGGGGCGCTCGTGCGCGAGGCGTCCCGCGCGGCGCTCCTCTCCCGGGACTACGCCCCCGTGCGCTCCGCGGAGGTGGATCGCGATCCCGGCGCCTTCCGACCGGGCGGGCCCAACGCGATCCTGGAGATCCGCGTGCTCGCGTGGGACGAAGCGGCCCTCTTCGCCGCCGGCACCGTGCGCGCCGACGCGGAGGCGCGCCTCACGGGACCCGGTTCCGCGGACGTGCTCTACGTGGTCCGGCTGGGCGCCTACCAGGCCCGCGCCACGTCCCGCCCGGTGGTGACGGAGGAGGTGCCGCTGGCGCGCCGGCAGGCCGCCGCCGACCTGGCGCGCAAACTCCTGGAGCGCCTGCCGGCCAAGGCGTCGTCCGGGAACCAGTGATGCGGACCGGGGCCGGGTGGGCGGCGCGGGGGAGGAGCGGAGGGGGCCGTCCGGGGCGACGGGCGACGGGTGGCGCCGCCGGAGTGCCGCGGAGCGGGCCCCATCCCCTCCTCCGCTCCGGGACGATGCCCGGGGACGACGGATGACGGCGGCCCCCTGTCCGCGCTGCGGCCGCGAGGTCGCCGGGGGGCGGTTCTGCCCCGGCTGCGGGCAGAGGCTGGACGACATCCTCCTCGGTCGGACGCTGGGGGGGAGTTTCCGCGTCCTCTCCAGGACCGGCTCGGGCCCGGTCTTCGCCTCCTACGCCGCCGAGCACGCGGGCACCCGGGCCCCCTTCGCGCTCCGCGTCCTCCTGGCGGAGCGGGCGGAGGACCCCGACGCCCGCCGCCGCTTCCTCCGCGGTGCGGAGGCCGTGGCGGCGCTCCCCGCGGGCCGGTTGCTGGCGGTGCACGAGGCCGCCGAGGAGCGCCTCGCCGACGGAGACGGCGGTCGCACGCGCGCCGTCTACGCGCTGCTGGACGCGCCGCCGGGCCCCTCCCTGGAGGAGGTGATCGCCTCGGAGGGCGCGCTCTCGCCGCCGGCGGCGGTGGCCATGGTGGACGACGTCCTCGACGGCCTCGCGGCGCTGCACGGGGCGGGCCTGCACCACGGCGACCTGACTCCGCGCTGCGTGTTCCGGGAGGGTCCCGCCGGGGCCGCGCGCTGGGCCGTGGGCGACGGAGGGCTCTCCCCTCCGGCGGCGGCCCGTCCCGCGGCGCCGGAGGCGGCCTCCCTGGGCTCCGACGGCGGCCGCTGGATCGCCCCGGAGCAGGCGGGGGGCGCGCCCCCCGACGCCTCCTCGGACATCCACGCGGCGGGGCTCCTCCTCTACTACGCGCTCTCGGGACGGAGCCCCTGGCAGGCCGCCGGCGGATCGGCGCTGCTGTACGAGGTCCAGCGCTCCTACCCGCCGCCCCTCGTGGAGACGCTGGGGGGAGCGTGCCCGCCGAGCCTGGACGCCCTCCTCGATCGCGCGCTCGCGAAGGCTCCCGGGGACCGGTTCGCCGGAGTCGCCGTGTTCCGCACGGCCCTCCGCAGCCTCGATCTCCCGCGGACGGCGCCGTCGCAGGCGCTGGTGGTCGACTCGGGCACGGGCAACATCCCCGTGGCCACGCCGGCGGAGGGTTGGGACGACGTCCCGGCGGCGGCCCCCGCCGTGGTCCCCCCCGTCGGTGGCGCCGACGAGACCCACATCCAGTTGCGCCTCCCGGACGCGGATCCGGCGGCCCGCCCCGGGCGCGGAGGGGCGCCCCCGCGCCCGGCGCCCGCGGAGGCCCCGCAGCGCCCCCGCCGCGCGGAG
>CAZSIX010000030.1:0-44059 GCA_964607145.1 uncultured Planctomycetota bacterium | reverse complement strand
CGCGCCGCCGCCGCGGGCGGCGCCCCCGCCGGCCGCGGGCGCGTCCGACCCGCGCCTGACGTCCCGCCGCGCGACGCAGGGCATCGGCTGGGTCATCGCGGGGTGCATCTGCATGGCGGTGGCGGTGCTGCTGGGGCTCATCCTCGGGTTCTGGGCCTGAAGCGCTTCGCCGGCCCGCTCCCGCGCCCGCTCGCTCTCCCGTCTCCTTGAAGGGTTCCGCCCGCGGGCAGTAGGATGCGCGGGGCCGCGGGGAGGACCTCCGCGGGAGGACGCCACGCGCGTCCGGGACGGGAGGCTTCGGCTCCATGAGCGCGGCGGGCGATACGGATCCGCTCCAGGTCTTCGCCGCGTCCGTCGGCGGGGACCGCTCCGTGGACCTCGTCTGGGCCGCCGACGGCCTGCGCCCGCCGGACGCGCGCAGGGGCGGGAACCTGGCCATCGTGCGCGAGAGTCCGCTGGGACGCGCGGTGCGCGCCCGGGGGATCTCGGGGCAGGAGTTCCTCGTGGAGTTCCCGCCGGGCCGCGTTCCCGCGGGCGGCGGCGGCGCGGCCCCTCCTCCCAACGCGGTGGTGGCGTCCCGCTGGCGGCGGCTCGCGGAGTCCTCCTCCCGGTCCCCGTCCGCCGCCCTCCTCCCCCCGGAGGCGCGCGCCCTCGCGGGCCCCCGCTACGCGCCGCTGTTCCTCTGCATCGAGAAGGGGGTGACGTTCCATCCGCCCTGCCCCACGTGCGGGCTCGTCGGGCTCCTGGACGAGTGCACCGACGACGGCGCCCGCGCCGCCGTGGGTCGCCCCGCCTGGGCCGGGTCCCGGGAGCGGTTCACGTGGTGCCCCCGGTGCTCCAGTTCGCCGGAGCGCCTGCGGCTCTACTCCCCCGAGCCCAACCTCGATCGGGACACGGACCCCCGACTGCGGACGTCGGAGGCCTTCATCAGGGACCTGGGGGACGTGGTGCTCGGCCAGTCGGTCCGCACGGTGCCCGAGTCGACGGCCGCCCACTTCCCCTGCGTGCGGTGCGATCAGGCGGACGTCTGCTTCCCCTCCGCCAAGCGGCAGCGCGAGGGTGAGCGCGGGCAGGCCCACGTCCGACTGGAGCCCGTCGCGTTCCTCCCGTTCCGCGCCGTGGCGCGGCCGGAGCCGGTGCTCGACTACGTGGAGCACCTGGACGCCAAGGGCGGCTCCCCCTGGCGGGACTTCCGCCGCCGGCACGGCGCCCGCTGGGCGACCCGCGCGCTGCGCGGGCGGAGGGAGGCCCTGGAGTCGACGCTCTTCCCGAGGGTGCGCGCGGTGGAGCCGCTGGCGGCGCTCCAGTCCCGCCTGGCGCTGTTCGAGGGGCTCGTGGCGGCGGTGCGCGACTACCACCGGCTGCACGGGCAGCCCCACCTCGGGCTGGGCCCCGCGACCCTCGCCTCCTGCACGCCCGCCCTGGAGCCTCGCGAGGCCCACGCCGTGGACCTCCTCGATCCCCTGGCGACGGTGCCCCTGGCGCTCGTCTCGGGGGATCCCGCGGCCCCGGCGTTCTGGCTGCCCCCGCCGGACGTCAGGGCCCCCTACGCCCATGCCGACCTCCTCCCCTCGCGCGAGGGCGGGCACGGGTTCGGCGAGCCGGTGCGCGTGGAGGTGGTCCCCGGCCGCGTGTGGGAGGACCCGGAGTCGGGCGCCGTCACCGTCGAGGTGGACCTCCGCGGGCCGGACCTCCCGGCGGGGGACCTCCACGCGTCGGACCGCATCGCGCTCCGCATCGACGGGCCCGGGTGGGAGGGGGTCGTCCTGTGGTGCCGCGCGGAGGGCGAGGCCTACGCCGGCGCCGGCGCGCGGCGCTTCCACGCGGGACCGGTCCGGCTCCTGCCCACGCAGCAGCGGGACATCGACGGCGCGCGGAAGGGCGGCGTGCTCGGCGGGACCGCGACGCCCTACCGCTCCTTCGGCGCGTTCTACGACATCCACGCGCTGGGAGTGCTCCTGCTGCGCACGCTCGTGGACAACTCCGAGTCGCCCTTCGAGGAGACGGCGTCGCTGCTCGTCCCGCCCCTGGCCGCGGCGGCGCTCCCGTCGGGCGCGGGGGATCCGTGGACGGCCTGCCTCCAGGCGGTGGAGCGCGTGGCGAACTCGGCACCGCTGCGGGGGTACCTCGGCCCGGAGAACTCCTGCTTCCTTCCCTCCGAACTCCGGGGCCGCGCCGCCGCCGTGCCGCGCGGCACGTGGCTCGAACTGCTCGGCACCGTGGCCACCTGCCTCGCCGTCGTCCCCGGCCTGACCTTCGCCGACGGGACGCGCCTGGAGGACAGTGCGGATCGCGTGGCGGAGCCCGCGGGTCGGCTGCTGGGCGAGATCCATCGCCTGCGGCAGGCCCTGGAGGCGGCGGGGCCGGAGGTCGCGGAGGCTGCGCCCGCGGACGGGGGGTTCGCCGCCGGGGGGCTGGACGCCGCGGCGCTGGAGTCGGAGAACCGCCTCCTCGTGGAGCGGCTGCGCGAGCGGGAGGCGCGCCTCCAGCGGCTGGAGAGCGAACTGGCCAGCCTCCGGGACGCGCCGGACGCGGGGGACGACCTCCCCACGGGCGTGTTCTCCGCGGGCGGCGACCCGGGCTCCGCGGAGGCCTGGCGCGACCTGCTCTCCGCCATGCTGGACACGACCGCCCATCCCTTCGGCGAGGTCCGCCCCGGCAGCCCCGAGCACGCGGTCATGCGGGCCGCGCTGGCGGAGGGGCTCGAGGCGCTGAACGCGCTCCGGAAGGCGGTGGGGGAACTGGGCGGCGGCGACCTGGCGGAGGAGCAGCGCAACCTCCGCCGCATGATCCGGCTGGCGCTGATGCCCGCGCGGGACCGTCCCCCCGATCCCCGGCGCGTGGCCGAGGCCATCGAGGCGCTCAAGCAGACCCAGCAGACCGTCGGGCGGACGATCTCCCTGCTTGTCGAGGCGCACCAGAAGAGCGTGCATGCGGGGTTGAAGCAGATCCTGTACACCATGAGGATTGGCGTGAAGAAGGAGCTGAACCTGAAGGCCTCGGATCAGGAGGCGTGGGAGAAGCTCGTGTCGCGCATGGACGAGAAGCGGAAGGAGCTGGAGGCCCACCTCTTCGACAGGGCGTTCCAGGACCACATCCGGGAGAAGTTGCGCGGGTAGTCCCGCGGGGAGGCGTCGATGGGCTGGACGAGCGGGCTCATGCTGGCGGCGGCGCTGCTGGCGGCGGGATGCGGTTCGACGGTGGCCATCGGCCACCGCATCATCGTGGACGTGCAGGCGGCGGCGGACCTGAACCCGAAGGACGGCGTTCCCCAGCCGGCCCAGTTCCACGTGCTCGCGATGAAGTCGCAGCCCCGGGACCTCGCGCAGCAGGCGGAGGGTCGCCTCGCAAGCCTCGGCACGCTGATGGGAGACGGGGGAGTCTGGGTCTGGCCCTCGCAGGCGGTCTCGCTCGGCCCCGTCGACGTCCGCGAGAAGGAGGAGTTCGCCTTCGTCGGCATCCGTGTCACGTACAACGACAAGGCGAAGGCGCTGGTCGTGCCTCTGGATGGACGGGAGCGGGACGGGTACGCCCTCCGCGACGGGGAGCACCGCGTCACGTTCCGGCTGGGCAAGGACACGGTGACCCAGGGGAAGGGGGCGGCGCCGAAGTAGCGCCGCGCCGGCGGGCGGCGGACACCGACGACCGAGGGAGGGCCGATGGCGGACGTGCCGATGGGCGTGCACTGGCGGGAGGGACTGTTCCTCCGGCCGCACCACATGCAGCAGGCGGCGCTCCACTTCCGCGGGGCGCTGGCCGGGCGCGTGGACTCCTCCCTGCCCCACCGATGGGGGGTGGTGGCGCTCAAGGTCGACCCGCTCCGCCTCGAGGAGGGGGTGTTCCAGGTCTCCTCCATGGAGGTCGTGTTCCCGTCGGGGGAACTGGCCCGCGTCGCCGCCGAGGGCGGATCGAACGCCGTCATCCAGGCCCGCGAGATCCCCCAGCGTCGCGAGCCCCGCATGCGGATCTACGCCGGCCTGCGCCGGCTCCGGGACCAGGAGCCCAACGTCTCCGATCCCCCCACCGCCGAGGACGAGGAGGCCGGTGAGGGCGCCGACGCGCCCCGGTATCTCCGCGTGTCGGGCCCCGTGCACGACCTCAACACGGGGCGCAATCGCGTCGACCTCGAGTTCGAGCGGTTGAACGTCCGCCTGTTCTTCGAGGGGGACCGCATGGAGGGGTTCGAGACCGTTCCCCTCGCGGAGATCGTGCCCCCCGCCGTGGGCCTGCCGCTCCGGCGGCCCTCGAAGACCTACGTGCCGCCCTGCCTCCGCGTGGACGCGTCGGAGGTCGTGCTCCAGGCGCTCCGCGAGGTCTACATGGAGGCGGCCAACAAGGCGCAGGAACTGAGCGGCGCCATGGATGCCGCCGACCTGATGGCGGGGAAGGTGACGGAGGCGGAGTTCCTGCAGTTGTGGAAGCTGTTCACGCTGCGCGGCGCGCTCCCCCTCCTGCGCGAGGCCACCGACGGCGGCCACGTGCATCCGTACGACGCGTACATGGCCCTCCTCGTGCTCCAGGGGCAGTTCGCCGCGCTGACGCCGGGGACCCGCGCGCCGGACTTCCCGCGCTACGACCACCTCCAGGCGGGCACGTGCTACGAGGCGGTGTGCGGGTCCATCCTCGAGATGCTCCGCGGGGACGAGGGGCCGGCGAACTTCAAGCGCATCGACCTCAAGCGGGGCCAGCTCCCCGTGGGCGGGGCCGCCGCGGCGGCGCAGGGCATCCCCCGGGAGTGGCTCGACGGGCGGAACGCGTTCTACCTCGTGCTCGCCAACCCCGAGAGCGGCGGGGCGCGTGACTGGTACCGGTCGGGCCACATGAAGGCGGGCGCCCTCTCCCGCGTGGGCGCCATCGTCACGACCAAGGTGTTCGGCGTGGGCCTCGTCCCGTGCGAGAAGCCCCGTCCGCTGCCGGGACGCTCCGGCGCCATCTACTTCCGCATGGAGACCACCACGGCCCAGCGCCCCGAGATGCGCGCCGAGTGGGAGACCGTGGTCCGCGAGCGGAGCCTGGCGGTCCACTTCGCCACGGACGCGCTGGGCACGCCCGGGTACGACCCCGACTTCGAGGCGTACGTGGTGTTCGGGAGGTGATGCGGACATGAGCCGGAACGCCGTCCCCCGATCCTCCCGCGGGTTCCTGTACGCCGTCGCGGCGCTCAACAGCGAGGCCAGCCGCGAGGCCCTCGATCCGGAACAGCTCCGCGCGACGCTGGAGGAGCAACTGGCCGGGCAGGAGGGGGAGGTCCAGGCGGCGGGCGTCGATGTCGGCCTCTATCAGGAGGCGCGGTACGCCATGGTCGCCCTCGCCGACGACCTGGCGCTCCACGCCGACTGGGACTACGGCGACGACTGGGGCCGCGACCTCCTCGAGTACCGCTACTTCAACACCGCCTTCGCCGGCACCGAGTTCTTCGAGCGGCTCGCCCGCCTCCGGCAGAAGGTGGCGGGGACGCAGGACCCGCGGCTGAAGGACCAGATGCTCGGCGTGGTCGAGGTCTACCTCGCCTGCCTGCGCCTCGGGTTCCAGGGGCGCTACCGGTCCCGCGACGGCGGCGCCCCCGATCACGCGCTGGAGGGCGTCGCGCAGTCGACGCAGGTCCTGCTCTGGCCCCACGGGGAGGCCGGGCTCCGGGGCCGGCTGTGGGAGCGGGCCTACGGGGACGGCGGGACCGGCCGGCTCGCGCGCCGGCACCGCCTCTGGTGGTGGCCCATCCCGCTCGTGGCGGCGCTGGCGGTGGGTCTCTGGTTCCTCGGGTTCTACGACCAGAAGCGCAAGGCCGACGGCCTCGTGCGCGACCTCCACGAGCAGGCCGGGAAGAGCCTCCCGGGCGGCGGCGCGGAGGACGGCCGTTGACGACCCTCGCCTTCGATCTCGCCGGCCGCGTGAAGTGGTTCGCCATCCCCGTGGCCGCGGCGCTGCTGACCTACGCCATCTGCTCGCTGCTCGAGGTTCCCGACCTGTGGTGGTGGGTGATCTTCGTGTTCGTCGCCACGCTCGTAATCCTCCTGATCGTCCTGGTGGTGAACTGGGCGCGGCGAAGGTCCCAGGAGCGCGGGTTCGAGTCCGCCCTCGCCTCCGGCGGCGCCGGCCGCGTGGACCAGAAGGCCGAGATCGACGCCCTGCGGAAGCGGTGGAAGGAGAGCCTCGCCACGCTCCGCAAGAGCGGGGCCGGCGGCGGGGGCCGGCGGGCGCTGGCGGCGCTGCCCTGGTACGTGATCATCGGCGCGCCGGCCAGCGGCAAGAGCACGCTGCTCCGCCACTCGGGGCTGGACTTCCCCATCGGGGACGCCGCGCTCCGCGGCCTCCAGGGCACGCGCAACTGCGACTGGTGGTTCTCCAGCGTCGGCATCTTCCTCGACACCGCGGGCCGGTTCATGTCCGACGAGAGCGCCAAGGAGTGGGCCGAGTTCCTCGGCCTCGTGCGGCGCCAGCGCGCCGCCTCGCCCATCAACGGCGTCATCGTCGCGGTGCCCGCCACGGACCTCTTCCCCTACGACGACGAGGGGGAGGAGGCGTTCCTGCAGCGGGTGGACACGGACGCCCGGCGCATCCGCACGCGCCTGGACGAGCTCATCGATCACCTGGGCATCAACTTCCCCGTGTGGGTCGTGCTCACGAAGGTCGATCTGCTCGGCGGGTTCGTGGAGTTCTTCGGGAAACTGGACGCGCAGGCCCGCGCCCGCCTCATGGGCTGGACGGAGGCGCCCGCGGACCGCTTCGACCGCGCGCGCTTCGAGGCCCAGTTCGACGGGATGGTGGATCGCCTCGTCGACATCCGCCCGCAGGTGATGGGCGCGGCCCCGCTGCGCCAGCGGCACCAGGCCTTCGGCTTCCCCGACGAGGTGGCGGACCTCCGCGACCCGCTGGCCCGCCTCCTCCAGCGGATGTTCGAGCCCAACGTGTTCCAGGAGACGCCGTTCTTCCGCGGCCTCTTCGTGACCAGCGGCACGCAGGAGGGCGCCCCCCTCCAGCAGGCGGTGGCGGCCATCCGCGAGCGCTTCGGCGACACGGCCCCGGAGTTCGAGCCCGAGAGCGTGATCAAGCAGGCGTACTTCGTCGAGGACCTCATCCGGGAGCGGGTTGTCGGCGATCGCGCCATGACGTGGACCACGCAGACGGAACTGGACCGGGGCCGCCTCCGGCGCCTGGGCAAGAACCTCGTCGGCTGCTCCTTCCCCGTGCTCGCGCTCATCGCCATCGCGGGGATGTGGAAGCGGGCCGATGCCGACCTGGGGACGGCCCGCGCGACGGTGAAGGACGTCGGGGCGCTGCCTCCCGTCGATGCCGCCGCCGCGCTCTGCCGGGTCCGCACGGCGCTCAAGTCGAACAAGTTCGATCACCTCGGCCTCAACGCCCACTGGATGGTCAAGCGGGACGCGTGGAACGAGGAGGAGTACCTCTACGCCGCCGGCGTTCTCCGCCCGCTCCTGGCGGCCACCGGCCGGAGGATCACCGAGACCCCGAGCCCCAACGATCTCGCGGGCCCCATCGCCGATTTCCAGGCGTTCCGCGCGGTGGCCGCCACGCTGCGGAAGATCTCCGCCGGTCCGGCGCCCGCCGCGCCCGCGGCCGGCGGCACGGAGGGCGGCGAAGCCCCCGCGCCCGCCCCGGCCGCTCCCGCCACGGGGCCCGCGGCGCCCGCGAAACCGCCCGCCGAAGGGGGCTGCGACCCCCGCTCCATGGCCGGGGAGGAGGCCCTCTCCCCCCGCTCCTGCGAGCCGCCCGCCATCGCAATGGAGCCCGCCGACACGCAGGCGCTGGACCGGGCCTGGGAACTCTGCAGCGCCGCGGGCATGGCGTCCACCGACGCGCGGGAGGGGAGGACCGGTCGCGAGCGGTTCCAGGCCAACCTCGTCGCCCTCGTCGCCCGCCACGGCTTCGGGCCCATGGACTACTGCGTGGAGGAGGGCGGGCGCCGCGTCGTCGTCGCCTACGACCCCGTCGCCGAGGAGGTCGCCGCCGTCGAGGGCGCGTTCCGGGCGGCCGTGAAGAACTACCTGGGCCGCGTCGCGCAGGAACTGGGCCGCTACGAGGAGGACCGCGGTGCCGTGACCCGCCTCCTCGACGGCAGGACGGAAGCGCTGCGCACCCGCTGCCGCGAGGTCTCCGGGGCCCTGGCCCGCGATCGGATGGAGCTCTCCGAGACGTTCGCCCTCGTGGAGGCCCTGGTGAAGGCCGCCACGACCACCGCCGAGGGGGACGCCGGCGCGACGCCGGAGAAGGGCCTTCCCTTCCTCGACGCGGCGAACAACGGTCTCGCCGCGCTGGACAAGTCGGGCCTCCTCGCGCCGGAGGCCCTCGCGGCGCTGCTCGCGGAGGCGGGGCTCGATCGCGCGCGCCTGACCGGCGTCGCGACGCTGCAGGCCTCCGGCGACGAGCTCTCCAGCCGGGGCGGGGCGATGGCCGCCGTCACCGCCGCTCTGCGCGGCCTCCTCTCCATGGAGCGCGACTTCCCCGCCGCCGACGAGTTCGAACTGCGGACCGACGTGCGGGCCGCGCGGACCCACATCGACAACCGCGTCAAGGCGGCGCACGAGGACTGGTCGAGGCGCATCCGGCCGTCCCTCGCCGCGGTGGCGGGAGCGAAGGACGGGAAGTGGGAGTCCCTGTCCCGCGAGGATGCGGAGGCCTGGGGCACCATCGAGACGCTGCACCGCGCGCTCGCGCGGGACGTCCTCTACGCCCGGCTCCTGGACGCGTCCCAGAGGGTCCACTATGCGACGCTGGTGGATCGGGCGCTGCAGGCGCCCCGGGAGGGGAGGGGCACGCCCGACGTGCAGTACTCCCTCGCGAGCCTGAAGCGGCTCGTGCAGGAGATCGGGGACGTCCCGGCGGCGCTGGACGCGGCGCAACCTCCGGCCACGCGGCGCCTGCGGGACGCCGCGCGCGCCATCGCCGTGGACCGCGGAGTCCGCGTCGCCGTCACCGACGCGAGGAACGCCTGGGTGCAGTTCTTCGGGACCTCCGTCGAGCGGTACCAGGGCAAGGACGTGGATGCCGCGGGCCAGTACCTGGAGCGCCACTGGTTGCGCGACGGGGCCGGCGCCCGCTCCTACGAGGCGGCGGTGTCGAAGGCGCTGGGCGGTGACTGGCTCGCCGGCGATCCGAACCCCACCGCCGTCGTCGCCGAGGCGCGACCCCTGGTGACGGAACTCCAGCAGTCGTTCCGGTTCTTCTCCGACGACGGAGGCGCGCGGCGCGTGCGCGTGTCGCTCCAGGAGATGCGGGACTGCGAGAAGGACGTCGACCGCGCCGCCGCGAACCCCGGCAGCAGCCGCCGCCTGCAGGAGAAACTGGTCACCCTCAAGGACGGTCTCGGGGCCGACCGGGACAAGTCCTGGGAGGGGATCGGGCACCTCATCGCCGAGGCCGGCCTGCCGCAGGGCCTCGACCCGGTGGACGCCGGCCTGCGGCTCGCGACGCGGCAGCTGGTGGACTCCATCGAGAAGAACCTCGCGCAGTACTTCAACGGCCGGTGGAAGGCCGTCCGGAACGCCATGGTCCGGTCGACCCAGGCGGGCGGCACGGCGGCCGCCGACGGGCCCGTCCCCGAGGCGTTCACGGAGTTCCGCGAGGAACTCCAGGAGTGGTTCGGCGTCGACCTCACGGACTCCGTCGGCAGTCTCCACGCGACCGAGCCGTTCCAGCGGTACGCCGGGGGTCTCGACCGCTGGTCGCGGGAGCGGAACGACCTCGACAGCCGGGGGATCGGCATACGGTTCATCCCCCGCTCCGTCCCCAACGTGCAGGGCTTCCCGGGCATGCGCATCGCGTACTCGCGCCGCGGGGGCGCCGCCACGGAGAGCACCTACGAGCCGGGGAAGGCGTCCTCGCCGCTCTCCATCGTGTGGAAGCCCTCCGACGACGGGCGCCTCGAGATCAACCTCCTCCCGGCGACGGGGACGACGGGCACCGCCATCCAGTTCGCCGTCTGGGAGGGGAGCGACTGCATCCCCAGGGCGGTGCGCGGCGCGAGGGAGTCGGGCGCCGCGGGGGTGTACCTCTGGTCGTCCCAGAGCGCGCAGTACGCGGGACAGGCCGCGGGCATCGAGATCGAGTGCAACTCCGCCGACCTGGACCGGCTGCGGCGCTACGGGCAGGGCGACGGTCCCGGGGAGCCCCCGGGCGCCGGCGAGTGCGTCGAGGGCGGGAAGTAGCCGCGTGGCGATGCCCTTCTTCCAGCGGAAGACCGCCCCCCCGACGGCGGGCTGCTTCGGCAAGCTGCCCACGGCGGGCGACTACGTCAGCCACGGGACGGACGGGCGGGAGATCGAGTCCCTCATGGCCTGGCTGGAGGGCGCCGCCAGCGGCCTCCGGAGCCGGACCGTTTCCGAGACGCAGGTCGTGCGCTACCTCTGGCCCGACGAGGCCGGGCGCGGCGCGCTGGTGGGCGCCCTCTGGCCCAGCCGGGACAAGGCGGGGCGGCGGTTCCCGTTCACGACGTTCACGAGGCTCCCGCAGGAAGTGCTGGCGGCCGCCGGCGGGCTCCTCCCGCTGATCGCGGAGCCGCTCTGGCGGCACCTCGTGGACGCCGGCTCCCGCGTGCGGGCGGCGGAGCCGGGGCCCGACCAGTTCGCCGTCCTGCGCGAGCCGCCGCCGCCGGAGCCGGCGACGCCCGCGGAGGCGGAGAGCCTGCTCCGCAGCGGTGGCGTCGCCTCCCTGGACGACGGCTACGCCGCGGGGAGGCTCGCGCTGGAGGCGCACGCGTTCCTCCGCTACTGCGCCGCCCTGCGCGCCGAGGACCCCCTCCCCCCGTTCGCCCTGCGGCTCCGGCTGTCCTCCGCTTCCGACCTCGCCGCGGAGGCGGCGACCTGGCTGCGCATCCTCGAGGCGCGGCTCGATCGGCCGTGCCCTCCGCTGACGCTGTTCCTCCGCATGGACCCCATGGACGGGCCCCTCGGCGGCGCCGCCGCGTTCCTGTTCGCCCGGGACATGGCCGGGGCGGACCTGCCCTTCATCTTCGCGCCCGCCGACCGCTATCCCCACGCCGACTCGGTCGGGTTCCAGGAGAGCCCCGCCGACGGGGAGGAGGCCGCGTTCCGCACGCGGTTCCTGGAGCGACGCGCGGGGATGCCCGCCGTCTGGACCACGCTCATCCACCTGGCCACCGACGACGGGGGGGGCGACGAGGCGTACCGCGGCCGGACGGCGCGGGACCCGGCGCCCGCCGCGGCGGAGGCGGAGCCGGTGACGGGACCGGAGACGGAGGCGCCGGAGGGGGACGTGACCTTCACGCTCGGGCCCGCGGCGGAGGCCGCCGCCCCGGCCCGCCCGGAGGCGGGCACCCGCCAGTTCTGGGAGCGGCAGGGGGCGGTCGCCACCTCCATCCCCACGGTCCCCGGGGGGATGGTGACGGGCCAGGTGTGGGAACCGGCGCACCGGACCGAGGGGTCCGAGGGACGCGGCGGCGAGTCCGCCGACGACCCCGATGCGGAGGCCGCCGCGGCGGCGTTCTGGGGGGAGGCCGATGACGCCGTTCCCGCCGCCCCGCGGGCCCGGCCGGCCGAAGGGGCCCCTCCGGCCTCGGAGCCGGCGACGGGCGACGAGCCGTCGGATCCCGAGGAGGCGGTGCGGCGGCTGCGGCAACTCGCGGCGGGTCCGCTGCTCGCCGGGGAAGTGCTCCGCGTGGACGCCCCCGAGGGGAAGTCGGGGGCGGTCCACGTGCTCGTCCTCCGGTCCGGCGACGCCGCGCGGGCCGTGCTCCTCCCGGAGCGCGTGGACGTGGAGGATGCGCGGAGCGCCGCCCGGAACTACGCCGCGGCCAAGGCGCTCCTCGCCGTCGTCGAGAAGGCCCACCGCCGCATGGAGGAGGCCCTCGCGGCGGAGGTCGAGGAGCGCGCCGCCGCCCACCGCCGGCACTACATCGGGGACCTCCCCGGAGCGTAGTCGCAAGGTGGAGGTTGAAGCGGCGGGCGCCGGGATGCCATACTGGGGGCGGGTTGGTCGACGCGGGACGCCGCGGCCCCGGGAGGGCGGCGGCCGGGCCCGCGTCCGGGTTCGCCGGTACTGACCGGAAGGGGCGGAGTCTTGGCTGAGGCGGGAAGGCAGGGGGGATCCCCCGAGGTTCTCGACGTGGCGTCGCTCCTGGAGCCCATTCCCGGAGACTCCCCCACGGGCGTGGACATCCGCGGCGACGTCAGCCCGACCTCCATCTACTACGCCATCAAGGACGCGCGCAACGCGGCACGCGGCACCGAACGCGCCGCCCAGGCGGACGGCATCGAGGCGTCGGGCGGGATGGCGCCGGAGTGGAAGACCGTGCTCGACCTCGGGCCCGGGATCCTCCGCGAGCAGTCGAAGGACGTCGAGGTGGCGGCGTGGCTGGTCGAGGCCCTCGTGCGCCAGAAGGGGTTCGCCGGGCTCCGGGACGGCGTGCGCCTCGTGAAGGGGCTCGTCGAGGGGTTCTGGGACGGCCTCTACCCGATGCCCGACGAGGACGGCATCGCCACGCGGGTCGGGCCTCTCGCCGGGCTCAACGGCGAGGACGCCGAGGGGACCCTCATCACCCCCATCCTCATGGTGGAGGTGACGCGCGGATCGAGCGTGGGCCCCTACGCGACGTGGCAGTACCAGCAGGCGCTGGAACTCCAGCGCATCGCGGACCCCGAGCGCATGCAGCGCCGCATCGAGGCGGGCGCGCTGACCATGGAGACCTTCGAGAAGGCGGTCCGCGAGACGCCGCCGGAGTTCTTCCGCCGGGTCCACACCGACGCCACGACCGCGCTGGAGGAGTACCACGCGCTCAGCGCGGCGCTGGACGAGAAGTGCGGGTCGTACGCGCCGCCGGCGGGCAACATCCGCACCGCGCTCCAGGCGTGCATCGACGGGCTGAACTACTTCGCGCGCCACGCCCTCGAGGCGGCGCCCGCGGAGGGCGCCGAGGATGCCGCCGGCGAGCCGGGGGGCATCCCGACGGCGGGCCCCGCGGGCGGCGGGGGCCCGGGCGGCCCGCCCCAGACGCGGGAGCAGGCGTTCCGCGTGCTCGAGGAGGTCGCGACGTTCTTCCGGCGGACGGAACCGCATTCGCCGCTTTCGTTCTCGCTCGATCAGGCGGTACGGTGGGGTCGGATGTCCCTCCCCGAACTGCTGGCCGAATTGATCCCGGACGAGACGGCGAGGGGCACCTACCAGAAACTGACGGGCATCCGGGGAGAGGGCGGGTCGGGTTGAGGCGGTGACAGGTGGCGTGGGCGACGGCCCGACCCCGGCACGGGGCGCGGGCGGGCGGCGCCCGGCAAGGACAGAAGGAGAGCACGATGGCGAGCATGCAGGACAAGTTGGGCCGGGTCCGAAAGGCCCGCGTCCACATCACGTACCAGGTCGAGACGGAAGGCGCGACCGTGGAGAAGGAACTCCCGTTCGTGGTCGGCGTCATGGGGGACTTCTCGGGGGATCCGACGGAGCCCCTCAAGCCGCTCAAGGACCGGAAGTTCATCCAGATTGATCGGGACAACTTCAACGACGTCCTCCGGCGGATGACCCCCGGGCTGAGCCTGAAGGTGGCGAACACCCTCCAGGACGACGGGAGCCAGATCGGCGTGAACCTGAAGTTCGCGTCGATGGACGACTTCGAGCCGGCGAAGGTCGCCCAGCAGGTCGACCCGCTGCGGAAGATGCTCGACACCCGCAACAAGCTCCGCGACCTGCTCAGCAAGGCGGACCGCTCCGACAAGCTGGAGTCGGCCCTGGAGAAGATCCTCAGCAGCGACGACAACCTGAAGAAGCTCGACGGCGAGCTGGGCGGCGAGGCCGGAAAGGACGGTGGCCAGTGAGTGAAGCGGAACGTCAGGCACAGCAGGCGGGGGCGGAGGCGGGGGCGGCGTTCAGCCTGCTCGACGAAGCCATCTCCGCGACGAAGCAGACGGAGAGCAGCGAGGTCAAGGACATGCTGCGCGCCCTGACCCAGGAGGCGATGGCGGGCACGCTGAAGTACGACAAGAGCGTCACCGTCACCATCAACCGGGCCATCGCGGCCATCGACGCGAAGGTGTCGCGGCAGCTCGCCGCGATCATGCACGACCCGAAGTTCCAGAAGCTCGAGGGGTCGTGGCGGGGCATCAACTACCTCGTCATGAACTCGGAGACGTCGGCGACCCTCAAGATCAAGGTCCTCAACGCGAACAAGAAGGACCTGTTCAAGGACCTCGACAAGGCCGCCGAGTTCGACCAGAGCGGCGTGTTCAAGAAGCTCTACGAGAACGAGTTCGGCAGCCCCGGCGGCGAGCCCTACGGCGCGCTGATCGGCGACTACGAGATCACGAACCACCCCGAGGACGTCGAACTGGTGACCAAGATGTCCGGCGTGGCGGCGGCGGCGTTCTGCCCGTTCGTCACGGCGGCCGGTCCCGGCATGTTCGGGTTCGACTCGTGGGAGGAGCTCTCCAAGCCCCGCGACCTCGAGAAGATCTTCGAGGCCCCCCAGTACGCCAAGTGGCGGTCCTTCCGCGACTCCGAGGACTCGCGCTTCGTCGCCATGGTGATGCCGCGCGTCCTGTCCCGCCTCCCCTACGGGGCCGCCACCAAGCCCGTCGAGGAGTTCGCGTACGAGGAGGTCGGCGAGCGCCCGACCCACGCCGAGTACACGTGGATGAACGCCTCCTACCTCTACGGCGCACGGCTCACCAACGCCTTCTCGAAGTACGGCTTCTGCGTCGCGGTGCGCGGCGTCGAGGGCGGCGGGAAGGTCGAGGGGCTTCCGACGCACACGTTCACCAGCGACGACGGCGACCCCGACACGACGTGCCCCAGCGAGATCGGGATCACCGATCGCCGCGAAGCGGAACTCAGCAAGCTCGGGTTCCTCGCCCTCTGCCACTTCAAGAACACCGACTACTCCGTCTTCTTCGGCGCCCAGAGCGCGCAGAAGCCGAAGAAGTACGACCGCCCCGAGGCGACGGCCAACGCGGCCATCTCGGCGCGCATCCCGTACCTCATGGCCACGTCGCGGTTCGCCCACTACCTCAAGGTGATGGCCCGGGACAAGATCGGCGCCTTCATGGAGGCCTCGGACACGGAGGAGTGGCTCAACCGCTGGATCAACAACTACGTGAACAGCAACGCCGCGTCGGGGCAGGAGATGAAGGCCAAGTACCCCCTCGCCGAGGCGAAGGTCGAGGTGAAGGAAGTGCCCGGCGCGCCCGGCTCCTACAACGCCGTCGCCTGGCTCCGGCCCTGGCTCCAGATGGAGGAGCTGACGGCCTCGCTGAGGATGGTCGCTCGCATCCCGAAGGTCGGGTGACGTGAGTGGGGGAAGAAGGGCGAGCGGCCGCGGACTCGGCCGGCCCTCCTGACCCCCCGGAGGGGGGGGGCTCCGCAGCGGCCCCCTCCCTCCGTGCCCGCCTCGCGTCGATGGCGCGCACCCCGGCCGGGGGCGCGCTGGATCGGTTCCTCGCGGCCACCGACCCCGCGGAGGTCGTGGAGCGCTGGATCTCCATGGCGGCGCCCACGCGCCGCCCGGCGTCCTTCGCCGAGTTCCGCCTGCTCGCCCAGCGCTCCATCGCGCTCCTGGACGAGCGCATCTCCACGCAGGTGGACGCCATCATCCACCACCCGCGCTTCCAGCGCCTGGAGGCCTCCTGGCGGGGGCTCTGGTACCTGGTCTCCCAGGCGGGGAACTACTCCGACGCCGAGACGCGCCAGCTCCGCATCCGCGTCCTCGGGACGTCGTGGAAGGAGGTCGTCCGCGATCTCGAGAAGGCCATCGAGTTCGACCAGTCCGCGCTCTTCAAGAAGGTCTACTCCGAGGAGTACGGCGCCGCGGGCGGCGAGCCGTACGCGGTCCTGCTCGCGGACTACGAGGTCTCGCACCGCCTTCCCGCCGATGTCGAGGCCGTGCGGATCCTCTCCGGCATCGGGGCGTCCGCGTTCTGTCCCGTGGTCCTCGGCGCGGCGCCGGCGCTCCTCGGGCTGGACTCCTTCCGGGACCTCCAGGTCCCGATGGATCTGGCGGGCACGTTCCGCCAGCGGGAGTACGCGAAGTGGCAGGGGCTGCGGGAGTCGGAGGACTCGCGGTTCCTCGCCTTCACCATGCCGCGGGTGCTGGCCCGGCTTCCCTACGAGGACGGCCCGGGTTCGGCGCAGGGGTTCCGGTACCGCGAGGACGTGTCGGCCCCGGCGGCGCGCGGCTACCTCTGGGGGACGGCGGTCTACGCCCTGGGGGCCGTGCTCGTGCGCGCGTTCGCGTTCTGCGGCTGGCTGGCGGACATCCGCGGCGTCCAGGAGGGGGTCCTCGGCGGGGGCGTCGTCCCCGACCTCTGCGCCCACTCGTACCCCACGGATCGGCCGGGCGTGGCGACCAAGGCGGCGACGGACGTCATCATCACCGACAACCTGGAGCGGACGCTGGCGGAGCTGGGGTTCATCGCGCTCTGCCGCTGCAAGGCGACGCCGTACCACGCGTTCTACTCGAACCCGTCCCACCACAAGCCCAGGACGTACGATCGACAGGCGGCCACGGACAACGCGCGGATCTCGGCGATGCTCCAGTACGTGTTCTGCGCCGCGCGGTTCGCCCACTACCTCAAGGTCATGGGACGCGACAAGGTCGGGGCCATGACCACCCCCGAGGAGTGCGAGAACGAGTTCCAGCGGTGGCTGATGAACTACTGCACCTCCAACGAGGGCGCATCGATGGAGCAGAAGGCCCGGTACCCGCTCCGCGAGGCGAAGGTGCAGGTGCGGGAGATCCCCGGTCGCCCCGGCCAGTTCACTTCCACCATCCACCTCCAGCCCCACTTCCAGCTCGACCAGGTGGACGCGCAGGTGAAGCTCGTCACGAACTTCACGGGCGTCGCGGGACGGTAGCCGCCGCCGCACGGCGGGTCCGGGGAGGGGCGTCCCTGCACGCCCCCCGCCGCACCTCCACTCCCGACCAGTCTGGCCCGGCGCGGGCGGGTCGGGTACGCTGGGCCCCCCGTCGGGCGCGAGGCCCACGGGGGAGAGGGGGCGACCATGGCGGAATCGGCGGCGGACCTGTACCGGGCGGGGAAGTTGAAGGAGGCGATCGCGCTGCAGGTGGCGGAGGTGAAGGCCCACCCCGCGGACACGCAGCGGCGCGGGTTCCTCTGTGAACTCCTCTGCATCGCCGGCGATCTCGAGCGCGCGGACACCCACCTCGACGCCATGGGCAAGCAGGACCCCCAGTCCATCCCCGGGATCTCGCTCTTCCGGCAACTGGTGCGGGCGGAGACGGCCCGCCGGGACTTCCACGCGTCGGGGCGCGTTCCTGAACTCCTCGTGGGTCCCACCGAAGCGGTGAAGCTCTCCCTGGAGGCGGCGGTACACCTCCACGCCGGCGAGGCGGGCCGCGCGGTGGAACTCCTCGCGCAGGTGGAGGAGGTCCGGCCGAAGGTCCACGGGACGTGCGACGGGAAGGCCTTCGACGACTTCCGCGACGGCGACGACCTGCTGAGCGCCGTGTTCGAGGTGCTCACCAGCAACGGGAAGTACTACTGGGTGCCCGTCGAGGCGGTGGAGTCCATGGAGTTCCGCGAGCCGGTGCGCCCCCGCGACGTCCTCTGGCCGCGCGTCCACATGGTGGTCCGCGGCGGTCCCGATGGCGAAGTCTACCTTCCGTCGGTCTACGCGCCGGGCCCCGATGCGCCCGACGCCGAGCGGCTGGGCCGTCTCACGGAGTGGACCGGCGGCGACGGGTCCCCGGTGCGCGGCGTGGGTCTGCGGACTCTCGTCGTCGGGGAGGAGGCGCGCACGTTCCTCAACATGAAGGAAGTCCAGTTCGGGGCGGAGGGCTAGCGGAGCGTGGCGCGGGGCCGCCCCACAGGCCGCAGCCTCCCGTCGATCCTCGACCGCCTCGTCGACGAGGCGACGTGGGAGGTCCTCGCCCGCGACGCCGAGGGCCCCGGCATCCGCGTGGACCTGGGCAGCCTGCGCGCCTCCGTCGAGCGGGACCTGGAGGCGCTGCTCAACACGCGACGGCCGCCCATCGTCCTCTCGGAGGAGCCCAACGAACTGGACCGGTCGCTGGCCAACTACGGCCTCCCCGACCTGTCCGGCGTCAACCTCGTCTCCAGCGACGCGCGGGACGAGTTCCGCGGAATGGTGGAGGAGGCGGTGCGGAGGTTCGAGCCGCGCTTCAAGACCGTGAGCGTCCGCCTCCGGGACGAGTGGGCGGAGGGGGACCGCAGCCTGCGGCTCCGGATCGAGGGGACGCTCCACGCCGACCCGGTGCCGGAGACGGTGGTCTTCGACTCCATCCTCGAGCCCGTGGCGCGCTCCATCGACGTCGAACCGGGCAGCGCATGACCGATCCGCTCCTCGCGAACTACGAGCGGGAACTCGCGTACGTCCGGCGCCTGGGCGCGGAGTTCGCCCGCTCGTACCCGCGCGTCGCCGGCAACCTCCGCATCGGCGCCGACGGGAGCGTCGAGGACCCCCACGTCCTGCGGCTCATCGAGGCGTTCGCGTTCATCAACGCGCGCACGCGGCTGAAGCTCGAGGACGACTTCCCGGAACTCACCGACGCGCTCCTCGCGGTCCTCTACCCGCACTACCTCGCCCCCATCCCCTCGATGGCGGTGGTGCAGTTCGAGGTGAAGCCGGAACTCACCTCGTCCTACGCGCTGCCGCGGGGGACGGCCGTGGAGACGGAGCCCATCGACGGGGAGCCCTGCCGGTTCCGGACCTGCCAGGACACGACGCTCTGGCCCATCCGCGTCGAGGAGGTGCGCCTCCAGGGCCGCCCCATGGCGGGGCCCGCGGCCACGCGGGTGCCGGGGGCGGAGTCCTCGCTCCGGATCGCGCTGGGGTGCGGGCCGGACACGACCACGTTCGCCGCACTCGCGCCGGACTCCCTGCGCTTCTTCCTCCGCGGGCAGGCGCCCCACAACTTCGGCCTGTACGAGTTGATCCTGCAGGGCACGCTGGAGGTGGTGGTCGCCTCCGCCCCCGACGACCGCGACCCGATCTTCCTCGGGCCCGGCGCGCTCCGCACCGTCGGGTTCTCTCCCGAGGAGGCGGCGGTGCCGGTCCCGGCGCGCGCGTTCCCCGGCTACCGCCTCCTCACGGAGTACTTCGCGTTCCCGCAGCGGTTCCTGTTCTTCGACGTGGCCGGCCTCGCCGATGCGGCGCGCGCGAAGGGCGGGACGCGGCTCGAGATCTACCTGTACGTGGGGCGCCCCGGCGGCGACCTGGAGCACAACGTGACGCGCGAGTCGCTCGCGCTCGGCTGCACCCCCGTCGTGAACCTCTTCCGCCAGCGCGCGGAGCCGATCCGTCTCGGCCGGACCGAGCCGGAACTCCGCGTCGTTCCCGACGCACGACGGCCGCTGGCGCTGGAGGTCCACTCCGTCGATCGGGTCGTGCTCGCCGCCGAGGACGGCACGTCGCGGGAGTTCCTGCCCTTCTACTCCGTGCGCCACGCATCCGCCCGGGAGCCGCGCGAGGGCTTCTGGATCGCGAACCGGAGGCCCGCCCTGCGGGGGGACGCGGTCCCCGACCTGGGGACGGAGTCGTACCTCTCGCTGGTCGACCTCGCGTTCGATCCGGCGGCGCCGGCTTCCGGCGTGCTCGACGTCGAGACGACCTGCCTGAACCGCGACCTCCCGTCCCGCCTGCCCTTCGGGGGCGGGCAGCCGGCGCTCACGCTGGCGGAGGGCGCCGGTGCGGTCCATCGCATCACCTGCCTGACCGCGCCGACCCGGACGTTGCGTCCGCCGCTCCGGCACGGTGCCCGGTGGAGGCTGCTCTCCCACCTCACGCTCAACCACATGGGCATCACCGGCGGGGCGGAGGCGGGGGAGGCGATCCGGGAGATCCTGATGCTGTACGACTTCTCCGACTCCCACGAGACGCGCCGCACCATCGAGGGCGTCACGTCCGTCACCGCGACGGAGACGGCGGGGCGCGTGCGCACCGCCGACGGCGTGGGAATCGCGCGCGGCACCGAGATCCGGCTCGAACTCGACGAGTCGCGGTTCGTGGGCAGCGGGGCGTACCTGTTCGCGTTGGTCCTGGAGCGGTTCCTCGGGCTGTACGCGGCCATCAACTCCTTCACGCGCGTCTCGGTGCGCTTCCGCGGCCGGGACGAGGAGGCCTGGCGATGGGAGCCGAGGGCGGGAGACAGGCGCCTCCTGTAGCGGAGGAGATCCGCGCCCGCGCCGCACGGTTCGACTTCTTCCAGGCCGTGCGGGTGCTGGAGCGGATCGCGCGCTGCCGCGGGTGGACCGCCGGCGGGGACTCGCCGCCCGTGGGCGGCGACGACGCGCCGGAGTCCGAGGTGGTGCGGTTCCGCGCCGTGACCGGGCTCTCCTTCCCGGAGGCCGCCGTGCTGTCGGTGCGCGATCCCGATCCCGACCCCGAGGGACGACCGGTCCCGCCGGAGATGACGGTGGGCGTGGGCGGGCTCACGGGCCCGCTGGGCGTCCTGCCCGACCACTACACCGTGCTGCTCATGCGCGCGGCGCGCCTGAAGGACACGGCGCTGCGGGACTTCCTCGACCTCCTGGATCACCGCGTGCTCTCGCTCTTCTACCGGACCTGGGAGAAGTACCGGCCGGCACCGGCGCACGAGCGCGCCCTCCTCGCGCGGCGGCGACCGGGCGAGGACGGGAAGCGGGACCCGGACCTCTTCACGCTCGCCCTGCTCTCCCTCGTCGGACTCGGCACGGGAGGCCTGCGGGGGCGGCGGGAGGTTCCCGACGACGCCTACGTCTTCTACTCCGGCGCGTTCTCCCGCGGCGTCCGCGATCCGGCGAGCCTGGAGGCCCTGCTGTCGGAGTACTTCGACCTGCCCGTGTCGGTGGAGCCCTTCCAGGGCCGCTGGCTGCTCATCGATCCCCGCGATCGGTCGCTGCTGCCGGACGAGACCAGGCCGCGGGGCCGCTTCAACCGCCTGGGGGAGGACATGGTCCTCGGGGACCGCTCGTTCGACGTGGAGGGGAAGTTCCGCGTGCGGGTGGGGCCGGTGCCCTTCGCGACCTTCCGCAGGCTCCTCCCGAGACCCCACGGTGGTCGCGCCAGCGCCGGGGACATGCTCGGTCCCCTCTGCGAGATCACGCGCTCCTACGCGGGCGTCACGCTGGACTTCGACGTCCAGGTCGTGCTCGCGGAGGGCGAGGCGCCGCGCGCCCTCCTGGGGGTGGAGCACCCGGAGGCGGCGGTGCTCGGCTGGTGCGCGTGGCTGCACGCCGATCCCGTCGCCACCGAGGCGGGCGACGCCGTTTTCGATGCCCCGTCCATCGCCGCGACTGGTATGAAGGGGTCCGGGTGAAGTGACGTCGCGCGCGGCTGGGCGCGGGGCGATTCCGTCGGTATCCCGGGCAGGCGCCCCGCGGGCGCGGGAGGGAGCGGTCCATGGCTCAGGTGAACCTCCGGTCTCTCGTCGCCAGGCTGAACGATCCCTGCCGGAGGTCGCTGGAGGCGGCCGCGGGTCTCGCCCTCACGAGGTCCCACTACACGGTCGAGATCGAGCACTGGTTCCTCAAGATCCTCGAGATGCAGGGCACGGACTTCGAGGCGATCCTCCGGCGGTTCGAGATCGACGTCTCCCGCGTGAACCGCGACCTGACGGTCATGCTGGACCGCCAGAAGACGGGCAACGCGCGCCCCGCGGCGCTCGCGCAGGAGGTCGTCGACCTCGCCCGCGAGGCGTGGCTCGTCGGCTCCCTCGATCACGGTGCGCAGAAGACCCGCTCCGGCCACCTCGTCCTCGCGCTGCTCGGTGACGACACGCTGGCGCGGCTGGCGCGCGGCGCGTCGGCGGAGTTCGCGAAGATCAACCCCGACTCGCTGCGGGCGGAGTTCGCGGCCATCACGCGCGGGACCGCCGAGGAGGGGACCGATGTCGGCCCGGCGCCGTCCTTCTCCGGCGGGCCGGGCGCACCCGGCACGCCGGCCCGTCCCGGCGGCCCGACCAAGACCCCCAACCTCGACCAGTTCACCATCGACCTGACGGCTCGGGCCCGGGAGGGCCACATCGATCCGGTGCTCGGGCGCGACTCCGAGATCCGCCAGGTCATCGACATCCTCACGCGCCGCCGCCAGAACAACCCGATCCTCACGGGTGAGGCGGGCGTGGGCAAGACCGCCGTGGCGGAGGGCTTCGCGCTCCGCATCGCCGAGGGGGACGTCCCCGAACCGCTCCGGAACGTGTCCTTGCGCTCCCTCGACCTCGGGCTGCTGCAGGCCGGGGCCGGCGTGAAGGGGGAGTTCGAGAACCGGCTGAAGGCGGTCATCTCCGAGGTCAAGTCCTCGCCCCAGCCCATCATCGTGTTCATCGACGAGGCGCACACGATGATCGGCGCTGGCGGCTCCGCGGGCCAGGGGGACGCCGCGAACCTGCTGAAGCCCGCCCTCGCGCGCGGCGAACTGCGCACCATCGCGGCGACCACGTGGGCGGAGTACAAGAAGTACTTCGAGCGGGATGCCGCGCTGGCGCGCCGGTTCCAGGTCGTCAAGGTCGAGGAGCCCGAGGAGGCGTCGGCGGTGGCCATGATGCGCGGCCTCGTCGGCACGCTGGAGGCGCACCACGGCATCCGCATCCTCGACGAGGCGGTCGTCGACTCGGTCCGGCTGTCCAAGCGCTACATCTCCGGGCGGCTGCTGCCGGACAAGTCGGTGAGCCTCCTGGACACCTCCTGCGCCCGCGTCAACCTCACGCAGTCGTCGGTGCCTCCCGCGGTCGAGGATCTCCGCCGGCGGATCACGCAGGGCGAGGTCGAGATCGGCATCCTCGAGCGCGAGATCGCGACCGGGGCGAAGCACGAGGATCGGCTGGCCGAGGTCCGGGCGCGGAAGGCGGCCAACGAGGACTCCCTCGCGTCGCTGGAGGCCCGCTGGAAGCAGGAACTCGAACTCGTCACGCGGATCCGCGAAGTGCGGAATCGCATCGAGGGCAAGCCCGGCGGCGCGAAGCCTCCCGCGGCCCCGGCGAAGCCGGACGCGACGGGGGAGAAGCCGGCCGCGGACGCGAAGCCCGCCGCCCCGCCGCCGCCTCCCCCCACCGCGGAGGAACGCGCCGCACTGCTCGCCGACCTGGAGCGGCTGTCCGCGGAACTCACGTCCGTGCAGGGCGAGGAGCCGCTGGTCCAGGTGTGCGTGGACGGCCAGGCCATCGCCGCCGTCGTGTCCGCCTGGACGGGCATCCCCGTGGGGCGCATGGTCGCCGACGAGATCCACACCATCCTCAACCTGAAGGACGAGATGGAGAAGAGCATCGTCGGGCAGTCCCACGCGCTGGAGGCCATCGCGCGGGCGATCCGCACGTCGCGGGCCAACCTGACCGATCCGCGGCGGCCCATCGGCGTGTTCCTGCTCGTCGGGACCAGCGGCGTGGGCAAGACGGAGACGGCCATCACGCTCGCGGAACTGCTCTACGGCGGCGATCAGAACATGACGGTCATCAACATGTCGGAGTTCAAGGAGGAGCACAAGGTGTCGCTCCTCATGGGCTCCCCTCCGGGCTACGTGGGCTACGGCGAGGGCGGCGTCCTCACGGAGGCCGTGCGGCGGCGCCCCTACAGCGTGGTGCTGCTGGACGAGATGGAGAAGGCGCACCCGGGCGTGCAGGACATCTTCTACCAGGTGTTCGACAAGGGCTCGCTGCGCGACGGCGAGGGCCGCGACATCGACTTCAAGAACACCGTCATCCTCATGACCTCCAACGCGGGGACCGACGCCATCATGTCGCTCTGCGCCGACCCGGAGACGATGCCCGATGCGAAGGGGCTCGCGGAGGCGCTGCACCCGGAACTGACGAAGACCTTCAAGCCGGCGTTCCTCGGCCGCGTGAACGTGGTCCCGTACTTCCCGCTCTCCGACCCCGTCATGCGGGGGATCATCGAACTCAAGCTCGGCAAGGTGAAGAAGCGGGTCGAGGCGAACTACAGGGCGAAGTTCTCCTACACGCCGGAACTCGTCTCGGCGATCGCGGCGCGATGCACGGAGGTGTCGAGCGGCGCCCGCAACGTGGACAACATCCTCAACGGGACCGTTCTCCCGGAGATGTCGCAGGTCTTCCTCTCGAAGATGGCGGAGGGCCTCACGATCTCGAACGTGAACGTCACGGTGGACGAATCGGGAAACATGCGGTACGAAGTAGCGTAGTCGTGGCGAGTCCGGACGGGGACCTGCGGAGGCCCCGGGATCGGCGCGACGGGATGGCAGGGGGCCGGGGACAACCGGCCCGTCAGGGGAGGGACGAATGGCGATTTACATGAAGGTGGACGGCATCAACGGGGACGTCACGGCGAAGGGCCACGAGAAGTGGGTCGACTGCTCCTCGCTCCAGTGGGGCGTCGGGCGCGGCATCGGGTCGCCCATCGGTCGCGGCGTCGAGCGCGAGTCGTCCGCGCCGAACATCAGCGAGGTGGTGATCTCCAAGGAGATGGACGCCTCCTCGCCCTACCTCTTCACCGAGGCGTGCATCGGGAAGGGCAAGAAGGTGCAGTTCCACCTGGTGAAGACGTCCGGCGGGAACCTCGAGACGTACCTCGAGTACACGCTGACCAACGCCCTGGTGAGCGGGTTCTCGGTCTCCAGCGGCGGCGACAAGCCGACCGAGTCCGTCTCCTTCAACTTCACCAAGATCGAGATGAAGTACACGCCGCAGAAGGCCGACGGCACGCCGGGCTCGCCCATCCCCGCCGGCTACGACCTCTCCCTGGGGACGAAGGTCTAGGCCACCCGGGTCGCCTCCGCAACTCCGGGGCGGGGCACGCGCGCGGGACGGGCAGGGGCCGCACAGGGCCTCCGCCCGCGCCCGCGCGCCGCCGCTCCGCCCCGGTACGCCACGCCCGCGCTTCCGCGGCGTCGCGGCGGGGGCATCGCCCGGGGGCGGCGCCACGATGCCGGACACCCTGAGCCAGGACAAGCGTCTCATCGCCGTCGAGACGCCCCTCGGGAAGGACGTCCTGGTCCTCACCGCGTTCTCCGGCGAGGAGGAGATGTCCCGCCTGTTCTCCTACGGGCTGGAGATGCTCTCGTCGAACCACGACATCAAGCCCGCCGATCTCGTCGGGAAGAGCGTCTCGTTCCGCTGCAACATGGAGGACGGGACGCCGCGCTGGTTCAACGGCCACGTGGCGCGCTTCTCCGGCGGCGTCGTGACGCAGCGCGGCCTCCGGCGCTACACCGCCGAGGTCGTGCCCTGGCTCTGGTTCCTCACCCGCACCGCCGACTGCCGCATCTTCCAGGAGATGTCGGCCCTGGAGATCATCGAGAAGGTGTTCGCCGACTGCGGCCTCGCGGCGTTCGAGAAGAAGGGCGCCAAGCGGGCGCTCGCGAAGCGGACCTACTGCGTGCAGTACCGCGAGACGGACTTCCACTTCGTGTCGCGCCTCCTGGAGGAGGAGGGGATCTTCTACTTCTTCCGTCACGAGAAGGGCAAGCACACGCTCGTGCTGGCGGACAGCGACGCCTCCTACGAGGACGCCGCGGAGAAGGAGATCTCCTACCGCGCGTCGGACTCCGGGCACGCGCAGGTGCGCACGTGGGACCACCGCTGGGAGTTCCGTCCCGGCAAGTGGGCGCAGACGGACTACAACTTCGAGACTCCCACCGCGGCGATGCTCGCCCAGACCTCCACCGTGGTGAAACTGCCGGACGAGACGAAGTACGAGGTGTTCGACTACCCGGGGCTCCACCTGAAGAAGGCCGACGGGGACGGACTCGTCAAGGTCCGGATGGAGGAGGAGGAGACGCCGCACGAGGTGATCCACGCCGCCGGCGACTACGCCTCCCTCTCCCCCGGCACGAAGTTCACCGTGAAGGCCCACGAGATCAAGGCGGAGGAGGGGAAGAAGTGGGTCGTGGCCTCGGTCCGCCACTCGGGATCCGACGACACGGGGATCGCGGGGGGCGGCGGCGCCGCGCGCTACGGCAACGACTTCAGCGCGATCCCGTCGGATCGCGTGTTCCGCCCCGAGCGGCTCACCCCCCGCCCCGTCGTCCGCGGCATCCAGACGGCCACCGTCGTCGGCCCGTCGGGCGAGGAGATCTACACCGACAAGTACGGTCGCGTGAAGGCGCAGTTCCACTGGGATCGCGAGGGCAAGAAGGACGACAAGTCCTCCTGCTGGATCCGCGTCGCGCAGGGATGGGCCGGCAACCAGTGGGGCATCCACTTCCACCCGCGCATCGGCCAGGAGGTGGTCGTCTCCTTCCTCGAGGGCGACCCCGACCGGCCGCTGATCACCGGGAGCGTCTACAACGCCGACCAGATGCCGCCCTACGCGCTCCCCGCCAACCAGACCCAGAGCGGCGTGAAGACCCGCAGCAGCAAGGGCGGCGGGGCGGAGGACTTCAACGAGCTCCGCTTCGAGGACAAGAAGGGATCCGAGGAGGTCTACTTCCACGCGCAGAAGGACTTCAAGCGCGTCGTGGAGAACGACGACGTGCTGGAGGTCGGGCACGACCAGACGATCACGGTGAAGAACGCGCGCACGGAGACCGTCGAGGAGGCGGACGAGACGGTCACCATCAAGAAGGGCAAGCGCACGATCACGGTCGACACCGGCGACGACATGCACCAGGTGAAGAAGGGCAACCGCACGGTGAAGGTGGACACGGGGAACGACCTCCACCAGGTGGCGAAGGGGAACCGCGACGTCAAGGTCGACACCGGGAACGACACCCACGCGATCGCCAAGGGCAACCGGGCCGTCTCCATCGACATGGGCAACGACACGCTGACCATCAAGATGGGGAACCGGACCACCGCCATCAAGATGGGGAAGGACTCCGTCGAGGCCATGCAGGCCATCGAGCTGAAGGTCGGCGCGAGCCTCGTGAAGATCGACCAGACCGGCGTCACCATCAAGGGGATGATGGTGAAGATCGAGGCCACCACGCAGCTCCAGCAGAAGGGGCTGATGACCCAGATCAACGGGGACGCGATGCTGCAGCTCAAGGGCGGCATCACGATGATCAACTGATGGCCCGCTCCCAGGCTGCGCGGCCGGACTCCGGAGCGCGGTGATGGCGACCGCGCTGGCGAAGGTCGCGGCCCGCACGGCGGAGGAACTGGCCCGCCACGTGGAACTCGAGGACGACTCCCGCGCCGCCCTCCGTCCCGGGATGCGGCCGGGGGACTTCCTCGACGCCCTCGTCGGCGCGGAGGCCTTTCCCGACGCGGTGCGGTTCCTGGCCCACGGCCTGCCGCGGCGCGAAGCGGTCTGGTGGGCCTGCATCTGCGCCCGCCTCGCGCTGCCACCGACCCCGAAGCCGGGCGAGGCGGCCGCGCTGGAGGCGGCGGAGCGGTGGGTCTACGAGCCCACCGAGAAGCACCGGCGCGCGTGCATGGCCGCGGCCGAACCGACGGGGTACGAGGTCCCCTCCGCTTGGGCCGCCATGGGCGGGTTCTGGAGCGGCGGGAGCGTGGCCCCGGAGAACGCGCCGCCCGTCCCCCCGGGAGACTGGCACACGGCGAAGGCGGTGGCCGGGAGCGTCGTGCTCGCCGCGGTCCAGCGCGAGCCCGAGAAGGCGCAGTCCCGCTACGCGCTGTTCCTCGAGCGGGGCGTCGACATCGCCAACGGCGGAGACGGGATGGGCAAGGGAGGACGGGCTTGAGGGGCGCCGCCGGGCGCCGGCCGCCGCGGGATCGCGGCCCCTCGTGAACGGGTCGGGCTAGGCGATGGCGACCCCTCTCGCGACCCTCCTTGCGCAGGCCGGGATCCGCGTCCACGCCCTGAAGGGGTGGGAGCGCGCCGGGCGACCGGGAGTCTTCGCGCCCGTCGGCGTGATGTGGCACCACACCGCGGGTCCCGTGCGCGGCAACGACGCCTCGCTGCCCGTGTGCATGAGCGGCCGCCCCGGCCTGACGGGGCCCCTCTGCCACATCCACCTCGCCCGCGACGGGACGGCCACGGTCCTCGCCGCCAACCTCCGCGCCAACCACGCGGGCTGGGGCAACCAGGAGGTCCTCCGCGAGATCCGCAGCGGTGCGAGCCCCACGAGGGACGCGAAGGCGCGGTGCGGGGGACCGAAGCACGGGTCCAAGGGGCCGCGCACGGACTGTCCGAGGGACGTGATCGACGGCAACCCCTGGTTCTACGGCGTCGAGGTCGAGAACTCCGGGTCCGGCGAGGCGAAGGACCCGTACCCCCCGGAGCAGGTCGACGCCCTGGTCGCGCTGACGGCGGCCATCCACCGCCACCACGGATGGACCACGCCCCGCGTGGTGCATCACCGCCAGTGGACCTGCCGCAAGATCGACATGAGCCTCCAGAAGGACCTCCTGCCCGCCGTCGCGGCGCTGCTCGACCGCGCCTCCGACGAGGAGAAGAGCGAGGAGGGCGCCGCATCCGCCGGGGGCAGCCCGGGGGACGAAGGGGAGAACCTCTCCGGGTGGCGGGGTCCGCTCGCCATCTTCTCCGGCGCGTCGCGGCGCGCGCGCCGACGGGGAGCGCTGGCCGACCGCCCCGCCCCCCTAGCGCTTCGCGTCGCCGCGTCGGAGCCCGCGGCGGTCACCGCCCTCCGGCGGCGCATCGGCCGCGCGGAGCCCGGCCTGCAGGTGCACCGCCTCGACGCGTGGGACGCGTTCCGCCTCGCGGCGGCGTGCGACGAGGGGGGGAGGCTGGCGACCGTCCGCGCCGTCCGCCTGGTCACCCGCTCCCGCGCCGGGTACGGTGCCGCGGGCGGCGGGGGGGGCGGCGGCGGAGGCGGGGGTGGAGGAGGGGGCGGAGGCGGCGGATCCCAGCAGCCCCAGGCGCCTCCCGGCGCGCCGCCCCCCGCGAAGAGCAAGACGGAGCCGTGCGAGATCACCTCGCTCACGGTGAAGTGCTCCCATCGCGGGACGATCTCGCTGCCGCCGGTCGCCGGCGCGACGGCGGTGAAGGTCATCGAGGTCGTGGCCGGGGAGACCGACGGTCGCGACGCGATCACGGTCGAGGCGAAGATCAAGGACCCGCTCTGCGCGGCGCACACCCGCGCCCTCTACACGCTGAGCCCGGCCACGGACCCCGGCCGCACCGGCCCGATCCAGAAACTCACCTTCGACGCCCGCTGCGAGCCGGTCGAGGGGCTGATCCGGAGCCTCTGGCTCTCCCGTCTCGACACGCGCGTGTACTCGGTGACCCCCGACGCCTGCACCGTCGCCGCGGGCATCGACGCGGTCCAGGTGAAGGTGTTCCCCAACGTCAAGTGGAGCCTCTTCTTCCGCTTCAACCTGAAGGGCCTCGACGACGAACAGGACGTCGAGTTCGGCAAGCACGGCGGGTGGAAGACCGAACTCAAGGGGAAGCGGGAGTACGACGGCCGCTCCACCGAACTCGGCGTCGAGTTCGGCGAGTACTACAAGTCGGCGCTCGACTTCATGACCTCCACCAAGGAGGCCCTCGACTTCGCCGGCCCGTGGCTGAAGCGGCTCGGCGGCCCGGAACTGAAGCCCCAGTGGCCCGACGTCACGATCTCGTACGAGGACGGCTGGGAGGAGAACTCCTCCGCCCTCACGGTCGATCGCGTCTGCCGGTTCTCGCTGAAGGCGGACCCCTTCTTCGGCCTGGAAGTGGACTGGGACATCCTCCAGTTCCTCCTGAAGATCCTCATCTCGGCCTTCGTCGGCCCGCTGGGGCCGCCGCTCGCGGACGCCATCGGCGAGTTCCGGAAGTACGCGCGGAAGAAGCGCTCCAAGGGTGTCAGCGGGGACATCTACATCAACCTCATCGCGCACGGGTGCCTCAAGACCGGCGCGAAGGGCCTCTACATCGAGAAGAAGAAGGGGAGCGCGACGTGGGACAAGGGGGGCGACCTCCAGCTGGAACTCGGGCTCAAGCTGAAGGCGGGCGCGTTCCTCGCGGCGGACGTCTTCATCCTGGAGTTCGAGGTCCGGGTCGAGTGCAGCGGGTCCTTCGCGTTCGGACTCGAGGGAGGCATCCACCAGACCGACGAGGAGGGGACCTACCTCGTCGGGGGCCTGTTCTTCACCGGGCTGACGTTCGCCGCCAGCGCGTTCGCGTCCGGGGGCGTGAAGTTCCTGCACATCAGCGGGAAGAAGGAGTGGAAGCCGAAGCCCGTCACGTTCTGGGCGGACAAGAAGTGGCCCGGCGGCGAGTCGAAACTGTTCCTCGTGAAGAAGGGCGGATGATGGGCGGCGAACCCCTCCTGTACCAGCTCGACATGGACGTCGGCGGCTGCCGCTTCGACGTGCGGTGGAACGACGTCCCGGTGCTGCGCCGCGCGGAGCCGCGGACGGTCACCGTGGACCTCCCGCTCAATCCGTGGGTCGTCACAGGGGAGAACGTGCTGAGCGTCGAGGTCCGCCCTCCGGCGGACGACGCCGCCGGCTACCACCGGACGGCGCGATGCGAGGCGCTCGTGTTCGCGCGTCCCCTCCGCGACCGCACGGCGGCTCGCGTCCCCCTGGGCGGCGTGGTGTTCCGCGGCCGGGACGCCGCCGCGGGGACGGGGTTCGAGTCGAGCCCCGGAGCGCCGGACGAGCCTCCGGTCCGCGTGGAGGGCGCGCGCGGCGGGGGCACGCGAGGCTCCCGGATCCTCCGTCTCGACACTCCCTTCCCGCCCTGGCGCTGGCGCAACGCGCGTTCGATCCAGGCGTCCCCCGTGGTGCGGACGGAACTCGAGCGGGCCTACGCCCGCCTCTGGGAGGCGCTCGCGAGGAAGGACGTGGCTGCCGTGCGGCGGATCCTCGCCCCGAAGGCGGTCGAACTCGCCACCGCGTACCACGCGGGCGGGGAGGAGGAGGGGCACGAACTCCTCCGGGTGCTCGAGGTGATGGACGACGCGGACTACGAACTGCAGCCCCTCGCCTTCGACGGCATGGCGCTGGACGTCTTCGGCGACGGTCGCCTCGCCCGCATCGTCGACCCGGAGGAGAACGGGCCGCTGCGCCTCGTCCACCGCGACGAGCACGTGGGCTGCGTCATCGAGGTGACGTGGTGCCTCGACACCGGGGGATGGACCGCGATACGCTGAACGCGCGGGCGCGGCCCTCGCCGCACGGTTGAACCCCGGGAGCATCGGCGAGCGTTCCATGGGCATGACTCCTCCCGACGGCGGCGTCCCGATCTCCGTCCTGCTCGCGCACCGCGACTGGGTGCGGCGGGTGGCCCGGGCCCTCGTGCGCGACGAGGCGAGCGCCGACGACCTCGAGCAGGAGGTCTGGCTGCGCGCGCTGCGCACCCCGCCGCGGCACGGACGATCCCTGCGCGCCTGGCTCGGGACCGTTCTCCGCCACGCCGCCCGGGACGCGCGACGCGCCGCCGGGATCCGGGCCCGGCGCGAGGCCGACGCTCCGCGCCCCGGGCCCGCTCCGTCCCCCCGGGACGTCGTCGCCGACGCCGAGTCCTTCCGTCGCGTCGTGAACGCGGTGATGGACCTGGAGGAGCCCTACCGCACCGCGATCCTCCTCCGCTTCTTCGACGATCTCGCGCCCACGGTCATCGCCGCGCGCCAGGGAATCCCGGTGGACACGGTGAAGACGCGCCTCAGGCGCGCGCTCCAACTCCTGCGCGAGAGAATGGACCGGGATCACGGTGGAGACCGGCGGGCGTGGGTGGTGGCGCTCCTTCCCGCCGCGACGGGTGCGGACCGGGCACCCCCGTCCGCGGGCGGAGCCCCGATGGCGGCGACCGCGGCCGTGGCCGCTCTGTGGGGAGGTGTCCTCGTGGCGCAGAAGGCGATCGCGGGTGTCGCGCTCCTGGCACTGGCGGCGGCGTGGTGGCTCCTCGGCGGAGGCAGGGAGAGCGGGGGGGGTGGCGGCGCGCCGCTCCCGCGACCCGGGGACTCCGGGTCCCCGGCGGCGCGGAACGCGGACGCGGGCGGCGGCGGCGAGGCCCGCGTGCCGCCGCCGCCGGCCGCCCCGAGCACCATCGAACCCGCCGCGCCGTCGGGCCCCTCCGTCACCGGCTCCGTGCGCGCCACCGGGGGAGGAACCGTCGCGGATGCGCGCGTGGAACTGCTGACGGGGCGGGACGCGCAGGAGGCTGTCGCGGAGGCGCGGTGCGACGCCGATGGGGAGTTCCGCATCGCGGTTCCCGGCGGTGCCCGGGGCCCTCACTGGCTCCGCGCGTCCGCGCCGGGCCGGGCGGCGATCCTGCGGGAGGCCGCCGCGGGGGACCGCGTGCGGGTGGAACTCCCGGCGGGTGGCTCCCTCCGGGGGCGCGTGCTCACGGTGGAGGACGGAAGCCCCGTTCCCGGCGCGGTGGTGCGGCTCGGGGGAGACCACGCCTCGGAGAACCTGTCCGCGCGCGCCGTCACCGACGAGCGCGGGGAGTACCGGTTCGACGGCGTCCTCCCATGGCGGGTGGTCCTGCAGGCGTTCCCGCCGCGGCGCGGGTGCGCATCCGCCTCCGCCGATGTGCGCGCGGGGGAGGAGACGGTGTGCGACGTGTACGTGCCGCGCGGTGTCCGCCTGGACGGCCGGGTCGTGGACGACGGGGGCCCCGTCGCCGGCGTGAGGGTGATCCCGTGGCGGGGATGGTCCGAGTTCGGCGGGGAGACCGTGTCCGACGGCGACGGCCGGTTCGCCGTCGAGGGGCTCGATCGCGAGGACGTTCGGCTCCTCCTCGTGCCCCCCGGCCGTCCTCCGGCGCAGGTCCCGTGTCCCGTCCCGCCCGGGGCGGATCGCGTGGAACGGGAGTTCCGACTGGGGGCACCATGGACGGTGACCGGTCGCGTCGTGGGCCCCGACGGTCCGGTGGCGGGCGCCCGCGTGCGCGCTCCCGCCCACGGCTCCCTCGGATCGGTGGAGGGTGGCCCCGACGACCCGTCGACGACGAGCACCGACGCCGCCGGGGCGTTCGTCCTCCGCGGCGCGCACGCGCTCCGCGGGGGCCGCGTCCTCGCCTCCGCCGAGGGGCTCGGCGCCGTCGCGTCGCCGGACCTGGAGGTGGCGCCCGGCGAGACCCGGGCCATCGGGGACCTGATCCTCCGCCGCCCGGATCCCGTCGCGCTCCGGCTCGTCGATGGCGACGGCGTACCCGCGCGGGGCGTCGTGGTCACCGGCTCGCCGGCCCTCGCGCCAACGACGGTCCTCACCGGGGAGGACGGACTCGCCCGCTTCGAGGGTCCGCCGGGGCCCGCATGGTTCCAGGCCGGCGGTGGCGGCTACCTCGGGAAGCGGATCGGCCCCGTGGAGATCGTCGCCGGAGGCCTCGCGGAACCCGTGGACGTCGCCCTCGAGCGGGGAGCGGAGGTGGCGGGTCGCGTGACCGACGAGGCGGGTCGGGCGCTGCCCGCCGTGCCCGTGGCCGCGTTCGGCGACGGGAACGCGGGCGGCGGCTGGGGCATGACCGACGGGGAGGGGCGCTACGTCGTCCGCGGCGTCCCGCCGGCCTCCCCTCTCACGGTGCGCGTCACCCACCCGTCGTACGAGACCGCGATCCGCACCGGTGTCGCTCCCGGCGCGCGGGACGCGGACCTGGTCCTCCGCCCGACGGCGGCCCCCGCCCGGGGGAGGGTGTTCCTCCCCGACGGGGTCACCCCGTGCCGCACCTTCACCCTGTGGCTGCACCTCGTGGAGGACCTCGAGGGCAACCCCCGGGACGTCGTCGCGCGCCGGCTGGAGGTCAGCCAGGGAGACGGACGGTTCTCCGTCGGCGGGGACGACATCTTCGCGGGCACGTTCGAGGCCGAGGCGACCTCCGGCGACATGGCCTCCGCCCGCTCGGCGCGGTTCCGCGTGGGGAGCGGGGAGACGCCGCCGGAGGTCCGGCTGGTGCTCGCGCCCGGCGGGCGGATGGAGGGCGAGGTGCGGACCGCGGGCGGCGATCCCGTGGCGGGAGCCCGCGTGACGCTCCCCGCGCGGGAAGGGCTCGGGGCGTTCCATCGACCGGTCCTCGCGACCACCGACGCCGCGGGCGCCTTCCAGTTCGCTCCGCTGGGGGCGGGACGCCACCGGGTGGCGTTCACGCGGGAGGGATTCCTGCCGGGGCGAGTGGAGGTGGAGGTCGAGCCCGGGGCGGTCGCGCGCCCGATCCTCGTGCTCCGCCTCGGCGGTCACCTGCGGGTGCGCGTGCGGAGCGGCGCCGGCACGCCCGTCGCGGGGGCCCGCGTCCTGATCCACGACGCCGCCGGGAGGGAGATCCCCCTCGCCTGGGATCGGCTCTCCTCCCGACTCCCGCCCCGCCGCGAGCCCGGCAACCCCTTCGAGCAGGTCGACACCAGCGGCGTCGTCGACGCGCAGACCCTCACCGCGGGGGACGGGACCGTGCTCCGGGAGTTCCTCCCCCCGGGGCCCGTTCGGGTGCGGGTCGGCGTGGGCGGCGGCGCGCCCGTCTCCGTGGACGCCGTCGTGCGGGACGAGGAGATCGTGGAGGTCGACGTCGAGGCGGGGCGGTAGAGCCCGGCCCGGAGCAGCGACACGCCGGAGCGCGGGGCTAGAGCAGGCGCGAGATCCGGATGGTCTGCGTGTCCGTCGCCACCTGTCCGTCGGGGAAGGTGCAGGTGCAGGTCGCCGTGATGGTGAAGCCCGACCCGTCGAAGGGGGTGGAGTTCACCTGCACCACCGGGATTCCGGTGGACGGGATGCACTGGCAACTCGCCTGGACGCTCGACTCCAGCAGGCTGGCGAACTGGTTCACGTCGAATCCCTTCGAGAACGGCAGCGTGAACACCTGCCCGCCGATGTTGAACTCGTAGAGACCCTTGGGCAGTTTCGCCGGGAAGCCGGCGGCCAGTCGCGAGACTCCCGGGTGCCCCTCGAGCCCCGCGGCGTGCTGCGACACGCCCCCCGCGAACTCCCGGAGGCCGTCGGCGAAGTCGAGCAGGTTGCGCGCGCGGAAGAGCAGCCCGGCCGCCTTGAACGCCCCGCCGACCACCTTCCCGAGGATGAGATCGTCCCGCAGGCGGACGATGGCGTCCATGTAGGTCCGGTACGCGGTGGCGTGGCGCTGGTCCGTGTACCAGTTGGCCTCCTGGTAGAGGACCGCCATCTGGCCGAGCGTGATGATGTCCGAGGCGAGCGAGAGCCACGCGGCGCCCGTGGCGGCGAGCAGGGCGGCCCCCTGCGCGCCGGGGGTGATCGCCAGCGCCGCCGCGAGCATCGCGCTCGCGCCCGCCATCGCCGTGAGCGGCGCCGTGGAGGCCTGGTGCATGCGCACGATGTCGTCCACCTGCGCGTTCCGCACGGCGTCCTTCAGGGTGGTGGCGAGCTGGAGTCGCGCCGTCGGAGTCAGCGTCCTCGGCGCGGAGGCCTCCGCGAACAGGTTGTCCAGCGTCAGTTGCAGCGGCGGCGAGTCCGTGTTCACGGCCCCCGCCTGGAGCATGCCGAGGATGAGCCCGTCCGTCTCCCGCAGGGTCGCGTTCGTGAGCGCGACGTCGAAGTCGGCGGGGGGCCCCTTCGCGGAGGGACCCGCGGACCCGTCCGTGGCGTCGAGGAGGACGTCCATGGCGGCGACGGCGTCGTCGATGGCCTGCAGGTTCGCCGGTGAGTCCCCGGCGAGGCCCGATCCCGGCAGCGCCTCGCGCCGCTCCAGCAGCAGTTCCCGCTGGACCTCGAGGTAGACCCCGGTGAGCGTGCCCGCGGGAAGACGGGACTTCGGGAGGCGGGCGATCTTCAGGCGGCCCGCGAAGCACTCCGCCTCCTCGCCGACGCCCGGTTGGGCGACGTGGACCTCGACCGCGCCGCCGGAGAACTTCGCCTTCTTCACCAGCACCGGGACCGCCACGCGGATGAAGTCCTCCGCGACGACGGTCGGCGCCACGGGGATGTCGAGCGTCGCGCTCCGGAAGTGGACGACGGTCTCCTCGCCCGTGTCGAGTCCCGTCGTGGCGATGGTCAGGAACTCGAACGGGCGGGCCGTGGTGCGCGAGAGGCGGGCCGTCGCGCCCGACGAAAAGTCCCCGCGGGCGGGACGCGCCGTCGCGGGAGGCAGGAGCGCGGCGGCCAGGAGAAGGAGCGGCAGGCGGGTCCGCATGGCGGGTCCCTCCGGGGGGGGCTGGTGTCTCCGATTCTGCCGCGCGAGCGCCGGGGACGCAATGGGCCGGGACCGGGCCCGGGGAATCCATGGCGGGCCCCGGCGCCGGATCTCGTTTCCACGGGTATGCACCGCATCGGAGCTCCGTCCGCGGGGTCCGCCCCGACGGGAGGTCGGCTGCAGCGCCGGCCGCTTCCCGTGATACGCTCGCTCCCGGTCCGGGGAGGGATCCGGGGCATGCCGTCACGGAGGGCGACGGGCGCGGGGCTGCGCGGCGGGTCCGCGGACGCCGCGCGCGCCTCCGCGCCCTCGGAGTGGGCGGCGCCCGCAGGGGACCTCGTCGAGCGGGCCGCCAGGGGCCAGGGCGACGCGCGCAACGCACTCTTCGACCTCGCGTATCCGGATCTCCTCCGCCAGGCGGCCGGCCTGATGCGCCGGCAGCGCTCCGGGCACACGCTCGAGCCGGAGTCCCTGGTGCATGAGGCGTACGTGAGGATTGCCCGGGCGGGGAGCGCCCCCTGGGCGGGCTACGGCCATTTTCTCGCGCTCGTCCACTGCGCGATGCGGCAGACCCTCATCGATCACGCGCTGCGCGGCGGCCGGCGGAAGCGGGGAGGCGGGCGCGTGCGGCAGCGGCTCACGGGGCTCGGGATTGCCGTGGAGGATCGGGTCGCCGATCTCGCCGATGTCCACGATGCCGTGGAGCGTCTCCGCGCCCTCGATCCCGACGCGGCGGCGGTCGTCGATCTCCGGTTCTTCGGGGGACTCAGCGCGCGGGAGACGGCGGAGCGCATGGCCGTCTCCCTGCGCACCGTCGAGCGGGACTGGCAGTTCGCGCGGACGTGGCTGCTGGGGGCGCTCTCCCCGTGATGCAGGGAACCTACCGTCGCGTGAAGGCGGTCTTCGCGGACGCCCTCGCCCTCCCCACGGCGGAGCGCGAGGGATTCGTGCGGGCGGCCTGCGGCGACGACGCGCGCGTGCGGGAGGAGGCGCTCCGCCTCGTGCGCGTCCGCCGCCGTCTCATGACGCGGGCGACCGCCGCGCCGGGGAGCGCGCCGCGGGCCCGGCGCGACGGGCATCCGCCCCGCGCGCGCCACGGCGGCGGGCCTCCGTTCGCCGACGCGGATCTCCGCGAATCGACCATGCCGCGCGTCGGCGACGTGGTGGCGCAGCGGTACGAACTGGCCGCGGTGCTCGGCGTGGGCGGGTTCGGACGCGTGTTCCGCGCCTTCGATCGCATCTACCGCCGCGACGTGGCGCTGAAGGTCTCCGCGGTGGCCGGCGGGTGGCACGGGCGACGCCACCTGGCGGAACTCGCGACCCTCCGGCGCGCGCGCGTGCCCGGCGTCGTGGAACTCCTCGACGACGGCGTCGACCGCGACTGGGCCTACCTCGTGATGGAGCACGTGCCCGGCGACTGGTTCCCCGGGGCGGGCGTCGTGCCCGGGGACGTGGCGACGCTGCTGCGCCGCACGGAGGCGCTGCTGGAGGCGCTCGCCCGGCTCCACGCCGCTGGGGTCCTCCACCGGGACCTGAAGCCGGCCAACGTCCTCGTCCGGCCCGACGGCGGCGTCACGCTGGTGGACCTCGGGATCGCCGAGGACGAGACCGACGGCGGAGAGCCGCGGGGCGCGACGTTCGTCGTGGGGACCGCCGGGTACATGGCGCCGGAGCGGGCCGGCGGGGCGCCGGCGACGGTGCGCGGCGACCTGTACTCCGTGGGTGTCATGCTCGCGGAGTGCCTCTCCACGGACGCCTCCGACGCCGCCACGGACGCCGTGGGGCGCGCCGCCGTCGACGAGCCGCGACTCCTCGTGCTCGACGCGCTGGATCGGGCCGGGATCCCGCCCCGCGGCGCGGCGGCGTTGCGGGCGCTCCTCGCGCACCGGCCCGGGGACCGGCCCGCGTCCGCGCTGGCGGTGCTCCGCGAACTGCGGGCCGGTGGCGAAGCCGACGTCCTCCGCCTCCCGCGGCTGGGAAATGATGCGGCGCTCGCGGCGGCGCTGGCGGCGGCGCGGACGGGCCGGTCCCTGGACATCGTCGCCCGGCGCGGATTCGGCGGCACGCGTCTCCTCGAGGATCTGGCGTCGGTCCTGCTCGCGGAGGGCCGCGGCGTCCTCCGCGCATCGCCGGAGGCGCTCCCCGGCATGCCGGCGGCGGCGCAGCGGGACGCCATGGGCGGCGCGGCGGCGCGCGACGACGCGCGCCGGGCCCGACTCCTCCGGCAGATCGAGGACGGCGCCGCTCTGCTGGTGGACGACTTCCATCGCATGGTCCCGGCCGTGCGGGACGAGGTCGAGGGGCTCCGGTCGCGCGGCGCGGTCGTCCGCGTCCTGCGTCGACCCGGCACCGGGCCGTCCGTCGCACTCCAGCCGCTGGCCGTCGCCGATCTGCTGCCCCTGGTGCGCGGGCCGGACCGGCTGCATCACGTCCGCGAGGACGTCGCCGCGGAACTCTGGCGGCGGACGCGGGGGTCCCCCGCGTGCCTCGCGCGCGAAGTCGCGACGTGGTGCGCGTCCGGGCTGGCGGACTGGGCGGACGGACTCTCCCTCCGCCCCGACGGGCTGGCGCGCCTCCGGGCCCAGCGGCTGGTCTCGACCCCCTCGGAGGACGCCCCCGTCGACGGTGGGGCCGAGACGCGGCGCGTCTGGGCCGCGGTCACGCTCGCCGGTGTGCCCGTCCGGGCCCGCACGCTGGCCCGCGCCCTCGATCGGCCGGAGGCGGCGGTCGTCGCCGACCTCGGGGCGCTCCAGGATGGCGGCGTCGTGGCGCTGGACGGGGACGGACGCGCCGCCGTGCTGGAGGGAAGCCCCGACCTCGCCGGCCTCGACGCGGAGGTGAAGGGGGCCTGGAGCCGGGCCATCGCCGCGGATCTCCCGGCGGGCTCCGACGAGCAGATGCAGCACCTGCTCGCGGCGGGTCTCGATGCGGACGCGTGCCGCGTGGCGGTCCGGCTGGCGCGCGGCCACGTCGCGGCGGGGCGGCTCGCCGACGCGCGGTACGTCCTCGATCGCGCGCTGCCCATGGCGCGGCGCGGGGAGGGAGCGGACGTCGCGCTCTACGCGGAGGCCATGGAGGTGATGGCGGAGACCGCCCTCGGCCTGGCGACCCGCGCGGCGGTCGACCTGGCCCTGTACCACCTGGATCTCTCGCCGGGGGAGGACGCGCGGCTGTCGGCGTGGCGTCCCCTGCTGCAGGCGGCGGCGGGCGTGCTGGACGCGGACCCGGATCGCGCCCTCCGCCTGCTCCCGACGCCCCACGGCTGGCCCTCGGAGGCGCACCGCCGCGCGTACCACGTGATCGGCATCCACGCAGCCGGAGCGGCGTCGCCCGGGGAGCACCTCCGGCGCGTGAAGGAGGCGGCCCGCTGGGTGAGGGAGCGGCAGGGGCGGGACGCCCGCTCGCTGCTGTCGGCGTGGACCGGCTGGCTGCGGTACGACGCGGGACGGTACGCCGCCGCGGCGGGGCTGCACGCCCGCGCTGCCCGGCTCACCCGTCGGCCCCGGGCGCGGACGACGGCGTGGATCAACGCCGCAGCGGCGGCGCTGGAGGCGGGCGCGCTGCCCCGTGCGCAGGAGTGGGCGACGGCGGCGCTGCGCGCATCGGCGGAGGCGCGGGACGGCGTCAACGAGGCGCGCGCGGAGCGGATCCTGCGGCAGGTGACCTACCGCGGCGGCGCCGCGGGGCCCGTGGACGAGGAACTCGTGGCGGCCGCGGAGCGGCTCCCCGTCTCGGTCACGCGCGGGATGCTGCTCCTCGGGGAAGCCGCGTTCGCATGGCGGTCCCGCCGCCTCGCGCTGGCGGCGGAACTGGCGGGGCGCGCCGCGTCGGATCTGGAGACGTGCCGGCAGCCGGCTGCCGCTGCCCTGGCCCTGGCGCTCGCGGAGACGTGCGCCGGGCCTCGTGACGGCGCGCTGGGGGAACGTCTGGGCGAGGCCATCGCCGCCGGAGGCCCGCCGGGACTCGTCGCGCAGGCCGCCGCGCTGATGGCGCGCGAGGGACGGGCCGCGGAGATCCCCGAAGCGGCCGTGTCGTCGTCGTTGGATTGGGTACGCAGGACATCCGGCCGGGACGAGCGCCGTGAAGTCCTGTCGCCGCGGGAGGTCGCCGATTGGATCGGCGCGGACCCCGCGGGTCCACGCGCGAAGGGAGGGCCGCGATGAGGAACATTCCGTTGAACGTCCGAGGCGGAAGGGCCCCGCAGGTGGGGGACCGCACGTTCGAGGGGAGGACGGGATCGGACGGGGGGCCGCCGCCGGACCAGTTCACCGCCATCGCATGGTCGCCGGGCCCGTTCCCGAACATCGAGCTCTGGTGCTACCGCACCGTCACGTCGGTACCGATGTGGAAGTACGCGAAGGTGAATCCGCCCAACGTGAACTCGCTCTGGTTGGACTCGATCCCGGTCGCCGAGGGGTTCAGTCCGCCCCCGGGTCACGCGCCGGACAGCGAGGTGACGAAGGAAGCGCTCATCGAGTACGCGACCCTCCGGTTCATGGCCAAGTACCAGCAGCAGCGCCAGGCCAGTTCCGGCTGGGTGGTCCAGGTCGCCCGGCCGTTCCCCAGCGACTTCGGCAATGTCGCCCGGAAGATCGCCTACACCGGTCCGAACGGAGCGGTGTACGAGGTCTCGCAGGCGCCGGCCCCCGGTAGCGCTCCGTGGCCACTCGCCTACGTCTGGGTGACGAAGCAGGGGGGGCGGGAGGTGTGGCTCATGTTCGAGCCGGAGCAGCCGGGGGGATTCCGGGTGGTGGGCAATTCCGCCGCGCCGGAGTTCATGGAGAGCACGCAGCTGATCTTCAGGAACATCACGGCAACCCCGCTCTGGGGGAGCGACAGCACGACGGTGCCGCCGTGCGAGGAGGAGAACCTGACCGCGAACTACGCGGATGCGATCTGCGGATTCCGGAAGACGGCTCTCGCACAGCCGGACTGCCCGGCGTACGACCCGGAGCAACTCGTGGTGCATGACTGGCGCGTGAAGGGGTAGCCGCGTGCGGCGATCAACCGGAGGGGAGGCAGAAGTGAGCGAGCGGACTGCCGACGGGGATGCGGCGCAGATTCCCGAACTGTCGAGTTCGGGAACCGTGGGGTCGAAGGCGACGAGGATGGCCGGCGCGTTCAAGCAGCAGGTGGATGTCACGCTCACGAGCACTCGCGGCGGGGACGTCTACGTCTGGCTCGTCGTCGAGGGGAAGGCGACGGATCGGCCGGCTGACGCCCCGAAGCTGAACTCCGCCGTCAAGTCCGTGACTCTGGAGGTGCCCGCGGGAAAGAAGGCGGATCTCTGGGCCGAGGCCGACGGGCAAGAGGCGACCATCGCCTGGGTCGGGAAATAGGCCCGCTGGATTGATCCCCGTGCGTCCGTCGACACGTCCCGGCGGGCCGGCGTCTCCCGCCGGGAGTCGAACCCCGCCCCCCGTCCGCCTCCACCGATCCGTCCACGTCGGCCTGAACCGGGTGGACCCGGGGGTCTACGGGAATCTCCTGGGGGAACTGGGCTCCGCGGAGCGGGACGCGGAGGCGATGCGTGAAATCGCCGATTCCCTCGGATGCTTCGCCCGGTTCCTCCGCGGTCCCGACGCGACGCGGGGTCGCGTCATCGCCGCCCTCGGGGCCGCCATCGACTCCATGGCGCCGGGGGACGGACTGCTGCTCACGTTCGCGGGGCACGGGGTGGCGCTTCCCGGTGTCGGAAACGAGCCCGATGGCGTCGCCGAGGCGTGGGCGCTCCGGGACGGGCTGCTTCTCGATGACGAGTTGTTCGACCTCCTTTCGGCGGTGCCCGCGGACGCCGACGTGCTCCTGCTGGTGGACGCCTGCTTCGCCGCGGGAACCGTGAACGAGGGCGTCGTCGTGGAGGGCGCTCCCCCGGCGGACGCGGGATCCCGTGCGCGCCGGGCCGCGGCGTTCACCGACGACGGGCGCATCCCGCCCGCCGTCGCCGCCATGGACGTCCTCCCGTCGGTGATGAGGATCGCGGCCTCGCCCGAGGCCCCGGACATCGTGATCCGCTCCGGCCGCCCCGGCGAATCGCAGCGCGGGCTGAAGGATCTGTTCGATGCGGGGGGGTTGCCTCCCGGTCCCCGCCGCCGCCGCGCGCCGGCGCCCGCCATTCCCGCCCGCGTCCTCACGCTCTCCGCCACCACCGAGGCCGGCCTCGCGTTCGAGGGCGGGGTCCACGGGCTGTTCACCGCCGCCCTGCTGGACGTGCTCTCCGCGGAGGACGCCCATCGGGTGCCCCTCGCCGCCGTCGCCGAGCGGGTGGCCGCCGCCGTCCGCCTCCAGGCCCCCTCGTTCGGTCGGGGGGGCGGCATGGACGCGCGCCGCGCCGCCCGCGCGTCGCTGGCCTCGCTCTTCCCCGCCTGACGCGTCTCTCGGCTCGGCAGGACCGGAGGGCGGCGTCGCCCCGCTACGGCGCCGCCACGAGCACGAGCCCCTCGTCGCCGGGCCGCACCTCGCCCAGCACGAGCGTGCGCCCGCGCTCGTCGGCGCCCCACAGGTCGAGGACGGCCCGGTAGGTGCGATCCTCCAGGCCGCCCGCGATCCACGAGCCGTCCTCCTCGATCCGCACCCAGCGCGTGGCCATGTGGTCTCCGTCGGCGGGCACGAGCAGGAACGAGGTGGACGGGACCGGTCGGCCCACGGCGTCCACGACGCGCCCCGACGCGTGGAGCCCGAGGCCGATCTCCAGCACCAGCGGCGGCCCGCCCGCCGTGACGCCTTCGCGGCGGACCGCTCCCCGTCCCCAGACGATGGCGTCGAGGTCGTAGCGCCGACCGGCCTCCAGCCCCGCCGCGCGGAAGCGGCCCTCTCCGTCGGAGGGGAAGCCGATGCGGTCCCCGGTGAGCGGGTCCTGCAGGGTGACTTCGCCGCCGGCCAGCGGACGCCCGCCCTCGTCCACGAGCACGCCCTCGATGCCCGCGCCGTCCTCGACGACGAGCACGAGCCCCCGCGTGCCCGCGGCCACCGGCGAGCCCCCGCGCAGCGCCGGCGCGGGATCCCGCACGCCGTTGTCGAAGGGGCCCGGCGGCGGCGCCTCGCCGACGCACACGAGGTGCAGCGCGTAGGTCCCCGGCGGGAGGCCCGTCACCCGGAACCTCCCCGCACCGTCGACGGCGCCCGTGCGCCAGAAGGTCGGCTCCGTGGGCGCGCCGTGGAGCGGCATCGCGCGGAGGACGCCGCCCGGCAGCGGGTCGCCGTTCTCCAGGCGGATCACGCCCTCCACCGCGAGCCCGCGCGGGAGCACGACCTCGACGGCGTCGCCCGCGGGGAGCGCCAGCCGCCGCTCCGCGCCCGGCCGCGAGGTCCCGTCCCGATCCGCGGCCGGCGCGGCGAACAGGACGTGGGGTCCGGGGGCGAGCCCCTCCAGCCGGAAGCGCCCGTCGACGCCGGTCCGCGCGTGGGCCGTCGGGTGGGAGCCCTCGCGGGACGCGTGCAGCAGGCTGAGCACGACGCCCGCCAGCGGGGCGCCGGTCTCGTCCACGCAGCGCCCCTCGACGGACTCCCCCGCGCGCAGCACGATCTCCAGGCCCGCCGCCGGAGCCGTCACCTCGACCGGATCCGACGGCAGTCCGTCGCCCCGCGCGCCGAACACGGCGCCCTCCTCCACCGCCGGCGCCGCGGTCACGTCCCAGGGTCCCGGTCCGGGCACCGTGAGGCGGAACGCGCCCCGGGCGTCGGTGCGCGTCCGCAGCGCCGCCCCGCCGAAGGGGCCGAGGCCCGCGACCCGGACCGTGACCTCGGCGGCGTGGATCGGCGCGCCGTCGGCGGAGCGCACGACGCCCTCCACGGGGAGGGCGAGGGGAGGCGCGACCACGACGACGGCGACGCGGGGAAGCGGGTTCCGGAGCACCAGGCTGCCCTCCCCCTGCTCCGGATGCTCCGCCCGCAGTTCCCAGAACCCCGCGGGACTCCCGGCGAAGCGGAACGATCCGTCGGCGCCGGAGAGCGCGGAGGCGCGACGTCCCGCGTCCGGCGGCGGCCCGTCCCCGCCCGCGGTGGAGAGGCGCACGAGCCGCACGCGGGCGGCGGCGACGGGGTGACCGGCGGGCGTCACGACGCGACCGGCCACCTCGTCCGGCGCCGGTGTGCGGTCCGCCTCCGCGGGCGGGGGCTCCGGCGCGGGCGGCGGGGCGTCCTCCGCGGGCGCCGGGGCGGCCACCGGCATCTCTGGCGCTCCGGGGAGGTCGGGGGCGTCGCGCGCGGGAGCGGGAGGGGGCACGGCG
>CAZSIX010000029.1:0-45131 GCA_964607145.1 uncultured Planctomycetota bacterium | reverse complement strand
GGCGTCGCCGGTCCCGTCGCCCGCCGGAGCCGGTCGTACGGGGGGGCGGGGGCCTTCGCCGGCTCCACCGCGGCGGTCGCCGCGACGGGCTCCCGCGTCCCCACCCGCCCGCGCCCCCGTCTCCCGCGTCGTCCGCGGCGGGGTCGGGCGGCGTCGGCGCCGGCCGCGGCCGGACCGGTGTCCCCGGCGGCGGGCGGACCGTCGGGGGGGGCGTCGGGGGAGCGGGACGGGGAGGGTCCGAACGACGGCGACGATGGAGACGGGTGCAGGGCAGTCCCTCCGGATGGTGCGGGGACCCCGGAATCCGAAGGGGCGTCGCGGGAGGTCAGGGGGCCAACGGCCCCGCGGAAGCGGGGCGGGCAGCCGCCGGAACTCGGCGGACGACCCCGTGCATGGGGTCCGACGTTGCGAGTATCACGCTGTATTCATCGGCGGCCCCACAGAAAACTGGCGTGCCGCGCCCTCAGCGGAACAGCACGACGCGCCGGGGCGTGGCCTCGAACCGGGCCCGCAGCGGGGGCGCCACCGCCCCGAGGAGGTCCCCGAGGGAGTGCGCCACCCCCACCTCCGCGGAGCCGTTCTCCTCCCAGAGGGCCCCGTCCAGGTAGACGGGCACGGCGAGGGATCTCCCCAGCGCCGCGGCGAGGGCGCGCGCGGTGTACGTGCGTCCGGGAGTCAGGCCCCCGTCGACGTCCCACGGGACGGCGGTCGCCAGCATGCCCTCCTCCGCGGGATCGGGATCGCGGAGCCCGTCCCGCCGCTCGCGCGCGACGCGCAGCGTCCACTGCACGCGGCCCGAGCGCACCACCGGGGTCTCCTTCGCGCGACCTCGCTGATGGAGCACGACGCTGTTCCTTCCCAGCACCGGTTCCAGGTTGTGCACGGAGGCGAGAAGGTCGAGGAAGGAGAGGGCGTTGCCGTCCACGTGCGCCACGGCGTAGACGCGGTCCTCCCCCCACGCGGCCAGTTCGGGGCCCAGCGAAACCTCCACGCCGGAGGCCTCGGCGATGCGGGCCAGCAGGTCCCGGAAGGGCAACTGGTCCGGCCCCATGCGGAGGGGGGCCGCCGCCAGCCGCGCCTCCGTCGCCCTCCACCAGGGGGGGACTCTCCACGGGTAGTCGCCGGGGGGCAGTTCGTCGTCGGAGGGGGGGGGAGGGGGTTCCGGGGGCTCCTCCGCGATGTCGGCGGGGGGAACCTCCGCGGGCGCCGGCGGCGCCGGCCGCGGCGCGGGCGGCGACGGTGGAGACGGGTCGACCGGGGCCGGGGGAGGGCCCGGCAGGAGGAGCAGGGACGCGCCGCCCAGCAGGGCCAGCAGGAGCGCGGCCCCCAACCCCGCCACCGTTCTCTTCACGGGCCCGGACCGCGCTAGTGCCGGAAGTGCCGCATGCCCGTGAAGAGCATGGCCATCCCGTGGGAGTTGGCGGCCTCGATGACGGCGGCGTCGTTCCGCGAGCCGCCGGGCTGGATGGCGGCGGTCACGCCCGCGCGGGCGGCCACCTCCAGACCGTCGGGGAACGGGAAGAACGCGTCCGACGCCAGCACGGCGCCGCGGGCTCGATCCCCCGCCTTCCGCACGGCGGCCTCGGAGGCGTCCACGCGGCTCATCTGGCCCGCGCCGATCCCCACCGTGGCGCGGCCCTTCGCGAACACCACCGCGTTGGACTTCACGTGCTTCGAGACCCCCCACGCGAACAGGAGGTCCGCCCGCTCGGCGTCCGTGGGCGGACGCTGCGTCACGCAGCGGGGGGCGGGCCCCGTGGGGAGCAGCATCCGGTCCCTGTCCTGGACGAGGACGCCTCCCACGATGCGGCGGAGATCCCGGGGCGCCCGGAGCCGCGCCGCGGAGGCGGGGTCGGCGACCTTGACGATGCGCACGCTCCTGCCCCAGGGCTGCCGCCCCGTGAGGGCCTCGATGGCGCCGGCGGCGTAGCCCGGGGCGACGATGGCCTCCACGAAGGTGTCGGGCCGCGCGATGGCGATGGCCGTCTCGGCGTCCACCACCCGGTTCAGCGCGAGGACGCAGCCGAAGGCGCTCAGGGGATCCCCGGCGTAGGCGTTGCGGTAGGCCTCCAGCGGAGTGTCCGCCTCGGCGCAGCCGCAGGGGTTGGTGTGCTTGATCACCGCCGCCGCGGGGCCCGCCAGATCCCGCACGAGGTCGAGCCCCGCGTCCAGGTCGAGGATGTTGTTGAAGGAGAGTTCCTTGCCCCAGAGGATGTCCGCCGCCGCGAGCGAGGGCTCGTCGGTGCCCGCCTCGCCGTAGAGGGCCGCCCGCTGGTGGGGGTTCTCCCCGTACCGCAGGTCGGAGACCTTGCGGAAGAGCGGGGAGTAGAACTCGGGGAAGGTCCCCCCGCCCCGGCTCGAAAGCCAGGAGCCCACGGCGGCGTCGTACCGCGCCGTGGTGCGGAAGGCCTCCCGCGCCAGGTCGAGGCGGAGCGCGTCGGGAACCCCGCCGGCGTTGGCGCGGAGCGCGGCCAGCACCTCGGCGTACCGGTCGGGGGAGGAGACGACGGCCACGGACGCGTGGTTCTTGGCCCCGCTCCGGAGCATGGCCGGACCGCCGATGTCGATCTGTTCGGTGATCTCCTCGTCCGTGGCGCCCTCCCGGGCCACGGTCGCTTCGAACGGATACAGGTTGACCGCCAGCAGGTCGATGCGCGGAATGCCCCGCTCCTCGAGGGCGGCCATGTGGCCGGGGAGGTCGCGGCGGGCCAGCAGTCCCCCGTGGACGGCCGGGTGGAGGGTCTTCACGCGCCCGTCGAGCATCTCCGCGAACCCCGTCACGTCGGCCACGTCCCGGACCTCGATGCGGGCCCTCCCGAGGAGGTCCGCGGTCCCGCCCGTGGAGAGGATCTCGATCCCGAGGTCGGCCAGCCCCCGGGCGAAGTCCACGATCCCCCGCTTGTCGTAGACGCTCAGCAGCGCGCGTCGCACCGGCTCCATGGATCCTCCTCCGGGACCGCCAGCGGCGCAGCGTACCCGGCGGGCTACTTCGCCCGGCGGCGCTGCATCCGGCGCCTGAGTTCGGCCTGGAGGAACCGGTCCAGGTCCCCGTCCAGGACGCCGTCCGCATCGGACACCTGCACGTCGGTCCGCTCGTCCTTGACCAGACGATACGGGTGAAGGACGTAGGAGCGGATGTGATAGCCCCATCCGATCTCCCCCTTCTCGCCGTAGGCCTTCTTGAGCTCCTCCTCCCGCTTCATCTCCTGCATCCGGTACACGCGCTGGAGGAGCATCTGCATGGCGTGGGCGCGGTTCTTGTGCTGGCTCCGCTCGTTCTGGCACTGGACGACGATGCCCGTGGGGAAGTGGGTGATCCGCACCGCCGAGTCGGTCTTGTTCACGTGCTGGCCGCCGGCGCCCCCCGCGCGGAACGTGTCCACGCGCAGGTCCGCGTCGCGGATCTCGATCTCCGTCTCCTCGATCTCCGGCACGACGTCCACCGCCGCGAAGGCGGTGTGCCTGCGGTGGTTCGCGTCGAAGGGGGACTGCCGGACGAGGCGGTGGACGCCGATCTCCGCCTTCAGGTACCCGTAGGCCCACTCGCCGGCGACCTTCACCGTCGCGCGGCGGACCCCGGCCTCCTCGCCGGGCTGGGAATCGATGTCCTCGTACCGGTAGCCGCTGCGGTCCATCCAGCGGGTGTACATGCGGAGGAGGATGGCGGCCCAGTCGCAGGCGTCGGTGCCGCCGGCGCCGGCGTGGACCGAGAGCCAGCAGTCGTTGATGTCGTGGGGGTCGGACATCATGGCGCGGAACTCGAGGCGCTCCAGCCGCGCCTCCAGCCCCTCGACCGCGCGGGCGACGTTCCCGATCTCCGTCTCGTCGCCGTAGCCCTCGGCCATGCCAAGGAGTTCGGCGGCCTCGGCGATCTCCTTCTCGAGGGTGGCGGCGGCGCCCACGCGGGCGCGGAGCGCCTTCAGCGACTGCACGCGCGAGCGGGCGTCGTCGGAGCGGTCCCAGAACCCGGGAGCCGCCATGGCCGCCTCGATGCGGCCGATCTCCGCCAGGCCGCCGGGGAGGTCAAAGCCCGTCCCGGACCTGCTGCATCCGGGACGAAACCTCCTCCAGGCGGCGGCGCACTTCCGAGCCCACGGTCTACGCCCCCGCCGCGGGAGAAGCCGGTGCTCCGTCCCCGGAAGGCGCCGCGGGGGTCTCGATCTCGAACGCCGGCAGCACGAGGGGCGGGCCCCCGGACTCGGCGGCCACGTCCGGCGGGAGGCCCTGCACGAGCCCCGCCCGCGTGGCGCCGAGGATCCGGTCCACGATGGCGCGCAGCACCCACGGCGGCGTCGACGCGCCCGCGGTGACGCCGATGACGACGTCGTCGTCCAGCGCTTCCGGATCGGACTCCAGCTGCTTGAGGCGCTCCGGGTCGTCGGCGTAGGTCTGGAGGAACAGATCGCGGCGGGAGAGCCGCGCCTGCTCCACGAGGGTCTCCAGGTTCACGTCCTCGGGGAGTTCGACCTGGAACGTCTGCTTGCCCAGTTCCCGGGCGATCTCCGCGAGGCGGCGCGTGTTCCCGCTGTTGTAGGGGCCCACGACCACGAGGACATCGGCCTCGAGGGCGAGGCTCTCGGCCTCCGCCTGCCGGGCCTCGGTCACGCCGCAGAGCGTGGGGACGACACGCACGCCGGGGAACCGCTCGCGGAGGGTGTCGGCGATGTCGCCGAAGGTGGCGGAGCCGAGGGTGGACTGCCCCACCACCGCGAGGGGGAGTTCGGCGGCCACGGTCTCCGCCTCGTCGGCGCTGGCGAGGACCCAGCAGCGCGTCGTCACCGCCTCCCGCAGGACGGCGACCTCGTCGTGCTCCCGGTTGCCGGCGATGACGACGTTCATGCCCGCCGCCGAGAGCCGCGCGACCACCTCCCGCGTGGCGGCGACGTGGGGGCACGTGAGGTCGAGGAGTGTGGCGCCCCGGTTCCCCAGCGTCTCCCGGTCCCCGGCGGGGGCCCCGTGGGGGCGGATGACGACGGTCTGGCCCTTGCGCGCCTGCTCCGCCGTGGTGAGGGTGGCGATGCCCCGGTCCTCCAGCCGCGCCAGCACGGGCCCGTTGTAGACCAGCGGACCCAGGGTCACGGGGGGGGTCGGCGGGGGGGAATCGCCATCCAGGGAGCGCAGCGCCCGCTGCACCCCCCAGCAGAAGCCGGCCGTCCCCGCCACCTTCACGTGCATTGCCGATGCCCTCTCCGGGGGGACCATCCTACGGAGGGGCGCCCGGGCTCGGGTCCGGATTCCCGGGCGCCCCGGGGGGACGGCCCCGTCAGGGCCGCCGGACGGCGGTGCCGCCGCCGTCCGCCGCGAGGCGAGCCAGCAGGGCGGCGGGGTGCTCCCCCAGCGCCACCGTGTGGATTCGCACCCGGCCCCGGGCGTTCCAGCCCGCGACGGCTTCGGCGATCCGCTCCGGGTCCCGCAGGCGGCCCCGGTTGGGTTCGCCGTCGGAGAGGAAGAACAGTTCGTCCAGCCCCGGCGGATCGGCCACCGCGAACCGGCCCTCCCCGCACCAGCCGAAGGCCCGCTCCAGGGAGTCGTGGATGTTGGTGTAGGAGCGCGTGGGGAGCGCCGCCACGGCCTCCGCCGCGGACCACTTCATGGCGGGGGTCGCCGGGGCCGGCGCCTCGCGCCACGTCCAGACCCGCTCGTTGAAGAAGACGAGGGCGAACCGCTGCCCCGGGCGAAGGCCCTTGATGGCGGCCAGCAGTTCCGCCTTCGCCGTCTCCATCTTCCCGCCCCACATGGACTGGCTGCAGTCCATCACGAACGCGACCCGCCGCCCCGCCACGGGGACGTCGTAGAACCGGGCCACGGTGCGCACGTCCACGTGGAGCGTGGGAGCGGAGAGGGCCCCCTCGACGGGGGGCCGGGAGCCCGGAGGCACCCACCCCTCGCGCTCCGCCTGCCAGGCCCCGCGCCATGCGGCGGGGTCGTCACCCAGGTCCCGCCCCAGGAGGCGCTCCGCCGCGATGCGGGCGGCCACCCGGACGGCCGGGTCCGGGTCCGCCAGACGCGCCACGGCCAGGTCCACGGCGCGCCGGTCTCCGCGGAGCCCCATGGACTCGACCACCGCCGCCGCCACGGGCCAGGGCAGCGTGGTCTCCCCCAGCGCCAGCAGCGCACGGAGGGCGCGATCGCCGGGGACGCGACCGAGCGCCGCGGCCCCCAGGGTCCGGGCGGTGACGTTCCCGTCGCCGAAGCAGACCCGGGAGAGGGGTTCCGCCACGGCCTCCGCGGGGAGGTCGGCGAAGGCGTCCACGAGCGCCGCCTGGGGACCGGGCTCCGTCTCCCCCGCCAGCGCCCGCAGCAGCGGCTCCGCGGCCGCCCCGCCCCCCGTGCGGCCCAGCAACGTGAGCGCCAGGGCCCGCGCGTCGGGATCCCGCTCCCCCTCCAGGCGGCCCGCGGCGGCGGCGGCAACGGATCGCGCCTCCGTCCCGTCCAGACGGGGGGCGCGGAGCAGCAGCGCCGCCAGGGCCTCCCGCCGCCGCGCCGCGTCGGAGGAGGAGGCGTCCCGGAGGAGCGCCGGCACGGAGGGCTCCTGCCCTCCCGCCGCGACGGCCGCGCCCGCCGCCCACAGGAGGCCCGCCGCGGCCCAGCCGCGGACCCGCGCCGCCCTCGCCACCGTGGCCCCGCTCCCGCGCATTCCGCGATCGTACCCGCGCCGCGCGAGCCGTGGACGCCCCGGGGGAACGCCTCCGTCGCGGGATAGACTCGCCCCCGGCGGCCGGGGTCCCCGGCCCCGGGGAGCCCCATGCGCGTCACCATGGTCACCACCGCCGTGTCGGGCTTCGGCGCGGGAATCCTCGCCCACACCCACGGTCTCGCCCGCGCGCTCCAGGCCCGCGGGGACACGTCCGTCCAGGTCATCGGCAGCCGCGTACCGACGCCCGGCGGTGACGGACTCCGGTGGGACGGCATCCCGGTGACGGCGCTGGACACCGTCGGACCGGCCCTGTTCGCCTACTCCCCCCGGCTCCCTGCGGCCCTCCGCGCCACCTCGCCGGACGTGATGCACACCCACGGCCTCTGGAAGTACCGGTCCATCGCGGTGGCCTCCCATGCGCGGCGCAGCGGCGTCCCCTACGTGGTGAGCCCGCACGGGAACTTCGACCCGTGGGAACTCCGCCACAAGGGCTGGAGGAAGGCGCTGGCGCGGCGCCTGTTCGAGGATCGCCACCTCCTCGGCGCCGCGTGCCTGCACGCCCACAGCCCCGACGAGGCGCTCGCGCTCCGGGAGGTCGGCCTGCGCAATCCCGTCTGCGTCGTGACCAACGGGGTGGACATCCCCCCGCCGGGGCTCCCGGCGGGTCCCCCTCCGTGGGATCCGGCGGCGGAGGGGGGCGGGCCGGTGCTGCTGTTCATGGGCCGGCTTCACCCCAAGAAGGGGCTGGCGGGGCTGCTGCGCGCGTGGGCGCTGGCCCGCCGCGACGCCCCCCCCGCGGTCCGGGAGTGGCGTCTCGTCCTCGCGGGGTGGGACTGCGACGGGCACGAGAGGGAGATCCGGCGGGATGTGCGCGCCCTCGGGCTCGCGGACTCGGTGCTGCTGACGGGGGGCGTGTTCGGCCCCCATCGGGAGGCGGCCTACGCCGCCGCCGCGGCGGTGGTGCTCCCGTCGCTGGGGGACTGGGACCCGGTCTGCGTGCTCGAGGCCTGGGCCCGGGGCCGCGCCGTGGCGATGACCGAGGCGTGCCACCTGCCGGCGGGATTCGCCGCCGGCGCCGCGCTCCGCCTGGGCCCGGAGCCGTCCGCCATGGCGGAGGGCCTCCGGGACCTCTTCGCCATGACCCCGTCGGAGCGGGCGACCATGGGCGGGAACGGCCGCCGCCTGGTGGAGGAGCGCTACGCGTGGGGTCCCGTGGCGGCGGACCTGAGGTCGGTCTACGCCTGGATCCGCGGCGGGCCGCCACCGCGGGAGGGACTTCTGTTCTGACGGGACGGTGACGGGCGCACCCGTAGACTGCGCCGCCATGGAGGCCGTCCCGCCGCTCGCCGCCGTCCTCGCGCTCCTCGCGGCGGGCTGCGCCTCCCCCCCGCCGCCACCGCCGCCGCCGGGCATCGACACGCTCCCGCCGGTCACCCTGGCCATGGACCTCCGCGGTCCGGCCGCCCGGGCGCGGGAGGCGGTGGAGGAGGTCCTCGGGAGGGCCGTTCCCGCGGAGGCCGCGGAGCCCGTGGTCGCCTCCGTGGCGGAGATGGAGGAGGCGCTGGCGGAGGAACTGCGGCCCCAGGTGGACTTCCTGCACGCCGCGGCGTCCGCCGCCGCGCGGGAGACGCTGCTCCGGGCCACCGCGCGCGGCTCCGCCGCCTCCGTCGCGGCGCGGTACTCCCCGCGGCGCAGGCGCGTCATCGTGACGCCCGTGAACTTCCTCGCGCAGATGCGCGCCCTCGGGCTCCCCGAGGACCGCCCCACCCTCCGCGCGTTCGCGACGCTGGTCCTCGCGCACGAGATGGTGCACGCCTGCGACGACGCGGACCACGACCTGGGCACGCTGTTCGCCTCCGCGCCCGACGCGGAGTCGCTGCGCGCCCGGGGCATGGTCGCGGAGGGGAGAGCGGTCCACTTCGCGCGGCGGGCGGCGGAGCGCCTGGACCTCCCGGCGGCGGTGGCGGCGGCGCTGCCGGTCCTGGGCGATCCCCCGGACGAGCGCCACGCCCGGTTCCACCTCACCTACGGGCGGGGCGCCGCGTTCGTCGCCGACCTGGAGCGGCGCGGCGGCCTCCCGCTGGCGGCCCGCGCCCTCGCCGACCCCCCGCGCGCCACCTCCACGGTGTTCCATCCGGAGCGCTACGGCCCCGCCGGGGAGGCGCCCCCGCCCGTCGACGCCGCGGCCGTGCTGCGGGGGCTGGGCCACGGGGGCGCCGCCGACGCCGGGGAACTGGATCTGCGCGCCCGGTGGCTGCCGGTCCTCGGCCCCGACGCCGTGGAGCGGGCCTTCGCCGGCTGGGAGTGCGGGGCCGGTCTCCACCGCCCCGACGGGGGCGTCAGCGTCTCCTGCCACGGGGAACCGGCGCAGGCCTCCTCGTACGCCGCGGCCCTGCTGCGCATCTACGGCCTCCCCGAGGGCGAGCGGGAGGGGGACGTGGGCGGGTCCCGCGTCGTCGTGGAGACGCGGGGCCGGGTCGTCGCGACCTCCATCCACACCGACCCCGCCGTGGCGCGGCGGGAGGCCGCGGCCGCGGCGGAGGCCGTCGCGGCGGCCCTCGAACGCTAGCCCTACGGCCGCGTCGACGGCATCGACAGGGGATCGACGTGGACCCGCGGCACCGCGCGGTCCGAGGGCGCCACGAGGAGCACCACGGAGATGCGGCCCGCCTCGACGCGGAGGGGGACCTCCACCGCCGGCCCCGCGGCCCCGCCGCCGGCGCGCCGTGGCACGAGGCGGAGCGTCCGCTCCCCCACGGGCGCCTCGATGCGGGCCACCTGCACCGTCTTGGGCAGGAGGGACCAGCAGCGCGTGTCGGCCCGCTCCGTCGCGGTCCACAGGAGGCCGGCCACGTCCACCAGCACCGCCTCCGCGGAGGCGTTCCGGCCCCCGGACACGGCGGACCGCACCTGGTTCTTGGCGATCTCCTTGAACGCGCGCCGCACCACCGCCCGGAGGAGGATGCGCGGCATGTCGTCGCCCCACTGCCGGACCGCGGCGTCGTCCACGTCCAGCAGCACCGCCGTGGCGCCGCGTTCCCGCCCGTCCACCTCCACCGCGACGTCGCGCAGCGGGGACGCCCGCGGCCTCGGGCGCGGCACGAGGACCGGCGCCTGCGAGGGCAGGAAGGCCCCCTTGCGGGCGTTGATCACCGCCGACGCGGCCATGGCGACGACGGAGGTCACCGGTTCCGCCACCTCTTCCAGCACGGGACCGGGGCCGAGGAGCGCGAGCACCACGACGGCGCCGGTCCCCTCCCCCTCCACGAGGCGGGAGCGTCGCACCCGCGCCAGCGCCTCGGCGGAGCCGGGGAACGCGGGGAGGATCTCCGCCGCGCGCCCGTACCCGATGGCCGCCTCGTCGAAGTTCCCCCGCATCTCGTCCACCAGGGCCTGGAGGTACTCCCCGAACGCGAAGGGCCGGTAGCCGGGCCGCCCCGGGTCCTTCCCCGGGAGCACCGCCCGCGCCCGCAGCCGCTCCTGCACCCGGTTCACCTGCAGGGCGAGCGCGCGCGCCTCGTCGGCGCGGCCGTCGGCGAGAAGGGCGAGCGCCGGGAGCGCGCGGGCGAGCACCTTCTCGTGGTCCGCCCCCTCGAAGGCGAGCGCCGTGTCGTCGGTCACCCCCGCGAGCGCCCACTCGCCGATGTCCCCCTGCTCGTGGGCGTCGAGGAGGCGGACGGCGGCCTCCGCCGCGTCGGCGCAGGGTCCGAAGCGGCCGAGCGCGAGAAGGGCCGACGCACGCTCCAGGTCCACCAGCGCCACGTCGGTGCCGGCGTCGGGGCGGAGGCCGTCGAGGACGGCGAGCGCCGCCTCGGGGTCGCCGGCCTCCCACGCCGCCCGCGCGGGCGCCATCCGTTCCGCCGTGGTGGCGCAGGCGGCGAGCAGGAGGCCGGCCCCCGCCGCGGCGAGCGCGGCGACGGGCCGGCGGGGACGGGCGGACACCGCTACCGCGTGTAGGCCTTGCGGCCGTAGACCTGGTGCTTCGTCTCCAGCCCCGTCCGCACGTCCACCATCTCCAGCACGAGGACGTACTTCTTCTCCGTCTCGCGCTTCCCCGTCTCGCTGGTGGCGTTGTTGAACTTGCCCCAGAGGATGTAGCCGATGTAGTCGCGCCCCTCCCGCTGCTGGAAGCGCTCCACGACCTCGCGGCGCACCTGCGGGTCGAGCAGCAGTTCGGCGCGGGGCTGGCGGCCCATCTGGTCGAGGACGTTCTCGACGAACGTGCGGGAGACCATGTCGAAGGAGCCGTTCTCCGACACCATCGTGTCGACGGAGTCGTAGATGTAGTCCTTCTTCTCGCCGAGGCGCTCGTCGGAGTTGTTCTGCAGGCCGGCGAAGATCAGCCGGTGGCGCGCCGTGTCCCCGGACATCTTCGCGGCGGTCTTGGCGAGGATGCCGCGCACTCCCTCCGCCATCATGCCGTCGAAGACGTCCACGGAGGCCTGGCGGACGTCCACTCCGTCGGGCTCCCCCGGATCCATGACGCGGCCCGTGGGCGCCGAGCGGCAGCCGGCGGCGAGGACGGACGCGCAGAGCGCCAGGGCGGCGAGACCGGGACGGGCGGCGGACGGGAACGGGTTCACGGGCACCTCCGGGGTTGCGCGCCGACCCCGCCCTGCCGCGGGTGCGCGCCGATGGAGGAACCGTACCACGGCGGAGCCCGGCGTACGGAACCGCTGCACCCGGGCGTCCAAGCGGGGATAGTCTGGCCCCGGAACCCGTGACCCGGCCGCCCGCGCGGCGGCCGCAGCGGGCGCGCCGCCCGGTGTCCCGCCGCCGTCACGGAGTCCCCTTGCTCGAGATCACCGACCTGCGGAAGACGTACGGCGACACGGAGGCCGTGCGCGGCATCTCGTTCTCCGTGCAGCCCGGGGAACTGCTCGGCCTCGTGGGCCCCAACGGCGCGGGCAAGACCTCCACGCTGCGCTGCATCGCGGGGATCCTCCGTCCCACGTCGGGCCGCATCCGCGTCTGCGGGCACGACGTCGTGGACGACCCCGTGGGCGCCAAGGCGGCCCTCGCCTACGTCCCCGACGATCCGCGCCTCTTCGAGTACCTCACCGTGCGCGACCACCTGGACTTCATCGCGCGGCTCTACCGCGTGGAGGACGCCGCCGCGCGCATCCCGGCGCTGCTGGAGGAGTTCGACCTGGCGGGGAAGGAGACCACGCTCCCCTCGGGGCTCTCCCGCGGCATGAAGCAGAAGCTCGCCATCGCGTGCGCGTTCCTCCACTCCCCGCGGGTCCTGCTGTTCGACGAGCCGCTCACGGGGCTCGACCCCATGGCCATCCGCCGCGCCAAGGACGCCATCCGCGCCCGGGCGCGCGAGGGAGCGGCGGTGGTCGTGAGCAGCCACCTCCTCGACCTGGTGCAGGAGATGTCCGATCGCGTGCTCGTGGTCATGCGGGGCCTGAAGGCGGCGCACGGGACCGTGGCGGAACTGAAGGCCGCCCACCCGGACCTCGCGGAGGGGGCCCGCCTGGAGGAGATCTTCATCCGCATGGCCTCCGGCGACGGCGCGCCGCCCGTCGGACCCGCGGGTCCCGCCGCCCCGTGAACCCGGCGCTCCTGTTCCTGATCCGGCGTTCGCTGGTGAACCGCGTCCGCACCACGCTGGGACGGCTGCGCCGCGTGCGCTACCTCCTCCCGGCCCTCGTCGGTGTCGCGTACTTCGTGCTGATCTTCGGGGGCCCCATGCGAGGGCGCGGGGGCGGGGACCCGGCGGTGCCGGGCGCGTTCCCCACGGGCCTCGCGTGGGGACTCACGGCGGCGCTGCTGGCGTCGGCGTCCATCACGTGGCTGCTCCCCGGGAAGAACCCCGGCCTCCAGTTCCTCGAGTCCGAGGTGGCCCTGCTGTTCCCCGCGCCGCTCAGCCGGCGGGAACTGGTGCTCTACAAGCTGGCGGCCATGCAGCCGCCGCTGCTCTTCTCGGGGCTCCTCATGGCGGCGTTCACGGCGCGCGGAGGTCCCCTCCGGTTCGCCATCGTGGCCGTGGGCGCGTTCCTGGCGCTCAACGCGCTCAGCCTCCACAACGTGGGCGCCGCGTTCACGCATGCGAGCCTGGGCGCCCACGGCCTCGCCGGCTGGCGACGGCAGTGGCCGGTGCTGGCGGCGATGGTCGGGCTCGCGATCGCCGTCGGACTCCTCGTGCCGTGGCCCGAGGGGTTCGATCCCGGCGCCTGGGTCGCGGCCCTCGACGCATCCCCCGCCGCCGTCCTCCTCTACCCCGTGCACTGCCTGGCCCGCCTCCCCCTCAGCGGGGACGCGCTCACGTTCCTCCTCCACCTGGGACCGGCGCTGCTGGTGGTCGCGGCGCTGGCGTTCTGGGTCCTCCGCGCCGACGTCGCCTTCGAGGAGGCGGCGGCGGCGCACGCGGAGGTGCTGGCGCGCCGCATCGCGGCCCTCCGCGCGGGGCGGCTGTCGGACCCGTCCCTCTCGCCGTCCCGGAAGATGCAGGCCCCGCCCTGGCGCCTCCCCCCCGCCGGGCCCGCCGAGGGGGCGTTCGTCTGGAAGGCGGCGACGGCGCTCGTGAGGGGCTCCTCGGTCCGGTTCCTCGCCGTGGTCCTCCTGCTGGCCATCGTGGCGCTGGCGGTGGTGCAGGGAGTGACCGCGCGGGCGGAGGGGCGGGAGGTCCCGCTGGTCTCGGCGGTGTGCGCCGGCTTCGCGGTCCTGGCAATCCTCATGGGCCCCGCCGTCAGCCCGGCGGGCATGCGCCAGGACCTCGACTACATGGACCTGCTGAAGTCCCTGCCCGTCTCCGGCGCACGCCTGCTCCGGGGGGAGATCCTCGGCGCCGCCATGCCGGTGATGGCCCTCCAGTGGCTGCTCGTCGCCGTGGCCATCGTCGCGTTCCCCGGGGAGGTGATCCGGTTCCGCGGGGGCACGCGCATCGCCACCGGCATCCCGCTGGCGTGGGTGCTCGGGGTCGGGCTCTCCGCCGCGCTCCTCCTGCCGGCGCTGACCCTCCTGTCCACGGCGCTGGACGCGGCCATGGTGGTGCTGTTCCCGGGATGGATGCGCCCCGCGTCCGGGGACGCGCGGCCCGCGGGAACGGAGGCCCTGGGCCAGAACATCCTGACCTTCCTGGGCAAGGGCCTCGCGCTGGGGATCGGAGGCGCGCTGGCGGCGCTCCTCGGCGGGGCCGTCCTCGCGGCGGGGTGGTTCGCGGGGCCCGCCTACCTCCGTCCCGCCGCCGTCGCCGCCGGCTCCACCGTGGCCGCAGCGGCCCTGGTGGCGGAGTGCTGGCTCCTGTGCGCGTGGCTGGGGGACCGGTACGACGCCCTGGACCCGGCGGAAGAGGGGTTGACGGCCTAGGATCTGGCCGGGGGTCCGCGGTGCGCCGTATACTCCCCCCATGAGCAAGCCCGTGGACGTCTACGGCAAGATCCCCGAGACGCCGGACAAGATCAACCGGAAGAAGCGCAAGCCCCGGGAGATCGCCGTCGTCGAGCCGGGCAACTGCACGGGCTGCGAGATCTGCATCCCGTTCTGCCCCGTGGACTGCATCGAGAAGACGCCCGCCCACCTGGACCCCGACCGCCCCATCCCGCCGGTGCGCATCCGCTACAACGAGTGCATCGGGTGCACCATCTGCGTGCGCGTCTGCGACAAGCTGGCGTGGAACGCCATCGAGATGAAGCCGCTCGCGTTCATCGAGGGGGACATGGGCATCGTCATCACCGACAAGTTCATCCCCGACGAGGCCCCCGCGGCGAAGGCGTAGCCCGGCGTCAGTTCAGGCTCGGGTCGAAGGGCAGGTTCGGGAGCACCGACCAGGCGCCGCCCATGGAGCGGAGGACGCGTCGCCAGAGCGTCTCCGGGTCCGCGTCGAAGACCCACTCGGGCCGCGCCGGGCAGACCACCCAGGACTCCTCCGCCAGTTCCGCCGCCAGCTGTCCCTCGCCCCAGCCGGAGTAGCCCACCAGGAAGCGCGCGTCCGACGGCGGCGTCCCCTCGTCGCGGAACCTCCGCCCCAGTTCCGCCGCGGAGCCCCCGACCTGGAGCCCCGGGAGGATCTCCAGGGCGCCGGGCACGCCGGCGGTGCGGTGGAGCACCGCCAGCGAGTCCAGCGAGACGGGCCCGCCCACGTACACGCGGTCCGTGCGACCGGCGAAGTCGTGATCCCCCTGCAGGACCTGGTCGAGGCTGCGATCCGACGGCCGGTTGAGCACGAATCCGAGGGAGCCGCCCGCGTCGTCGTGCTCGCAGAGCAGGATGACGGACTGCACGAAGTTCGGGTCGAGGAGGTGCGGACGCGCCACCAGGAGCGTGCCGCGCGCGGGAGCGATGCCGGTGTCCCCCATGGCGCCATCCTACACCGTGCCGGCGCCGTCCCGCGGTACCGTGGAGGGATGCGGATCGCGCCGCCCGTCCTCCTCGCGCTGGCCCTCCTGCCGGTCCCCTTCGACCGCTGCGGCGCGGCGCCGGAGGGTGGCCGCGGCGCCGGCGCGGCCCTCCTGAAACTCGGGGAGGCGTGGCTCGCCGCCGCCGACGACGCCGGTCGGGCCGCCGTGGAGGCGCAGGCGCGTGCGCTGCCGCCTCCGGAGCCGGGCGATGTGGACGCCATCGCCGAGGGCCTCTTCGCCCTCTGGGAGAAGCGGGGCCGGCGCCTCTCGCCGAAGGCGCGCGCGTACTTCTACGACGAGAAGGAGAAGCGGGGGCTCTACATCCTCAAGCCGGGCCGGAAGGGCGGCGGGCTCATGATCTCCATGCACGGCGGCGGCGAGGGCGTGGGCGCCGCCGGCGACGCCGACTCCATCTGGGGCTCGGCGACGTCGGCGGGCTTCACGGTCATCTCGCCGGAGGTCATGAAGAAGGTCTCCTCCGCCTGGAACGAGGAGCCGGAGGAGCGCTTCGTCCTCGAGCTCATCGATGCCGCCGTGCGCACGTTCGACTGCGACACCGACCGCGTCGTCCTCGCCGGCCACTCCATGGGCGGGGACGGGTCCTGGATGATCGGCGGCCGGAACGCCGACCGCATCGCCGCCGCGGCGCCGCTGGCGGGCAGCGTGATGCCCTACATGAAGCCGGGGGCGCTGAACCGGCTGGAGACGCCGCGCGCCCAGTACCAGGGGCTGATGGAGGGCGTTCTGCCGAACCTCATGCACGTCCCGTACTGGATCCACCACAGCGACGACGACCGCAACGAGGCCATCCACCCCGACGACATCGCCACGGGCCACCTGAAGAGCCTCCAGGAGAGGTTCCCCGGGAGGTACGCCTTCCACTACGACCGCGTCACCGGGAACGGGCACGCGCTGCCGAAGGGGGGCGTGAAGCCCATCGTGAAGTGGCTGGCGGAGCAGAAGCGGACCCCGTACCCGAAGGAGGTCGTCTGGGAGACATGGTGGCGGTGGAAGACCCGCTTCCACTGGCTCCGCAGCGCCGCCCATGACGAGGCATGGCGCTTCCACGCGCGCATCACGGGCCCCAACCGCGTGGACGTGAGCGGCACCACGAAGCCGCTGCCGGGCAAGGCCATCCCCAAGGAGATGCCCCTGACGATCCTCCTCTCGCCGGAGTTGTTCGACCTGGCGCAGCCCCTCGTGATCACCAGCGGCGGGAAGGTCCTCCACGAGGGACCCGCCCCCGTCACCGCGTGGGCCCTGCTCGCCACGACACTCGACCGCGGCGACCGCAAGCAGTGGTTCCGCGGCCACGTCGACGTCGTCGTCCCCCGCCGGACCTGGTGGGACCTCTGGGAGGACGAACCCGCGGCCGCGCGGTAGCGCCGACCGGGTGGGGCGCGCGAGCGCGTGCCCTTCAGGTCGGAGGACCCCGAGAAGAACGGCCGGCCGCCGTGGGGCGCGCAAGCGCGTGCCCCTACTCGTGCAGCTTCACCTTTCCCTTGGGCCAGGAGACCTTCCACGAGAGCGCGTAGGTCCCGTCCCCGCCCTCGGCGGGCGCCGACACGCGGAGCCGGTGGACGCCGGACGCCGCCGCCGCCGCCGTCAGCTTCCCCTTGCCGTCCGCCGACGCGACGCTCCCGCCGTCCCCGTCCACGAGCGAGAGAGCCTGCCCGGCGGTCCCCTTCAGGCGCGCCCGCACGACCGCCCCCTCGACGAGGGGCAGGTCGTGGAACCGCTCCCGGACCGAAGCCGAGAGGCTCCCCCCCGCGGCGCCGCGCACGCGCGGCAGCCGGACCTTGAGCGCCAGCGAGTAGGGCGTCGTGATGGGGTCCTCGGAGGGAGCCAGGTCGAGCCAGTGCCAGCCCTGCTGGACGAGCAGCAGCCCCTTGCGCCGGTACGACTTCCCCGCCTCGAGGTGGCTCACGTCCAGCAGGAACGACCCGTCGGGCTGGAGCACGGTGATGCGCATCGCCGGCCCGCGGTTCACGGTGAGGTCGACGAGGGTCCCGGGCACGCCTTCGAAGAAGAACGAGTCCACGTCGATCCCCGCGGAGTGATCCAGCGCGCCGCGGAACGTGCCGCCGAGCCGCAGCGCGTACTCCGGCACGAGGACGGTCACCGCCGCGCGATCCGTGGACGCGAGCCCCGCCGTGTCCCGCAGCCGGAGTCCCAGGTCCGTCGTCCCGGGAGGCAGGTCGACGTCGACGGAGGCGCCGGAGGCGTCGTCGTACTGGCCGTCGCCGTCCAGGTCCCACTCGGCGGCCACCAGATCGGCGGCGCCCTGCGGGTCGCTGGACTGGGCCGTGCTGAGCGCCAGGCGGCGCCCCGTCGGGGACTGCGCCGGGAGCGCGCGGTCGGGGCCGAGATCCGCCACCGGCGGGTCGTTCACGACGGTGATGTTCACCGTGCCGACCCCGATGCCGCCGAAGGCGTCCGTCACCTGCACCCCGACGGCCGTCGTCCCCATGGGGAGGAACGCGCTCACGTCGACGCCGAGCATGCTCCCGCCGAGGTCGAGGAAGTCGCCGTCCCCGTCGGTGTCCCACCGCACCCGGGCGATGGAGTCGTCGTCGTTGGGGTCCGTGCTGGTGGCCGCCGAGAGCGCGACGGCGGCCCCCGTCGGCGTCGTGCCCGACAGCGTGCGATCCCCGCCGCCGTCGGCCACGGGAGGGAGGTTCTTCCGGGGCGCCGAGGACCAGATCGCGAAGGGCTGGGGGGACTGCGGCACCGTGGTCCCGCGGACCACCGCCGTCCACGTCCCCGCCGCCGGCGATGACACGTCCACCATCTCCACGGTGTCCCGGAAGTTGCCGATGCGCAGCGCCGGCGATCCCGGACCGTCCGCGTCGGGCCTCCACGCCAGGACGGGATCGCCCGTGGGCGGCAGGAGCCGGAGATCGAGGTCGTTCACCAGCGCCTTCTCCGCCGCCGGGTTCCCCGCCGGGTCGATCCAGCAGAGCGTGACGCGCAGCGCCTCCGTTCCCGGAGGGACGTCCAGCAGGTAGCGGCGCTCCACACCCTGGCTCACGCCGCCGACGCGGAGGCGAGGCGGGGCGGAGCCCCCCTCCGCCAGGGCCAGGTCCGCCGCCACGACGGCCTGCGGGGCGCCGAACCCGAACCGCATGTCGGGCCCCGTGGGTCCGAGGTCGCGGCAGGAGTGGAGGATCAGTCCCTTCAGGACCTCCAGCGGGGGCGGGTCGCCACCGTGCCCGCGGCGCCAGGCCTCCACCAGGAGGGCCGCCAGCCCCGACACGACGGGCGTCGACATGGAGGTGCCCTGGAAGGTCGTGTAGTCGTCCGTGGGCGCGCACGAGAGCACGTCCACGCCCACGGCCGCGCAGTCCGGCTTCATGCGGCCGTCCTTCGTCGGCCCCGCGCTGCTGAACGGGGCGATGCTCCCGTCCTCCGCGAGGGCGGCGACGGTGATCCCGTTCTTGAGGGAGGCCCTCGCGTCCACGTTGCCGAAGCCGATGGAGCCGCCGTCCGGCGGGTGGAACGCGTCGTGGAAGGTGGTGGCCCCGGTCTGGATGTACCAGTCCCAGTGGCCGTAGAACGCGCCGCAGTCGTAGCCGCCCGGATAGCAGTAGACGATGTAGCCGAACCCGTCGGCGCCGCCGTCGTCCCAGCGGGCGTTGCCCGCGGCCCATGCCACGAGGACGCCCCCGGCGAGGGCGCCGGCGTCCACGTCCCCCACGGCGGCGGTGTACGCGCTGAATCCCGGCCCGTCCACGACGTAGTACCAGCCGGCACCGGGGAAGAGTTCCCAGCCCTCGTAGCTCCCCCACGAGTTGTTGTCCACGTCGAGTTCGTACTTGGAGAAGCCGGCGAGCTTCGATCCGACGAGGTCGGGTCCGTCGATGGGCCAGGTCCAGGCCTTCGCCCCCGGCGCCATGCCCCGCGCGGCGGAGTTGCCGGCGCCGCTCCCGAGGACGGTCCCCGTCACGTGCGTGGCGTGGTCCGACGCCCCGCCGCCCAGGGTCTCGACGATGGTGACCCGGTTCCCGAAGTCCGCATGGTCCGCCTGGACGGCGTCCACGTCCATCACCCCCACGCGGCTCCCCGTGCCGTCGAGGTCGTACGCGCCGGCCGCGACCGTATCCACGCCGTGGTACGCGGCGGCGCTCGCGTTCGCGGGACGCGCCTCCCAGCGGCCGGTCTCCATCCAGCGGACGCGATCATCGGCGAGCAGGCGCGGGATCGCGGCCGGGGGGATGGAGGCGCGGAGGCGGGCGGGCACGACGAACTCCTCCTCCAGCGGCAGCGCGTCGGCGGCGAGCAGCGCCGCGCGGGCCTGCTGCGGCGGGACGTCGGGGAAGAAGTACACGTGCGTGAGAAGGCGCCCGTCGGGGAGGTTCCAGAGGAGGCGCTCCGGGCGCTCGACGATGCCCGGCGGCCCCTTCCACTCGGGGCGGAACGGCTCCGCCGCCCGGACGAAGTCCAGCGCGAGGAGCGCGCCGCCGCTCTTCGCGGGCACGGTGGCGAACCAGGCGTGGTCCGGGAGGTACTGGTGGAGGGTGACACCCAGCGCCGCCAGGCGGGCGCGGTCCCCGTCCGACGGGATGCGCGTGAACGCGACCACCGCGTGGGCGTCGCCGGCGGCGGTGAGCATGCGCTCCGGGCGGAGCGTCACGTCGCGATCGGCGATGGAGAGGACGACGTCCTCCCCGGCGCGCGCGGCGCTGGCGAGGGCGCACAGGATCGCGACTCCCGCCGCCGCCGCAATGCGGGCCCGGCTCCGGCCCGCCCGCCCGTCTCCCATGGTCCCCTCCGGGGGTCCGACCCGGCCCCGCGCGCCCCGATCCGCCCCCAGTCTACCGGCGAAGGCGCTCCGGCGGGAGGGCGGGAGCGCCGAACTCGCACGCAACATTCCGGGAATGTCGTCGTCGGGTCGGGGCTACGCGAGGGTGCAGCCGAGGGTCCGTTCCACGAGGCGGAGGTACATGCGCGCCCCGCGCAGGATGAGGGCGTCGTTGAACTCGTACGAGGTGGAGTGGCACATGGCGTTGCTCCTCCCGTCCTCGGCCCCGCCGAGGAAGAAGTACGCGCCGGGCCGCTCCTGCAGGACGAAGGAGAAGTCCTCGGCGCCCATGGCGGGGAGTTCCTCCGCGGTGGCGCTGCCGGGGCCGAAGAGTTCGTCGGCGGTCTCCGCCACGAGGGCGGCCTCGGCGGCGTGGTTCGAGGTGACCGGGTAGTAGCGTTCGTAGCGGTACTCGGTGCGGCAGCCCGACGCGGCGGCCACCGCGGCGGCGACCTCGCCCACGCGCCGGCCCAGATCGTCCGCCTGGCCGTCGTCCAGCGTGCGGATGGTCCCCGACAGGCTCACCGCGTCGGGGATGATGTTCACGGCGGTCCCGCCATGGACCGTGCAGACGGACACCACCGCCGGCGCCAGCGGATGGGACTCGCGGGCCACCAGCGACTGGAGGTGCGTGACCACGTGGGCGGCGGCGAGGATCGGGTCCTTCGCCAACTGCGGCTGGGAGCCGTGGCCCCCGACGCCGACGACGCGCAGTTCGAAGAGCGCCGACGCCGCCATCATGGGGCCCGCGCGCACGCCCACCTTCCCCAGCGGGACGCGGGGCCAGTTGTGGACGCCGAACACCCGCGTGACGCCCTCCAGCAGCCCCTCGTCGATCATCCGCTTCGCTCCCGCGCCCCCCTCCTCGCCGGGCTGGAACATGAGCCGCACGTTCCCCGTGAGCCGCTCTCGCGCCGCCGCCAGCGCCAGCGCCGTCGCGAGGAGGATGGTGGTGTGCCCGTCGTGGCCGCACGCGTGCATGAGCCCCGGTCGCCCGCTCCGCCAGGGGAGGTCGTTCGCCTCCTCCAGCGGGAGCGCGTCCATGTCGCCGCGCAGGAGGACCGCGTCGCCGGTGCCCGTGTCGGCGACGACGCCGGTACCGGCGAGCCGCCGCGTCGCGTAGCCCGCCCCGCGCAGCGCCTCCTCCACGCGGGCCGCCGTGCGCACCTCCTCGAAGCGGAGTTCCGGGTGGCGGTGGAGATCGCGACGGAACTCCACGAGCCGTCCGAGATGGGGCAGCACCAGCGCGTCCAGGCGGTGTTCGCTCATCGCGGGATCCTACGGGCTATCAGGCTGTCGCGGTAACCCGCGACAGCCTGCTGATAGGTCGTTCAGAGTGTCGGAGTGGAGCCGGTCTTCGGGCAGGTCAAAGAGGCACGGGGCTTCCGGCAATTCTTCACGCGGGGGCTCGACATCGTGCGGACGGAGTGGAGCCTGGTCACCACAGCGCACAACGAGCGCAAACTGGCGGCCGCACGATTGCGGGAACGGCCGTCGCCAAGGGCATCCCACGCCGCGATGGCGCTCCGCATCGGGAACCGACACCCGTCGGCGCGGAGCTCACACCCCCAATAACTAGCAGCCCGTCGCGGCGAGCACCTTCCGACCTGGCGGGAACCGATTGCGCGACGGGCTGCTACAGCCGGAGCGACTGCTTCTCCCGCATCCAGAACACGATGAGGGGACCGATGGCGATGTGCAGGATGCCGAACAGGATCGCCGCCGCGATGGACCCCAGCCCCCCCATGAGACCCAACCCCGGGAGACCGTAGAGGACCGCCGCGTACAGGGGGTTGCGCGGGTGACCCATGCAAAACCACATGGTGGCGCCGGACACGGGGGCCGCCACGAGCAGGCTCGGCAGGAGGGCCGCGCCGCTCCACCACACGAGGACCGCCGACGCGAGCGCCCCCCAGAGGGCGGCCTCCCGTCGCACCTCCACCGAGACGCGCGTCCCCCGCTCCCGCTCCGCCGCCTCCGCGGCGCGCTTGGCCTCGACCTCCTTGCGGAACCACTCCGGCAGCGGCGCCGCGGGCGCTCCCTCGGCGGGGTCGGGGCGCCGCTCCAGCGTCACGTCGACGCGGTCCACGTCCAGCAGGATCCGATCGCGCAGGCACTCGATGGTGATCCGCCCCGCCTTCGCGTCCGGCGCGAGGCGCTGGATCATCTCCACGTCGTGGACCCCGTCCCGCTGGAGGGACCAGTCCCGTACGCCGGCGAACGCCAGGCGCCACTGTCCCCGGTGGGGCCCGAACTTGATGGTGAGCGGGATCCACAGGGAGCGCTTCCCCGAGTCGTGGCGGATCTCCGACTCGCGGAACTCCCGGCCCGCCAGGACCTCGTGGAGCGCGGCCAGCCCCGCACCGTCGGTCGCGCGCAGGACCTTCCCGCCGACGCCGGCTTCCGCCATCGCCTCACCGCCCCCTCGCGTGCTCGGGCACGCGGATCGCCACCTCCGACGCGACGAACAGGCCCGGGTCGCGCCGCGCCCACCGGAGGACCGCCGCGATGTCGCGCACGGGCGACACGGGGGTCACCCAGACGCCGTTCACCGAGACCGCCACGGGCCGGTCCAGGTCGAGAAGACCGTCGTTGAGCAGGAGCCGGAACGCGACGACATTCTCCGTCTCCAGCACGACGGCGTTCTGCCCGCGATCCTTCCGGATGCGCACCGCGCAGAGCCGCCCCTCCCCCGGCGTGGACACCTCGTCCACGACGAACCACCGGCCCCACCGCTCCGCCCCCTCGACGGCGGGGCCCACCCACCGGTACTCCTCCCGCTGGTCGCGGATGCGCCGGGCGCCCGGCGCCGCGAGCCATCGCTGCACGCGCGGGGCGAGGGACACGAAGGAGAGCGGGAAGTCCTCCGCCTCCGCGTGCTCCGTCTCCCACGCGCGCTCCCGGATGGAGGCGAGGACGTCGCCCACCGCCCCGTCCGGTGCGGGGGTCGTCAGCACGAGGTGGGTGAGGAGGCCGAGGTTCGCCGCCAGCGGCGGACGCTCCCAGGGCATGCGGTGGATGGCGGTCTGCAGGAGCGCCGCGTGGCGCGCCGCGGCGACCGTGGCGAGGGCGGCCCCCCGCCCGTGGCCATCCACCGCCACCCGGTCCCGATCCAAAGCGTGGCGCGCCGCCAGCAGCCGCAGCGCGCGGGGCAGCGCGTCGGGATCGGAGAGCGCGCGATCCCGCCCCGCGTTCCGCGGGTGGAGGAGGAGGGGCAGGACGAAGAGTCGCGACTCGAGGAGAGAGCCGTAGTGCTGGCGCAGCGTGGCGTAGGGGTCCATGGAGAACTCGAGGAAGACCACGACCGCGGGGAGCGGCGCCGGGTCCGCGGCGCGGTCGGGAGGGACCCAGATCGCCATGCGGTACCCGTCGTCGTCGGGGTCCGCGGCCACCTCCTCGAGCCCCCCCTCGTCCACCGCCCGCGGGGCGGACGCCGCCTGCAGCGCCGGACCCCACCAGTCGACGGCGGCCAGCGGGTCCCCGCCGTCCCGGGCCTCGCGCCAGCGGTCCAGCAGCGCGCCCAGATCGGCGACCGCCCGCTCGCGGCCCTCGCCGTCGGGGACGGCGTCGCCGTCCGCCGCCAGCAGCGTCACCAGCGCGTCCCGGAGCGGGGCGAGGAGTTCCGCGGGGGGGGCGCCGGGGAGCGCGGCGGTCCGGGGTCCGCGGTCCGGCGCAGTCCCGCCCTCCGCGGGCGGGGCGGAGGCGGCACCACCCGCGGCGTCCGCCGGCGGGGAGGGTTGCGGCGGAGTCGGAAGGGGCGGAGCGGGCGGAGCGGAGCGTCCGGGCCCTCGCGCCGCGCTCCACGCCCCCACCGCGAGCCCCGCGGCACCCGCTGCCGCCACGAGCCACGCCGATGGAAGCCACGCCGGTCGTGCCATCCCCCGTTTCTACCCGCCGTCCCCGCCGGCCCGGCAGGAGCAGCGCCCGGGGAACCCCTCCGGCCCGGTGCGGAGCGGACCGGCGAGTCTCCGTGCCCGCACCGTCGCCGCGCGCTACGCTCCTCCCCGGGACGGCGCCCGTCGGCACCGGGCGTTCCCGGGGGGGGGACCGTGCGCCGCACCGTCGAGGACGTCGTCCGCGTGGGGCGCCACCTCGCCGTCGAGGGGCTGGAGACGGGCCGCCACCACTTCGCGGTCACCTACCTGCTCGACGGACGCCACCGCTTCCTCACGCGCGTGCTCTACCACGACCTCGACCTGGACGCGCTGGCGGCCCGCACGGATCCGCGCCTGCTGCGCCGCGTGCTCTGCCACGCGGCGCTGTTCGAGGGGTTCCGGTTCATGGCCGTCTTCCCGCGCGTGTACGACGTGACCCCGCTGGCGGACGGGCTCGACGGCGCCTCCCTGGAGGCGGCGCGGGAGTGGACGGCCCACCTCTGGACGCAGCACATGTACGAGAACGGAGTGGCCGACTACTGGGGCCCGGAGGTCGTCTCCCGGGCTCCCCTCGGAGAGGGATCCGCCGCGCCGACGGGCGCGGTCGCGGCCGCGGGCCCGCTGCTCGCCGCCAACGGGGGAGGGAAGGACAGCCTCCTCGTGATGAAGACGCTGGAGGCGGCGGGCGTGCCCTTCGCCGCGTTCCAGCAGGCCCGCTCCGAGTACGGGCGGTTCGACGAGCAGCACGACGAGCACGCGCGCCCGCTCCGCCACGTGCCCGCGCTCCTGCGGAACCACCTCCTCTCGGTCCACGACGACTTCACCGACGGCGTCTTCATGGCGCGCTACAACCCCGACCTCCGCGGCGACGTCGTCCGCGGCTACCCGTGCCAGGTGGGGAGCCCGGAGATGATCTTCAACGCGCTGCCGCTGGTGATGGCCCGCGGGTACGCGGGCATCGTGCTCGGCAACGAGCGAAGCGCCGACGCCCCGCAGGCGACCTGGGAGGACCTCGGCCGGCCCGTCAACCACCAGTGGCTCAAGTCCCGCGAGGCGGAGGAGCGGTTCGACCGCTTCGTCGGCGAGCGCCTGCTGGAGGGCGTCCGCGTCTTCAGCCTCCTGCGCCCGCTCCACGACCACCGCATCTACGCGCGCATCGCCCGCTGGCCCGAGGCGCTTCCCGACATCCACTCCTGCAACGTGCGGAAGCCGTGGTGCCGCCGCTGCGCGAAGTGCGCGTACGTGTGGATCTCGCTGGTGGCGACCTTCGGGCGCGGGCCCGTGGACGCCGTCTTCGGCCGGAACCTCCTCGACGATCCGGCGCTCCTGCCGGAGTGGCGCCGCCTGCTCGGGCTGGAGGATCGCAACTCGTTCGAGTGCGTCGGCACCGTCGCGGAGACCCGCCTCGCGTTCCGCACCGCCGCCGCCGCCGGGGTCACGGGCGCCGCCATGGACGTGTTCCGGAGCCAGGTGCTCGCGCGCGGCGACGTCGCCTGGGAGAGCGCGCTCGCGGAGGTGGGCCGCCTCCACGAGGACGACCACCGGGTCCCGCCGGCGCTGTGGGAGAAGGTGCGCGGGCTGCTATGAACCGGCGGGCGCCGCCGCTCCGCCGGCGGGCTTCCGGCGCCAGAGGGTGGCGCGGGAGACGACGTACTCGAACTTGCGGGCGTGCTCGCGCAGCAGGAACGGCATGTCGAAGGCGTCGACGGGATCGAACTCCCCCTCCAGTTCCGCACGCAGGCCGTCCTCGGAGCGCACCGGCGCGCCGTCCCGCTCGAAGCCGCCGAGCCACGCGTCCCGCGGCGTGTAGTCCTCGCGCCAGGTGAACGGGGAGACGACGAGCAGGAGTCCGCCGGGCTTCACCAGCCCGCGCGCGCCCCCCATGCGGTCGAGGCAGGCGCGGGGGCTTGGGAGCCGGCAGAGCAGGTTCGCGAGGAGCACCGCGTCGAACGGCTCCAGGTCGGCGGGGAGCGCGCACGCGTCGCCGCGGCGGAACCGGACGCGGGAGCGATCCACCGCCGGGTCCACGGCGGCCACGAGCCGCGTGGTCCGCTCCCCCTCGTCCACGCGGCGGTACTCCAGCCGACCGCCCGCGGCCAGCGCCAGGGCGGCCTCGATGAAGGAGGCGGACAGGTCGATCCCGGTCACCGCGCCGTAGGTGCGGGCGAGGGCGAAGGAGGCCCCCCCCACGGCGCACCCCACGTCCAGCGCGCGGCCCGTGGGGACGCCGAGCCGCGCCGCGGCGTCCGCGAGGACCCGCGCGCAGCGCGCCGGGAACGCCAGCGCCTCGCGCGGACCGGGCGCCTCGCCCAGCGTCTCCCCGGCGGAGCCGTAGTGCATGAGGAGGTAGGCGTCCAGCGTGGACCGGGCCTCGTAGCCGGCGGGCGTTCCGCGGCCGCCGGCGGCGGATCGCGAGCAGCACGGTCCGGCGCCGACGCGCGGCGGCGGGGCGTCGAGGCAGGTGGTCTCGGGGCGGTCCTCGGCGGGGTCCGGTCGCACGAGCCGGAAGCCGGCGTGCTGGTGGAAGTGGCGGCGGAAGTGGAAGCGCGCGAACACCGACGCCTCGTCGCCGGCGCTGGCGAAGGACCCGCCGAGGATGAGTTTGTGCTCCCCGTCGAAGCAGGGCGTGGAGAAGTCCTCGTAGAGGCGGTGCACGCGGAAGCCGGGCAGCGGGGCGAAGTGATCCTCCGCCCACTGCCAGACGTTCCCGACGACGCCCTTCGCCCCCGACGGGGCCGCGGGGCCCGCATCCACGGGACCCTCGGATCCGTGGGCCAGCCCCAGGTTGATGCCCCGGGCCGCGAAGCCCGCCCCGTCCAGCCCCGTCACCGGGTCCCGCTCCCCGAGGGGCGCGTCCGGCGCCGGGGCCGGTCCGCGGAGGTGGTGGTGCTCCCCCTCCGTGAGGAGGCGGTACGGTCGGTCCGCGCCATCGCCCGCGGCGCGCCACGCGGCGTAGGCCCGCGCCTCGTGGTGGTTCACCACGACGGGCCAGGACCACGGCATGGGCACCGTCTCGAAGAGCGTGCGCAGCCGGTATCGATGGAGGCCCGCGGGCCCGTCCCCCACCCAGAACGCCGGCCACCGCGCGTTGCGGAACGTGCGCCAGCGCCAGCCCTCCTCCCCCCACCACCGGGGATCGGCGTACGCGCCGGACGCGACGAAGCGGTGGAACTCCCCGTTGCTGACGACGGTCCGCCCGGCGGCGAAGGGGCGGACGGGGACCCGGCGCTCGCCGGACTCGTTGTCCCAGCCGTACGTGGCGACCGTCGCGGGCTTGCCCGCGACGACCTCGCCGCCGGGGAGTTCCACCCACGCCGGCGCGGGGAAGTCGCGCCCCTCGACGGGGACCGGGGGCGCGGTCCGCGGAACGGAGGGATGCAGGGGCGGCCACGCCTCCGGGCGGCGGAGCAGACGGACGGGGAGTTCGCGCACGAGCACCGAGGACGTCTCCAGGTGGATGCGCTCGTGCTCGAACCCCATGAACAGCGCCCACGCCGGCCGGGAGGGATCCACGGTGCCGGCGGCGATGTCCCGGTCACGCTCGATGGCGTCCCGGACGGCGTCGAACACGCGGCGGCGGTACTCGGTGACCTCCGCCACGCGCGGCCAGCGCAGCGCGTTCTTCGAGAGATCGTCCCAGGACATCTCGTCCACCCCGGTCTCGAACAGGCGCTCGAAGTCGGCGTCCAGCGGCCCGTCGAGGAGGCCCGCGACGCGGGCCTTGTTCACGTAGAGCGTGGCCGGGTGGCAGTAGTAGAAGACGAGCGGGTGGCGGAGACCGTGCCAGGGCGGGCGGTAGAACGCCTCCTCCCCCTGGAGCGCGCTGAACAGCGTCTCCGTGAGCGCCCATCCGTTCTCGAAGTAGGCCAGCGCTCCGGCGGTCCCGCAGCGCGTCGGGTCGGGGAGCGGCAGCGCGCGGAGCACGCCGTCCTCGCCCACGCCGGGACACTCCCCGCGCACGGGGCGCGGCCCCGTCCACCACGAGGCCGGGCGCGGGCCCTCGAGCCCGCCGTCGCCCGCGAGGTTGACGCGCCAGCCCGGCGCGGCGACGTCGGCGTCCCGATCCGCGTCCACGGCCATGCAGTCCCTCCGTGGCCAAGGTAACCTGTCCCCCGGCGGTGCGGGAGAGAGACGCACAGGCCCCGCCCCCCGGAGGAACGGGGAATGGGGCGGTCCCATTCCGTGTTTCCCGGCACGGCCGCCGACGGTCCCGGCGGGGAGGTGATCCGCGATGCCCGTGACGCGCGCCGCTGCGCTGGTGCTGCTCGTGCTCGTCGCCGCCGGCTGCGGGGCGGCCTCCCGCGGAACGGAGGAGGCGGTCACCGCTTCCATGGAAGGAGATCGTCCCGTGACCCCCACCCCCGAGCCGCCCGCCGGACCCGCCGCGGAGAAGGACCCGCGCACGCTCACCGACGCCGAGTGGCGGGCGCGCCTCACACCGGAGGAGTACCGCGTCCTCCGGCAGAAGGGCACGGAGCGGGCGTTCACCGGCGCCTACTGGGACACGAAGACCGCGGGCGAGTACCTCTGCGCGGGCTGCGGCGCCGAACTGTTCCGGTCGGAGACCAAGTTCGACTCCGGATGCGGGTGGCCGTCCTTCTACCAGCCCACCGCGCAGGGCCGCGTCGCCGAGCACAGCGACACGACCCTCGGCATGGTGCGCACCGAGGTCACCTGCTCGCGCTGCGGCGGCCACCTGGGCCACGTCTTCGACGACGGCCCCGATCCCACGGGCCTCCGCTACTGCATCAACTCCGCCGCCATCCGCCTGAAGCCGAAGTAGGCGACGACATTCCCGGAATGATGCGGTCGAGTTCGGCTACCGCGGGCCGTCATCCTCCGGCGCCGGCGGCGGGTCGGTGTCCCCGTCGGCCCCGCCCTCGTCCTCGACGGGGGGCGGCGGCTCGGCGATGGTGCCGTCGGACCCGTGGCCGACGAGGTCCTTCCGCGTGAGCCGCAGTTTCCGGAACGAGTCGGCGGAGATGACGTAGTACCAGTCGGCGAAGCGGTCCGTGAGGCTCGCGGCGCGCTTCCTCCCCTCCTCGACCTTCCTCGCCCGCTCCGCCACGGCGCGGTCGTACTCCTCGCGCGCCTTCTTCGCCGCGTCGTCCCCCGCCGTCGGCGGCGCGGGAGGGTTCGCCGCCGGATCCGCGGCCGGCTCGCCGTCGCCGGCGGCCGCCTCCCCGCCCCCCTCCCCGGTCGCCGACGGCTCGACGGCGGGCGCGGCGGAGGGCTCCGGCGGAGGCTCCGGCTTCGCCAGCGCGGACTCGTCGAAGGCAGCCGTGACGAACAGGTAGCGGTTCTCCGCCCCCGCCGCGGAGGACCCCTCCTTCTTCCCGCCGTCGGCTCCCTCCGCGCCCTCGGCGGCGCCGGCGGTCACCTCGTCGCCGGTGCCCAGCAGCACCTCGCCGAACCGCAGCGTGTAGAGGATGCCGTCCTTCATGCGGACCCGGACCTCGCCCTCGTTGCTGACCAGTTTCCCGTCGGCGGCGACGAAGTAGCCCGCGCGCTGGAGGGAGAGGAGCGTCCGGTTGTCCATCCGGATCCCCGTCTCCGCGCGCAGCCCCTTCGTCACGCCGTCGGGCTTCCGCCGGACGCCCACGATGCGCAGGTCGTCCAGCGTCTCCGTCAGCGGGCGCACCTTCTCCTGGTCCACCTGCCCGCCCGCCGACGCGCCGTCGAGGACCCAGTCGGAGCCGCCCTCCTTCTTCCGCAGCGTCAGGATCTCGCCGGGCTCGATGGTGCCCGTGTTCTCGTCCACGGAGTAGCCGTCCAGGACGATCTCGTCGAGGTCCCACCGATCCAGCCGCAGGAGGTCGGTCTCGATCCAGTCGGCGAACCGCGCCGAGAGATCCACGTCCACCTTCACCGCGTAGGTCCGCTTCTGGTCCGGGAGCCGGACGTACCGCATCCCCTCGGCGCCGTCGACGGACTTCCCGACGATGAAGTCCGCCAGCACGCCGCCCGCCTTGTCCCTGAGCGTCACGCGCCTGCCGCGCCCGGCCATGGGGAGGACCGCGTCGGCCAGCGGATCGATCACGCCGAGGGAGCCGTGGTCCTCGGGCCGGTCGGAGACGATGCGGTCCTTGCGGAGCCCCACGACGCCGGACGCCGTTTTCGCCACGCGGTCCTTCGCATCGGCGGGGTAGTCGTGGTGGCTCGGGATGCGCCACGCGCCGGAGCGGAACTCGACCTTGAAGGGTCGGGCCGTCCCGGTGCCCTCGTCGAAGTCCACCACCTCCATGGCGGTCACCGCCGGATCCTCCGGCGTCCCCACGGGATCCTGGAACGCGGGGAAGAACGGGGTCCCCTGGTCATCGAACACCGGCGGCACCTTCCGCGCCGGCGCCCAGGTCGCCGCCGCGGCGACGAGCAGCGCCGCCACGGCGACGTACGCCGCCGTCCTCGCGGTCTCCGTCATGGCGCCACTCCCTCGCCCATCCGGCGCGAGGCCGGGTCCGCCCGCCTCTCCCGCAGGATGCGGCGGCGGAGGATCCAGAGCCCGAGGAGGAGCGCGGGGATGGGAGGGAGCATCACCGCGAGGACCTTGATGCGGTGCTGCACGCCGCGGATGGCGGTGGCCGACTCGGCGCGGCTCGCCTCCACCGCGCGGTCGCGCTCGTCCTCGATGCGCTTGCTCGTCACCTCGAACTTGCGGTTCTCCGTCTGCTCCAGGGTGGCCACCATGATGTCCCGCGTCCGATCGTCGAGATCGGTGCGCTTCCGCAGCGCGTCCACCTTCCCGTCGAGGGCGGCCTGCGCCTCGTCGAGACGCCGCTTCGCCTCGGCCTCGGCGTCACGGCTGCGCTCGAGCTGCCGGTCGGTGTGGACCCGCGTCAGGTCCTCCACCGCGCTCAGCGTGCGCAGGCGGCGCCGGCGTTTGCGGAGAGCGACGAACGACTCGTCCCCGGCGAGCACGTCCACCGCGTTGAGGACGAAGGTCACGTTGTCGAACTCCAGCCCCTCCACGCCCTGCGCGCGCAGGTCGAAGAACTGCCGCGACACCATGTCGAGGTCGGCGACGACCACGGCGTTCACCTTCCGCGCCGGGGCACCGGCACCTTCGGAGGGAAGGTCGCCGCGCACGCGCGCCGCCACCACGTAGTCGTCCGGCGAGACGCGGTGGGCGCGGCGGGGATTGAGACCGCCGAACCCGAAGAACGAGCGCTGGATGATGTCCGACGACGCGAGCACGCCGGAAGCGGTGGTGGTGCGGAGCAGGGGCGTGAACTCCACGGAACCCGCCGACGCCGAGGGCATCAGCCGCCCGGCGAAGATCAGCACCACCTCCTGGAGCCCCGACGTGATCGTGTCCGTGGGGTGCATGGCCGGACGCGCCGGGCTCTCCGCGGAGACGAACACCACCTCCGGCGGGAGTTGCGCGAACTGGGGGTGCGGGTTGAAGGAGTCCCACACGACGTCGTCCACGGGCCACGCCACGCCGAAGCCGTCCAGCAGCGCGCGCGCGTCCCCCTTGGGAGCGGGGGGGGCGCCGCCACCGAACGGGTTGTTGCCGCCGGGCTTCGGCTTGGGCTCCTTCGGCGCGAGGGCGGGGTTCTCCAGGGGGAGCGGGTCCTCGAAGAGCAGGACCGGCCTGCCCTCGCCGGCCCAGGCGCGAAGCCGGTCCATCTGGGGCTGCGTCAGCGACGACGCCATGGCGGCCACGAGGACGTGGAGGTCCGGGGGGTAGTCGGTGTCGGGGTCGACCGCGGTCACCTCGTACTGCTTCTTCAGCTCCGTGACGATGGGCCACTCGGCGTTCGACTGCATGCGCTGGAAGTCGAACCCGCCGGTGAGTTCCGCGTCCGTGCGCAGGATGCCGACGCGGAGCCGCTGCACCTGGGAGGCGGTGCGCAGGGAGCGCGTGAGTTCGTACTCCACGGAGATGCCCGGGTGCAGGAACGGGACGACGACCTCCTGGAGCCCGCAGGTCGCGACGAGGCCGAGGTAGACGGACGCCGTGGAGCCCCGCCCGTGGCGGACGCTGATGACCTCGCGCGGGCGGATGCCGAACTTGTCCTCCGCCTCGCGGGCCGCCTCCGTGTAGCGCTCCGTGTCCTGCACGCGGACCACGACCCGATCGCCGCCCAGCCGATCCACCTCGCGCAGCAGCGCCAGCAGGTTGTCGCGCGTCTCCAGGTGCTCCCGCGGGACCTCGGGGCTCACGAAGGCCTGCAGGTAGACGGGGCGGGCGGGGTCGATCTCCCCCAGCAGGCGCCGGGTCTCGGGAGAGAGCGAGTGGAGGCGCTCCTGCGTCAGGTCGGGCCGCACGGGCACGCGGTCCGCCAGGACGACGACGGCCGCCACCGCCGCCGCCACGGACGCCGTGCGCACGAGGTCGTGGCCCGTGAGCGGTCCCCGGCCGTGCCGGCGCCACCGCAGGAGGCCCACGTTGGCGTGCAGCGCCGCCAGCGCGACGCCGGCGAAGAGGCAGACCCCGGGGATGGAGACGACGCCGGACGTGAAGTCGGCGAACAGCGGACGCACGCCGAGGTCCGCCAGCAGGTCGGCGAACCGGCCGCCGAGCACGAGCCCGAGCCGGTCGGCGAAGACGACCACCGAGCAGAGGAGCGCGCCCAGGATGAATCCCACCGTGACGTTGGCCGCCAGCGCGCTCCCCACCATGCCCACGCCCAGGAGCGCCGCCCCCATGAGCCAGTAGCCGAGGTAGGTCCCCAGCAGCAGACCCGGGTCCGGGTCCCCCAGCGCCGCCAGCACCACGAGGTTCGTCAGCGAGAAGAGCAGCGCGGTGGAGTAGACGCCCAGCGCGCCCAGGTACTTGCCGAGGACGACCTCCCCGTCGCGCACGGGCAGCGTGAGGAGGATCTCGTCGGTGCCCTGCCTCCGCTCCTCCGCCCAGAGCGCCATGGTGACGGACGGGACGAAGAAGAGCAGCAGCAGCGGGACGTACCCGTCGAGCACCGCCAGGTCGGCGAGGTTGCGCGCGAAGAACGGCTCCGGGAGGAACGCCGCCACGGACGCCAGCAGCACGAACAGCGTCAGGAACACGTACCCCGTGGGGTTGGAGAACCACGCGCCGAGTTCCCGCCCGGCGACGGCCCGGACCACGTGTACGCGCGGGAGCATCAGGCCGCCCTCCCCCGGCTGAGCCGCAGGAACGCGTCGTCCAGCGTCTCGCCCTCTCCCGCCATGCCCGCCACGGGGCCGTCGTAGCCGATGCGCCCCTCGTGGATGAACACCACGCGATCGGCGACGGCCTCGACCTCCTGGAGGATGTGCGTCGACAGGAGGATGGTCTTCGTGCGGCCGAGATCCCGGATCATCAGGCGCACGCCGCGGATCTGGTTCGGGTCGAGGCCCGAGGTCGGCTCGTCGAGGATGAGCACGTCGGGGTCGTGGAGGAGGGCCTGCGCCATGCCGACGCGCTGGCGGTAGCCCTTCGACAGCTTGTGGATGGGCTTGTCGGCCACGGGGCCGAGGGAGCAGCGCTCCACGACGGCGTCCACGGCGGCGGCGATGCGCTCCGGGGGCATGCCGCGCACGCTGCCGAGGAAGGCGAGGAACGCGCGCGGGGTCATGTCCTGGTAGAGGGGCCCGTTCTCCGGGAGGTAGCCGAGGCGCTCGGCGGCGGCGATGCGGTCGGTGGCCACCTCGTGTCCGGCGATGCGCGCGGAACCCGCGGTGGGAACGAGGAACCCCGTGAGGAGCCGCATGGTGGTCGACTTCCCCGCCCCGTTGGGACCGAGGAACGCCACCACCTCGCCGCGGGAGACGGAGAACGTGACGTCTCGCACGGCGGCGAAGCCGCCGTACACCTTCGTCAGCCCGCGGGCCTCGATCATCGGCCCGCCCGTTGCGCCGTCTTCCATGCCTGGGACTCCCTCGGCGACGCGCCCTTCCCGTCGCCCTCCGGCGGACGCGCAGGCCCGCCCGGCACCGACCGCACCGCCCGGCCCGGACCGTCCTCCCGGGCCCCGGGGGGCTCTAGAGAGTACGAACCGGCCGCCCGGATCCGGAAACCTGCCGCCCCCGCCTCCGCCCACTCGCCGGCGACATTCCCGGAATGTTGCGTGCGAGTTCGCGTCCCCCGGACCCCGAACTCGGCGGCGAAATTCCGGGAATGATGTCGTCGCGGGGGGTCAGCGGAGGGCGTCGAGGGCGAGGAGGAGGGAGGTGCGGAGGTCGGTGCCCTCGGCGGCCTCGGGGAGCGCGAGGGCGCGCTGCAGGAGGGCCGCCGCCTCGGGGCGGCGGTCCACCCCGGCGAGCGCACGGGCCGCAAGGGCGAGGTCCTCGGCGGAGGGGTCGGGGACCGCCGCCAGGAGCCGGTCGGCGACCTCCGCCGCCCCGCCGGCGTCATGGAGCGCCGGATCGGGACCGCCGGAGAGGAGCGCCAGCAGCGCCCGCAGGCCGGCCGCCGTGGCTCCCCCGCCCGCCGCCGCCGCCCGCAGGTCCTCCGCCGCCTCCCCCCAGGCCCCCGCCCGCGCGCGCAGGATGCCCCGCCCCTCCAGCGCGGGCCCGTGCGCCGGCCGGATCGCCAGCGCCCGCTCCCAGCAGGCCAGCGCGTGCTCGTCCCGGCCCACGGACTCCAGGAGCCGCGCCAGGTTGCCCCACACGTCCACGCTGGAGGGATCGAGGACGAGGGACCGCTTGTACGCGTCCTCCGCCTCCGCCGTGCGACCCGCCGCCCGGAGGGCGACGCCCAGGTTGTTGAGCGCCTCGGCGTCGGCGGGGGACAGCGCCACCGCCTGCCGGAGCGCCTGCACCGCGCGATCGATGTCCCCGTGGGCGTGGAGCGCGCGGCCCAGCGCCGACCAGCCGGGCCCGAAGCGCGGATCCGCGCGCACCGCGGCCGACATCTGGGCGAGGCCCTCCCGCTCCCGCCCCTCGTCCGCGAGCGCCCGCCCGTAGGCGGTCCGGATGCGCGCATCCCCGGGGTGCATCCCCACCGCCCGCGCCCCCAGGGCCACCGCCTCCGCGGAGCGGCCCTCGGCGACCATGAGGACCATGAGGTTCCCCAGCGCCAGCGGGAAGTCGTCCTTCAGCGCGAGCACCTCCCGGTAGCACTCCTCCGCGCGGCGCGGATCGCCGCGCTCCGCCCAGACGACGCCGAGGTTGGTCCGCGCCGTCAGGAACCCGGGCATGATGGAGAGGGCCCGCTCCAGCGCCTCCGCCGCCTCGTCGAGGCGACCCTGCGAGTAGAGCGCCTTCCCCAGGTTGTTCCAGGTCTCGTGGGAGCGGGGGCCCAGTTCCACGGCCCGCCGGGCGTAGGCCTCCGCGGCGACGAGGTCGCCCTCGTCGAGGAAGCGGGCGCCGACGTTCGTGAGCGCGATCCAGGCCGTCGGATTGCGGTCCAGCACGTCGTTCCAGAGGGTGTCCTCGTCCTCGTAGGCGCGGCAGCGCTGGAACGTGCCCGCCGCCAGCAGGAGGAGCACCGCCGCCTCGGGGACGCGGGCCGGGACGCGCGCGGCGCCGCCGCCGCCCCCCTCGAGCCGCCGCCGCAGCGCCACCATCGCCGCCGCCGCCGCCGCCAGCAGCGCGGCGCAGGCGAGGTACTGGAAGTGGTCGGCCACGAAGGAGTAGCGCATGGGGTAGACGTTGAAGAACCCCAGCGCGGGGACCAGCGTGCCCGCGAAGCAGAACGCCGCCGCCGCCGGCCAGCGCCCGATCCGGCCCCGGGCGAGCCAGAGCCCCAGCACCCCGCCCGCCGCCGCCGCGGGGAAGAGGTACTGCCACCAGGCCGACGCGTCCAGCGTCCAGCGCGGGTAGATGAAGACCAGGCCCACGGGCCAGACGAGCGTCCGCGCGTAGTGCCAGAGCGCGCGTCCCGCGATGAGGAGGCGCTCCACCGCGGTGAACGCCCAGTCCTCCCCCTCCGCGCCCACGTGCTCCCGCTCGAGCATGGCCGTGTGGAGGCCCAGTCCGACCCCCAGCACGAGGAGCGGCACGAGGGGGGCCACCGCGCGCGCGGTCAGGCGGCCCCGGGTCGCCCAGAGCACGACCGCGGCGACGCAGGGCAGCGTCGCGGTGACGGACTTCGAGAGCAACGCCAGCACGAACAGGCCCGCCGCGAGCCACCACCACCGGGCGGGACGCCGCGCCGACGCCTCCTCCCCGGGGAGGCCCTCGAAGCGGAGCCAGGCCAGCAGCGCCCCCAGGTAGAACAGCCCCGACAGCACGTTCTTCCGCTCCGTGATCCAGGCGACGGACTCCACCTGCACCGGGTGGAGCGCGAACAGCAGGCCCGCCAGCCGCGCGCCGGGTAGACGGAGCCGCCGGAGCACCGCCGCCAGCAGCAGCGCGTTGGCCGCGTGGAGGAGGATGTTCACGACGTGGTAGCCCATGGGGTCCAGCCCCCAGAGGCGTCGCTCCACCCAGAAGGTCGTGTGCACCACCGGGTACCACTGGGGGATGGACGTGGGGTCGGTCCAGATGCGCGCCAGGCCGCCCTCCTCGAACAGGGGGCGGTTGTGGGTGACGTAGTGGTCGTCGTCCCAGATCCAGCGCGCCTCGATGGCGGGGACGTAGGCGCAGATCGTCACGAGCAGGAGGAGGACGGGGAACAGCCGGCGCACCCACGCTCGGTCCCGCGGCGGCCCACCGCCCGCGGCCACGGAGGCCCCCCCGTCGGCGGTCGAGTCGGCGGCGCCCGCGTCTCCCTGGTCCATGCGGAGCAGAGCGTAAGCCCCCGCGGGCGCGCGGCGGAAGCCATCCGCCCGCCGCCCCGCCGGGAATCGAGCGGGGGAGGCGAGCGGCGCCTCCCCCGCGTCCTGCTTCCGTGTCGCGCGGCGACGGCCGCTACATGCCGTCGTCGTCCTCGCCCCCGTCCTTCCCGTCGTCGTCGGCCTTCTTCTCGCCGGAACCGGCGGCGGCCTTCGCCTTCAGTTCGTCCAGCCGCTTCTGCTGCATCTCCAGGAACCCCGCCGCGCGGGGCTCGTCGGCGAACTTCTTCTTGAGGACGTCCAGCGCCTTCTCGAAGAGCGCCGGTTCGACCTCCTTCACGGCGTGCTCCAGCATGAGGATGTAGAACGGCTGGACGTACTGCTCGCCCGTGGGCTCCTTGCCGGCCTTCCACATGGCGGCGAACCGGGCGCCCAGTTCGATGCGGAGCGCGTTGGACTCCTCGCGGGAGTTCACCTGGCGCCCGTTGGCCTCGTCGAGGACGCCCTTGATCTCGAGATCCACCAGCAGGCCGTCGAGGCGCTTGCGATCCGCAGGCGCCACGTCCTTCAGCCCGCCGATGCGCTTCTTGGCGTCATCGACGTCGACCTTCCCGAGCCCGATCTCGGCCTCCAGGACCTGGATCTCCTCGGCGTTCGTCCGGTCCTTCTTCGTGCGCAGGCGCGCGTAGGCGGCGCCGGTCTCGACCATCTTGCGCATCCCCGCCACGGTGCGGTCGGAGAGTTCGGCGGTCACCTCGCCCTCGGCGTCCATGGCGACCACGTGGGGGAACCCCTGGCCGCCCTTCTCCGAGAGGAGGTTCTCGTACTTGCGTCCCTCGATGCGGGTGGTGATGTGGCAGAACAGCACGACTTCCTTCCCGAACGCCTTGAACTCGTCGGAGGAGAGCGGACCGCCCTCCAGCGCCTTGCAGGGCGGTCAGGGTGCGTAGGAGCGGGTGAAGTAGGCGAGGATCGGCTTCCCCGTCTCCTTCGCCTGCGCGCGAGCGGCGTCGTAGTCGTCGGTCCAGGGACTGGACGTGAACCACGCCTCGCCCTTCTTGGCGGCGAGCTTCGCCTCGAACGACGCCCCATCCTGCGCGAGGGCGGCGGACGCCGCACCCGTCAGGACGAGCGCCGCAGCGGCGAAGGAGCGGAGACTCAACATGCGACCTCCTCTCGTCCGGCGGTGCGCGGGGGAGCGTCGCCCCCCCGGAACCCCCGGGCCGGCCGACGCGTCCGCCACCGCCGTTCCCCATGGTACGCCAGCGCCGGGGTCCCCCGGCAATGGCCCCTGTGGGTATGCTGCCCCCATGAACCCCCGCGCCGCGCCCGTTCTTCCGACGTGATCCTCTACGCGACGCTGGGGCTCTGCGCGCTGGTGGCAACGGCGGTGGTCGTCCGCCACGACCTCTACGACCGGGAGCCCCTCTGGGCGCTCCTGCTCGCCGCCGTCCTGGGGGCGGCGGCGACGCCGCTCCTCGGCCTCGCGGAGACGGCCATCCTCACCCGCTTCCTCTCCTCCCCGCCGCCGGAGGTGGCCGCCGCGGTGGTGGCCGCCGTCGAGGAGGGGGGGCGCCTCGTCGTCATCCTCGCGGTGGCGATGCTGGTGGGCCGCCACTTCAACGACCCCCTCGACGGCCTCGTGTACGGGGCGCTCACCGGCGTGGGCATGGCGCTCTGGGAGTCGGTGGACCGCCTGGGGGACCTCCCCGCGGGGACGGCGTCGCTCCCCCCCGTGGAGGTGGTGCGCGTGTTCGGGCACATGGTGCTGGGGGGAATCGTGGGGTTCCCCCTGGGGCCGCTGCGCGTGGGCCCGCGCCGGGGAGTCGTGCTCTTCGCGGCGTGCCTCCCGGCGGCGCTCGCCCTGCACTACGTCGTGGACCGCGCCGCCATGGAGCGGCACGGGGACGGAGGCGCGGGGGGCGGGGACCTGGGGGTCGCCGCGGCGATGCTCGCGGGCATCTCGCTCTTCGCGGCGCTGGTGGCCACGGGACGCCGGTGGTCCCGGCGCCGGTTCGGTGACGCCGAGGGCCCGGGGGAGGAACCGCCGGCGGCGGGTGCGGGCCCACCGCCGGCGTGAGCGGTCGGCCCGGGTCGGGGCCGCCGCGACGTCTTCCGAAGTCTACGTCTGGAGGTTCTTGTCCAGGAAGTCCCAGTTCACGAGATTCCACCAGGCCTTGATGTACTCGGGCCGGGCGTTGCGGAAGTCGATGTAGTACGCGTGCTCCCACACGTCGCAGGTGAGCAGCGGCTTGTGTCCGTCCGTGAGGGGGTTGCCGGCGTCGTGGGTGGAGACGACGGCGAGGCCGCCCTCCTTCTTCTTCACGAGCCAGGCCCAGCCGGAGCCGAAGTGGCCCGCGGCGGCGTCGGAGAACTGCTTGCGGAAGCCCTCCACGCTGCCGAAGTGCTCCTTCAGCGCGGCCGCCACGGCGCCGGACGGGTCGCCGCCGCCGCCGGGCTTCATGGAGTGCCAGTAGAACGTGTGGTTCCAGACCTGCGCGGCCTGGTTGAAGACGACGCCCTTCTGGGAGAGCATCAGGGCCTCGAGCCCCTTGCCCTGGAGGGTGGCGTCCGCCTCCACGAGGCTGTTGAGCTTCGTCACGTAGGCGTTGTGGTGCTTGCCGTGGTGGAAGTCCAGCGTCTCCTTCGAGATGTGCGGCGCGAGGGCGTCCTTCGGGTAGGGCAGTTCCGGCAGCGTGAAGGCCATGCCGTTCTCTCCTCTCGGTCTGGGTCGGTGACCTGACTCCGTCCGTCCGGCGCCGTCGGGGCGACCGGGCCGGTCACTGTAACGGAGGTCACGGCGGCGGGGAAGAAGGGGGCCCCGCGCGAACCGGCGGCGGACCGGGCTCGTTCGAGCAGACATGGGCATCCGGGGGGTCGTCGTCACCGTCGCCGCGCTGACCGCCGTGGCGGCGTCGGCGTGGCTGCTGCTGCGGCCCGGAGCGGGGACCGTGCCCGGCGGCCGAGCCTCCCCCGCCCCGCCCGCGTCCGGCGCCGACCCGGCGTCCTCCCCCGCCGCCCTCCCGCGGGCCCCCGACGGGCCGGGCGCCCCGCGCCCTTCCGTTCCTCCCGCCGCGCCTGCGCCTCCAGCGGCCGGCGTTCCCCACGGGGACGCCGCCGCGGAGACCTCCGCCGGGGATCTCTCCACCACAGGGGCCGCGCTGGACGAGTCGGTGTGCCAGCCCGATCCCCCGAACCCGGCCCTCGCTCCCCTCGCGTTCTCCCTGGGCGGCCGCCTCGGGGGCCACCGGAACCTCCGCGCCCTCGGCGGCTCCGGCACGGAGGAACTCGTGGAGCGCGGCCTCCACTGGCTCCAGCGGCACCAGGACGCCCTCGGCTGCTGGGACCCGGCCACGTTCCCGGAGCGCTGCACCCGCCCCGCGTTCCCCGCGGCGCACGAGGGGGACGTGCCCATCTGCCCACCGACGCGCGCCGGAGCCGACGGGGCCGCCGCCGCGGGACCCCCGCCCCTCGCCCCGGGACGCGAGGTCTGCGACGGCGCCGGCGCCGCCGGCGAGCGGGTCACCACCACGGCCCTCGCCATCCTCGCCCTCACCGCGTACGGGGAGACCCACAAGACGCCGCGGTTCGGGCCGGCGGTCCGCGCCGGCCTCAAGTACCTGAAGTCGGTCCAGCGGCCCGACGGCTGGTTCCTCGACCCGGCGGCGCCGGGAGCCCCGGCGGCGCAGGCCCAGGCGACCCTGGCCATGGCGGACGCCTACGGCCTCACCCAGTCCCCGCTCTTCAAGGGCTCGGCGCAGGTCGCGGCGGACGCCCTCCACGGCGCGCGGGATGCCGGGGGCGCGTGGTCCCGGTGGGACCTGCCGGGCACGCCCGACCCGGTGCTCACGGCGTGGGTCGCGCTGGCCCTGCGGGGCGCGGCCATCGCCGGTCTCCGGGTGGACGAGCGGGCCCTGCGGGAGGCGTCCGTCGCGCTGGTGGATGGAACGGACCCGCGCACGGGCCGCTTCGGCGGGGACCTGCGTCCCGCCGCCGCCGGGCTCCCGCCCGGTGTCGCCACCTCCGCCGCGGCGCTCGCCCGCCTGGCCCTGGGGGAGCCCGCGAGTTCCCCCGATCTGCTGCGCATCGCCGACCTGCTCCTCTCCCACGCGCCGCCGCCGCGACCGGCCGCGGGGACCGGTCCCGCCGAAGGGGCGCCGCCCCCGGACGCGCTCCACCGCCACTTCGCGACCCTCCTCCTGTTCCAGGTGGGCGGCGCCCGCTGGACCGCGTGGAACGACGCCCTCCGCGGCGCCGTCGATCCCGCCGTCCACATGGACCCCTCCGACCACCGCCGCGGGTCCGTCGATCCGCTGGACCCGTGGGAAGCGGCCGGCGGCCGCGTCGCCGCCACGGCGCTGGCGATGCTGGACCTGGAGGTCTACTTCCGCTACGCGCGGCCGGAGTAGACGCCCGCCGTTCCCGCCGTCGCGCCGGGCGCCTCCCTCACCGGAGGGTCAGCCGGACGTCCCTCGCCCCCGCCGACGTGAGCACCTCCGCGGACCTCGCCCCGGAGCCGCTCCGCGCGTGCAGCCGCACCTCGCCCGCGGGGAGCCCGCGCACGCGGAAGACGCCGCCCTCCGCGACGGCGGCCTCGCGGAAGGTCCCGTCGGGGGAGGCCGCGTAGACCCTCGCCCCGGGCAGCGCCGCCGGGGAGTCCCCGTCCACCACCCCCTCCACCGTCTGTCCCGCCGCGAGGGGGAGCACGAGCCCCGTCGCGGGGAGAGCCACCCCGGCCAGCGACGCGGAGGCGAAGTCCTGGCCCCCGGCGTAGGGATCCGACGAGGGGACCACGCGGTTCCCGATGACCGTCACGGGCCCCGCGGAGGGGGCGACTCCCTCGAAGATCCCCCCGGGCCCGCTGCGGAGGGAGACGACCTCGGTGCCGGAGCGGACCTCGACGCGGATCCCGCTCACGCCCTTCCCCGCGGGTCCCAGCACCACCCCCTCGATGCGGCGGGCGGCGCGCTCCTCCGCCACCACCGTCACCTCCACCGGTGGCCCCCCCGCCTCGACGCCGGCGAGTTCCACGGGGGGGAACCGGGGCGGCCGCTCGCGGGAGCGGACGCGGAGGAGGTACGTGCCCGCCGGCAGTTGCCGCACCTCGAACCACGCCCCGTCCGCCACGCCCCCGCCCTGCACCGGGCCCGTGGCGTCGATGGCGACGGGGCCCGGGTCCCCGCCGTCGGACCGCCGCACGACGCCCGTGATGGACCGCTCCGGCGGGAGCGCCACGTCCACGCGCCCGCCGGAGGGCGGGGGCACGAAGGACGCGCTCACGTACCCCGTCGCCCGCACCATCCCCCCCGTGAGGCGGGGAGCGGCCCCGGCCACGCGGAACTCCCCGTCCGCGCCGGTGACCGCCAGCACCGTGGCGCCCTGGACGACGTCGGCGCCGACGACGGGCGCCCCCGTGGCTCCGTCCGTCACCCTCCCCGCGAAGGCGAGCGGCGCCTCCGCCCGCACGTCCACCACGTACTCCGCGCGCCCCCGCTCCACGGGAGTGTCCGGGGAGGCGAAGGTGGAGACTCCGGGCGCACGCACCTCCACCCGGAAGACGCCCCCCCGGTCCCAGGGGAGCGGCAGCGCGTAGGTCCCGTCGACGCCCACGATCGCGTCGGGAGAGAACCGCACCAGCGGTCCGCCGGCGGGGGAGGGATTCGCGAGATCGGTGACGGCGAAGACGCGCACCAGCGCCCCCGCCAGCGGCGCGCCCGCGGCGTCGACGACCGACCCGCGCACCCGCGGCGAGCGCCGCAGCCGGACCACGATCTCCGCCTCGCCCCGCGCCTCCGCCGGCGGCAGCGGGAAGACCCCCTCGACGAAGCCGTCCCGGCGCACCGCGTAGTCCCCTCCCTCCGACGCCAGCCCGTCCAGCCGGAACCGACCGTCGGGCCCGGAGACCGCCACCGCCGCCTGGACCACGGACCACCCGATGCGGGCCCCGGCCACGGGCTCCCCGCTGGCGTCCTCCACCACGCGGCCCGCCACCGACGGGCCCGGCGCCGCCGGCCCCCCCTCCTCGAGGCGCAACTCCACGGTCGCCGTCTCCCCCGCCACCAGCAGGAGCGTCGCCGGCGGGGCGCGCTGGAAGTGGAGGGGGGGCGGCGCCACCTGGATCCACGCGGAGGCCCGACCGGGCTCGAGCCCCTCCGCGCGGAACGAGCCGGCGGCGTCCGCGGTCACGGAGCGGTGGTGGGAACCCGCCGCCACGACGCTGACCCCGGCCTCCGCCAGCGGACGGCCGTCGGCGTCCAGGGCCCGCCCCTCCAGCGAGGCCGCCCGGACGAGGACGATGTCGTGGAGGGTCGTCTCCCCCGCGCGGACCTCCAGATTCACCCCGAAGGGACCCGGCGGCGGCGCCGGCGCCACCCAGCCCGCCCGATCCACGAGGACGAGGTTCACCGGACCGGGGGAGAGGGTGTCGATGACGTACCGTCCGTCCCCGTCGGTGACCGCCTCGCCCCGGGAGCGCGTCCCGAGGAAGGTGCCCGCGCGGACCGTGGCCCCCGTCGCCGGCGGCCCCCCCGGTCCCTCCGTCACCCGCCCCTCCAGGCGCGTGGGGGCGGGGAGGACGACGTCGTACCGGGTTACCGCCGGGAGGCGGAGCGTCGCCACCGCCAGGGGGACCGCCCCCGGGCGGGCGGCCCGGACCTCCACATCCCCCGGGGGGAGCCCGCCGAGGGCGTACGTTCCGTCTCCGCCCGCCTCCGCGCGCGCCCCGCCGTGGCGGGGATCCCCGGCCTCCACCGCGGCGCCCGGGACGGGCGCGCCGGAACCGTCCACCACCCGACCCGCCAGCGAGCACGCGGGCCACAGCACGAGGTCGACCCGCACGGTCCCCTCGCCCCGGGCCACGGTGCGCCGCACCACCGGTCCCGCCTGGCCCGGACCCTCGGCCCGGAAGGCCCACTCCCCCTCCTCCGTCGGTCCGAGGACGGCGAGCCCCGACCGGTCGGTGACCGCCTCCGCGGTGGCTCCCTCGACCCGGTTCCGCGCCTCCTCCCACCAGCGCACGGTGGCGGCGCGGAACGGTTCCCGGCGGGCGCGGACCGTGGCGCCCTCGACGGGAGTCCCGCCGCCGCCGGTGACGAGGACCTCCACCAGGGCCACGGGTCCGGGCCGGGGCGGCGCCGGGACGTCGCCCGGCGGGGAGGGCCCCTCCGGTGGGGCTACGGCGGGATCGCGCGCGGAGGGGACGGGCCGGTGGGCCGCGGAGGTGTCCCCGGGACGCGCGGGTCCTCCGGCCCCCGTCGGGAGGCCGTCCCGCAGAAGCCACGCCGCCAGCAGCGCCGCCACGGCGCCGCCCGCCATCACCGCCGCGCGACGCCGCCGGGGGGCGGGCGTCCCCCGCGACCGCGTCGTGCGCCGACTTCCACCCCGCCCCGCGCCCATCTCCCCGGGAACGATTCCCCGGGCGGGCCGGTTCACCCCACCGAGGGGGGCGCCGGGGTCGACCCGGGATGTCGCGGGGGCGCGGGATTCGGCCCGAACTCCGTGCGCCCGGCCTCCGCGCCCCCACGGCGAAGGTTCGCCGCGATCCGGGGGCCGGTGTTCCAATCTCCGCTTCCAACCACACGGAGACCCACCCTGCCCTTCCACACCCTCGGCATCACCCCGCCGCTGACGGACACGCTCCGTCGCCTCGGGTTCGAGCGGCCCACCCCCATCCAGGAGCGGGCCATCCCCGCCGTCCTCGAGGGCCGCGACGTGGTCGGCTCCGCGGAGACCGGGAGCGGCAAGACCGCCGCCTTCCTCCTGCCCACGATCCAGCGGCTCGCCGCCGGGGAGAAGGCGGAGTCGACGCGCATGCTGGTGCTCGTCCCCACGCGGGAACTGGCGGTCCAGGTGCACACCGTCGCCGCGGAACTCGCCGCGGGAACCCCCGTGGAGTGTTTCCCCGTCTACGGCGGCGTTCCGCTGGAGGGCCAGACGCACGCGCTCCGCCGCGGCGTGGACATCGTCGTGGCGACGCCGGGCCGGTTCCTCGACCACGCGGGCCGCGGCATGACCCGGCTCCGCGGGCTGCAGGTCCTCGTGCTCGACGAGGCCGACCGCATGCTGGACATGGGCTTCATCCCCGACATCCGCCGCATCCTGGCGCTGCTCCCCACGGATCGCCAGACGCTGTTCTTCTCCGCCACCATGCCGCCGGAAGTCGTCGCCCTGGCGAAGGACATCCTCAACCACCCGGTGCGCATCCAGGTCGGCCCCGTGCGCACCACCGCCGTGCCCGTGGGCATCACCCACGCCATCTTCCCCGTTGCGGAGGCGCGGAAGACCCGCCTGCTGGAGGTGCTCCTCCGCCGCGGCGGCATGTCGTCGGTGCTCGTCTTCACGCGGACGAAGCAGCGGGCCGATCGCGTCCAGCGGGACCTCAGCCGCGCCGGCTTCATGACCGGCATCCTGCACGGCGACCGCAGCCAGGCGGAGCGGGAGCGGGAACTGGGCGCGTTCATGGACGGCTACGTGAAGGTCCTCGTCGCCACCGACGTGGCGGCGCGGGGCCTCGACGTCGAGGGCATCACGCACGTCGTCAACTACGACTTCCCGCGGAGCCCCGAGGACTACCTCCATCGCGTGGGCCGCACCGCCCGCGCCGCGGCCAAGGGGGACGCCTTCGCGCTCGTCTCCCCCGAGGAGGAGCGGGACGTGCCCGCCGTGGAGCGCGTCATGGGCGTCTCCATCCCCCGCGTCACGCTGCCCGAGTTCGACTACAGCGGCGGCGGGGGCGAAGGCAGCGATCGCGGCGGTCGATCCCGGCCGCCGCGGGGCCGCGAGGATCGCGGCTCCCGTGGCGGTCCCCGGCGCGGAGGCCCGCCCGCGGGCCGGGCGCCCCGACCCGCCGACGGC
>CAZSIX010000028.1:0-45427 GCA_964607145.1 uncultured Planctomycetota bacterium | reverse complement strand
GGACAGGGTGTCGCGCTGCCCACCCACCACTCCGTCGTCCCAAGTCCCTGCACCGTCGCTACCTCCATGCACCTCCCGCGCCCCCCCCACGAAATGGGGCGGGCTAGGGCTCCTCCTGCGCCTCCGGCGGGGCGCCGCCCGCCGCTCCCGCCGCCTCGCGCTCCTGCCGCTCCCTGAACTCGCGCACGCGGTGGCGGACGATCTTCCCCTCCACCATGAAGATCACGTCCTCGGCGATGTTCGTGGCGTGGTCGGCGATGCGCTCCAGGTTGCGGAGCGCCCCCAGCATGTGCAGCGCGTCCCCGAGCCGCTCCGGGTTCTCCCGCATGAACTGGATGGCCTCCCCGAGGATCTCCCGGTAGAGGCGATCCGCCTCGTCATCGCGGTTCCAGACGCGGAGCGCCAGGACCGCGTCCCGCCGGACGAGGGCGTCGAGGCCCTCCCGGACCATCCCCTTCACGACGCCCGCCATCCGGGAGACGTCCGGCCGGAACGGCAGCGGGGGCACCTGGGCGAGCACTTCCGCCCGTTCCGCGATGTTGGCGGCGAGGTCGGCCATCCGCTCCAGGTCCGAGTTGATCTTGAGCACGCCCGTGATGAACCGCAGATCCCTCGCCACGGGCGCCTGGAGGGCGAGCAGGTCGAGGCAGGACTCCTCGACCTCCAGTTCCAGGTCGTCCACCTCGTCGTCGGCGTCCTGCACCTCGCGGGCGAGGCGTGCGTCGCGGTCCAGCAGGGACGCGAGCGCGCGGTCCACCATCGACTCGACGATGCCCCCGATGTGGAGGATCCGACGGGACAGCGTCTTCAGCTCCTCCTGGAAGTGCCTGGTCATCGCGCCTCCCTACCGGGCCGCCATGTACGCGTCCAGCGTCCCTGCGTCTCCGCTCCTGAGCGTGATGCCGCCGGGGCCCTTCCCCGGACGCGTGACGGACTTCGCGGGCTCGCCGGACTTGCGGAAGGTCTCCAGGTCCGCGGAACCCGCCTTGAACACCCAGAGGCGACCGTCCACCACGGAGGTCACGAACCCGTCCCGTGCGTAGCAGTACTCCTGCACGGTCTCCCGGTCCACCCCGCGCACGGTGAGGCCCGCCGGACCCGCCCCCTCCATGGAGATCGCGTTCGCCGGGGCGCCCTTCGCCAGGATGGCCTGCAGTTCGCCGGAGCCGGGACGCGCGACCCAGACGACCCTGCCGTCCACGAGGGTCTCGAACCCCTCGCGGACGCTGAGGAAGGCGTGAATCGTCTCCGTGCTGTCGCTCCGCATCGTCGCGCCGCCGGGACCCACACCGGGTCGCGTCACGCTCTTCGCAGGCTCCCCCTTCTCGATGAACGTCCGAAGCCCTCCCGAGCCCTCGCGGAACACCCAGATCCGGCCGTCGGCCTCGAAGGTGCGGAACCCGGGCTTGTCCCACGGGCCCGGCATCGAGGCGTCATGCACCGGCGCCGCCGGAACGGGCGCCGGCACGGCGCCGCCGCCGGACGGCCCCTCCATCGTCCCGCACGCCGGAGCCAGGACGCACGCCACTACCACCACGACCACCCGCGTCGATGCACGCATGGACCGTTCCTCCCCTGAAGACCGGAGACGGCGGTTCCGCCGCCGCCTACCCGAACCTGCCCGTGATGTAGTCCTCGGTCTCCCGCCGCCGGGGAGCGGTGAAGATCTCCGGCGTCGGACCGAACTCGATGAGCCTTCCCAGGTACATGAACGCCGTGAAGTCGCTCGCCCTGGACGCCTGCTGCATGTTGTGCGTGACGATGACGATGGAGTACGTCCCCTTGAGTTCCCCGATGAGGTCCTCGATCCGGCCGGTGGCGATGGGATCCAGCGCGGCGCAGGGTTCGTCCATGAGGAGGACCTCGGGCTCGGCGGCGATGGCCCGGGCGATGCACAGCCGCTGCTGCTGTCCGCCGGAGAGACTGAGGCCGCTCTCGTCCAGCCGGTCCTTCACCTCGTCCCAGAGCGCGGCCCCGCGAAGGCTCTTCTCGCAGACACCGTCGAGGATCGCCCGGTCCCGCACGCCGTCGATGCGGAGCGCGTACACCACGTTCTCGTAGATGCTCATGGGGAACGGGTTCGACTTCTGGAACACCATCCCCATCCGCTTGCGGAGTTCGATGACGTCCACGCCCGGCGCGTAGATGGAGTCGCCGTTCAGGACGATGTCGCCGGAGACGCGCACGCCGTCGACGAGGTCGTTCATGCGGTTCACGGAGCGGAGGAGCGTCGACTTCCCGCAGCCCGACGGTCCGATGAGCGCGGTGACCTTCCCCGACGGGATCCGCATCCCGATCCCATGGAGGGCGCGCTTCGTCCCGTAGTCGAGGGAGAACGCGCGCACGTCGAGAACCGCGTTCTCCGACGCCAGGGCCTCGTGCGTGGTCGTGGGGCGATCGGAACCACGGTCGTCCGGCGGACGCGCGCCCCCGCGCTCCCGCGCCGCCACCGCCCCCGGACCGGCTTCTCCCGCCACTAGCCCGACCCACTCATGAGGGACCGCGGTCCCGCGGCGTCCTCGCGCCGATCCCGGCGTCGCGGCGACTCGCCACCTCTACGGAGCATGTCCGCGTCGCCGTCCCGGGGTCGGACTCCCGCAGGGAGTCCGACGAGTCCCCGGGAGCCCTTGGGTCTCGACGCGATGCCGCTCGCGGGACAGGGTGTCGCGCTGCCCACCCACCACTCCGTCGTCCCAAGTCCCTGCGCCATCGCCACCTCCGTGTACCTCCCGCGCCCCCCCCCGAATGGGGCGGGCTAGAACTGGCTCACCGTGAACCTCCGCCGGAGGCGGGCCCGCAGCCACACCGCCAGGAGGTTCATCGCCGTGATGACGAGGATCAGGAGCAGCGTCGTCGTGTAGACCATCGGCTTCGCGGCCTCGCTGTTCTGGCTCTGGAATCCGAGGTCGTAGATGTGGAACCCGAGGTGCATGAAGGACCGCTGGAAGTGGAAGGACGGGAGCCAGCCCTCCCACTGGAGGGGGAGTTCGGGGGCGAGTTTCACGGCCCCCACGAGCATCAGCGGAGCCACCTCCCCCGCACCGCGCGCCATGGCGAGGATGGCCCCGGTCATGATGCCGGGCATGGCGCGCGGGAGGACGATGCGCCGGATTGTCTGCCACTTGCTCGCGCCGCAGGCGTAGGAGCCCTCGCGCATGGAGGACGGCACGGCGGACAGCGCCTCCTCCGTGGCCACGATGACGACGGGCAGCGTGAGGAGCGCGAGCGTGAACGACGCCCAGAGCAGTCCTCCCGTGCCGAACGTCGGATTCGGGAGTTTCGCCTCGAAGAACAGCCCGTCGATGCCCGACCCGACGATGTAGCAGAAGAACCCGAGCCCGAACACTCCGAACACGATGCTGGGCACGCCGGCGAGGTTGTTCACGGCGATCCGGACGGCGCTCACGATCGGACCCGCCTTCGCATACTCCCGGAGATACAGCGCGGCGAGGACCCCGAAGGGGACCACGGCCACGGACATGAGCAGCGTCATCACGACGGTGCCGAAGATGGCGGGAAAGACGCCCCCCTCGCTGTTCGCCTCGCGCGGCTCGTCGAACAGGTACTCCGCCCAGCGGGACAGGTAGATCCCGCAGCGGGCGCTGAACGAGAGTCCGTTGGCGGGATACGCCCGGACGATGTCCGCGACGGCGAGGGTCTTCTCCCTCCCGTCGGCGGTCACCACGGAGAGCCCGTACCGCTCGTTCTCCCGGTTGAGCGCGGCGATCCGCCCGCGCAGCGCCTCGAACTCCGCGTCCAGACCCGCCTTCGCCCCGGTGAAGCGCGCCTCCGCCGCGCGCCACTCCGCGGAGCCGGTCCCGTGACGGAGTTCCGCCGCGCGCACCGCCAGCCGGCCCTCCTCGATACGGGCGTTGACGTCGCCGACGGCGTGGACCTCCAGCGATCGGCGCTCGGCGACGCGCTCGCGCACCTCCCGGTGCCGCGCCCCGAACGCCTCCCAGGCGGCGGCCGCGCCCGTCGCGACGGGCTGGCCGTCCACGAGGAACGCCGTGGGCACGCCGTAGAACCGTCCCCAGGACATGCGCTCGAACAGCACCGCCCACGCGGGGCGCGTCTCCTCCTCGATCTGGAAGTCGCTGACCCAGTGGAAGTGCTCCCCGGAGAGTTCGTAGTTCCCCGTGCGGAGGAGGCGTCGGCGGGCCGTGCCGTCCGCCGCCCGCAGGCGCTCCCGGGCGGCCTCCCGGAGGGCGGCCGGAAGGGAGTCGAGATCGGCGTCCGTCGGGCGATAGGACTCCTCGCGGGCGACCTCCCCCGCCAGCACCCTCCCGTCCGCGAGCCGCACCTGGATGACGGGGAGCGGGAGGAAGGTGCCGACCCCCTGCACGATCACGAGCGCCAGGAGCCCCAGGATCATGACCACGCACAGTACGAGGGCTCCGCCCGTCAACCACAGCAGGGGTTCGCCGAACGCGCGCAGGGGCACCGCCGCGCCCGCGGGGGCGCGCGCGGCGGGTGCGGGGCGCGGGCGCACAGTTCCGGCGACGCCTGCGGGCGGATCGGCGGGAACGGGACTCACAGTTCGAACGCCCGCTTCCGGAACCGGATGCGGACGGCCTCGGCCACGGTGTTGAGGACGAACGTGATGGCGAACAGGACGAGGGCGGCGAGGAACAGCATGCGGTAGTTGGTCCCGTTCTGCACCGCCTCCGGGAGTTCCACGGCGATGTTGGCGCTGAGCGTCCGGAACCCGTTGAAGACGTTCCAGTCCATGACGGGGGTGTTCCCTGCCGCCATGAGCACGATCATCGTCTCCCCCACGGCGCGGCCCAGCCCGATCATGAGGGCCGAGAACAGCCCGCTCATCGCCGTCGGGAGGATGACGGAGACGGCGGTCTGCCACCTCGTGGCTCCCACGGCGAGGGACGCGGCCCGCAGGTGCTCCGGCACCGCCGTCAGGGCGTCGTCGGCGAGGGTGTAGATGATCGGGATCACGGCGAAGCCCATCACGAACCCCACCACCATCGCGTTCCGCTGGACGTACGTGCCCAGGTACAGGCCCCGCGCGTCCCACCCCATGCCCTCGAGCGCCCCCGCCGCCGCGACGGCCGCGACGAGGCTGATCGCGCTCCCGGCGAGGAACTTGCCGAGGCTGATGCGCGCCAGCGTCGCCCTGCTGGCGCCGCGGAACCGCGCGTCGAGCCACGGGCTCGCCCATCGCGTCATCCCCAGGGCCGTCGCGAGCGCGGCCACCGGGAGCGCGGCCAGGAGCCAGCCGCCGGCAGCGCCCCCCACCTGCCCGTCGAGCCACGACCCGAGGTCGCCGGCGAAGAACGCGCGCTCCGCGGCCGGTCCCGCCGCGGCGGCGACCCCGATTCCCGCGGGGAGGCACAGGAGCATGGCGGCGAGGCGCCAGCGCTCCAGGCGGGCGGCCGCGGCGCGGGGCAGGGTCTGCCAGAGGTGGGCCCCCAGCAGGAGCGTCCAGGGCACCGTGAAGAAGCAGGCCAGGGTCTGCGGAACGACGTCCTCCACGAACGGAGCGAACACGATGGCGGAGAGGAAGCCGAGCACGACGCTGGGGAGGCTCGCCATCAGTTCGATGGTCGGCTTGATCCGTGAGCGGAGGCCCGGCGCGAGGAACTCGCTCGTGAAGACCGCCGCGAGGAGCGCGATGGGGGCGCCGAAGAGCATCGAGTAGACGGTCGCCTTCAGGGTTCCGAAGACGAGGGGCATCAGGCCGAACTTCGGCTCGAAGTCGTCGGTCCCGCTGGAGGACTGCCACACGTGCTCCGGCTTCGCCGCGCCCTCGTACCAGACGCGGCCGAAGATGGACGCCAGCGTGGTCTCCGGGTGCGGGGCCACGAGGTCCCAACCGTGGAGAGCGCCTGCGGCGACGGCCAGGAGGCCGTCGTCCTTGGGGGCGAGGGTGAGCGCCTCCACGGGGCGGCCCGTGCCCGTCGACGCGGTCCCGAGGATCCTTCCGCTGGTGACGTGGAAGACCGCGACGGACCCGTCGGCGTGGCCCGCGGCGACCATGCGGGAGCGGGCGGAGGCGGAGAGCGCCGTGACGGGGCTGCGGACGCCCTCCAGCACGTGGGCGGGCACGAGGGCGAGCCCATCGGGCCCGGCCGCGCCGCCCTCCGGCCGCACCGGGAACCACGCGCGGATCCGGCCCGTGCTGTCCCCCACGACCAGCGTGGTGCGCCCCAGGAGGAAGCCCTCCGCGGTGAGCGAGACGCCCGCCTCGGGGACGAGATCGATCTCCTCCGCCAGCACCACCGAGGCGAGATCGCGCGTGTCGAACCGCAGCAGACGCCCGTCCTCCCAGATCGCCATCGCCATCGTGCCGCCGCTCCCGACGAGGAGACGGCGCGGCAATCCACGGTCGGGGAACCCGGGCAGGGGGAGTTCGCCGCCGCTCAGGCTCGTTCGCGTCTCTCCCGTCAGCATGTTCCGTACGCTGCGGACGGCCTGGATGCGGAGGACGCCGTCGTCGGAGATCGCCACGACCATGGGGCCGGAGGGGCGATCCACGCGATCGAGGAGCCGCACCGCGGCGCCTCCGGGCAGCGGGAACGGCTCGCCCAGTTCCACGTCGAGGGCCTGCACCCGGAGCTGCCCCTCGGCGGTCCGCTCCACGACTCCGCCGTGCCAGGTCGTCCGGCCGCCGGGAGCGAGGGCCGCGATTTCCGCGGGTTCGTCCTCGAGGAAGCGCGTGCGGAAGCCCACCCGGCCGAACCGGACCCGGCCGTCGGGGTAGCCGAACGCGAAGTCGCCTCCCACGACCGGGGGGGCGATGACCGACGGCCGGTCCCCGGCGAAGGGATCGGCCTGATCGAGCACGTCCCCCGTCTCCACGCGGCACACGGCGATGGTGCCGTCACCGCGGAGGGACCACGCCATGGCGCGGTACTCGTCCACTCCCATGCGGCGCGGTCCGCGCGCGAGGTCCGGGGCCGCCGCGGAGGATCCCGCCTCGATCCGCGCGGGACGGACGAGCGGTACCACGACCCAGACGAGGAAGACGCAGACGCCGCAGACGGCGACGATGGTCCCCAGTCCGCCCAGCGTGATCAGCAGCCGCGCCGCGCGATCGGCGAACCGCACCCGCCACGTCGTCTTGCGGCGCCGCCGGATTCCGGTGAAGGTCTCAGCGCTCATTCAGATCCCGGCCGGAGGTACCCGGCGTTCCGTGACGGAGGGGGGGGACGACGCGGGTGCGGCGGGACGCGCGCGCCGCGCGACGGCGGAATGCCGCCGCGCGGCCGCGAAAGGACGCCCGTCGTGCCTACAGACCCACCTTCTTGAGCTGCTCGGCGGCGACGCGGGCGGGGAGCGGGAAGTACCCGTCCTTCACGACGTCGAGCTGCCCGGGGCGGCTGAAGACGTAGCGCAGGAACTCGCCGCGGAGCGGGTCGAGCGACGAGCCCGGCTTGTAGTTCACGTAGAGGTAGAGGAAGCGCGCCAGCGGGTACTCGCCCGTGTACGCGTTCTCCGGCGTGGCCTCGACGGGCGGCTGACCGGCGTCCGCGGACAGCGGGACGGCGCGGACGTCGGCGGTCTTGTAGCCGATCCCGCTGTACCCGATGGCGAAGCGATCGCTGGCGATGCCCTGGACCACGGACGACGACCCCGGCTGCTCCTTCACCTCGTCCTTGTAGTCGCCCTTCGCGAGCGCGTGCTCCTTGAAGTAGCCGTAGGTGCCCGACGCCGAGTTCCGCCCGTACAGCGAGATCGGCTTGTTGGACCACTCGCCGGTGAGCCCCAGGTCCCCCCAGGTCCGGATGTCCGTCGGGTACCCGCCCTTCCGGTTCTTCGAGAAGATGGCGTCGACCTGCTTGAGCGTGAGGGACTTGACGGGGTTGTCCTTGTGCACGTACACCGCGAGCATGTCGATGCTCGTGGCGAGGCCCACGGGCTTGTAGCCGTACTTCTTCTCGAACTCGTCGATCTCGGCGCCCTTCATCTCCCGGCTCATGGGCCCGAAGTGGCTCGTGCCGGCGATGAGCGCGGGCGGCGCGGTCGTGGAGCCCTTCCCCTCGATCTCGATATCGACGTTGGGGTACATCTTCTGGAAGCCCTCGGCCCAGAGGGTCATCTCGTTGTTCATCGTGTCGGAGCCGATGCTCTTCAGGTTCCCCGAGACGCCCTTCACGGCGCGGTACTCGGGGAGACCCTTGTCCACCTCGACGTCGGCGCGGCACGCGGCGGCCACGGCGATGCCGGCGATGACGAGGCCGGCCGCGCGGGCCGGGGAATTCGCGATCCACATGGGTTCCTCCTCCTCCCGGAGGGGCGTTCGGCCCCGCGGGGGAACTCGATCCGCGGCCGGTGCGCCGCGATCGCCGCGACCCCCGGGACACCCTCCCGGCGATGGGCGACGGGGTCATGTGTAGCCGCCGGGGGTGAGCCGCCGACGGCCTCCACGTAAAGGCAGCGTAAATCCGGGTGGCGCCTCGCGGCCGCCTACCCGAACCGGCCGGTGACGTAGTCCTCCGTCTCCTTGAGGCGGGGCAGGGTGAAGATCCGCTCCGTCGGCCCCTCCTCGATGAGCCGGCCCAGGAGGAAGAACGCCGTGCGATCGGAGACGCGCGTCGCCTGCTGCATGTTGTGGGTCACGATCACGATGGTGTAGCGCTCCTTCAGTTCGTGGCAGAGGTCCTCGATGCGCGCCGTGGAGATGGGATCCAGCGCGGAGCAGGGCTCGTCCATGAGCAGGACCTCGGGCTCCGTGGCGAGCGCCCGGGCGATGCAGAGCCGCTGCTGCTGCCCGCCGGACATCCCCAGCGCGCTCTGGTGGAGGCGGTCCTTCACCTCGTCCCACAGGGCGGCGCGGCGCAGGCAGGACTCCACCGCCTCGTCCAGGCGGGCCCGGCTGCGCTCCCCCTGGATGCGGGGACCGTAGGCCACGTTGTCGTAGATGGACTTCGGGAACGGATTGGACTTCTGGAACACCATTCCCACGCGCCGACGCAGCACCTCCACCTCCACCGCCGGGGCGTGGATGTCCTCGCCGTCCAGCAGGATGCTCCCGCGGAGCGAGACCGAGGGGACCAGGTCGTTCATCCGGTTGAGGCAGCGGAGCAGGGTCGACTTCCCGCAGCCCGACGGGCCGATGAGCGCCGTCACGGAGCGCTCGGGGACCTCGAGGTTCACGTCGAACAGGGCCTGCTTCGCTCCGTAGAACAGGTCCAGGGACCGGACGACGATCTTCACGAGGCGCGCGCCCGGTCGGGCGCCGGCGGGCTCCGGCGCCGAGGGTCGCTCCGGGACGGGCGGCGCCCCTCGATCCCGGGCGGCCGCCGGCACGACCGTCGGCCCCGTCGTCGGCGGCGCGAGCAGGCGGGTGGACATGGGGAGAACCTCCGGTGAGAAGGGTCCCCGGCGGACATCAAGGGAAGGCAAAGGGCGCGCGTGCTTTCCGGCAAGGTCCTACTCCCGGTCCCCGGGAGGAGCGGCGTCCCCGGGGGGGCGCACGGGGAGCAGGACGGAGAACAGGGTCCCGCCCCCCTCCGCGCTCCGGACTTCCACCTGCCCCCGGTGGGCGCGGACCACGTGCTTCACGATGGCCAGCCCGAGACCCGTGCCGCCCATCTCGCGGGAGCGGCTGGGATCCACGCGGTAGAAGCGCTCGAAGATCCGCGGGAGCGCCGCCGCGGGGATCCCGACGCCCGTGTCCTCGACCTCGGCGACGGCGACATCGCCGCGGCGGAACAGCCGCACCACGACCCGGCCGCCGGCGGGCGTGTATTTCACCGCGTTCTCCACCAGGTTGGAGAGGGCCTGCTCCAGACGGCGGGAGTGGGCCCCCACGAGGACGGGCGCCTCCGGGGGCGGCTCCAGGACGAGGGCGACGCGCCGCTCCAGCGCGACCCCCGCCAGGGCCCCCACCGCCGCGCGGAGGATGCCGTGGAAGTCCACCGTGTCCAGCGGCATCCGGTCCTCCTCGGCCTCGATGGCGGAGAGGTCGAGGAGGTCGCTGACGAGCGCCTGGAGGCGGCCCGCGTTCCGCTCGGCGATCTCGAGGAACCGGGCCCGGGCCGCCGGGTCCTCGCCGGGGTCCGCGAGCGTCTCCAGCGCGCCGCGCAGGCTGGCCAGCGGCGTGCGCAGTTCGTGGCTCACGTTGGCGACGAAGTCCATGCGCATCCGCTCCAGCCGGCGCACCTCGGAGACGTCCCGGAGGATGGCGACGGCCCCCCCGGAGGCGAGCGGTCCCACGGCGATCTCCAGCGTGCGCCCTCCGGTCCCCGGCGCCGGTGCGTCGACGCGCTCCGGCCGCGCGCCGGCGAGCGCCTCCCGGAGGGATCGCTCCAGGGCGGGGAACCTCACGCGCTCCCAGAGCAGGTCCGCGGTGGCGAGGGGGGCGTCCTGCCCGAGGAGATCGGCGGCGGCCCGGTTCATGAGGAGCACCCGCTCGCGGGCGTCCACCGCCACCACTCCGTCGAGCATCCCCGCCATCACCGTCTCCAGGTGCTCGCGGGCGGACGCCTCCGCGATCACGCGCCCGCGGAGGGCGTCATTCATCCGGTTCAGCGCCGCCGCCAGCCGCCGCACCTCCTCGGGACCATCCACGACGACGCGCCCTTCGTGATCCCCCGCCGCGAGCTGGGCGGCGAGCCGCTCCACTTCCTCCAGGGGCCGCGCAAGCCGTCGCGCGAGGAGCACCGACGCCGCGAGTCCCACGGCGAGCGCGCCGAGGCCGGCCAGCGCCAGAGCCTCGCGGAGGCTCGCGACCTCCTGCTCCGCCCGGTCGAGGGAGGCGGCGGTCCGGACCACGCCGAGCGTCCGGCCGCCGTCGGTGATCCTGCGGGCCACGTAGAGCGTGTGAAGCCCCGTGGTGGCGCTCAGCCGGACGTCCTCCCCGCGCCCCGCGTCCATGGCGGCCACGAACTCCGGCCGCGCGGCGTGGTCCGGAAGGGGGGGCGGCGCCTCGCTGTCGACGAGCACGCGGCCCGTGGCGTCGATGCAGGAGAGCCGGAGCCGCCCCGGGTCGCGGAGGGACGCGGCCCACCGCTGCGCGTCCGCGGCGGCGACCCGGCCGGCGAGCACGTCCCGCGCCCAGTCCTCCATCAGGCTCGCGCCCACCTCCGCGCGGCGCGTGACCTCCTCGCGGTGGAACGCCCGGATGCGCGCCTGCCCGGCGAGTCCCGCCAGCAGCAGCAGCGCCGCGAGCGTCGCGGCCACGGACGCGAAGATCCGCGTCCAGTGGGTGTCGCGCCTCACGGGCGGGGCCGGACCGGGGGCATGGGCTGCGGGATCCTGCCGCGCGGGCGGACCCCCCGCGAGGATTGCGTCAACGGGGTTCAGGACGCCGCGACGGGCTGCTCGCGCATCCGGTACCCGAGCCCGCGGATCGTCTCGATGTGCCGGCCGAACGCGCCCAGCTTCTTCCGGAGCGTCGCGACGTGGACGTCCACGTTGCGATCGATGACGAACGCGTCCGGGCCGAGCACGGCATCGAGGAGTTCGTTCCGCGTGAACGCGCGCCCCGGATTCAGCACCAGGTGGCGGAGCAGCTTGAACTCCGTCACCGTGAGGCGGACCTGCTTCTCGCGCAGAGTCACCTCGTGCTTGAGCGTGTCGATGACGAGATCGCCGTAGCGCGCGACCTTGCGCGCGTCGATGTCCCGGCGCATCTCGTTGGCCCGGAGGCGGGCGGCGACGCGCGCCAGCAGCTCCTTCACGCCGAACGGCTTGCGGATGTAGTCGTCGGCGCCCTGGGCGAGGCCGATGACGGCGTCCGTCTCCTCCCCCTTGGCGGTGAGCATCACGATGGGCACGTGCGCCGTCCGCGGATCCGTGCGGAGCCGGCGGCAGACCTCGAGCCCGTCGATGCCGGGCAGCATGAGGTCGAGGACCACCAGGTCCGGCACCTGGCGGCGCGCCTCCAGGAGCGCCTGCCGGCCGTCCACCGCGGTCACGACGTCGTACCGCTCGCGCGCCAGGTGGTGGCGGACCAGTTCCAGCAGGTCCGGCTCGTCGTCGACGACAAGGACTCGCGGTCTCTGCATGGCGGGAGACTACGCCCCCCTGATGGGGCGGCGGTGAGCGAATTACAAAGAAACGGCAAAGATGGCGCCGGAAGGTCCGGGGTCAGGACCCCTCGCCCTCGCGGCGGATGACGGTGCGGAGCGGGACCTCCGCCGCGCGGAACGCCGCGGCCACGCTGCGGCCGATGGACGGATCGCCGAGGTAGGACAGGATGCGCGCGGAGCCGGCGTACAGGGTGAAGCCCTCCCCCGCGGCGGCCGGTTCGCGCTCCATGCGGATGGGGTCCTCCGACGTGATGGGGCGCCACGAGGCCGGCCAGGGCAGGCGCGACTCCGTCCAGCGCCACGTCTCGCCGCTGCGACGGAACAGGACGCGGCGGGCCCGCAGGTGCAGCGCGGCGGCCGCCGCCCCCGAGGCAGCGCCGACGAGGGCGCCGCCGCCGGCATCCCCCGCGTGGGAGGCGATGGCGGCGACGGTCGCTCCGAGCAGCGCGAACCCCCCGGTCAGGGCGACCCCGAGGAGGACCGACCAGCCCCCGCCCACCCAGAAGCGCAGTTCCCCTTCCGCGCCCCCGAGCGTGAGCCGGAACCGGAACGGACGCCCGCGCCCCGCTTCGACGCGCGCCGGCCAGTCGGTGGTCTCGGTGTCCATCCGGATCGAGCATACCCCGCGCGCGCCGCCGCGGGCGACGAAGGGCGCCTTCAGCGCGCGACGTGGACGCCGCCGGTCGCGGCCGCCACCTCCGCGAGGAACCCCTTCCAGCGGCTGCCCGTGTTGGCGGCGCCGATCTCCACGCAGTGCACCCGCACGGGACGCCACCGCCGGAGCCGGGCGAGGCCCGCGAGGAACCCGGTCCGCGTGGTCTCCTCCCCCTCCGACGGGGCCCCGTCGGTGAGGAGGAGGACGGTGTCGACTTCGGGGTCCGTCATGGCCGCCGCCAGCGCGTCGAAGATGTTGGTGCGGCCGGCGGGGGGCTGCTTCTGGAGGAACCGGAGCGCCTCCGTCCGCGCGGCGGGGCCGGCGGGGACGACGCGCGGGCGCCACGCCGACACGTCGGTGCCGAAGGTGACGACGTTGAGCGAGCAGTCGTCGCGGAGACTCGCCGCCGTCCGCGCGAAGGCGGCCGTCGCCAGTTGCATCTTCGACGCCTCCTCCCCGAGGCGGGCGGGGTCCTCCATGGACTTGCTGGTGTCGATGGCGAAGACGACGCGGTCGCCGTCCAGGGGAACGTCGTAGAAGCGGGCCACGGATCCCTCGGTGCGGTGGGGCGTCGGCGGGGGCGCGGGCGGGACGCGATCGGGGGACCACGTCGCGCCCTCCTTGCGCCACCACTGCGTCCACCGCTCGGCGTCCTCGCCGAAGGGAAGTCCGGTCAGCCGCTCCAGCGCGTCGGCCAGGGCGGCACGGACCCGCCGCCGCTCCTCCTTCGCGAGGGAGGCCACCATGGCGGGGAGGGCCGCGCCGGAGGCGCCGGGCCGCCGCGCGAGGAGCGCCGCCGCGGCGCATCGCACCTCCCACGCGGCGTGGGAGAGGAGGCGATGCGCCGCCTCCGCCGCCCCGGCATCGTTGGCGGCGTCGAGGATGGCCAGCGCGGCGGTGCAGGGGGGGCCCGCCCGGTCCGAGGTCGCCGCCCGCCGGGCGGCCTCGGTCCCGGCCCCGGGGTCCGTCGCGGCGAGCGCGAGGAGGAGCGCGCCCCGCACCTCCGGGGAGGACTCGGATCGAAGGGCCGCCGCGACGGCGGTCGCCTGGCCCCGATGGCCCGTGGCGCCGATGGCCGCCGCGACGGCTTCCCGAACCGGGGCCTCGCGATCGCGAAGGGCCGCGGCGAGGCGCTCCCCGTGGGGCGCCGCTGCGGTCCGGGCCGCCGCCAGCAGGAGCGCCGACCGCAGGCGCACCTCGGGGAGCCGGTCCCGGAGCCCCCGATCCGCCAGGGCCGCCAGGTCCGCGTCGGCGACGCGACCGGCCAGCACCTCCCGCGCCGCCTGCCGGACGGAGGCCGCCTCGTCCCCCAGCGCGGGGAGGAGGGCCGCCGTGGCGGCCCCGCCGGGGACGTCGCGGAGGAGACCGACGGCCTTCTTCCGCACGCGGGCGTCCCGCGTGTCGTACGCGCGGAGGAACGCCCGCACCGCGTCCGCCTCGGAGCCCGGCGCGGCGTCGGCGATGCCCGCCGCCGCCAGGACGCACGCCGTCGCCAGGACACATCCCGCCCGCCCCATGCCGCACCCCCGTCCCGCTCCGCCGTCCCCGGACGGGGGCGGCGCAGGAGCAAGGACGCCGGACGGTTACGCCGGTGGGGAGGGGTGTCCCGAGGGGGGGGGCGCGCGCCGGCGGGCGGCCCCGCCTACGCGTAGCGGGACGCGAGCCGGAGCAGGTCCCCGTCGAACCCGAGGATGTAGAGGAGGTCGCCCTCCTGGACGACGAACTCCGGCGTGGGGCGGAACTCCATGCCCGCGTCGGGATCCGAAGCGGAGACGGAGACCTGGCGCTGGATGGCGATGGTGAAGGCGCGGAACCGCGACCCCAGCCTCAGTTCGCCCAGGGTCTTCCCGACGAACGCCGGCGGGGCGCGGTAGAGGACGACGGAGCGCCCCCCGCGGAGCCGCGCGTAGTCCTCCACGTTGGACGTCACGAGGATCTGGCCCATCCGGCGCGCGCCGTCCAGCGTCGGCGTCACGACGGCGTCGGGACCGAGGGCATCCAGGATGTCCGCCCGCTCCTCCGTCGTGGCCCGCGCGACGATCCGCCGGCAGCCGAGTTCGCGGAGGTGCAGGATGCAGAGTTCCGTGGCCTCGAAGTCGTCCCCGAGGCAGACGACCACCGCGTCGGACTCCGCCACCGGCAGCCCCCGCAGCGCGGCGGGGTCGGAGGCGTCGGCCACGATGGCCTCCTGCACGAGCCGCTTCACCGACTCGATCTTCTTCCGGTCGAGGTCGACGGCGGTGACGGCGGCGCCCAGCCGGGACAGGGTCCGCACCAGCTGCATCCCGTACACCCCGAGTCCGAGGACGACGATGCGCTTCACGCGGGGGCCCCGCCCCCGGCGGCGGCGCGGACCGCCGGTGCGCGCCGCGTCTCCGCGAGGAGATCCGCGACCTCGTCCTTGTCGAGGATCTCCTTGTCGACGAGGCGGCGCTGCAGCGCATCCAGCGCCGGCCGCTCGTCGCGCAGGAGGCGCGTGACGCGCTCCGCCGCCTCCTCGAGGATGCGCTTGACCTCGATGTCGATCTCGCGCGCCGTCTGCTCGCTGTACTCGCGCCGCGACCCGAGCGCATCCCAGCCGGTCTCGCGGCGGCCGTCCTCCAGCGCCACGGGCCCGAGGCGATCGGACATCCCGAACTCCGTCACCATGCGGCGCGCGAGCCGGGTGGCGACCTCGAGGTCGTTGTGGGCTCCCGTGGAGACCTCGCCGTACACGATCTCCTCCGCCTGCCGCCCGCCGAGGCTGACGTCGATGCGGGCGAGGAGGTCGGAGTGCGTGACCAGGTAGCGCTCCTCCGTGGGCAACTGGAGCGTGTGGCCGAGGGAGCCGAACCCGCGGGGGATGATGGAGACGCGGTGCACGGGGTCGGCGCCGGAGGTGAGGGTCGCCACGAGCGCGTGCCCCGACTCGTGGTACGCCACCATCTCCTTCTCGCGGGGGCTCATGAGCCGGCCCCGCCGCTCCAGCCCGGCCACCACGCGGTCGATGGCCTCCTCCAGGTCGGAGGCCTCCACCTGGGTCTTCCCTGCGCGGGCCGCCAGCAGCGCCGCCTCGTTCACCACGTTCGCCAGTTCGGCGCCGGCGAAGCCGGGCATCCGGGACGCCACCATGCGCAGGTCGATCCCCGGGGCCAGCTTCACCTTCTGCGCGTGGACGCGCAGGATCGCCTCGCGCCCGCCGATGTCCGGCTTGTCCACCACGATCTGCCGGTCGAACCGGCCGGGGCGGAGGAGCGCCGGGTCGAGGATCTCCGGGCGATTCGTCGCCGACATGATGATCACGCCGGAGTTGCTCTCGAATCCGTCCAGTTCCACCAGCAGCGCGTTCAGCGTCTGCTCCCGCTCGTCGTTGCTGACCGGGGAGGAGCCGCGGGTCTTGCCGAGGGCGTCCAGTTCGTCGATGAAGACGATGCAGGGGGCCTGCTGCTCCGCCTGGCGGAACAGGTCGCGGACGCGGCTCGCCCCCACTCCCACGAACATCTCCACGAAGTCGGACCCCGACAGGCTGAAGAACGGCACCTTCGCCTCCCCGGCGACCGCCCGCGCGAGGAGCGTCTTGCCCGTGCCCGGCGCGCCCAGCAGCAGCACGCCCTTGGGGATGCGGGCGCCCAGCGACTGGAACCGCTTGGGGTCGCGGAGGAAGTCGACGATCTCGCGGACCTCCTGCACCGCCTCGTCCACGCCCGCCACGTCCTGGAAGGAGACCTTCACCTCCTTCTCGGCGTAGATCTTCGCGCGGCTCCGCCCGAACGACATGACGCTCTGGGGCGGCCCCATCCGGCGCATCATCCAGGTCCAGAACACGAACAGCGCGACGATGGCGATGCCCCACAGGATGAGTTGCGCGACGAACTCGTCCTCCCGCGCGAACTCCACGATGATCCCGCGCGAGGTCATCAGGTCGACCAGTTCCTTGCGCTCGAAGTCCTTGTTGAGGACGACCTCGTAGAGCCGCTCCTTCGGGCCGTCGGCGGCGGCCGCCCCCTCGACCTCGGCGGTGACGAGCATCCGCTGGGACGAGATGACGACGCGGAGCAGGCGCTCCGCGCGGCCCGCCTCTCCGTTGTTCTCCACGCGGTTGCGGAACTCGGAGAACGCCAGCGTGTCCCGCGGCCGTTGGAAGAAGTACCAGTTGGCCATGAACAGGAACGTCAGGGCGACGAACACCCAGAGGATGGACGCGGGGAAGCGCTTGCCGGCGCCGTCGGCGTCGGAGCCCTCCTCCCCCCCGCCGCCACGCGGTGCGTCCCGGTCGGACCTGCCCTCGCTCACGCGCCCTCCCCGGCGGCGGCGACGCGGCTCCGCTTCTCCTCGCGCCGCCGGATGCGACCGGCGCGCCGCGCCTCCGCCTCGCGGTGGCGGCGCCGCTCCTCGTCGGTCTCCGGCGCCACGGCGGGGACGCCCGTGGGCCTCCCGTCGTCGCCCAGGGCCACGAACGTGAGGTACGCGCTGGCGGTGTGCCGGCGGGCGGCGGTGCGGGGGTCCTCCGACCAGACGCGCACGCCCACCTCCATGGAGGTCCGCGCGGCGAAGTTCACGGAGGCGCGGAGGACGAGGACGTCCCCCACGCGCGCCGGGTGCAGGAAGGCCACCTCGTCGATGGACGCGGTCACCACGCCCCGGCCGGAGTGGCGCCCCGCCGCGATGGCGCCGGCGATGTCCACGAGGTGGAGGACGCGCCCGCCCAGGACGGAGCCGTGGGTGTTGGCGTCGTTGGGGAGCACGATCTCGGTCATCTCGACCTGGGACGCGCGGACGGGGCGGGGTTCCACGGTCCTCCTCGCGGGGCGGCCCGGCATCGGCCGCGCATTTGCATGGTCCGGGGCGGACCCGAAGCGGTCGAGCGTACCCCGGTCCGCGAACCGGCGGCAAAAAGCGCCGGCCGCGGGGGTTCCGCTATCCTCTCCGGGCCGACCCGTGATCCGCGCGCCAAGGAGGAAACCGATGCCCTTCCGCGTCCCGCTCCGCCGGTCCGTCGTCGGTGCCATGGTCGTCACCGCGGCGACACTCGCCGCCATTCCCGGCGTGCCGACGACGGCACGGGCGGCGGAGGACGGCCGCGCCCTCCTCGCGAAGGGGGACTACGAAGGCGCCGCGAAGGCGTTCCTGGATGCCGTCCACAAGGACCCCGCGGACGTCGAGGCGCGCCGCGGCGCCGCCGAGGCGCTCCTCGGACTCGGTCGCGCCGAGGAGGCCGCGAAGCAGGCGGAAGCGGGCCTCGACATCGAGGGCCAGGGATCGGACGCCGGCCTCTGGCTGCTCCTCGCGCGCTCCTACCTGGCGCGCGGCGACGCCTCCCCCTCCTGGCACCCGGACACCGCCATCCTGTACGCCGACGCCGCCGCCAAGGCGGCGGTGGCGCTCCGCCACGATCCGGCGCTCAACGCGGCGCGCACGGTGCAGGCGCGGGCGCTGCGCCTGCGGGCGGGGGAAGGGGACTTCGAGGAGGCGGCGAAGGTCCTCGGCGCGGCCCTGGAGAAGGACCCGAGGGACTTCGACGCGCTGTTCGAGTCCGGGGAACTGGCGCTGAAGTCGCAGCGACCGAAGGACGCCGTCGCGCTGTTCGGGAGCGCCGCCGAGGTGGACCCGAAGAGCGCCACCGCGCGGCTGAGGCTCGGGCTCTCCCGCGCCTACCTGAAGGAGTGGGAGGCCGCCGTGGACGAGTTCCGCCGCGCCGCCATCCTGGATCCGCGCGACTCGACGGCGCTGGGGTACATCGGCAAGTACGCCGGCAAGGGCGCCCCCGACGTCTATCGCGCCGTGGTGAAGGAGGCGCCCACGAACGCCTGGGCCCACGCCTACCTCGCGTGGGCGCTGGCGGCGATCTCGAAGGACGAGGCGGGCGCCACGAAGGCCTGCAAGGACGCGTCCGCGCTGGCGCCCAAGGACGGCCGCCTCCAGGCGTGGCTCGGCATGGTCCAGAACACCATGGGCAAGGCGGAGGAGGCGCGCAAGACGTGGAAGAAGGCGCTGCAACTGGACGCGGGGCCCGGCGCGGACATCGCCTGGAATGGACTCCTCGACTACGCCACGAACCCCGCCAGCGCCGTGAGCATGGAGGAGCGCGAGGCGTGGATCGAGTTCCTCGGCAGGACGCGACCCGAGGATCCGTGGGTCTGGAACAACGCCGGCCTCATCTACCGGGACGTGGCCAAGGACTACCGCAAGGCGCTCCAGGCCTACCTGAAGGCGGCGGAACTGAAGCCCGACGACCAGGGGATCGTCAACGACACGGGGCTCATCTACCAGTACCACGGGAAGTCCATCGGGGAGGACCCCATGAAGGCGCTCCCCTACTACGAGGCGGTCCTCCTCATGGTCGAGCAGGACGGGCAGGCCCCGGTCATGGGCTACCGGGACACGCTGGAGAACCTGGCCGTGTTCCACGGGCCCCCCGGCGACGCGGCGGCCCACAAGCCCGATCCGGAGCTCGCCCTGCGCTACGGGACGGCGCGGAACGACAAGGACTTCCTGGCCCGCCTCTCCAAGGACCTCGCCTACCCCAGCCCCAAGGCCGCCGGTGCCGCCGCCTGGGCGCGGAAGGAACTGAAGAAGGCGGAGTAGCGCCGCCCTACGCCCACACCACCGGGTCGTTGAGCCCCGGGGGGCCGTCCCCCCAGGACGGACGCACGCGGACGGCCCATCCGTGGGAGCCGACGCAGGGCACCTCGCAGGTCCCCGCGAACAGCAGCGCCCCCCCTTCGCCCTCGCCCGCCGCCGGCAGCGCGATGGACGAGGCGCCGGAGAGATCCCCGTCCCCCGCCCGCGCGCCCAGGACGACCTCCACGCGGAAGTCCTCCGGCGAGAGCGGCCCGGGGTCGACCTCGACGCGCAGGTCCAGCGTGTCGCCGGGGCGGACGGTGCCGCGATCCGCCAGCGTGGCCGAGAGGATCCGCAGATCGCGCATGCCGAGCCGCACGCGCTGGCACCGCTCCGCCAGGTCCCGCGCCGCCGCGAACCGTCCCGCCCGCAGCGCCGCGCCGCGCGCCGCCAGCGGGACGTAGAACCCCTCGGCGTACTCGTGGACCATCCGCGCCGCGTCGAACACGGCGGGCAGGCCGCGGAGGGAGTTCCGCACGCGCTCCACCCACTCCTTCGGGACGCCGCGGCGGTCGCGCCGGAAGAACTCGGGGACGATCTCCTCCTCCAGCAGCCGGTAGAGCGAGTCCGCGTCCCGCGCGTCCAGCGTCGCCGCGTCGCCCGTCGGGACGGCATCGCCGATGCGCCAGCCGTTGGTCCCGTCGTATCCCTCCGGCCACCAGCCGTCGGCCACGGAGACGTGGAGCCCGCCGTTGGCCACGGCCTTCATTCCCGACGTCCCGCTGGCCTCCATGGGGGGGCGCGGCGTGTTGAGCCAGACGTCCGCCCCCTGCACGAGGCTGCGGGCGAGGCCCATGTCGTAGTCCTCGAGGAGCACGATGCGGCCGGCGAACTCGTCCCCCCGCGCGAGGGTCGCCATGCGGGCGAGCATCTCCTGCGCCACGGCGTCCGCGGGATGCGCCTTGCCCGCCAGCAGGATGCGCACGGGCCGCCCCTGGCCGTCGAGGATGGCCCGCAGGCGCGCCGGATCGCGCAGCAGCAGGTCCGCCCGCTTGTAGGTGGCGAACCGGCGGGCGAAGCCGACGACGAGGGCCGCCGGGTCGAGTCCATCGAGGATGCGGGCGAGCAGCGCGGGGCTGTCCCCGCGTTCCGCGAACGTCCGACGGAGCCGCGCGCGCACGGCGTCCAGCAGCCGCTGCCGGGCCCGGCCGCGGGCCTCCCAGAGGGCGCGGGCGTCGAGGTCCGCGGCGCGACCGGAGAAGTCCTCGCCGGTGACCGGTCGGTCGACCGCACCCAGGAGGTCCGCGATCTCCGGGCCCGTCCACGCCGCCAGGTGCACGCCGTTGGTGACGTGGCCCACGGGCATCTCGTCGGGAAGGAGGCGGGGGCGGAGCCCGCGGAAGAGCCGCCTCGACACGAGCCCGTGATCGCGGCTCACGCCGTTGACGCGGCCGGCGAACTGGAGGGCGAGGGCGGTCATGTTGAACATGCCCGGTTCGCCGGGGGCGGCGCCGAGCCCGATGAAGCGATCCCACGGGACGCCCGCCCACGAGGCGACGTCGGAGAAGTACCGCCGCACGAGATCCTCGGAGAACCGGTCGTGGCCCGCGGGTACGGGCGTGTGGGTCGTGAAGAGCGTGCTGGCGCGCAGCACCTCGCGCGCCTCGTCGAAGGTGAGTCCGTCGTCGCGCACCATGGCCGCGGCGCGCTCCAGCGGCGCGAAGGCGCCGTGGCCCTCGTTCAGGTGCCAGACGGCGGCGGGAATCCCCAGCCGCGCGAGCAGGCGGACCGCGCCGCGCCCGAGCACGATCTCCTGCCGGATCCGGTACTCGCCGTCGCCGCCGTAGAGGTGGTGGGTGATGACCCGGTCCTCGGGGCGGTTCCCCTCCAGATCGGCGTCGAGGAGGTAGAGCGGGATCCGCCCCACCTGGGCCTTCCACGCCCGCAGCGACAGGGTGGCCGCCGGGATGCCGATGGTGATCTGCACCGGACGGCCCTCGCCGTCCACCACCGGCTCCAGGGACACGTCGGCGGGATCGAGCGCGTCGGGAAGCGAGCGCTGCGACACCCCGCCCTCGAGCCGCTGGCGGAAGTAGCCGCGGCGGTAGAGGATGCCCACGGCGACGAGCGGGAGAGCGAGGTCGGAGGCGGCGCGCAGGTGATCCGCCGCCAGCACGCCGAGTCCGCCGCTGTAGACGGGCAGGCACTCGTGGATGCCGAACTCCGCGGAGACGTACGCCACCGGCGCGCCCGCCGTCACGCCGCCCCGCGGCGCCGGGGGAACGGCCATGTAGGCGTCCAGGGACTTCAGGCAGCGGCGCAGCCGATCCCGGAACCCGCGATCCCCGGCGGCGGCGGCGATGTCCGCGGCCGGCGCCTCGCGGATCGTGCGCAGCGGGTTGTTCCGCGTGGCGGCCCACGTCGTCGGCGACAGGGCCTCGAACAGGTCCTGCGCGGCGCGGTCCCACGTCCACCGCCAGTTGCCCGCGAGGTGCTTCAGCCCGGCGATCTCCGCGGGCAGTTCGGCGCGCACCTCCAGCGGGAACACGCGCGGCCGGTCCCCCTGGTTCGCGGAGCGCGCGGCGATGCGCCGTCCGCGCCGCGGCGGGGGCGTCGCCTCCCCCGCGCGCTGCGAGGCGCTGGCCAGCGCCAGCTCGAACGCCTTCTCGTGCTCCCCCACCAGGTTCACCCAGGTCGTGGGGCGGACCGCGTCGCGACACGCCGGGGCCAGCACCTTGCGCGACGGCGGCGAGGAAAGGAACCCGTGGATGATGTCCGCCAGCCGGTCCCGCGCCTCCTCCGCCGTCCGCCCCCGCCGCTCCAGGACCCACACGCCGTCGGACGGCCCCAGGTCCCGCGCGCGGCACCACGCCCCGAAGCCCGCGGCGTCGGTCGTCACCGCGGGCACGCCCAGCGCGAGGCACTCCTGCGGCGTGTAGCCCCACGCGTCGTAGGCCGACGGGAAGATGCCCAGGTCGGCCCCCTGCACCGCGGCCTCGTAGGAGATGTTGACGACGCCGTCGCCGCCCTCGAGGTAGGCGGGGACGTGGAGCACGCGCACGCGGCAACCCGCCGCGTTGGTGAGCCCGAGCCGGGCGCACCGTTCGGCCACGGGGTCGCGGTCCCCCTTGAAGAGCACGTGCGTGGCGACGCCGGCGAGGGGATCGACCGGGGCGGCCGCGGCGGTCAGGCGCGCCGCCACGTCGTGCCGGACGCCGGAGGTCCCCGACGGCACGAACAGGAACAGCACCACCGGGTTGCCCGGCCGCCGGTTCACGGCGGCGGCGGCCTCCAGCAGGAGATCGAACCCCTTGTTGCGGAACTCGTACCTGCCGCCCGACACGAGGATCGCCGACTCGCGCACGCTCTCGCCGAGGAGGCGGGCGGCCACGTCGGAGAGCCGCTCCCGCGCCTCGCGGCGGGTGACGCCGGCCACGCGACGGCCCAGCGTGTCCAGGTCGATGCCGTTGGGGAGGATGGCCTCCGGTTTGCGGCCGTGGAACACCGCGCACTCCTCGGCCGACGGCTCGCTGACCGTCGCCAGCACGTCCGCCGCGCGGGCCGCCGCGGACTCGATGGAGTGGCGCGCGGGAACGCCGAGGTCGGAGGCGGCGGCCTCCGGGGTCCGGCCGGCGAGGCGATCCGCCGGCGCGCGTCCCCCCTCGCCCAGCGCCCGGCCGAGGACCGTGGAGTGGCAGGTGAAGAGGGTCGCGATCTCCGGCGCGCGATCGCGGACGGAGAGGAGCGCCGCCGCCGAAAGCCACTCGTGGAACTGGGCGACCGCCCCGGTGCCGCCGCCGCAGAACTCCCGCCACCAGCGTTCCACCACGAGCGCCGCCGCCGCGCCGAACACCACGGGCTCCTCGTACTCCCAGTCGCCGCGGAGAGAGTCGACGCGGTGCCGGTCCCACAGGTCGCGCAGGAGGTCGTCCTTGCGGGCGAAGAGCCCGGAGAACTCCACCAGCAGCGTCCTCGGACGCCCGGGCACCAGCCACCGGCCGGCGCGCACGGGCACGCCCGCCGCGCGGCATCCCTCGGCGAAGCCGTCCAGTTCGGAGTCCGGCTCGAGGACGCGGTCGACGTTCCCGCCGGAGAGGAGCCACGGCCCCACCGCGAGGTACGCGTCCCCGTGGCGCTCCACGAGCGTCTTGGCCCGGGTGGAGAGGACCGTGTGGACGCCGCCGACCTTGTGGCCGACCTCCCAGGACACGTCGATCAGCGCTCGCGGGGTGCTCATGGGGCGACCTCCTCGACGACGGGCGGGGACGCCCCGGCGCGACGCGCCAGGTCGTCCACGACGTTCATGAAGGCGACGTGGGCCTGGTGCGGCGTCCGCCACGGACTGAAGTACTTGTGGACGTCACCGTCGGAGTCCCACTTGGTGGCCATGTAGTAGAAGTGATCGGACGTGGTCAGGCGGCGCCACCGCTCCAGCAGCGCGACGTCGCCGCGCGCGGCGGCGCGGCGCACCGCCGGGGCGAGGGCGTAGACGGCCTCGTGCGCGGCGCGCTGCATCGGGTTGCCGAGCCACGCCGAGAGATCCCGCTCGAAGTCCGCCCAGGAGACCGGGCGGGGGACCTCCAGCGGCTGCGGCTCCGCGTCCCGGGCCGCCTCCGAGGGCGTGCGGAACCGGAACCGCCGCCGCGCGGCGACGGCGTCGGGGAGATCCTCCATGAACCGGAGGATGCCCGTCTCCGCGGACTGGTGCTCCCCCGCGGTCTCGTAGTCCATGAAGAGGCCGAGGTGCGGGGAGCCCGGCGGCACGGCGTCCAGCCAGCGCGCGAACTTGGCGGGCGTGAGCGGCCACTCCTCCCAGCCGGGGTTGGCGAAGCGGAACGCGATGTCGTCGGAGAGCCGGTAGGCCCGCAGCAGCACGCGCAGCCGGTCGCAGCCCCGGGGGCGATAGACGGCGTGGGGGCTCCGCCAGCCGAGCACGTGGTCGGCGCCCTCGCCCAGCAGCGTGTCGAAACCCAGTTCCTCCGCCGCCGTGGCGACGCCCTCGTCGAAGACCAGTTCCGTGTTCCGGAACGAGCGGGGGCGCACGCCGAGGAGTTCCTCGACGCGCTCGGCGTGCGCGCGCACCTGCGCGCGGAACTCCCGGGGATCGGCCAGGAACGAGAGCGAGTGGTGGGAGGTCTCCGCGAGGAACTCGACGCGGCCCGTCTCCGCCAGCGCGCGGAACGACCGGAGCGCCTCGGGCGCCCAGCGCTCCATCTGGGCCAGCGCCGTGCCGGAGACGGAGAACGCGCAGCGGAACCGGCCCCGCTTCCGGCGCACGAGGCGCAGGAGCAGCGCGTTCATCGGGAGGTAGCAGCGGCGGGCGACGCGGCGGAGGATGCGCGCGTTCTCCGCGTCGTCGAAGCAGTCGCCGCCGCGACCGATGTCGAAGAGCGTGAAGGGGAGCAGCCGCCAGGGCTGGTGGACCTGGAAGTAGAGGACCAGGTCCGTCATTCCAGGAGCCCGGCGTACACGTCCCGGAGCACGGCCGCCTGCCGCTCCCAACGCCACCTCCCCGCCTCGGCACGCCCGTCCCCGGAGAGCCGCTCGCGGAGACGGGGATCCCGCAGCACGGAGAGGATGTTCCCGGCGAGGTCTTCGACGTCCCAGTAATCCGACCGCAGGACGTGCTCGAGCACCTCGGCGGCGCCGCTCTGGCGGGAGATCACGGTGGGAACCCCGCGCGCCATGGCCTCCAGCGCGGCGATGCCGAAGGGCTCCGACACCGACGGCATCACGTAGACGTCGGCCGCGGCGAAGGCCCGCTCCCGCTCCTCCCCGCCGAGGAACCCCGTGAAGTGCATCCGGCGGGCGAGCCCCAGTTCGGCGGCCCGCTCGATCATCGAGGGAAGGAGGTCCCCCTCGCCGGCCACGACGAAGCGCGCGGTGCGGTGCCTCCGCGCCACCAGCGCCGCCGCTTCGAGGAAGAACGCCGGCCCCTTCTGGTACGTCACGCGGCCGAGGAAGAGGACCACGGGTTCAGGGAAGTGGCGCGCGCGGACCGGGGGCACCGGGTCCCCCTCGTGCAGGGCGGCGTTGTGGACGACGGCGATGCGACCGGGGTCGACGCCGTAGTCCCGGCGGACGCGATCCGCCGTGTAGCGGCTGACGCAGACGACGCGATCGGCGACCTCGAGGCCGCGCTGCTCGATGGACCGGATGCCCGGATGGGCGCGGGGCCCGCTGCGATCCCGTTCCGTCGAGTGGACGTGCAGCAGGAGGGGGACGCCCCGCTCCCGCGCCACCGCCGCCGCCGCGGGGAACGTCATCCAGTCGTGCCCGTGCACGAGATCGAACTCCTCCCCGGCGGCCAGCGCCGCCACGGTGGAGACGTAGCGCTCCACGGCGGCGGGGAGTTCGACGCCGAACGGCTCCCCGGGGGCGGGTCCGGCGCGGGAGGGACGCCAGCCGGCGGCGCCGTCGTAGGGCCGGTGCGGGCCCGGGAGCGGCCGCGTCGTCACCGCGTCCCCGGCGCCGGCGCCGTCGGCGTCGTCGTCGGCGTCGTCGCGGGAGGAGCCCGCGGGCTCCTCCGCCGCCGACCCGAGGATGCGGACCGGTCCGCCGTCCTCGTCCCCCTCCGCCCGCGGGAGGACGAACACGACGTCGACGCCGAGACGGGCGAGACCGAGCGTGAGGCCGCGGCAGGCGGTGCCGAGGCCGCCGGAGATGCGCGGCGGGAACTCCCACCCGAGCATGAGCACGCGGGGCCGGCGCGCGCGACGGGAGCGCCCTCCCGCGCGGGGACCGCTCCGCGCGGAGACCCCGCGGCGACCCATCAGGCCCCCGCGGCTTCGAGAAGCGCGTAGGCGCGGAGGATCTCCCCCGTGGCGGCGGCATGGGCCATGGCGCCCCGCGGCCGGCGCGGCGGATCCCCGTCGAACGCCTCGGAGACGTGGCCCATCCCGTGTTCGCCGAGGTGAGGGGCGAGCGCGTCCAGCAGCGCGCGGAGGCGGACGCGGGCGCGCCTCCCCCGTCCCTCGGCGCGGAGCGAGGCGTCCACCCAGCAGCCGAGGAGCCAGGGCCACGACCCGCCGCGGAGCATGCCCGCGCGGCACGCCGCCGCGTCCCCGTCGCAGCGACCGCGGTACCCGCTCTCCCGCGGGGAGAGGGAGCGGAGCCCCCGCGGCGTCAGCAGGTCCCCGCGCGCGCGGCGGACGACGGCGGCGCGCACCGCCCGGGGGAGCGGGGACGCCGGGAGGGACGCCGCGATGACCCCGTTGGGGCGGACCGTGGCGTCGAGCCGGCCGTCCTCCCACCCGTCCGCGACCCCCGTCCCGTCGGCGAGGACGAATCGCGCCCGGAACGTCTCCGCCGCGGCGCGCCGGAGCGCGGTCCAGCGACGGCGTTCCCGTCGGCGCGCCGAGCGCCCGGCGGCGCGCGCCGCCTGGTCGAGGGCGAGGCACCAGAGCCCGTTCACCTCCACGGGGCACGCGGCCCGGCGCACCGCCGCATCCCCCCACTCCGGCGCGTCCATCCAGGTGGAGCCGGGGGCGCAGGCGAGCAGGGAGCCCCCGTCCGGCCGGAGTGCGGCGTGTCCGCCGTCGGCGATGCGCGCCACAAGATCGAGGACGGCGCGGTCGAGCCCGTCGCCCCGGCGGCTCCCGGCGGCGTCGGGTCGGCCCCCTTCCTCGCGGAGGCGGACCGCGCGGATCCACCAGAGGGCCGCATCGGAGGCGTCCCATGCGTCGGGGAGCCCCCCCTCCACCGGCGCCTCGCGACGGGAGCGGGGACGCGGCAGGGCGTCCACCAGCGCCGCGCCGAGGGTGTCGCGGCCGGTGCCCGCGAGGGAGAGCCCGGGCAGCGCGATGCACGCATCCCGGGGCCGATCCGGTCCGCCGGGCCAGGCCGCCGCCACCGCGTGGCGCCGCCCCGGCGCGCGGAAGGGGAACCGCCCGGCGGCGCCCGCCAGGGCCGCGGGCACCCCGTCGCCGTCGGCTCCCGCGCGGGCCCGACCGCGGCGCGGTCCCCTCCGGGGCGTCCCGCCCGGGGCGCGCGCCGCCTCCCACGCCGCCTCCGGGTCGTCCACGGCCTCGCCGAGGGAGGCGGCCGCCACGACCACGCCCGACGGACCCACGGGGACGCGGAACACGCCGGGCGAGAACACGTCCTCGCGGAACTCCCGCCCCTCGGCGGCGTCGCCCGGGTACTCGATGTCCCGGTACCAGGCGCCGTCCGCCTCGAACTCCGCGTCCGCGGAGCCCAGCGTCACGTGCACGGACGGGAACTCGGTCCCCCTGCGGACGACGATGCCTCCCGGAACGCGCTCCACGCGCGGGACCGGCGCTCCCGCCGCGCGGGCGAGGCCGTCGGCGTCGCGGCAGGGGAGGTGGGGCCGCAGCGAGAGGAGCAGCGGCGTCGCCGCCGACCGGGCCCTCCCCGGGCCGGACACGGACCAGCGCACGAGGACCGCGTGGGGGGGCGCCGTGGCCGCCACCTCGCGGAGGACCTCCAGGTCCCCGATGCGGTAGAGGAACCGGGGGCCGGGAGCGGACTCGAAGGAGTCGATGAACTGGTGCCCGCCGGGGTGGAGCGTGCCCGGGTACTGGGCCAGCGACAGGGGGAACTCGCGGCCTCCCCCCGAGATCCACTCGTCGAAGCGCGAGAGGAACAGCCAGCGGCGGCCGGACCCGGGCAGCGGCGCCGTGAGCAGCCCGTGGGACCGGAGCGAAGGGCAGAGCAGCACCGAGGAGGACGCGCAGCCCCCGTGGCCGTCCGTGTCCAGCCAGTGCCGGCCCATGGACTCGCCGACGCGGAGGAGGTCCTCCCGCTCGATGCGCATGACTCCCTTCCCGCCGACGTCGGCCGCGGCCCCGCGGGCCCCGAGCCGCCGGGCGGCCCCGCGCCCGGCTACGCGGCGCGGACCTTCACGTTCTCGCCCACCCAGTCCAGCGTGCGCCGGAGTTCGTCGTAGTCGGGGTGGCGCATGCGGACCCACGCGTTGGCCATGTAGCCGGCCTCGACGGGCGCCGTCGGCGACCCCGGGGGCGGGAAGTGGGCGTCCACGATGCGCGTACCGAACCGCGAGACCATGGCGTCCACGCCGTCGTAGCGCGCCACGTGCCCGTCCCGATCGGGGCGCAGCGCGATCATCCCGGCCGCGTAGCGCCGGGAAGGGGACCGCGTGGGCCGACCCTTGACCACCGCCGATCCCCACTCGGAGTAGAGGTCGAAGTCGTTGGCGGCACCGTAGAGGTCCCAGACGCCCACTCCCGGCGGCCGGCAGCCGATCTCGGAGAACTTGAGCCCCTTCGGCCCGGCGAACCACTCCATGTGGGTCGCCGACGTGGAGATGCCCAGCGCGGCGATGACCCGTGCCCCCATGGCCTTGACCTCGTCGTAGCCCTCGGCGGCGATGCGGTTGGAGGTCACGATCTGCGGCGAGATCCACCGCGTGCGCATGGCCTCGAGGACGCCCGGGTAGTAGTGACTCACGAAGTCGTGAACGACCTTCCCGTCCACGGTGAGCGTGTCGTAAAACCCCTCCTGACCCTCGATGAACTCCTCCACGGCCACGGGCGCACCGCGATCGACGCGGGTCTCCGCGATGACGCCGTCGAGCGCCTTCCCGTCGTCGGCCCGGTAGGTGCCCGAGGCCCCCGCGGCGGCGCGGGGCTTCACGATGATCGGGAACCCGACCTCCTCCGCGAACGCCCGGACCTCCGCGGCGGAGGCGGCGCCCGTGGACCGCGCCGTCGCGACGCCGGCCTCGCGGAGCGCCTCCTTCATGGCCGGCTTGTCCCGGCAGAGCCAGGCCGTGCGCACCGACGTGCCCGGGATGCCCGCGGCCTCGCGGACGTTGGCCACGGGGAGGATGTGGGCCTCCACGGTGGCCTCGATGCGATCGACCCACTCCCGCGCCTGGATGCGCTTGACGGTCTCCAGCATGGAGGCCTCGTGGCAGACCGACGGGACCTGCTCGTAGGCGTGGAGCAGGTCGCGGAGTTCCGCCCCGAGGGACTCGGGGGACGACTCGCCGATGCCCGTCACCCGGGCGCCGGCGGCACGCAGACCCCGGACGAAGCGGGCCTGGTTGGACGGGAACCTGGGTTCCACGAAGATGACGTGCACGGGACCTCCGCCCCCGGCGTCCTCGGCCCCGGGTCGGCCCGCCGCTAGGATCCCCGGCGTGGCACGGATTGTATTGCTTGGTCCCCAGCGTCTCCAACCTACGCTCCGCGACGCCGTCACGTCCGCGGGCGTCCGGGGCCCTCTCGCCGTCGTGACGGCGGGGTGGGAGGAGAGGGAGGACGAGGTCGAGAACATGGAGGCGCACCTCGGCGCCCCCGTGGTGAACCTGCAGCTCCACGCCCGCGCGGAGCGGGTGTTCCTCGAGGACTGGGAACTGGCCGCCGCCTACGCGCGCCGCCGCGCCCGTCTCGTCGAACTGGGGGCCCTCTACCGCGCCCGCCTGGCCCACTTCCTCGACGCGACGCGGGAACTGGACGCGACGACGGGGACTCCCGACGTGCTGGAGGCGGAGCGCGCCGACGCGCTGCGCGCCGTCCGCGAACTGGACGATCGCCAGGCGGAACGCCTGGAGGAGGTCCACCGGGAGTTCGACGCCGAGTGGCGCCCGCTGGAGCGTCGCGCCGTGGCGCGCCAGCGGATCGAGGTGGCCCGCCTCCTCCGCGCGTGTCCCGCCATCGCGCTGGCGGGAGGCAACGTCGCCATCCTCGCCAACCGCCTCCGGCTGTTCGGCATCGCGGAACTCGTGGACGACCGCGCCGTGTTCGCGTGGTCCGCCGGGGCCATGGCCGCGGGCGAACGCGTCGTCCTGTTCCACGACTCGCCCCCGCGGGGGCCGGGTTACGCCGAGGTCTTCGGCCACGGACTCGGGCTCCACCGCGGCGTGCTCCCGCTGCCCCACGCGCGGCGGCGGCTGCGGCTCGACGATCCGGGGCGGGTGGCCCGCTTCGCGCGGCGCTTCGCGCCGCTGCGGTGCATCGCGCTGGACGAGGGCACGGGCTTCCAGTGGGACGGGGCCGGCTGGTCCCCGGCGGCGGGTGGGGCCCGCGTCCTCACGGCCGGGGGCACCGTCGAGGAGATCCGGGCCGCGTGACCCTCGCCATCCTGGAACTCCTGGAGCAGCACGAGCACCTGGACCGCGCCGCCGTCGACACCTTCCTCGCCGCCCACTCCTCCCCCATCGTCGAGGGTTCCACGGTCACGTTCCTGTGGCGGGGACGGGCCGACGAGGTCTTCCTCCGCCACTTCATCTTCGGACTCCAGTCGGCGCAGGCGTTCCGGCGCCTCGGCGGGACCGACCTCTGGTACTGCCCGCTCGAGGTCCCCGCGGGTTCCCGACTGGAGTACAAGATCGAGGTCGTCGAGCGCGGCCGGCGCCGCCTCGTCCGCGACCCCATGAACCCGCTCATCGCGCGGGACCCCTTCGGCGCCAACTCCGTGTGCCACGCCGTCGGTTACGAGATCCCCGAGTGGACCGGTCCCGACCCGGAGTCCCGTCCCGGCACGCGGGAGGAGATCGAGATCCCTCCCGGGGTGTACCGGGAGGCGCGCCCCGTGACCGTCTGGCTCCCGCCGCGGATGCGCACCACGCGCCGATACCCGCTGCTCGTCGTGTTCGACGGCCGGGACTACCTCGAGTACGCGCGCATGACGACGGTCCTCGAGAATCTCGTGTACCGCAACGAGGTCGCGTCCGTCATCGTCGCGTTCTGCCAGTCGCCGGACCGGATGACCGACTACGCGGCCCACCCGGACCACGCCCGGTGGCTGGTGCAGGACCTCGTCCCGGCGCTGGAGGCGCGGTACCCGGTGCGCCCCGACGGGGCGGATCGCGCGCTCATGGGCGCCAGCCTCGGCGCCGTGGCGGCGCTCCACGCGTCCTGGCTCCACCCGGGGGCGTTCGGGCGGCTGCTCCTCCAGTCGGGCTCGTTCGCGTTCACCGACATCGGGCGGGACGTCCGCCATCCCGTGCTCGAACCGGTGCGGGACTTCGTGAACGCGCTGCGCGCCCGGCCGGTCCTCTCCGCGAAGCGCGTGTTCGTCTCCTGCGGCGTGTACGAAGGACTCATCTACGAGAACCGCTCCCTCGTGCCGGTCCTCCAGCGCACCGGCACCCAGTTGCGCTACGAGGAGGCCAAGGACGGCCACAACTGGGAGGCGTGGCGGGATCGCCTGCGCGACGGCCTCACGTGGCTCTTCCCCGGCCCCCTGGCCCTGGTGTACGAATAGCGCTCCCCCGGAGGCGACCATGGCAACGGTGACCCGCCGCATCGGCCTCTCCCTGGGCGCCGACCTCTGCTGGCCCATCTGCTACGAGGAGATCGTGCGCCGCCTCGATCTCGAGATTCCGATGGGGAAGGAGCGCGTCCGCTTCCAGGTGGACCGCGTGAGCATCAAGCCCTTCGCCCTCCGCCGCCCCGTGCGGTTCGACGTCGTGCTGGATCGCGTCACGCACTGGTACGGGACGAGCCGGGAGTGGATCAAGAAGGCCATCCTGCTGAACGACCTCTACGTCCTCAACAACCCGTGGTCCATCCAGGCCTTCGAGAAGCACTCCACGTACGCCGCCATGATGCGGCTCGGGATGCCGGTGCCGGTCACGTGGATGATCCCGCCCAAGGACTACGACTGGACCCCGGACCTCCGGACGACGCTGGAGCGCTACGCGCAGCTGTTCGACCTGCGCGAGATCGGCCGCGAGATCGGGTACCCGATGTTCATGAAGCCCTACGACGGCGGGGCCTGGGTGGGGGTCAGCCGCATCGACGACGAGGCGGCGCTCCTCGACGCGTACGAGAAGAGCGGCAAGCGCGTGATGCACCTCCAGCGGGCGGTGTGGCCCTACGACCTGTTCGTCCGGTGCATCGGCGTCGGTCCCCAGACCCGCGTCATCCGCTACGACGCCGACGCGCCGCTCCACGCCCGCTACATGGTCGACCGCGGGTTCCTCACGGACGAGGAGCGCTCCGTGATGGAGGACATGACGCTCACCATCAACACGTTCTTCGGCTGGGACTTCAACTCCTGCGAGGCGCTGCGGAAGGACGGGGTGTTCCACCCCATCGACTTCGCCAACGCCTGCCCCGATTCGCAGGTGACGTCCCTGCACTACCACTTCCCGTGGCTCGTCAAGTCGAAGGTCCGGTGGTCGCTGTTCGTGGCCGCCACGCGCCGCAAGATGCGCGCCACCATGGACTGGGAGCCCTTCTTCCGCATCGCCGCGAAGGAGGACCTCCCCTACCGGGAGCGGCTGCGCGCCTACGCGGCGCTGGCGCGGAAGCGGTTGGACGCCGCGCGGTTCGAGGCGTTCTGCGCGAAGCACCTCGCCCACCTCGACGAGGTCGCCTGGGAGTTCTTCGGCACCCCGACGGCCCGCGAGGCGGTGCGCCTCAAGGTCGCGGCGCTCTACCCGGCGCACGAGGTGGACGAGTTCACGGAGCGGTTCTGGCAGGCGATCCAGTCCTGGCGCGCGGAGGAGGGCAGACCGGCATGAGTGCACCGACGGCGGCGGAGACGAAGCGGGCGGAGCGGATCCGGTCCCGCGTCCTCGGGCAGGAGGTCCTCTGCGTCCGCTGGGGCCACTTCGGACTGCCCGTGCTGCTCTTCCCCACGGCCGGCGGGGACGCGGAGGAGTGCGAGCGGTTCAAGATGATCCACGTGCTCGGCGACTTCATCGAGGCGGGCCGCATCAAGGTCTACGCCTGCGACAGCATCGGCGGGCAGGCGCTGACGAAGCGCCGCGATCACGGGCCCGGCCACTTCCCGCGCATGCAGTGTCTCTTCGACCGGTTCGTCGCCGAGGAGTTCGTCCCGTGGATCCGCGGGGACTGCCGCTCCCCCGAGATCCGGCCCGTCACGGCGGGCGCCTCCATCGGCGCGTTCAACGCCGTGGCCGCCCTCTGCCGCCACCCCGACCTCTTCGACCGCGCCATCGGCATGAGCGGCACCTACGACGTCTCCAAGTGGCTCGACCCGGAGGACGTCAACGCCGACTTCTACTTCTCCTCCCCCATGCACTTCCTGCCGCAGATGGGAGAGTGCGACGCCCTGCGGACGCTGCGCGAACGGTTCGTCATCCTCGCCACCGGCGAGGGGGACTACGAGGACCCGGAGAACTCCGAGCGCATGGGCCGCGTCCTCGCCGCCCGCCGCGTCCCCCACCGCGTCGATCTCTGGGGCAAGGACCGCCGGCACGACTGGACCACCTGGCGGGAGATGCTGCCCAAGTACCTGGCGGAGATCACGTAGCGCGGGGCGGCGCGGAGCGCCGCCCCTACCGCCCCGAATCCGGGGAAGTACTCCACGCGTACGGTTCGTGGTCCGAGAACGGTTCAGCGTCCCCCCACCGCGGCATACACGCGGAGGTACTCGCCGATGCGGCGGTCCCAGGAGAAGTCGCGCGCCATGGCGTTGCGCACGAGGCCGGTCCACGCGGGCCGGTCCTCCCAGGCCCGCAGCATCGTGTGGAGCGCCCAGGCCATGCCCGCCTCGGTGAAGTGCTCGAAGACGAACCCGGTGCCCGCGCCCGTGGCGGGGTTCCACGGCTCCACCGTGTCCGCCAGGCCCCCCGTCGCGCGCACCACGGGGAGCGTGCCGTAGCGCTGGCTGTACATCTGGTTCAGGCCGCAGGGCTCGAACCGGCTGGGCATGAGGAACGCGTCGGCCCCGGCCTCGATGCGGTGGGCCAGCGGGTTGCGATGGCCGTCCCGGTAGGCGGCGCGACCGGGGAAGCGACGCTCCATGGATTGGAAGAACTCCACGTAGCGCCGCTCCCCGCCGCCCAGCGCCACCAGGCGCGCGTCGGCGGACGCGAGGAGCGGCGGGAGCGTCTCGAAGAGGAGGTCCATCCCCTTCTGCGCCGTCAGCCGCGAGACGACGCCGAGCACCGGGCCCGCGGGGCGGGGATCGAGGCCGACCTCCTCCAGCAGGCGAGCGCGGCAGACGGCCTTGCCCGCCATCTCGCCGGGCCCGTAGCGCGCGGGGAGGTGGGGATCCGTGGAGGGGTTCCACTCGTCGGCATCGATGCCGTTCACGATGCCGACGAGGGCGCTGCCGCGCGCGCGGAGGTACGCGTCGAGCCCCATGCCGTGCTCGCGCGTCAGGATCTCGCGGGCGTAGGTGCGGCTGACCGCGGTGATCGCCCCCGCGTGCAGGATCCCCGTCTTCATGAACCCCACGCGGCCCTGCGCGAGATCCCCCCGGTCGAGGTGCTCCTCGGCGCCGGCGAGATCGAGGTCGCCCAGCACCACGGAGGGGAACACCCCCTGGTAGCCGAGGTTGTGGAGCGTGAGCACCGTGCCCGTGCCGCGGAAGAGCGCGTCCCAGGCGTAGTGGGTCTTCAGGTACAGCGGCAGCAGCGCCGCGTGCCAGTCGTGGGCGTGGAACGCGTCCGGCGCGAAGCCCATGCGCTGGCAGCCCTCGATGGCGGCCCGCGTGAGCACCGCGAACCGGAGGTGCTCGTCCGCGTCGGCGGCGTAGATACCCCTCCCCGCGTACAGCGGCGGGCAGTCCACGAGGTAGACGAGCGGGCCCCCCTCGGCCAGCGGCGCGGCGAAGAGCGAGCACGGGAACGTCCGCCCTCCCATGCGGATGGGCATGTCGCGCGCGTAGCCCACGGCCTCGATGCGCCGACCCGAGGGATCGAGGCTCCCGTAGAGCGGCAGGAAGGGCCGCACGTCGTGCCCCGCGCGGTGGAGGTAGAGCGGCAGCGCCGCCGCCACGTCGCCGAGGCCGCCGGTCTTCGCGAAGGGCGCGAGTTCCGACGAGACCGACGCGATGCGCACCCGCTACACCTCCGTCCCCGGCGGCACGCGGGCGCCGCGGGGGATGACGATGACGCCGCCGCGGATGTGCCAGCACGGGCCGTCCGCCTCCTGGACGCCGGCGGCGTTGACGAGGCGGGACCCGTCCCCGATGCGCGCGTTCACGTCCACGATGCAGTTGCGGAGCGTGCAGTTCTTGCCGACGCCGAGGGGCAATTCGGCGCCCTCGTGCTCGTACATGCGCGCGCCCATGAGGATGGTGCGCTCCAGCACGGCGCCCTCCCGGACCACCGCCCTCACGCCGACGATGGTCTGCGTGAGCCGGCTCTCCGAGATGATGCTCCCCTCGCAGAGGATCGACTGCTCCACCTGGCACCGGTTGACCTTCGTGCCGGGGAGGAATCGCGGGTGCGTGTAGATGGGCCGATCGGGGCTGTAGAGGTTGAGCGGCGGCAGCGCCTGCGTCAGGTCGAGGCTCGCCTCGAGGAACGCGGGGATGGTCCCGATGTCGCGCCAGTAGCCCGCGTGGCCGAAGGCGTAGACGCCGCGCCGCCCGATGACCCCGGGAATGACCTCGCCGCCGAAGTCGGTGGCCGTCGTCCCGTGCAGGAGGTCCACCAGCGCCTCCCGACGGAACACGTAGATGCCCATGCTCGCCAGCAGGGACCCCGGCGGGGCCTGGAGCCCCAGCGCCTTGAGCGAGCCGGCGTCGGGCACGAGCCCCGACAGCACGGCGTCCTCCTTCGGCTTCTCCACGAACTGCACGATCCGCCCCGCCCCGTCCACGCGCATGATCCCGAGCCCGCGCGCCTGCTCCCGCTTCACGGGCGTCACCGCGATGGTGATGTCCGCGCCCGTCTCGCGGTGGCGGCGCACGAACTCCCGGATCTCCATGAGGTACAACTGGTCGCCGGACAGGATGACGATGTCCCGCGCGCCGGGGTCGTCGAGCCGCGTCAGGTTCTGCCGGACCGCGTCGGCGGTGCCCTGGTACCAGTCCCGGTTCTCCAGCGTCTGCTCCGCGGCGAGGATGGCGACGAATCCGCCGCGGAAGGAGTCGAACCGGTACGTCTGGGAGATGTGCCGGTGCAGGCTCGCGCTGTTGAACTGCGTGAGGACGTGGATGCGGTCGATGCCCGCGTGGAGGCTGTTGCTGATGGGGATGTCGATGAGGCGGAACTTCCCGCCCAGCGGCACCGCGGGCTTGGCCCGATCGCGCGTCAACGGCCAGAGCCGCGTGCCCTGCCCGCCGCCCAGGATCGCCGTGACGACGTCGAGCAAGCCGCCTCCCGTTCCCGGTCGCGCCGGACGCCGCCGGGCGGCGCCCCGGAGTCTGACCGCCGCCGCCGGACGGCAGGGTACCCTTGCTCCCCCGTCCGGTTCAATGGTCGCCGGGGCGCGGTCCGCGCGGAGGGGCACATGACGGGGCTCTCGGAGGCGAGTCGGGTCCGTGCGCGGCCGCCCGGGAGGCGTCCGTGACGAACGCCGTGTTCCTCGCGCCCTTCGGGATGGAGACCACGCTGCGGTTCGTCCGCGCCGTGGCCCGGCTCCCCGGCGTGCGCACCGGCCTTCTCACGCAGGAGCCCCTGGAGCGCATCCCCGCCGACCTGCGGGAGGCGCTGGCGGCCCACTGGCGCATCGGGGACGCCCTCGATCCCCGCCAGATCGTCGAGGGGGTGCGCGGCCTCTCCCGCGCCATGGGCGGCGTGGACCGCCTCGTGGGGACCTTGGAGCAGGCGCAGGTCCCGCTGGCGCAGGCCCGCGAGGAACTGGGCCTCCCCGGGCTCCGGGCGGCCGCGGCGGAGAACTTCCGCGACAAGGCGCGCATGAAGGACGTCCTCCGCGCCGCCGGGCTCCCCTGCGCCCGCCACCGGCTGGCCGCCGGGACCGCCGACGCGCTGGCCTTCGCGCGCGTCGTGGGATACCCCATCGTGGTGAAGCCCCCCGCGGGGGCCGGCGCGAAGGCCACCTTCCGGGTGGAGGACGACGCCGCGCTGGAGCAGGCCGTCGCGGTCTCCCGGCCCGCGCCCGGCCGCGAGGTGCTCCTCGAGGAGTTCGTCACCGGCGAGGAGCACTCCTTCGACACGGTCTCCCTGGACGGCCGCCCCGTGTGGCACTCCCTCAGCCGCTACGGCCCCTCCCCGCTGGAGGTGCTGCGCAACCCGTGGATCCAGTGGACCGTCCTCGTCCCGCGCGAGATCGACGACCCCCGCTACGACGACGTCCGCGTCGCCGGCTTCCGCGCGCTGAAGGCGCTCGGCATGGAGACCGGCGTGACCCACATGGAGTGGTTCCGCAGGAAGGACGGCGGCATCGCCATCTCGGAAATCGCCGCGCGCCCGCCGGGGGCCCAGTTCTGCACGATCATCTCGTACGCGCACGACTTCGACTTCTACGCGGCGTGGGCCCGGACCGTCGTGCTCGATCGGTTCGACGCCCCCGCGCGACGGTACGCCGCCGGCGCGGCCTACCTCCGCGGCCAGGGCACCGGGCGCGTCCGGGCCATCCACGGCCTGGACGAGGCCCAGCGGGAACTGGGCGACCTCGTCGTGGAGTCCCGCCTCCCCCGGAGGGGCCAGGGCCCCTCGGGCACGTACGAGGGCGAGGGCTACGTCGTCCTCCGCCACCCGGACACCGAAGTCGTCGCCGCGGGGCTCCGGCGGCTCGTGACGCTGCTGCGGGTCGAGATGGCCCCGGAGGAGGACGCGTGAAGGTGCTCGTCGTCTCCCCCGGCTACCCGCCGGAGATGCCCTACTTCGTGCGCGGCCTGGGGTCGGTGGGCGCGACGGTCCTCGGCATCGGCGACGGCGCCGCCGGTGCGCTCCCCGAGATGGCGAGGCGCCACCTCGCCGACTACCTCCAGATCCCCGACCTGTGGAACGAGGCGGCCACCGTCGACGCGGTGCGCCACTGGGCGTCGGCGCGAGGGCTGGAGCGCGTGGAGTGCCTCTGGGAGCCGGGGATGATCCTCGCGGCCCGGCTCCGCGAGGCGCTGGGCCTCCCCGGCATGACCGCCGCCGAGACCGTCCCCTACCGCGACAAGGAGGACATGAAGCGCGTCCTCGACGCGGCCGGCATCCGGACGCCCCGCCACGCCCGTGCGCGGTCGGAGGCCGAGGTCCGCGCCGCCGCCGAGGCCATCGGCTGGCCCATCATCATCAAGCCCATCGCCGGCGCCGGCTCCGCCGACACCTGGCGCGCCGACGGGCCGGACGACCTCGAGCGGGCGCTCGCCCTCACCCGCCACGTGAAGGAGATGAGCGTCGAGGAGTTCATCGAGGCCGAGGAGTTCACCTTCGACACGATCTGCGCCGGAGGACGCATCCTCTTCTCCAACATCTCGTGGTACCGCCCCCGCCCCCTCATCGCCCGCCAGAACGAGTGGGTGAGCAGCCAGACCATCGCGCTCCGCGACATCAGCGTGGACCACCTCCGCGGCGGCCGCGAGATGGGCGAGGCGGTGATCGCCGCCCTCGGCTTCCGCGACGGCTTCACCCACATGGAGTGGTTCCGCAAGGCCGACGGCGAGGCGGTGTTCGGCGAGATCGCCGCGCGCCCGCCGGGCGCCCGCAGCACGGAGATCATGAACTACTCGTGCGGGTTCGACTCGTGGACGGCGTGGGCGGAGGCGGTGACGCAGGGGCGCATCTCCCAGCCCATGGAGAAGCGCTGGAACGCGGCCATGATCTTCAAGCGCGCCATGGGGCAGGGCCGGATCCGGCGCATCGAGGGGCTGGAGCGGTTCCTGGCCGACTGCGGCGAACACGTGGTCTGCGTGGACCTCCTCCCCGTCGGGGCGCCGCGCCGCAACTGGAAGCAGACGCTCACCTCGGACGGGTGGATCATGCTCCGCCACCCCTCCCTCGCGGCGACCATCGAGATGGCCGACCGCGTGGGGACCGACGTGCAGCTCTACGCGGGGTGATCGACCGTGGGTGAGCAACAGGTCCTGGAGCCCGCCGACGAGGCCGCAGCGCTGCGGGACTTCACGCGCCGCCTGCTGGCCGACCTCCGCGCCCTGGAGCGGATGCTCCGCGAGGGGCTGCTGGAGACGGGCAAGCGCCGCATGGGGGCGGAGCAGGAGGCGTTCCTCGTGGACGCCCGCATGCGCCCCGCTCCCGTCGTGCTGGAACTGCTGAAGCGCCTGGCCGACCCCCACTTCGTGACGGAGGTGGCGAAGTTCAACCTGGAGTTCAACCTCGATCCGCTCCCGCTCACGGGGGACTGCTTCTCCCGCCTCGAGGCGCAGGGCACGGAACTCCTCGCGAAGGCGCGCGCCGCCGCGGCGACCCTCGAGTGTGACGTCCTGCTCGCCGGCATCCTTCCCACCGTGAGCAAGGCCGATCTCACGCTGGACAACATGACCCCGGTGCCCCGCTACTTCGCCATCAACCGGGCCCTGCGGCGGCTCCGCGGCTCCGACTACGAGATCCGGCTGAAGGGCGTGGACGAACTCTCGATCCGGCACGACTCCGTGATGGTCGAGGCCTGCAACGCGTCGTTCCAGGTCCACCTCCAGGTCGATCCGGCGGACTTCGCCGCGATCTACAACGTCGCCCAGGTCGTCGCCGGGCCGGTCCTCGCCGCGGCGACGAACTCCCCGATGCTCTTCGGGCGGCGCCTCTGGAAGGAGACGCGGATCGCGCTCTTCCAGCAGTCCGTGGACACGCGCGGCGGCGAGGACCTCGGCCGGGAGATCCCGCCCCGCGTGGACTTCGGGCGGGGATGGGTGGATCGATCGATCCTCGAACTCTACAGGGAGGGGGTCTCCCGCCACCGCGTGCTCATCGCGTCGGACCTCGACGAGGATCCCTTCGTCGTGCTCGATCGGGGCGGCGTCCCCGGGCTCGGCGCCCTCCGCCTCCACAACGGCACCATCTACCGGTGGAACCGGCCCTGCTACGGGATCCTGGACGGGAAGCCCCACCTCCGCATCGAGGCGCGCATGCTCCCGTCGGGCCCGACCGTCCTCGACGAGGTGGCCAACGCGGCCCTCTGGTACGGCCTCATGGCGGCGGTCCCGGGCATCTGCCCCGACGTCCGCAAGGCGATGTCGTTCTCCGACGCCAAGGGGAACTTCTTCGCCGCGGCCCGGCTCGGCCTCGCGTCCTCGCTCACCTGGCTCGACGGCGATCCGAAGCCCGCGCCGATCCTCCTCCTGGACACGCTCCTGCCGCTGGCCGCCACGGGACTGCGGGCGCTGGACGTGGACCGCAAGGACGCGGCGCGCTACCTGGGCGTCGTCGAGGAGCGCGTCCGGAACCAGTGCACCGGCGCCCGGTGGCTGCTCAAGTCCTACAACGACATGGGCACCCGCGGCACGGAGGCGGAACGGCTCAACGCCGTGACGGCGGCGACGCTCGCCCGGCAGCGGCTCGGCGAACCGGTCGCGCGCTGGCCCTTCGCGCGGCTGGAGGAGGGGGGCGGCTGGCGCAGCAACTACACGCGGGTGGAGCAGTTCATGTCCCGCGACTTCGTCACCGTACACGAGGACGACCCGCTGGAACTGGTCGCGAACCTCGTCCTCTGGGAGCGCGTTCGCCACGTCCCCGTGGAGGACGCCGACCGTCGCATCGTCGGCCTCGTGTCCTACCGCGGCGTCCTGCGCGCGCTCCTGGAGCACCAGCAGCGGGGTTCGTCGGCGCAGGTCTCCGTGGCGGACATCATGAAGAGGGACCCGTGGACCGTCGCGCCGGAGACCTCCACGCTGGACGCCGTGGAACTGATGCGCCGCACGGAGGTCGGCTGCCTCCCCGTCGTCCGCGACGGCCGCCTCGTCGGCATGGTCATCCCGCGCGACCTCATGTGGGTGGCCGCCGGCCTCCTGGAGCAGCGGATGAGGGACACCTAGTCCGCGGTCCGCCGCGAGGTGCGGCCGGTGGCCTTGGGGGCGCGCCGCGCTTCTACGACTTCTTCTTCTTCTTCTCCGCGCGGTCGTCCCACTCCTTGAGCGTGGTCTTCACCATGGCCGGGAGTTCGAAGTCGAGTTCCTTCTCGTGGACGACCAGCCAGCGCATGAGGCCGGAGGGATTGGGGATCTTCTCGCCGCAGAGCGCGGCGACGGTCTCGACCAGCGTCTGGACGTAGGTCTTCAGCATCATCGGGGGCGCGCCGTGGCGCTGGGAGTTGCCGTACTTCGCCTTGTACTCCGCCTCCGCCGCCTCCTGGTCCGCCGTGCCCGGCGCGCCCGTGTCGACGGTCACCTCGCCGCCCTCCCACGAGTACCCGTGGGGCTCCTTGAGCCAGAGCCGGAGGATGGGGATGAGCGCGCGGCGGTCGCCCATGCGACGGAACGCGCGGAGGCACTCGATCTTCACGAACACGTTGCCGTGCTTCTCGCACAGGTCCCCGAGTTCGGGGATGGCGTCCACGTGCTTGAGTTCTCCCACCGACGCCAGCATGTCCATCAGGACCTCGTCGTCGTCCTCCTTGGAGAGCCGCTTGCGCAGCGTCTCGCCGGCGAGCGCGACGTTCTGGTACATGTCCCGGAGCACCATCGCCGCCGCGCGCCGCACGTCCACCTCGCGGTGGAGGAGCAGCGAGGCCAGTTTCTTCGTCACGAGGTCGTTCTTCGTGTCGCTGAGGGACTGGATGGCGCCCATCCGGCGGTGCTCGTCCCGCGCCTTGAAGTCCCGCTCGAACCGGTCCAGGGCCGCCTTGGCCGCCTCGTCGCTGGAGACCGGGCGCGTGTCCTTCGGCGGAGTCGCCGGGGCGGGCGCGTCGGCGGGGGGCTTGACCCCGGCGTCCTGGGCCCGCAGCGCCGCGGGGGGCCCTGCCATTCCGGCGAGAACGACGGCGACGAGCGCGAACCGGCCCTGGCGGACGACCACGGTGCACCTCCCGGGGGGAACCACCGCTACTTCTCCCCCGCCTTGGCGTCGAAGAACTTGTACGCCCCGCCCGTCACCCGGGCAAGGTCCTCCATGAACGGAAGCCTGGACGTCCCGATCTGGACCACGTTGATCTTCACCCGCCGGACCTTGTGGATGCGCTCCATGGCGGCCACGATCTTGTCCGTCTCGATGATGTCGCCCTTGGACGGCTGGCCGTCGGACATGAAGTAGAGCGTGTCCGCGCCACGGCGGTAGTTCTCCTCGTCGGTGCCCCGCCCCACCAGGTTGAGCGCCTTGGTCAGTCCGCCCCAGGTGTTGGTCCCCCCCTCGCACTTGAGGGAGTCGAGCCACGCCGCGGCGCGCGCCTTGTTGGCGGGATTGGCGGGGATCATCTGCCCCTGCCACGCGACCACGGACTCGCTGAACCAGACGATGTCGAACCACTGGTCCCGCCCCAGCATGGACACCACGTGCTTCATCTGCGCGCGGGCGAAGTCCATGCGGGAGCGGATCTTCCACCACTCCAGCCCCTGGATCTCCTCGGGGTCCTTCTTGGGGTCCGCGGAGGCGCCGGAACCCGACGTCACCGCCCCCGTCTCCCGCGCCATCTTGTCCCGATCGATGGTCATGGAGTCGTTCATGGACAGCGAGAGGTCGACCACGAACACGACCCGATCGGAGTAGACCTTGAGGCCGTAGTAGGTGGGCGGCGGCGCGTCCCCCTCGGAGGAGACGGCGGCCCCATCGGCGGAAGCCGGCTTCGCCGGTGCGGGCTCCGACGAGCCGAGGGCGGCCACCGCCGCCTCGCCGCCGGCGGCGAAGGCGCGCCACTTCACGACATCCCGTTCGTAGTCCTTCCCCGTGATGCGCTTCAGGACGTGGATGCACTCCTCGCGCATGCGGCCCGTCTCCTCCTCCAGGAGGTCGACGATCCAGGGAAGCGTCGTGGCGTCGTTCAGCCGCTGCAGGTAGTCCAGCGCGCCCAGCCGCACCTGCCAGGACTTGTGCTCCAGCCCCTTCTTCGCGACGTCGCGGCCCTCGGGGGGCTTCCGCTCCGCCAGCGCGAACAGGGCGGCGGCCACGGTCTTCGTGTCCTCCCCCTTCGCCATCCTCACGAGCCCGTCCACGGCGAGGGGCGAGTCCACGCGGCCCAGCGCCTCGATGAGGACACCGCGCACCTGGAAGTCCCCCTTGCCGGAGGCGTCGGCGACGATCTCCTTCAGCAGCCTCTCGTCGGTGACCGCGCCGAGGACCTTCACCGCGGCCGCCTGCACGGGGGCCGCCGGTTCCCGCTTGAGGACGCCGTCCACGAGGAGTCTCACCTTGGACGCGTCGGGCGCCGTCGCCAGCGTCGCCACCACCCGGGCCCGGTCCGCGTCCTCGACGGCGGCGGCGTAGGACTCCCGGAACGTCTTCTCCAGGGCCGCGTCCTCCTTGTCCCCCGCGAGGGCGGACGGGGGCGCGGCGAGGGCGACCGCCAGCAGCATCGCGGTGACGACGGATCGGTGCCTGGACATGGACCGCGCCATTGTAGACGACGACAACATTCCCGGAATGTTGCCGCCGAGTTCGCGCCCCCTACCGACGCCGGAGGACCACGTCCGTGGCCCCCTCCCCCCCGTGCCGGGGAGGGCACGGGCGCAGGTCGGACACGGCGGGGTGATCCCGGAGGTGGAACCAGACCGTCTCCCGCAGCACGCCGGTCCCCTTCCCGTGGATGACCCGGAACCGGAACACCCCGTCCCGGCGGCAGCCCTCCATCGTGTCGCGGAGCCGCTGGAGCGCCGTCACCCGGTCCAGCCCGTGGAGGTCGAGTTCCCGCCGCCCCGGCTCCGTGTCCCGCCACGGCCCCTTCGCCATCCCGCCCCTCCGTCCGTACCCGCCCGCGCCGACCTCCGCTACCATCCATCGGCCGTCCCGCCGCGCGCCTTGGGCGATTAGCTCAGTCGGCCAGAGCACCTCCCTTACAAGGAGGGGGTCGGGGGTTCGAGTCCCTCATCGCCCACGGGCGGATCTCCGTACGGGGTACGTGGATACGGCGACGCCCCGGAACCACGACAGGGGCCCGAATCGGTCGTGTCGGCCGGGGCACCCACCCGGGCACCCGGGTTCACGGACCGCTCCGCGGGGTGAAGCGGTGACGCGCTGGCGGCTTCCGCGGCTCGTCGGGCGCGTCGTGCGCGGCCTCGAGGCGCTCCTCCGCGCAGGGATCGCGCGCGTGCCGCACTCGATGCTCGTCCCGCCGCCGTCCGGGGGTTGGGCATCGTGGCCCAGGACCCTCGCGGGCGTCCCCGGGCAACCGCTCTCGCGCTCGTACATCGCGGCGGCCTGCCCCCCGGCCGAGACCTCCCCGTCACATCCCGTCCGGATCCCGGTCCTCGATGAGTGAGCACCCCGGGGGTGGCGACCCGCCGATCTCGCCGCCGTCGCCGATGTCCACGATGACGGGATCCGTCTGAGAGATCTCGACGGTCAGTGGAGTCCCCGCGAGGGCCCCAGCCTTCGTCGAGCACTCCAGGCGGTACGTGCCCGCGGCGAGTCCGCGGAAGGCCTCGACGAAGCTCCAGCGGTCTCCGAAGATCTCGGGGTCGCAGTTCTGCGAGGGCGCGGTTCCGCCGACGGCGCATGCGGCCACGGAGCCGTCCTGCCGGAGCAGACGCAGCTCCACGTTGCCGGACTGGACCGGGACGTTGTGGACCCGGACGGCGAGGGTCCCCCCCACGTCGACGTACAGTTCCACTCTCCAGGTTCCCTCGCCCGCCGCGACGCGGAGGGGAACCCGGGTGGCCCAGCCTGCGCCCGCGATCGGAGAGACGCAGATCACGTAGTCCTCCGCCCAGAGGAGAGGGCCCACGGTGAACCACCCGTCGAACTCCGTCCTGGCTTCCATGCTGGCCAGCGTGCCGCCCATCTCGCGCAGCAACGTCAGCTCCGCACCGGCGACCGGTCGTCCGATGCGGTCGCGGACGTGCCCTTCGAGCATGAAGACGTCGGTCCGGGGCGGCGGCCAGTCCACGCGCAGAGTGTACGCACGCGGACCCGGGGGCCTCGTCGGGAGATCGTTCGGCGAGGCGGGCGGAGCAGAAGCCTCGGGCGCGGTGGCTCAGGCGTGCGGAAGAGCCAGGGGCGGGGGCGGGGCCGGGGCGTGCGCGCGCATCTGGCAACCCCTCGAGGAGGAGGTCGGCAGCGGGCCCCCACATTTTCCAGACCTGAAGGAGATCGTGCAAGGAGCCGATTAGTTCCTCCGCGCCGGGAGGAGGAGGGGCCGCCTTGCCAGACCGAAGGCACAGGTCTCGGGCCCTTCGCCACGAAGACCGGTCACGGCCTATCTGTACGGCACTGCGGCGTAGGCGCTCCGCGGTTGACCTCGCAACGCCCGCAGGGTGGAGTGGCGCGAGGTCGAGGCGCTCCCCACCCGGCGGGCCAACCCACTGGCGCGCCCGCCAATGCCGAGGGAGCCTACTCCGTGCGACGGACGGGATCTCCCCATCAGCTCGAGCTAGGAATGGCGGAGCCGTGACTACGGTCCCTGACTATCCCTCGTCGTAGCTTCTCAGCACGAGCGGCTTCGCCCGCTCGAGGGATGCTGTGTCACGGATGATCAGCTCTAGGTTGCCGGTCCCCCAATGGGGCTCCTCGCTGCAACGAGTGGGTAGCGCCACTCGGCCGTCGTCGCCGGTT
>CAZSIX010000027.1:0-46827 GCA_964607145.1 uncultured Planctomycetota bacterium | reverse complement strand
GCCGGCTCGCCCCCCGGCGCCGCCGGCGCGCCGACCACGAACGCCCCCGCCGCCCCGCCCGCCAGGGCCGCCGCCGCCGCCAGGCCGCTCAGCGCCGCCGCGCGCACCGGGTCACTTCCCCCCGTCGCCGTCGCGGTCCCGGATGGCGCGCTTCACCGTCGCCCCGACGCCGCCCCCTCGCAGCGCGCCGTCGTAGCCCTCCTCGCGCCAGCGGCGCAACTGCTCGGCGTTGAGCGCCTGCCCGACGCCGTCGTCGAAGGCCTTCCGCGCGTCGCGGATCCGCTCCGCGTCGGGGATGGAGAGGGAGACCACCCCCTGGCCGGTGCGATCCGTGACCTCCCGCGTGGTCACGGCGTCCTTCATCGCCCCCTGGTAGGCGACGATGGCGGACTTGAGCGTCTCCTCCTGCTGCGGCGTCAGCCCGAGGGCCTCGCGGGCGGCGGTCCAGCGCTCCTCCTCGGTCTTGCGGAGCAGTTCCTGGCGGTTGCGCATGGCGGCCCAGCGCTGCTTGAGTTCGTCCCCCTCCGCGGCCATCCCGGGCTCGAACAGGGGGAGGCCGCGCGACCGCGCCCCGCCGGACCCGTCCGCCGGAGCGCTCTCGAACGCGTCGATGCGCGCGCGGAGGGACTCCGTCTCCTCCCGGGCCTTCGCCAGGCTCTCCCGGAGAGTCGCCACCTCGCGGCCGGCGCCGGCGAGGCTCGCCTCCAGGGCCTGCACGCGACCGGGGAGGTCGCGGACCTCCCGCGCGGCCTCCTCGCGAGGCGCGGCCACCGACGTCGCCGTGCGCGCCGACCCCGGGATCGCCGGTGGTGCCATCGCCCCCGAGAGGAGCGCCCCCGCGATCCCTCCCGCCAGACCCGTCGCCGTCACCGTCGCCACCAGCACGCCCGTGCGCATCCTCGCCTCCACCGGGGCACGCGGCCCCCGACCGTTGAACGACCGGCGGCGCCGCGCCGTCCCCGAAATCCGGACGTCCGCCGGCGGCCCCGTCGTCCTATCATTGTGGCGGATCCGGCCCATCCGCGGATCCATGGGAGGGAGGGACGGACCATGACCCTGCGGCCGGGAGCGCTCTTCGGTGGCCTCGCCCTGGCGTTCGTCGGCCTGCTGGCGGCGGCCTGCGGACCCAACATCCAGTTGGAGCAGTCGAACGTCCGCACGATGCTCCGCGACCTCGCCGACGCCCTCATCAAGAAGGACCACGACCGGGTGGCGTCCCACGTGGACAACTTCCTCGCCATCGGCCCCTCCAACCCGGCGGCGGCCAAGGGGTGGGAGACGGAGGAGGGGCGGGAGAAGATCAAGGAGGAGCACTACCGCTGGCTCAAGATCGCCATCAACGACGCCGGGATCACGGACAGCGCCGCGGTGGAACGCCTCCTGGACAACACGACCATCTTCATCGGCTCCAGCAACAACGGCACCGCCGCCTTCGAGATCGCCGCCGACAAGGCGAAGCACCGGTTGAAGGAGCGCGTCCTCCTCAGCCTCTCCCGGGACCGGGAGGGCCGCTGGCGGGTCTCCGGCTACACGCGCGAGATCCAGTAGTCCCTCACCGCTGCGGCGCCCTCCTCGCGACGGCGCAGCCGGCGAGGGCGAGCAGGTAGAGCGCCGCCTCCGCGGGGGTGCCGCCCCTCGCGCGCGCCGCCGCGCGCGCGACCACCCCCACGCCCTCGCCCTTCCGCATGGCGGCGATCATCCCCGCCGCCGTCCCCGTGTGGCGCCGCACCACGGCGGCATCGAGGCGCGGGACCCGCGAGTCCGGTCCCGCGGGCGGCAGGGCGCGCAGCCTCCGCAGCGACTGGGAGGTCCGGTTGAGGGCGTCCAGCGCACGCAGGATCGCCATGAACCCGAACCAGCCCTCGCGCATCGTGGCGCCGCGGAACTCCAGCGCGAGGGGCGCGGCGCACTCGAGGCAGGCGAACCCCTGGAACTGGCGCGTCTGGGAGAACACCAGCCGCCCCTTCGATTCGACCAGGTCCACGGGGGCGACGGGCGCCTCGCGGTCGCAGAACTCGCAGACGAGACCCGTCTCCCGCAGCACCCTCGCAAACGGCCCCGCCGTGGTGCTCCGCTGGAGTTCCTCCAGCATCGACTCGGGGAAGTCCTCCAGGTGGGCGACCAGCGCGGCGAGGTCCCCGTCGGACAGTCCGTGGAACGGCGCCGCCAGCGTCCCCTCGCCGTACTCCGTCGCCGACTCCCGCATCCCGCGGGCCCCGAGTTCCAGCCCGTATCGCCATCCCCAGATCGCCGCCGCCATGGCGAGCGCGCCCGGCAGCAGGAACACCAGGCCCTGGCCCCGAGGGACCCCCTCGTTCGGGTCGAGCAGCCAGACCATCCCGATGCCCAGGCCGACGATCCCCCAGAGCGCCGCGAACACGGCGAGCACCTGGATCACCCCGCCCAGGAACCGCTTGCCCATCCCCCTCCGCTCCGCGGCCGCGCGGCCGGGGTGTCCCGCTGCGCCCCTCCCGCAACCGCCTGATACGATGCGCCGCCCCCCGCCTTCCGCCCCGGAGAAATCCCATGACCGTCCGCGTCCGCTTCGCCCCCAGCCCCACGGGGGACCTGCACGTCGGGTCCGCCCGCTCGGGGCTCTTCAACTACCTCTACGCACGCGCGAAGGGGGGGACCTATATCCTCCGCATCGAGGACACCGACGAGGAGCGCAACAAGCAGGAGGCCGTCCGCGGGATCCTCGGGGCCTTCGACTGGCTGGGGCTTCCCTGCGACGAGGGCCCGTTCTTCCAGAGCGACCGCAAGGCGCTCTACGGCGAGTACGTGGATCGCCTGCTGGCCGCCGGGGGCGCGTACCGCTGCGCCTGCACCGTGGAGCACCTGGACGAGCGCCGCCGCGCCGCGCAGGCGGAGAAGCGCTCCTACCGCTACGAGCGCACGTGCCGGGACGCCGGCGTGCCCGCGGATCGGCCGCACGTCGTCCGCGCCCGACTCCCCGTGGACGGCGACCTCGTGTTCCGCGACCGCATCCTCGGCGAGATCCGCACCTCCAACCTCGAACTCGACGACTTCATCGTCGCGCGCACCAACGGGGTCGCGACCTACAACTTCTGCGTGGTCGTGGACGACATCGACATGCGCATCACGCACGTGATCCGCGGCAACGATCACGTCGCCAACACGCCGAAGCAGATCCACCTCTACCGGCTGCTGGGCGTGGAGCCTCCGGAGTTCGCGCACATCCCGATGATCCACGGCGGGGACGGCAAGAAACTCTCCAAGCGCCACGGCGCGGTGGGGGTGCTCGCGTTCCGCGACATGGGCTATCTCCCGGAGGCCATGCTCTCGCACCTCGCCCGGCTCGGCTGGTCCCACGGGGATCAGGAGGAGTTCACGCTGGAGGAACTGGAGCGGCTGTTCGACCTGGACGCGGTGACTGCCTCCGCCGCCATCTTCGACATGAAGAAACTCGACTGGGTGAACGGACGCGTCCTGCGGGCCCTGCCGGTCGCGGAGATCGTCGCGCGCGTGCGGCCGTTCGTGGAGGCGCGCGGGTGGGACCCCGCCGCGCCGTGGCTCCCCCTGGCGGTCGCGTCGCTCCGCGAGCGCAGCACGACGCTCGTGGCCCTGGTCGACGGCCTCGCGCCCTTCTACGCCGACGCGGTGACGTTCGACCCGAAGGCGCGGGAGAAGTTCCTCGGCGCGGCCGCGATCCCGCAACTGGCCGCGCTGGCGGACATCGTCGCCGCGGTGGAGCCTTTCGAGGCGGGGCCCATCGGCGCCGCCGCCGAGGCGTGGCTGGCCGGCGAGGGACTCGAACTGAAGAAGGTCGGCCAGTCCATCCGCGTCGCCCTCACCGGAGTCACCGTGAGCCCGCCGCTCTGGGACACCATGGCGATCCTCGGTCGCGGGCGCACCGTCGAGCGCCTCCGCGGCGCGGGCGCGCCGGGAGCCTGAGCGGCCGGTGGACCCGGTCCGCTTCTCGCTCGTCGCGCACGGCGACATGACCGTCTGGAACCCCGTGGCGGGGGAGACCTTCGACGGCGTGCTCGGCCGGGCCGGACTCCCGGGCGATGCGCGCATCCTCGACGTGGGGTGCGGCCCGGCGGGGCTCCTGCTCCGCGCGCTGGCGGTTCACCCCGGCGCGACGGCCGTCGCCGTGGATCGCGCGGGTCCCGTCGTCGCGCTGGCGCGGGAGGCCGTCGCCGCGGCGGGGGCGATGGACCGGGTGACGCTCCGCGAGGAGTCCTTCGACGCCGGCCGCTTCCCGGCCGCCTCCTTCGACCTCGTCCTGTGCGTGGGCGCCTCCCACGCCGCCGGGGGACCGGCGGAGGCGCCCTCCGTGCTCGCGCCGCTCCTCCGCCCCGGCGGCTGGCTCCTGCTGGGCGAGGGCTTCTGGGAGAGGGAGCCGGACCCCGCGTACCTGGCCTTCCTCGGCGCCGCGCGCGGGGAGTACCTCGACATCGACGGCACCGCGGCCCGCGGCGGCGCCGCCGGACTCTCCACGGAGTGCGCGGTCCCGTGCCCCCGCGAGGACTGGGACCGCTACGAGGGCGCCTACGCCTCCAACGTGGAGCGGTTCGTCGCGGCCCATCCCGACGACCGGGACGCCGCCGCCATGCTCGCCCGCATCCGCCCCTGGCGCGAGGCGTACCTCCGGTGGGGGTCCACCACGCTGGGTTTCGCACTGGTGCTCCACCGGCGGGGGTAGAGCGGTGAGCGGCTCGCGGCGGGGTCCCTCCCGACGCCGCGCCGGGCGCCGGACCCTTTCCTTGACCCTCGCCCCGCCCCCCGCGACAATGCGGCGCTTCACAGCGGATCGGTGCCCCTATCGTCTAGCCCGGTCTAGGACACAGCCCTCTCAAGGCTGCGACACCGGTTCAAATCCGGTTAGGGGTACCACCCGCGCTTCCCCGGCGCGGGCAACGACTTGCGCCCGATCCCCGCCATGGGGCGCGACTTCGGGCGTCTCGCGGGGGCCCTTCCCGCGCGGCAGGTACGGTCGTTTGCGGCACAGACTGTCGTTTGGGGTCGGATGCTACGGCTCCTAATTGGGCACCAACCCCTGCGTGAAGGACAGTGCGCGAGGTTGCGTCCTCAGGGAAGTGTCCCGCCTGAGCCGTTCCTCCCGAATCGCCGGCAGGCCGGAGTGCTTGACACCCCGAGGGTGCCTCCACGACGATCAGCGTCATGGGCACGAAGGGCGAGCGAGAGGGAGTTCGCGCCGCCGTCCGCGGTCTGCTGGAGAAGGACCGCGCGGGCGGGGCGTTGAAGGACCTCTCCGCCTACCAGCAGCTCTTCCCCGGCTTCTGGGACGTGGTGTCGGAGGAGTACGAGGCCCTCCACGCGGGGCAGGAGGACCCGCCCTCGACCCCATTGGCCCCGACGACGCCGGGTCCCGCGGTCGTCGTGGCGGACGCGGGCCTGGAAAAGGAGATCGAGCGCGTCGGCCCCTACCGCATCGTGAAGGAACTCGGCCGCGGGGGCATGGGGGTCGTCTACCTGGCCGAGGACACGCGGATCGGCCGCAAGGTGGCGCTGAAGGTGCTGGCGGCGCACTTCTCCTCCTCCCGGCAACTGCTGCTGCGCTTCCAGCGCGAGGCCGAACTCGCCGGGAAGCTCGACCACCCGCACATCTGCACGGTCTACGAGGCGGGGGAGGCGGACGGGACGGCGTACATGGCGATGCGGCTGGTGGAGGGGAAGCCGCTGTCGGAGTGGATCGGGCTCAGCAAGGACACGAAGCGGCCGTCGGGGGTGGTGGCCCTACCGCCTCTGGAGGAAGCGAAGCCCGACGGAAAGGGCGACTCCGGTGGACCGAAGCGGGACCTCGACCGCATCCTTCAACTCGTCGAGAAAGCTGCGCGGGCGCTGCACGTGGCGCACGAGAAGGGGCTCATCCACCGGGACATCAAGCCGCACAACATCATGGTGACGGCCGAGGGAGAGCCGGTGCTGCTCGACTTCGGCCTCGCACGCGAGGAGGAAGGCGAAGGGCAGCAACTCACCCAGACCGGGAGCCTGATGGGCACCCCGGCCTACATGAGCCCGGAGCAGTTGACGGCGGCGCGCAACCGGCTCGACCGGCGGACCGACGTCTACTCCCTCGGCGCGACGCTGTACGAGTGCCTCACGCTGCGGCTGCCCTTCGAGGCGCCGACGCTGGACGCGCTCTACCAGAAGATCCTGACGACGGACCCGGAGGACCCGCGCCGGCTGAATCACACGATCCCGCGGGACCTCGAAGTGGTGGTGGCGACGGCCCTGGAGAAGAACCGGGACCGGCGCTACCAGTCGGCCGAGGCGCTCGCGGAGGAACTGCGCCGCGTCCGCATCCTGGAGCCGATCCTCGCCCGGCCGGTGGGGGCTCTAGAGCGGCTGGGGCGCTGGGCCCAGAGGAGCCCCGCGGTTGCGGGGACCAGCGCGGCGCTGTTCCTGTCGCTCGTCGCCGGACTCGCGGTGACGGCGAACCTCCTCAAGGCGGCGAACATCGAGAAGACCGCGAAGGAGAAGGCTCTCGAGCAGAGCGTGCGGGACGGGAAGGCGAAGGAGGCGGCGCTCGCGGAGAGCCAGAGAAACCTCCGGGTCTCCCGGGCACTTGCGCTGGCAGCGGAGGCAGAGGCTGCTCTCGCGGTCGACTCCTCGCGAGCCGTACTGTTGGCTCGTGAGGCCGTTCGGTTGCACGAGAGTTCCAGGACTGTCTCCACGTTGCAGGAGGCATTGCAGCAACCGCTGGAGGTGACGATCCTCGGACCGCCCGACTCCAGCTCGATCAGGTCGGCATCCCTGTCGCCGGACGGCGAGTTGGTTCTTGCACTGGCCTGGGACGGCAGTGGGCGCCTCTGGAGGCGGGATGGAACGGTGCTGGTGACCTTCGGCGGGCCGGAAGACAAACTGGAGTCGGCAGGGTTCTCTCCTGACGGCACTCGCATCGCGACGGTGCACGAGGCGAACGGCAAGGTGAGCATCTGGAACCTCGACGGCGACAGACTTGCCGTGCTCTCACCGGCCTTCCGTTTCGCGGAGTTCTCGCCCGACGGGACGAAGGTGCTGACGGACGCCACAAACGGATGCGCGTGCGTCTGGAACGTCGACGGTGGAGTCGCGGCGGAATTGAAGTGGATCGGGGGTAAGAGTGGCATCGCTGCAGGTCGATTCTCTCGTGACGGAAAACGCATTCTGACGGTGTCGGGCGACGGAATCGCACGAGTGTGGTCCGTCTCTGGAGAGAGGCTTGCCGATCTGGGGGGGAGGGAATTGTGGGTGAACTCGGCGGAGTTCTCCCCTGACGGTACGCGCATCGTGACAGCATCGAACGACGGCTCGGCGCGCATCTGGGACTCCACGGGGCTGGAAGTCGGCGTCTGCAATGGGCAGAACAGCAGGTGTCTCTCGGCGGTCTTCTCGCCGGACGGGACTCGGATTCTGACCACCAAGGAGTGGGAACCGGCCCGACTGTGGGATCATGCCGGAAGGGAGTTGGCCGTCTTCTCCCGCAACGGGGCGGGCGTGCTCTCCGCCGAGTTTTCTCCAGACGGGTCGAGCGTACTCACGGGATCGATGGACCGGACAGCCCGTCTCTGGGACCTTGAAGGCAACGAGATCGCAGTCCTGAGGGGGCACCAGGAGCGCGTGCACCGCGCCACCTTCTCCCGGGATGGGCGGGAAGTGCTCACGGCATCGCATGACATGACGGCAAGGCTGTGGGATCTGGCCTCCGCAGGAGCCGGCCTGCTGTCCGGGCCCAGGAACAGCATTCGTTCGGTGAGGTTCTGCCCTTCGGGTGCCCGAGCCACTACAGCGCATGGCGACGGCTCTGCGCGCATCTGGGATGCCGGCGGGCGGATGCTTGCGGTCATCAGCAGTCCCGGGAAGTACTGGCGATTCGCGGACTTCTCGCCTGACGGCCTCCGAGTCCTGACGGCGGCGTCGTTTCCGAGCGAAGTGCGACTGTGGGACTTGGAAGGGCGGGAAGCGGCGATCCTGCGTGGAGACGACTCGCAAGTCCTCGCCGCGATGTTCACTCCGCGGGGTCCGAGGTGCCTGACGATGTCCTTTGACGGATTCATGAGACTGTGGACCTTCGATGGGACCGCGAATCCTGTCTTCCGGGGGCACTACCGCGCCGTTGAGCACGCCTCCTTCGCTCCGGACGGGACTCGGTTGGTGACGGTCCATGATGACGGCAAGGTCCTTCTCTGGAATGCAACGGGTGGCGAACCGATCGAGATGGGCGGGGCTCACAAGTACGTCGGGTCCGCGTGCTTCTCTCCCGACGGCTCCAGAGTGCTGGGAGCGAGTCTGTTCGGATCGAACTTCTACCTCTGGGACGCAGCCGGGGAGTTGAGAGTCACCTTCAAGACGGGGATTCCAGATACACCGGCGCTCTCAGGCTCGACCGGCCCAGCCGTGTTCTCTCCCGACGGATCGCAGATCTTGACAGGCTCGTACGACAAGCTGGCACGGCTCTGGGACATCGATGGGGGGCTCGTGCGGGTGTTTCGGGGCCACGAGGGCCCGATCCTGCAAGCCACCTTTTCGCCTGATGGTGGTGATGTCCTGACGACATCCGAGGATAGAACGGTGCGACTCTGGGATCTGTCGGGGTCCGAGAAGATGGTCCTGCTCGGGCGGGAGGGCGCGGTCATGTGCGCCGCGTTCTCTCCCGACGGGCGGCGGATTGTGACCGGCTCGGGCGACGGCATCGCCCGATTCTGGTTCACTGGGGTGGAAGACCTGCTTTCGCTCGCCGACTCCCGGATTCCCCGCGACTTCACCCCTGAAGAGCGAGAGAAGTACAAGGACCTCCTCGGCGAGCCGGCGAGGGCGGGGAAGTAGAGGAAAGAACCGGTTCATGGCGACGCTTACCGCCGTAGAAGTGCGGCCCCCCTGCTGGGGTGGAGCGGGCCTACCCCTGCGCCGCAATCGCCTCCGTCGTCCCCGCCGCCACCCCCGCGCCCCCGTCCGCCCCCTGGCCCGCCGTGGCGGCCTCAAGTGCCCGGATCGCGATCCGCCCGGCGTCCGTGGGGGCGTGCTTCCCGTAGCGCGCGGCGCAGGAGAGGGTCGAGTGGCCGGTGACCCGGGCGACGAACGACAGGGGCACCCCGGCCGCGACCATCCGCGAGGCGCAGGAGTGGCGCAGGGTGTGGACGGAGACCCCGGTCATCCCGAGGGCCTTCGTGAGGCGCCGGAACCGCGTCGTGAGGCGCGCCTCCAGGCGGTCCCGGTCGGACCCCGGGACGTGGCCCTCGCGGGTGTGGGGGCGGCGCTTCACCACGAGGAGGTCGGCGAATACCGGGTCCTCGCCCCGGAGGGGGATGGGGCCGCGGTTCCCGCGCAGTTCCTCGAACACCCCCCGCGCCCGGGCGGTCAGCGGCACCTCGCGGCCCCGGCCGGTCTTGGAGTGGCGGACCAGGACGGTCCCGCGGGCGACGTCCACGTCGCGCCACTCGAGGTCGAGCAGTTCCCCGCGCCGAAGCCCCGTGTCCGCCAGCACGAGGATGAAGGGCTTGAGGTCCTTCGGCGCGGCGGCGACGAGGCGACGGATCTCGGGTTCGCCGAGGAAGGGGATCTCGGGGTCCACGAGGCGCGGGCGCTTCACGCGAACCGCCACGTTCTCCCGCGCGAACCCCCGCTTCACCGCCTCCTCGAGGACGGGCGACAGGGAGGCGAGGTAGCGTCGCGCCGTGGCGGGCTTGCAGCCGCGGTCCTTCAGGTGCGCCATGAAGTCCTCGACGTCGTGGGGGGCGAGGTCCTTGACGGGCCTCTCGCCGAAGAACGCGGCGGCGACCTCGATCTGGCGGCGGTGGTAGCGGAACCACCGCGGGTGGAGCTGCCCCCGGCGGGCGGTCTCCACGGCCTTCCAGACCTCCGCGAGGGTGGCCGAGGCCACGAACCGGATGCCGAGCGCCTCCTCGCGGGCCCGTTTCGACCGTGTGCCCGTGACGGAAATGATTGCCGGATCCCCCGTGTCGTAAGGGGTTGACGTCCGGCGCCTCCAGCCCCCGAGGGGGAGGAGGCGCGGATGGGGACGAAGGGCAGGACGGAGGGGACGCCGGGGCCGGGCGGAGGGAGCCCGGCCCCGGCGCGGCGGGGCGGGGCGGGTGCGTCGGCGGACGGCGGCCGCGGACGAGCGCGGCGGCGCCGGGGCTGGCGGGTGCACTCGCCGGAGGAGCGCCGGGCGCTGCTGGAGGCGTGGGCGCGGTCGGGGATGTCGGCGGAGATGTTCGCGGCCACGGTGGGCCTCTCGCCGAAGACGCTGTACCACTGGCGGCGGCGGGTCGCGAAGGCGGGCCCGAAGGGGCTCGAGCCCGACCGGCTCGGCCGCCCGCCGGGCAGCGGCGCGGGGTCGCGGCTGCCGGAGCCGGTGAAGGAAGCCATCGTCGCGACGAAGGCGCGCTTCCCGACGTTCGGTCTGGAGAAGGTCCGGCAGTACCTCGGCCGATTCCTCGGCCTCCGCGTGAGCGCGCGGGGGGTGGGCCGCGTGCTGGAGGAGGCGGCGCCGGTGAACGCCCCGCCGCCCCGCCGGCGCCCGCCGTCGCGACCGGCGCTCCGCCGCTTCGAGCGCGCGCGCCCGGGCCAGCTCTGGCAGACGGACATCACGTCCTACGTGCTCGCCCGCCACCACCGCCGCGTGTACCTGGTGGCGTTCGTCGACGACCACAGCCGCTACATCGTCTCGTGGGCGCTCGCCGCCCAGGCCCGCAACGAACTCGTCACCGGGTGCCTCGAGGACGGCATCCAGCGCTTCGGCAAGCCCGAGGAGGTGCTCTCCGACCAGGGCCCGCAGTACTACGCGTGGCGGGGGAAGAGCCGCTTCCAGAAACTGCTGGCGAAGGAGGGCATCAAGCACGCCGTCGCGCGCACCCACCACCCGCAGACGCTGGGGAAGTGCGAGCGGCTGTGGAAGACCATCGCGGAGGAGCTCTGGAGCCGGGCGCGTCCGGAGGACCTGGAGGACGCGCGCGAGCGCCTCGGCCACTGGGTCTCCTTCTACAACCACTTCCGTCCCCACCAGGGCATCGACGGCCTCGTGCCCGCGGACCGCTTCTTCGGGAAGGAGACGGAGGTCCGGGCGGCCATCGAGTCGCGGATGGCGGAGAACGAACTCGCGCTGGCGCTTGGGAAGCGTCCGCGGAAGACGCTCTTCGTGCTGGGGCAGGTGGGCGACCGGCAGTTCGCGCTGCACGGGGAGCGGGGGCGGGTGGTGCTGCACACGGAGGAGGGAGTCCACGCGGAACTCGGGCTCGAGGACCTCGGGCTCGGAAGGGAGGAGAGCGATGGAGCGGTCGCCGCGGAGACGGAGGAGGCTGCCGAAGGAGCCGATCCTGCCGGCGTACCCGGTGAGGGGGCTGTGGCTGCACGCGACGGAGGAGGAGCGGAGGAAGGCGCACGAGGCGGCGGTGGCGATCCTGAGCCTGTGGCTCGGGATGGCGCGGAGGGAGGAGGTGAAAGAGGGGCTCGGGGTGACGGATCTGCGCCTCTGGCAGATGGGACGGATGGCCATCGCGGGGATGGCAGCGGGACTGCTCAAGCAGCCGAGGAAGAGGGGGAAGGCGCCGCCGGGGGCTCCCGCGGAGGAGAGCCGGGAGGCGCTGAGGAAACGCATCGCGAGGCTGGAGCGGGACCTCCGGGCGGCCCGGGAGCTGGTGGGGCTGCTGCGGACGCTGCCCGCGTGGAGGAAGGATGGCGCGAGCCCGCACCTCCGTGGCGGAGCGCGAACGGGTGGGAGGAGTACTGCGAAGGGGCGTGAGCGCGGCGGAGCGGCGGGGCATCGTGCTCGCCGTGGGCCGAAGCCCGCGGACGCTGTGGAACTGGCAGCACCGGCCGCCGGGGAGGCCGGGCCGGCCGCGGAGGCCGGCACCGCTGGTGGCGGAGGCGACGGAGGCGTGCCGTCGTGAACTCGGCCACCAGGGCTGGCACGTGGGTTGGACGAAGGTGCATGCGGGGCTCCGGCACGGGGGCGGGGCGTACCGCAAGGCGCTCGTGCGGGAGTGCGTGACGACACTGAAGGCGGAGCGCCGCGCGGCGACGCGGTCCGAGGCGGCGCTCCGCAGGGAGGGGACGGAGGTGCTCGCGCGGGACGCGCTCTGGTCGCTGGACGAGACGCACCTCGGGCGCCTCGCGAACGCGAAGGCGGTGCTCGGGCTCGTGGCGCGGGAGGTGGCGAGCACGGCGACGCTCTGCGTCTCCGTGGGCGGTGCGGCGACGGAAAGGGACGTGGTGGCGATGCTGGAGAGCCTGAGGCTCACGCGGGGATTGCCGCTGGCGCTGGCCATGGACAACGGGTCGGCGATGAGCGGTGGATTCCTCGCGTGCTATCTCGATTTCCACGGCGTGGTCGTCCTCCGGAACCTGCCGTACGTCTCGAGGCACAACCCGTGGGTGGAGCGGGGCCACCGGGAACTGAAGGAGGAGGCGGGGCTCGGCCGCGGGGTCGTGGTGCGGGACCGCGGCGAGGCCGTGGAGCGCCTCGCGGCCGCCGTGGAGCGCGTGGACGGGGCGCGGCTGCGGACCACGCGGGGCATGCGCACGGCCCGGGCGATGGACGCCGCGATGCCCCTCTGGTACGATCGCATCGACCGAAGACGCTTCGTGGAGGCCGTCCGCCGCGCCGCGGCGGAGGCCGTGAAGGGATGCCGCAGTGACCGTGAACGTCGCCGAGCCGGGCGCGAGGCCGTGCTCCAGACCCTGGAGCGCTTCGCGCTCATCCACAGGACCCGAGGCGCCGGCGATCGGCCCCCGGGGGATCGGAAATCATTTCCAGCCGAGCACACGGGCCTTCAAGAGCCCCAAGTCGGCGCCAGTGGCGATCATTTGGAATAAGTACTCGTATAAGAAGAACGGCGTGCCTCAGCCCAAGTTCTCCCCGCGGCACATAACCGCAGGTCAAAATTTCCCCCTCCCCACAGGCGAGAAGATTCCGGGGTACGTTGGGACAGGCAGCAATCAACTGTCCCTCGAAGAGGATGAACTCGAGGCGCTGCTGGACAACCCAATTGACCAGAGGCTCCGAAGTCGCGGATACTGGGGGCGGTACGTCATTGACCCGTTGACGCCGGAGCACTGCGGATTTGTCACGGGTTACACGCCGTTTGGAAACCGCGTGACCGTGCCTTCGGGGCTGGACTACACAGGGATTGGCTACATACCACCGCCAGCACCACCGGGACCTCCGGGGGGGGGACCCGTGCGCGAGCCACTCACTCAGGCCCGCGAGAGTGGCGCGAACGGGGGGGGCGCAGGGGCGACCATCGACGCCGATAGGCTTCGCATTGGCGACTCCGAGTAGGGGTGCGATGCAGGAGGCTTGGCGAGCCTGCGAAACCGTGCGCTACCTGCTAATCAGTGTGGCGGTTCTCTCGGGGTGCGCATTGCCGCCCGGCGGATCTGCGGCGCACTGGCGTGAACCGATGGCGATCGGGGTTCAGTGGGTGTCGGACTGGCGTGTGCTGCGAGTTGGTGCTCGCGTGCCGGATGGAGTCAGGCTGCGAGATCTCGGGTACTCGGTGGCCTACTTGGGAGATGTCGACGGGGATGGAGTGGGCGATCTTGCGGTTGGAGCGCCGCGCTCCTGCGTAGAGGGGCGAGATGAAGCAGGAGCTGTCGTATTGGTGTCGGGGGGCGACGGCGGTTGCATCACAGTGCTTACGCCTGCGTCGGGTATCGTCGAATTCGGGCGAGACATGTGGTTGGCGGAGCATGCGAAAGGGAATCGAGCGGTGCAGGTCTTGGTGGTTGAGGCGCGCGTAACGGGAATGGGCGGCCCGAACGAGAGTGGATCTACGGGCCGGTTTGGCGCCCGTCAACAGCCGTCGTCCCATCTGACGATGATAGACCTCGCGGATAGAGCAAAGATCGACGAGTGGGCGGTTGGCACGCAAGGCCACGGCGTCACCGCGGGGGGGGGTATGCGGCATAATGCGGCGGTGCTCCGCCGCGTGTCGGTCGAGATCGAGAGCCGCATCGGTGACTGGGACAGTCTGGATCTCCCTGAGAGTCCCCACGGGGCCGGTGGGGGTATGCAGGTCCGGTCAGGGTTCCGCCAGCACGACAGCCTCGGGTGGGCCAACGCAGGGATTCTTGTGTCTACGGTGGGGTCGCCTCGTATGGACTTGGGAGTTGTGGGTACAGTGGACTTGCCTGGATTCGCACACGCGGTTCTTCTGCGCAGAACACGGCGCTTTGTGGAGATCTACTGCGGCGATCCTCTGTGGGGCGTTGGGCGGGCGAGTGAGGACGAACACGGACGCATTCTGAAGTTCCGGATCGTGATTCCGGATTGTGATGTGTAGCGTGTAGCGGCTGTAGCGGCCCACCACGCGATGGACACCCGCGCGGACGGTGACGAGGTCCGGGATCCAGGGGTCCCGCAGCACTCGATCGCAGGCTGGAGACGCACCGCGAGCGCGACGCGCCTCGGACGGCTCGGTGCTGGAAGGGAACTACGCCGCGCGGAGGCGCAGGATCGGCAGGGCGCGATCATCTCCGAGGTAGCGGACCCGGAGCGCCGCACGGGCCGGAACGGGTGTAGCGGCGCACCTCGCGATGGACACCCGCGCGGACGGTGACGAGGTCCGGGATCCAGGGGTCCCGCAGCACTCGATCGCAGGCTGGAGACGCACCGCGAGCGCGACGCGCCTCGGACGGCTCGGTGCTGGAAGGGAACTACGCCGCGCGGAGGCGCAGGATCGGCAGGGCGCGGTCGTCGCCGAGGTAGCGCACCCGGAGCGCCGCGCGGGCCGGAACGCGCTGCGGACTTCGTCGGCGTCCCGCGTGGACCTCGTCGGGTGTCCGGCTCCCGAGCCCCTGGTGGGGCCTCTCCGCGTTGAACCACCTCGCGTACCTCGCGAGGTCGTCCTCGACCCGCTGGAGGGGGCGGTAGAGGAAGAGCCCGCGGGCGTACGGGTCCTTCATGCTCCGCCAGAAGCGCTCGAGGAGCGCGATGGAGCCGGACTGCCCCACCGCACCGAAGCGGCGACGGATGCCGCGTCGGACGAGCGCGCCTGTGAAGGCCGCGGACGTGAACTGCCGCCCGCGGTCGGTCACCACCCAGTGCGGCGCGCCGGCCACGGACACCGCCTCGCGCAGCAATCGGATCGCGAACGCGGCCGTCGGCTCCCGATCCACGACGCCGATGGCCAGCACCCTCCGAGAGAACGCGTCGACGACCGCGCCGACCCGCACGGAGCGGAGGAACCCTCCCACGCGCGTGAAGTCGAGGAGCCAGACGTCGCCGGGGCGACGGGCGCGCAGGAGACTGCGGCGGGCCTGACGGTGCCGAGGGCGCCGCGGAAGCCGCCGGGGCGGCCGGCGGAGCATCCGCTGGACGCTCGTGCGCGATGCCCTCACGCCCATTCTCGCGAGGACCCCCGCGACGCGCCGCGTTCCCCAGCGCGGCCACTCGCGCCGCATGAGGTGGACGAGTTCCTCGACGAGGTCGGGGAGGCGGTTCCCGGCGCGCCGGCCGCGGATGAGTCGCGGCTCGCCGCGGTCCGCGTCGCGTCGCCAATTCAGCACCGTCTGCACGGAGACCACGAAGGTCCGCGCGATAGCGCGGACCGAGAGCCCGTGGCGAGCCTGGTGCCAGAGGATGCGCAGGCGTTCGACGGGCGCGTAGCGGGGACGGCGTCGCGGCTCCATTCGGCGGAGCCTCGCGCGGAGCAGGTCGTTCTCCTCGCGGAGTCGTGCGACCGTCTCCTCGAGAGCGTCGATGCGAACGCGAAGCGGGAAGCGGCGCGAGATCGCGGCGCGCCAGCGGTCGTGGGCGACGGCGATCCAGCGGGCGACGAGGAGGAGGGCGCGGGTCATGGGGCGAGGACGATAGCGGACGGCGCGGCGGCGCCAAACACACGGAGCGCCCCGCTACGTCGGAGGCTTCCCCCGCGAGATCCGCATCCGCCCCGGCTGGAGCACGACGAAGGCGCCTCGCAGGCGCTCCCCCAGGGAGGAGACCGCCCGCACGACCTGTCCCGGCATGCTTGCCCGCGCCCGCGCCGGGTAGCGGAGGTAGAGGACCCCGACGCTGGGTGCCTCGGCGACGTGGACGAGATGGCCGAAGTCGCGATCCTCCGCGAGGAGAACCCGGCGCTCCGCGGCGGCCCAGGCGGAGATCTCGCGGTCCGTCGCCGTCGGCCGCTCCTCCTCCACGGACCGGACGTCGTGTCCCGCGGCCCGCAGGGCGCGGACCACGGCGAAGTCGCAACTTGCGTCCACCAGGAACCGCAGGGTGCCTCCCGTCGGCCGGTGCCCCCCGACCACGCCCACCTACTCGGGGAGCGGGAGAATCTCCTCGTGGGCGAGGGAGTCCGCGGCGTACGCGAGCGCGGCGCGGATGTCCTCGGGCCGGAGACCCGGGTAGCCGTCGAGAAGGTCGGCCTCGGTGGCGCCCTCGGCGAGCTTCCGCAGGAGCAGCTCGACCGGGATACGCGTGCCCCGGATGACGGGCTTGCCCAGCATCACGTCCGGATCGATGACGATGCGGTCGGTCGCGTTCATGCGCGGCCCTCCGGTGTGCGCGCGCGGAGGCTGATCCCCCGCGGGCGGCGAGTCGCGTCCGGGAAGTGGCACTCTACGGCGTCTCGGATCGCCTCTCGGAGACGGTGCATGTCGTCGGCCTGGGTGAAGATCGCGTGGCCGAGCGCGCGGGCGATGAAGCCGCCCGCCGGCTCCTCCTCGACGATGAACACGATCCCGGTCGCCATGGCGCCACCCATCGTACCGCGCCGTCCGGCCGCGGGAGCCCTGCCGCGTCCTGGCGGTCGCCGTGATCGCGGCAGATGCGACCGATTGCGGTCGTTTGCGGAAGTCGCGATGGGCTCCAACGGGGGCACCAACGCCGTCCGCGCCGCACGCAACTCGCGCCCCTGTCGCGACTTGCGAAATCCGACACAGCCCTCTCAAGGCTGCGACACCGGTTCAAATCCGGTTAGGGGTACCACCCGGGTCCGCCATCGCGGTGTGCCTGCGGGTGGCCGACTCCCGGTCGCGGCAAGTGGCGCCGCCGACGGTGTCGTGGCGGACCGCCACACCCCGCCCGCCTCCATCCCTCGAAGCCCGGCGTCACCGCCCGCGCGTCCACTCCTCCGGCGACCCAGCCTTCCGGAGGAGCCCATGCCCCGCCGCACCCGCCGGGACTACCCCGGCGCCTGGCACCACGTGTGCAACCGCGGCATCGCGCGCCGCACGCTGTTCGAGCGCGAGGACGACTACCGCTTCCTGCTCGCCCGCCTCGCCCGAGAGGCGCGCCTCGAGGATGTCGAGGTCCACGCCTACAGCGTGCTCACGACGCACTTCCACCTCCTCGTGCGGAGCCCTCGCGGGCACCTCTCGGGAGTGATGCAGCGTGTCGCGGACGCGTACGCACGGCGGTTCAACCGGACGCGCGGGCGGGACGGCCCGCTGTTCCGCGGTCGCTTCGCCAATCGCCTGCTGGAGACGGAGGAGTACCTGCTCGCGGTCCTCCTGTACATCGACCGCAACCCGGTGGAGGCGCGTCTCGTGGCCCGGCCCGTGGACTGGCCCTGGGGGAGCGCGTGGCACCACGCGCGGCCCCGGGGGCCGCGGTGGCTCCGGCGCGAGGTCGTCGCGGCGTACGCGGCCGCGGTGCCCGCGGAGGGCCTCCGGCCCGGGGACTACGAGCGCTTCAGCGAGCGAGCGCTGCCGCCGGCGGTGCCGTGGCTCGTGGAGCGGCGGCTGGCGGTGCCTCCTCCGGACGAGGGGGGCCCCGTGGCCGACATCCTCGGCGCCGCGGCGCCGTCGGTCCGCCGCTGGATGGACTGGAAGGCGGAACTGGCGGATGGGACCTCTCCCGGGTGCGCGACCGTGATGCCGTCCACGGTCGTGGAGGTCGTGGCCCGGAGGCGAGCGGCGGATCCCCGAGGACGCCTCGCCACGGGCCGGGGTCCGGAGGTGGAGTTCTGGGAGGGCGTGGAGGCGTGGGTGCTGCGCACGGGCGCGGGGTTGCGGCTCGCGGAGATCGCGGAGAGAATGGGGCGGTCGGTGGCGACGGTACACGGGAGGCTGCGCGCGTGCGCGAGGGCGATGCGGGCGGATGGCGTGTTGCGGGACGCGGCGACCTCGGTTCTCGAAGAGGCGCTGCGACAGGACTGGGGCGGGCTGCCCCAGGGACGGAGACTCCCTCCGGGGAGCTTCGTCCCTCGGCCGGCATGACCCACGGCGAACCGACCGGTGCAATCCCCGGAAACTCCGAAAAAACGGGTCGGGTTCGGTACTTGGCGCTCCTCCCGGACTCGCGCGACCGTCTCCTCGAGATTCTCGATGCGTGCGCGAATCGGGAAGCGGCGGGACAGTGCGGCGCGCCAGTGGTCGCGGGCGGCGGCGATCCAGCGGGCGACGAGGAGGAGGGCGCGGGTCATGGGCCGGGGAGGGTAGCGTGCCCGTCGGAGGGTCCTCGCAGGAAGGCGCCGCCTGCCGCAGAATCACATGGTGATACCGGTCGTGGTATCATCAGCGCATGGCGAAGATCCGCCGCGGTGGCTACATCTTCGTCACCTGGGTCGGGGACCACCCGCCCCGGCATGTGCATGTCTACCGCGACGGGCGTCTCGTCGTGAAGTGGGACCTCGACCGGGCTCGGGCCATGGAAGGCGCCGCGCCAGGGCGGGTCCGGAAGCTCCTCGCGGAGCTCGTCGAGGAGGGCCTCCTGTGAAGATCCGCTCCGTCCGTTCCGACCCGCGCCGGCGAGCGTTCGCCGTGACGACCGCCCGCGGCGTCCTGGAGTTCCCGTGGACGCAGGTCGACGTCGTCCCTTCCACCGACGACCCGGTGGTCGCGATCGGTCCCGATCCGGAGCTGGGGGCCGAGGGCTTCACCTACCGCCTGGCATCGGGTGCCGAGGGCACGATCCACCTGGACCACGTGCTGCGGTTCCTTCGCGACCCGGACTACCAGCGCAGGGAGTTGCTGTACGCCATCACCAACGAGGCGGCGGACGCCTTCACCGCCTCCGGTCGGACGAAGCGCAGCGTCGCGCGCCAACTCGGCACCTCGCTGGCGCAGATCGCACGGCTGCTCGACCCGGCGGACTCCCGGAAGTCGGTCGACCAGATGATCCGCCTGCTCGCCGCACTGGGGCGCAAGGTGGAGATGCATGTCGAGGTCGTGCAGCGGGTCGCCACCCGGTGACCGCGACGGGAGTCCGGAACGGGAGCGAACGCAACGGGCGCGTCGCCTACCGCGCCGCGCGTGCCCCGTCCGGCAAGTACCGTCGGATGCGACCGGTTGCGGTCGTTTGCGGAACACGCGATGGGCTCCAACGGGGGCACCAACGCCCTCCGCGCCGCACGCAACTCCCGCCCTCGTCGCGATGTGCGATTCCCGTCACAGCCCTCTCAATGCTGCGACACCGGTTCTATTCCGGGTAGGCGTACCACCCGGGTCCGCCGTCGCGGTCTGCCTGCGGGTGACCGACTCCCGGTCGCGGCAACGGGAGCCGCTGACGCTGTCGCGGCGGATTGCCACTCCCCGCCCGCCTTCATTCCCTCGAGGCCCCGCGTCACCGCCCGCGCGTCCACTCCTCCGGCCGCCCACCCACTCCGGAGGCCCGCATGCCCCGCCGCACCCGCCGGGACTACCCCGGCGCCTGGTCGAAGGGTGCCCCGTGGCCGACACCCCCGGCGCCGCGCCGCCGGCGGTGCGCCACCGGACAGACTGGAAGGCGGAATCGGCAAACGGGACAACCCCCGGGTGCGCGTCCGTGATGCCGTCCACGGTGGCAGAGGTGGTCGCGCGGAGGCGAACGGCGGGCTCGCGAGGGCGGCTCTTCGCAGGCCGGGGGCCGCCGTCGAGTTGATGAGAGGGGGTGGAGGCGTGGATCCTGCGGACGGGCGGGGAGTTGCGGCTCGCGGAGATCGGGGAGAGAATGGGGCGGTCGGTGGCAACGGTGGACGGGAGGCCCGCGTGCGCGAGGGCGATGCGGACGGACGGGGCGTTCCGGCAGGCGGCGAGGATCCTGGAGGAGGCGCTCCGGCGGGACTGGGGCGGCCTGCCGCTCTGCCGGGGGCTCCCGCCGCAGGTGCTCGTATCGCACCCAGCATGACCCGCGGCGAACTTTCCGGGACACGCCATGGAAACTCCGAAAGAACGGGTCGGGTTCGGTACTTTTGCGTCGTAGTGGCCCTAGCCGCCGTGGGTGGGGGTTGGGTGTACTGTGCTCGACAGTCGAGCCGCGCGGATGTCGCGCCCGTGCCCGTTGTTGAGGAGTTTGTGTGGGCCTCGCCCATCGGCATATCGGCCGCGAGCAGGTTCTACGACCGGCGGGTGGGAGACGTCTGGACGTATATGCGCGTGAGTAACCACTCAGGTGGATCTCTGCTCTGTGACACCAGCGAGTCCCTCTCCAAGGCCGGGCTGCCATGGCTGCAGCCAAGGCCACGTGGTGATTTGGTGTACAAACCAGGGGTGGGGCAGATCATCAGTGCTTGGAGGAACGGCCCGGGCAAGGACGGCCCCGTGAACTTTTTCGACACGGGTGGTGTGAAGACCTGCCCCAAGTGTGGCAAGCTGCATCTCCTCAGGCGTCGGAGGGGGGCTGCTGATGACTCAGAGTAGGTTCTGCAGCGGTGTGCAACCGCAGCCGTTTCGCGGGATGGTGCGCGATGGTGCCGGACTGCCCGATGGCACACCCTGCGCGCCGGCCGCGGACGAGTCGCGGTTCGCCGCGGCTCGCGTCCCGCCGCCAGTTCAGCACCGTCTGCACGGAGACGCCGAAGATCCGCGCCGTGGCGCGGACCGAGTGCCCGTGGCGGAACCGGTGCCAGAGGATGCGCAGGCGCTCGACGGAAGCGTAGCGGGGACGGCGTCGCGGGTCCATGCGGCGGGGCCTTGCGCGGAGCAGGCCGTTCTCCCCGCGGAGTCGTGCGACCGTCTCCGCGAGAACGTCGATGCGGGCGCGAGGCGGGAAGCGTCGGGACACGGCGGAGCGCCAGCGGTCGTGGGCGACAGCGATCCAGCGAGCGACCAGGAGGAGGGCGCGGGTCATGGGGCGGGGAGGGTAGCGCGTGAGCGCGCGACTGCCGAGGGTCGGGAGAGCTCCGGACCCGGCGTGTAGAATGCGTCCGTCCCCCTTCGAGGAGGAGCCATGAAGTTCCGGATCGTCATCGCCCAGGACGAGGACGGGGTGTTCGTCGCAAGCTGTCCCAGCCTGCCCGGCTGCCACTCGCAGGGGGCGACTCGCGCGGAGGCCAAGGCCAACATCCAGGAGGCGATCGCGGGGTACCTGGAGAGCCTGAAGGAACACGGCGACCCGATTCCTCCGAGCATCGACGAGGAGGTGGTGGAGGTCCCCGGTTGAGCCGACTGCCCGTCGTCTCCGGCCGCAGGCCGTGAGGGCGTTCGAACGCGCGGGCTACACCGTCGATCGGCAGAAGGGGAGCCACATCCAGATGCGGCAGGCGGCTCCTCCGCATCGCAGGCTCACGGTTCCCGACCACCGCACGCTCGGCAAGGGCCTGCTCCGCGCGCTCATCCGGGACGCGGGTCTCACGGTGGAGGAGTTCCACGAACTGCTCCGGCAGAGCGGGGACGCCAATCGTGGTTCGCCCCGCGATTGCGGGTTCGAGGTGTGGCGAGCCTGGTGCCAGAGGATGCGCAGGCGCTTGACGGGCGCGTAGCGGGGACGGCGTCGCGGGTCCATGCGGCGGAGCCTTGCGCGGAGCAGGCCGTTCTCCGCGCGGAGTCGTGCGACCGTCTCTGCGAGAACGTCGATGCGGGAACGAGGCGGGAAGCGACGGGACACGGCGGAGCGCCAGCGGTCGTGGGCGACGGCGAGGTTGAGCGGGCGACGAGGAGGAGGGGGCGGGTCATGGGGCGGGGAGGGTACGGTGGCGTCCCGTCGCGCGTTGCCCGCACGGGGACCGGGAGCCTCGTCGGTGCCCCCTGAGTCCCTCCCGTTCCCGAGCGTCCCGCGGGCGGGCGGACGCGAACGGTGCGGTCGCTCACGACGACGAATGATCGCGGCTCCGCGGACTCCACGGCCCCCAGACGGCCGCAAGACGCGCGATGCGCTCCCGGACGGCGGGGTTCCTCTGGCGCAGCAGCAGCACGCCGGCGCTGGCCACGCCCCTGCGGACGATGAGTTCGCCGAAGTCCTTAGGCACCGCTCAACAACTACTGAACGCATTCGGCCGGCTGCGAGTCCCGGGGGCTGCGTTGCTCGTCGCTTGTGGCCCGAGAGGGGCCACGCGCTCCTCGCGCCTTGCCCGCGGGCCTCTCGCTCGGCCTCGGTGCAGTCCAGTAGTTGTCGAACGATGCCTTGGTCGTCGGTGACGACGATCCGCCGCTCCGCCGCGGCCCGGCGGAGGACCTGTTCGTCGGGCTCGCCCGCCATCCCCTCCGCTGCATGGGAGACGTCGTGCCCGCGGGAGCGGAGCCGGCGGACGATGTCGGCGTGGAGGTTCTCGTCCGCGAGAAGCCGCTACCCCCGGGCCTACCCGAGCAGCGTCTGCTCGAGGCCGATGACGGCCGCCGCATACGCCCACGCGGCGCGGAGGTGGTTGCGGGTGAGCCGCGGGTGTCCGCGGAGGAGTTCGTCCTCGGACATCCCGTTGGCGAGTTCCTGGAGGACGTGCTCGACGGTCACGCGCGTGCCCTTGAAGACGGGCTTCCCGTTCATGACGTCCGGACGCTCCTCGACGTAGTCCTGCCAGTTCATGGCGACCTCCTCGGCAGCGGCATCCTACGGCGCCGAGGCCCCCGGCGTGCCGGCCGGCTCGCGCTCGCTCCCACGCGGTTGCCCCGCGGCCCGCAGCTCGCGGACCACGGCGAAATCGCAACTCGCGTCCACCAGGAACCGCAGGGTGCCTCCCGTCCGCGGGTGTCCCCCGGCCACTTCCGCCCAGTCGGGCAGCGGGAGGATCAGGTCGCTCCCTGAACATTCGCGAGAGTAGTTCGCCGGATGGGCAGGCGGCCGTGCGCATCACTACGCACGGGGACAGGTCGACTCCCAGTCACTTTGAGGTTCGCCTTGCCAAGAGTGAGCAACCGGGCCTGAGAATCTGATGATTGACAACGAGACTTCGCCGGAGGGGGCTTCCGCGTGGCTGTTGCATGCGGTAGAGCAATGGTCGTCGGCAGGGGAATCGGTATCGTTGGGTCCAGCAGGTGGCCCGGCTTGGATCGTCGTGGAATTCAGATGGCGCCGCGGCTCCACAGGCCCATCACCTGATGGACACCCGCGCGGACCCTGACGAGAACCGGATCGGACGCAGCCAGCCGCACTCGATCCCGGCCAGGAGACGCACCGCGAGCGGGGCGCGCCTCGGCCTGGCCGGTCACGCCGGCGCGCCGAGGGCGCGCGGCTATCGGGCCCCGTCCTCCCGCGCCGGGAGGAGGGGCTTCCGGAGAACCGCCTCCGCCATGGCCGGCGCGACGACGTGCCCCGCGGACGCATGCTCCCGATCCCGCCACGCCGCGCGGAACGCGACGAGCCCGGCTTCGTCCAGGTGTCCGTCCGCGACGACCCGCGGGAGGTACTGGTGGAGAAACGTCCCGATCCAGCGCCACTCCGGCGCGCCGGCGGGCGCGATGCGCGCGAGGGGCCGGATCTCCTCCACGGACAGACCCGCGTCGGCAGCGTGGATGGAGATCGCCTCCATCACGTCCACGCTCACTCCCGCCGCGCGCCAGTGGCGCAGGCAGGCCGCCACGGCCGCGTCGACGGCGGGGCACCGCGGGAGAAGGCTCAGGTCCCCCCATCGCAGGTAGTCCTGAACGAGGATGGTGCCGCCGCTCCGGAGTTGCGCCGCGGCGGCGCGCAGTGCATCCCCGGGGCGCTCCAGCCAGAAGAGGAGCCAGCGGGCGTAGGCCGCGTCGAACGGGCCGAGCCCTGCCGGGAGGGCCTCCGTCGCGGCCTCCACGGCTTCCACGTTCGCCAGGCCGTCGCGCTCCGCCCTGGCGCGAAGGGCCGCGACGAACCGAGCGCTCCGGTCGACACCCACCACACGGCCCCCCGGCCCCACGATGCGTGCCAGCGCGAGCGTGGTGAACCCCGGCCCGCAACCGAGGTCGAGCACCGCGGCGCCCGCGCCCACTCCGACTCGCCGGCAAAGGGACTCCAACGCCGACTCCCATACTTCGTGCTGAAAGCCCAGCCGCTCCAACTCGGCGAGCTCGGTGCCCAGGATGTAGGCGTCCTCGTCGCCTTCGTGTTCGGCCACGGAGGGAAAGGTACCCGCTCGATGCCCCTTCCGTCGGGATGCGGCGGCGCTCCGGGCGGCGACCCGGTCGCGCCCTCCCGGCCCCCGTCGACGCGACCGGCGCTGAGTTCGAGAGCGGTTTCCGGGTTGCCGCGACGGCCGGGATGGCGTCCGGCCGTTCCGTTCGACGGAAGCCTCCGCGGGAGAGAGAGTGTCAGGAAGGTGGGGAACGTGCTGTCGCTCGCGCCGGCCACCGCCGTCGTCTCCGACGGTAGCTTCGGCTCCGGGCGGGTGGACGTCAACGGTCCCGCGAGTCCGCCGTACCGCCCGCCCCGGCCTCCCGACGCCGCGCTTGGCCGCGGCCCACGCTCCCGCTACCCTCGGCCCGACGGAGGGCGGGGACGGGGGGAAGGGCGAGAGGAGCCGGGATGGCAACGTGCCTCGACTACGCGAAGATCGCGTTCGCCGCGTACTTCACGCGGACGTCGCAGTACTACGCGGAGCCGCCGGGACACATGGTGGACGACTGGCGGGTGCAGCACTGGGAGACGGGGACGCTGCTCGGCGACGGATTCCAGGGAGGGATCTGGCAGAGCGACACGGACGTCGTGGTCGGGTGCTGCGGCACGAACCCGGGCCAGAAGGGGAAGTTCGCGTCGGACCTCTCGGCGGACGCCCGCATCGGACTCCGCATCCTCCCGAACCAGTGCTCCTCTGCGCGGAAGATGGTCGACACGGCGAAGTCCATCGCCGCGGGCCGTCGCCTCTCGGTCACCGGGCACTCCCTGGGAGGGGGCCTGGCGCAGGTCGCCGGGGTCTGGGGCGGCGTGCCGTTCGTGACGTTCAACGCGCCGGCCATGAAGCAGGTGCTGAAGGTGGCGCGCTTCAACATCGCCAAGCCGATGATGATGTTCCGCACGCGGCGGGCGAAGTCCCCCGACGACAGTTCGGGCATCAACTTCCGGATCGAGGGGGACCTCGTCTCCTCCCACTTCCGAGGCGCCGCCGGCGATCACGTCGGGATGGTCGTCGACCTCCCCAACGCCACCGGCGGCGGGGCGCACGGGAAGGGCAACTGCTGGCAGGCAATCCTCCAGAGCGACTGGTCCCACATCGACCCGTTCGAGGCGCTCTGACGGGGGCGGCCCCGCCGGCGTCGGGCGGGGAGGGGAGTCCGCGGGACCGCGGTTCCTCCTGAAGCGGTCGGGACGGCGCTCCTGCGGGCGGGGGCGGGCGCCGCAACGCGCCGGACCGCGCCCGGACGGCACGGAGCGGCGGGCCGCACCCGCCTCTCCATCTCCCGGCCCCACGGGCACTTCCGTCCGTTCGCCGCGCCCGCCGCGCACGGCACGCGGGATGCTCCGTCCGCTCCTCCATCGGACGCGGCCATGGGAGGAGGGCACACCGTGAGGACATCGGGGCGCATCGCGAAGGGGACGGCGGTCGTCGTGGCGGGCCTGGCGCTGGCGTCGGCGGCCCTCGCGTTCTGGGTGAGTCGCACCGCGGGAACGGCCACGACGCCCCTCGCCATCGGCGGGATCAACGGCTCCGTGGGCCACGAGGGCTGGTACGCGTCGTCGTGCAACCCCGCGTACGGCCTCGTGAACGTGGAGGCGGACTACGGCTTCCACTGCCTGGGGTCGACGTGCATGGGGCAGGACGCGCAATCGCAGGACAACGACCTGAAGGTGGTCCTCTGGTGGGAGCCCGGCGATCCGCCGCTCTCCCGCGTGGGCGCCTCCGCCGCGCTGACCACGAAGCGGAGTTCCCTCGTCGCCATCGAGGGGGACTGCGAGGACGGACCGCCGACCTTCGCCGCGACCTGCCTGATCCTCCTCCGCGAGCCCGGCGTCGGCGCGACGGGCAGCAGCGTCGCCGGCACGCTCGCGGAGAGCCTCTCCTTCCAGGGACCGCAGATGTCCCTCTACCGCGACGCGTCCTCGGGGGGTGCGGCGTACCAGGACGAAGCGGCGGCCATGCCCGACGCCGCGTGGAATCCCGATCCCGACGACCCGGACTCGTGGAGCGCGCACGTGCAGACGACCTGCGAGGTGGACGTCGCGGCGCTGGGGATCGAGATCCTCGTGCCGGAGTGCTACGTGCGCGCGCGGGCGAAGCTCAAGGTGCGGTACTGGTGACGGCGCGGAGCGGCGCCGTGCGGCGGGTCGCGAGGGGGACGATCGTCGCGGCGGCGGGGGGGCTCGCCGTCGTCGCGGCGCTGCGGACCCCCGGCGGGGCGGCCGTCGCCGGCGCCCGGGGCGCGCCCCCCGCCACCGCAGGAGTCCACCACGTGGGACCGCCGCTCCCGGTGAGGGTGCGCGTGGTGGACGGGGAAGGGCGCCCGGTGGCCGGGGCCGTGGTCCGCGCGGCGGCGGCGGAGGATCCGTACGCGGTGCCCTCCGTCGAGATGGCGACCACGGACGCCGACGGGGAGGCGCAGGTCGCGCTTCCGCGTCCCGCCGTCGGCGGCGGGCGGGGCGCGCTGCTGGGAGCCGCGTCCGCCGACGGGCGGAGCGCGACGGTCCGACCCTCCCCGCCGGCTCCCGACGGCGGAACCCTCCTCGTCCTCGAGACCTGCGCCGCCGTCGAAGGGCGCATCGCGGACTGGCCGCGGGGGGGAATCCCGGGCGCCGTCATCCTGATCCACTGCCCCGCCTGGCCCGAGGGGCCGGGGCGGCGGACGGTCATCCCCGACGCCGCCACGGGGACGTTCACGGTGCGTGGCCTCCACGGCTACGCCAGTCTCTACGCCCTCGCCGACGGGCGTTGTCCCTCGCGCCTCTGGCGCGGCACGCCCCTTCCCGGGGCGATCGTCCCCGTGGAACTCGCCCTCGGCCCCGTCGCGGTTCCCGCGGAGGTGGGCGTGGACCTCCCCGACGGCTCCCCCGCGCCGGAGGGGACCGTGGCGCTGGTGCGCACGGGGGATCGCGCGTGGCTGCGGACGCGGTGCGGCGACGGCGGGCGGTTGCCGCTCCCCGGCGTCGCCGAGGGGGAGGGGATCGAGATCGTCGTCCCCGCGATCGGGAACGGGACGAACCCGGGCTGGACGACCGTTCTCCTCCGGCGGGAACTGGCCCGCATCGAAGTCGCGGCGCGCCAGAGGCTCGCGCTCCCGCCGGCGGCGGAAGTGGCCTTCCGCCTCGTCGACGCAGCGGGACGCGCGCTCCCCGACCGGCGACTCCGGTTCCAGGCCGCGGCGGGAGCGCTGGTAGTACCGGTGCGTGGATCCGCGGCCCTCCGCTCCGACGGCGGGGGCCTGCTCCGGCCCACGGACTCCCGCGCCCATCCCGAAGGGGAGTACGTCCTCGTGGACGAGGAAGCGGGCGAGATCTGGCGCGGAGTGGCGCGGGCGGCGGCGGGTGCGTCCCCGGTGATCCCCGTGATCGTCCCCGGGTCCCGGTGACCCCGGGCCCGCGGCGCGAGACGGCGGGGGGTCGCTTCGCCGCCCGCCTGGCGCTGGCGCTCCTCGGCGGGTTCTGGGTCCTGCGGGGCGTGGAGGGCCTGCTGCTGCCGCAGGCCACCGCCGCCACCCTGGTCCAGGTCTTCCCCGGCCTCCCGCGGGGCGGAGCCTCCGCGCTCGCGCGCGCGGCGGGTCTCCTGCAGATGGCCGCCGGCGCCGGTCTCGCGTTTCCGCGCGCGAGGGCGACGGCCTCCGCCCTCGGGGCGGCGGTCACGGGCACCATGCTCGTGACCGTCGCCCTCGGCTTCGAGCGGCTCCGGGGAGCGGACTGCGGCTGCCTCCGGCTGCTCGCGATCCCCGCCTTCGGCTGGCCCAACGTCGCGGTGCTGGCCGTCTCCGTCGCGGGCTTCGCGCTCGCGGCCCGCTTCGACGGAGAGCGGGAGGCTACCGCAGCCGCAGCTTCGTCTTCATCCTGAGCGGGGGTCCGCCATCCAGGCTGGTCGTGCCCGACACGGTCACGGACAACCGGACGCTCTCCCCGTCCCTCCCGAGAGCCCCCTTGCATCGCGTCGAGAGCACGGAGCACGCCGCCGGCACTCCCGCGGACTCCTCGATGCGGCCGGCGAGGAAGCCGGCGAGGTCCTCGTGGTCGAGTTCCATGCCGAAGGACGCGCGCCGCCCCGTCTCCCACTGGCCGGCGATGACCGCGAGCAGTTGCCGACCCGTCGCGTCGTAGGCGTCCAGCGTCGCCGCGCCGGACGCATCCGCAGGCGCGCCGTCGAACCGCAGCCGCGCGTTCCCGGCGAAGTCGATGGGCCGGAGCCCGGACTTCTTCAGGACCACGCGCGCCGGCCCGGCGACCGCCCAGTCGGCGCCGCCCACCGACGCACCCTGCGCGACGCACGTCACCATGGCGATGACCGCCGCCGTCGTCGTGCACCACCGGCCCGCGCTTCGGCGCGGAATTCGAACCCGCATCGCAGCCTCCTCGAGTCCCGGCCGTACCGTGGTCGGCCGGGGAACCGTCCGCCTCCGGCCCGCGGCGACGGGCCCGGCCGCGCCGGGCGCCACCGCGCCGCGGGATCCGGAGTGGGGCCACTGTGCCCCTTCGCCGCGGCGGGATCCGGCGATTGACGGCGGGGCGACAATCGCTATCTGCGGTGGCGGAGCCGGTGGATGAGCGCCATCGGGTCGGAGATGACGATCTCCGCGTAGCCGAGGGTGATCAGTCCGCGGGACTCGAACTGCTTGAGGATCGGCTGGAGCGACTGCCGGGCCACGCCGAGCATGTCGGCGACGTCCTTCTGCCGCACCTCCAGTTCCGGGCGGGGATGGAGGCGGCTCATGTCGTAGAGGAGCAGCAGGGCCTTCCTCGCGAGCGTGTCGGCGCCGAGGGTCAGCACCGCCGCGGAGGTGCACCAGTCGAGGCTCACGCTGCGCAGGAAGTCGAGGAGGACGACGCGCGGCGCCGCGTCCCGGATCCAGGAGAACGGGATGACGGACGCGGTGGTCGGCGCGAGGGCGACGTACTGGTAGAGGTTCTTCCCGTACTTGAAGGCGTCGGCGCCGATCCAGCGGCCGTCGCCGGACACGAGCAGGGTCGAGGTCTTCGTCGGAGCGATGGGCCGGTCGTGCCACATGCCGCGCACCAACCCCTCCACGATGTACGCGGCGAACGCCTCCTCGTCGCCGCCCGGCGGCGTCTGCCCGGAACGGGCCGCCGGCGCGGCCAGTTCCGCCGTCCGCAGCCGGACCGACTCGATGAGGTTCCCGCCGACGGGGAACTCCTCCGGCGGGTAGGGGCCGAGCCACGCGGAGACGTCCCGTTCCCCGGGGACGGCGCGCCCGTCGGCCATGGATCACCTCCCGCGCGGCATGGGACGCCCGCCGGTCCGCCGCACATCTCCCATTGCGCCGGAGGGCGGGGGGCCTTCGAGCCCAGCGAGGACCGTCGGCCGCCGGAGGCGGAGCGGCGCCAACCCGTCAGATCACCGCCACCTTCACGCAGTGGATCGGCGGGAGGGAGTCGAAGAGGCAGGACCAGTCCTCGCCGCCGTCCTTCCCCATCCACAACTGCCCCGTGGTGGTGCCGAAGTAGAGGGCCGGAGCCTGGAGGGTGTCGATGGTCATGCCGTCGCGCTGGACCGTGAGGTACGTGTCCTTCTTCGGGAATCCGCGGGCGAGGCGCTTCCAGGAACCGCCGCCGTCCTCGCTGCGCCACACGGCGGGCGCCCCGCCGATGGAGGCGCGCGTCGGGCCCTCCAGCGGGTGGACGTAGACCGTGTCGGGGTCGTGCGGGTGGACGACGATGGGGAAGCCGAAGTCCGAGGGCAGGCCCTTCGCGATGGACCGCCAGGTCAGGCCGTGGTCGTCGCTGCGGAGGACGCCGATCCCGGGCCGCTCGTCCCACCCGCCGTGGTTCTGCATGTAGAACCGGCCCGGCGCGTCGGGGTGGCCGGCGATCTTGTGGACGCACTGGCCGAACTCCGGGTAAGGGTCGGGGACGAACCCGGCGCCGACGCCGCCATTGGACGCGCGGAAGGTCGCGCCGCCGTCCTCGCTCAGGTAGTGGCCGCCGGTGGAGATGGCGAGGTGCATGCGGTTCCCGTCCCGCACGATGGTGTGCATGCACAGGCCCCCGTTGCCCGGGTGCCACTTCCGCGCGTGCTCGTGGTTGCTGATGGAGGAGACCATCTCCCAGGAGTCCCCGCCGTCGGGGCTGCGGAAGAGCGCCGCGGGCTCGACGCCGCACCAGAGTTCCCGCTTGCCGGCGCCGGGCTCCAGGGACCAGATGTTGGCCAGCGCCCGGCCGTCGTCCTTGGGGAACGCGGGGGCCGATTTCGTCTCCTTGAAGGTCTTCCCGAGGTCCGTGGAGCGGAGGATCTTCATCCCGAAGAACGCGTTGCAGGAGGACGCGTAGATGCGCGGCTTCCCGCGGGTGTCGATGAGCGTGGTGTAGACCGCGACGCCGGGCCCGAAGGGGCCGCGCAGCGAGAACCGGTTCCGGGACTTCGTCGACTCGGCGACGAAGACCCCCTTCTTCGTGCCGATGGCGAGCAGGATGCGGTCGGGCATGGTCAGCCTCCTGAGACGGCGGGAAGGATCGTCAGGACGTCCCCGGGTGCGAGCGGCGTGTCGAGGCCGGCCCCGTCCCGGACGTTGTCGGTGTTCACGAACAGGTTCACGTGGCGGCGCACGGCGCCGGTCTCGTCGCAGACGCTCCGGTAGAGCGCGGGGTGGCGCCGTTCCACCTCGGCGAGCGCGAGGCGGACGCTGGGCGCCGCGAGGGCGAGTTCCGCCGCGTCGCCGCAGTGGACGCGCAGCATCGCCGGCACCTGGACGCGGATGCCGGGTTCCCGGCCGATGGCTCGCTTCGACATGGACCGCGGAGTATAGGTCCGCCGAAACGGCGGCGAACGCGTTTCCGTCGAGCGCGGGGAGCGCCGTGGCCGCGCGCCGGCCGCGGGCCTACAATCGCCGTGGCATGGCCTTCCGCGTCCACCTCGTCGACGGCACGTACGAGCTCTTCCGCCACCACTTCGCCCTCCCCGCGCACACCACCGCCGACGGGCGCCCCGTGGGCGCCGTCCGCGGAGTCGTCGCGAGCATGCTCTCCCTGGTGGAGGACGGGGCCACCCACCTCGGGGTCGCCACGGATCACGTGGTCGAGTCGTTCCGCAACGCGCTGTACGCGGGCTACAAGACGGGCGAGGGCGTGGAGCCGGAACTGGCCGCGCAGTTCCACCCGCTGGAGCGCGCGCTGGAGTCCTGCGGGTTCCGCGTGTTCGCCATGGTCGAGCACGAGGCCGACGACGCCCTCGGCGCTGCCGCCCGCGTCGCCGCGGCGGACCCCCGCGTGGAGCGGGTCCTCGTGTGCACGCCGGACAAGGACCTCGCGCAGTGCGTCTCCGACGACGGCCGCATCGTGCAGTTCGACCGGCGCACGCGGACCCTCATCGATCGCGACGCCGTGGTGGCGAAGTTCGGCGTCCCGCCCCGCTCCATCCCCGACTGGCTCGGGCTGGTGGGGGACTCCAGCGACGGCTACCCGGGGATCCGGGGCTGGGGGGCGAAGTCCGCGGCCGCGGTCCTCGCGCGGTACGGGCGCATCGAGGATATCCCCGACGACGAGGGGGACTGGGACGTGAAGGTCCGCGGGGCCGCGCGCCTCGCCCGCGCGCTCCGGGAGGCGCGGGAGGACGCGTTCCTCTTCCGCCGCATCGCGACGCTGGCCTACGACGCGCCCACCATCACGCGGGTCGACGAACTGCTGTGGCGGGGGCCGCGGGCGGACTTTGCCGCCGTGGCGGCGTCCCTGGACGCCCCCGGTCTCGCGGTGCGGGCCGCCGACGCGGCGCGGCGGCTGGCGTGACCCGCCTCCTCCTCCGCCGCACGCTGGAGACGGGCGCAACCCCCGGGGCGGCCTGGGCGCACCTCGCGCGGGTGACGGACTGGCCCTCGTGGGCGCGGCACATGAAGTCCGCGCGCCTGGATCCGCCGGGCCCGCTGGGCCCCGGCAGCCGCGGCGTCTTCGTCCTCAAGCCGGGGATCCCCACGGCGTTCGCGATGACCGACTGGGATCCGCCCCGCCGGTGGAAGTGGCACGGCCGGTTCCTCTGGCTCCACGTGGGCTACGACCACCACTTCGAGCCCCTCCCCGGGGGCGGGACCCGCGTCGTGCTGGAGGTGGACGCGCGCGGCTTCGCCGCGGGGACGCTGGGTCGCCTGTTCGCATTCGTCTACGCCCGCAACCTCGACCGCGCGCTGCCGCTGCTGGCGCGGGAACTGGCGGAGGGCGCGGCCGCGCGGAGAGCGTGATCCTGCTCGGCCCGAGCATCCAGTGGCGGCCGACGAAGCGGATCCACGTCGACCTCGTCCCCCTCTACGGCGTGAGCCGGGACGCTCCGCGCCTGACGGTCTTCCTCGTGTTCGGGTTCGACTTCGGCGGGCCCGATCACGGCGGCGTCGCGCCGACGTCGACGCGGAGTCGGTAGCCCGACGCTATCTCGAGGGTCCACGGACACCCGCGTCCCCGCGTCGACTCCGGGGGTGGCAGACTGACACGGGGCGCCCGGAGTGCTACCGTGGCGGTCCGTGAAGCCCGCCGCGAGCCCCGGGACCGGCCGTCGGATCGTCGCCGCGCTGACGACGTCACGGGCCGACTACGGCCACCTGCGATGGCCCCTCGAGGAACTCCGCCTGCGGCCTTCCGTCGACCTGCGCATCGTCGCAATGGGAGCGCTGCTTTCCCCCGAATTCGGCCACGCGGTGGACGAGGTGGAGCGGGACGGGATGCGGGTGGACGAGCGGGTGGAGTGCCTGCTCAGCAGCGACACCGACGTTGGCATGGCGAAGTCCATCGGCGTCGCGACGCTCGGGATGACGGAGGTGCTCGCGCGCATGCGGCCCGACCTCCTGCTCCTCATCGCGGATCGCTACGAACTCCTGGCGCCCGCATCCGTCGCGCTGGCGCTGCGGATCCCCGTGGCGCACATCGAGGGCGGGGAGGTGAGCGAGGGGGCGGTCGACGACGCGGTCCGGAACGCGCTCACGAAGCTCAGCCACGTCCACTTCACCCCGACGGAGGCGGCGACGCGCCGCGTGCTCGCGATGGGAGAGGAGCCGTGGCGGGTCCACCGGACGGGCGCACCGTCGCTGGATCACCTGCGACGGGGGCCGTTGCCGTCCCGGGAGGAGGTCGAGCGGCGCCTCGGCGTTGGCCTGGGGTCCCCCGTCCTCATCGTCGCGGTCCACCCGGTCACCCTTGCGCGAGACACGCTGCGCGAAGTCGAGGCAGTCTTCGCGGCTCTGGACCGGCTGGAGGGCCGGCCGCTGTTCTGTTTCCCCAACGCGGACGCCGGCAGCCGTGCGCTGGCCGCGCGCGCGCGGTCCTGGTGCGCTGGCCGCCCCGGCGCGCACGTGTTCGTGAATCTGAACCCCCTCGACTACTGGGGACTCCTGGCCCGATCCGATTTGCTGCTGGGGAACTCCAGCAGCGGAATCATGGAGACACCGACGCTCCGCGTGCCCACCGTCGACGTGGGTCTCCGGCAGAGGGGGCGCGAGCGGGCCCGCAACGTGATCCACGCGGAGCCCGACGCGGACGCCATCGTCGCCGCTGCGCGCCGGGGGCTGTCGCCGGAGTTCCGCGCTTCGCTGGAGGGCATGGAGAACCCCTACGGGGACGGTCGCGCGGCGGCGCGAATCGCCGACGTCGTCGCGTCGGTCCCGCTCGGCGAGGCGCTGCTCACCAAGCGGGCAATGCCGCTCCCGCCGGCGGATACCGCGGGGGGGTGACCCGGCGCGCCCACGCGAGCCGGTCCCGCGAAGGGGCGGCCGACGCTCGCGCGATCCGTCAACCGCTCCGCTCCTCCAGCCCCACCCGCCGCCCGTCGGGGTCGGCGTACCAGCCCTCCGCGGGTGACCCGTCGCGGGTACGCTGAACCCCGTTCCCCGTCCGCGGTGTCCCCTCCACGGAGCCCATGGAATCCCGCCGCCCCCCCGACCGGATGGAAGCCCTGCTCGAGCACCGCGGATGGGTCCGCGGTGTCGCGCGGGCGCTGGTGCGGGACGATTCGACCGCCGACGATCTGGAGCAGGAGACGTGGCTCCGGGCCATGGACGGCGAACCGCCGCGCTCGCCAAAGGCGTGGCTGGGGACGGTGCTCCGCAACCTCGCCTCGAACCTGAGGCGGGGGGAGGGGCGGCGGGGGGCGCGCGAGGGGGCGAGGCCGACACCGGCCGCGCCGCCGACGCCGGACGAACTGCTCGAACGGGCGGAGGTCGTGGAGCGCGTGGCGCGCGCCGTGCGGACGCTGGACGAGCCCTACCGCACGGTGGTGCTGCTGCGATACTTCGAGGACCTCCCGCCGCCGGAGATCGCCGGGCGCCTGGGCGTCCCGCTGGAGACCGTCCGCACGCGGCTCCGGCGCGCCCTGGCGCTCCTCCGGGAGCGGCTCGACGAGGGGGAGGAGAGGGGCCGTCGCCGCTGGGCGGTCGTCCTCCTGCCCCTGGCGCGCACGCCCGATCCCGTGGCTCCGGGCGGCCCCGCCGGGGGATGGTCCCCGGCCGCCGCCGCGGGGGTGCTGGCCATGGCGACGAACATGAAGGTGGCCGTGGGGACGGCGGCGGCGCTGCTCCTGGCCGCCGTGGCGTGGCGGACGCTGGCGCCGGCGGGGGAGGGGAACCTCCCCGCGCCCGCGCCGGACCCGGGCGCCGTGGCGGTCGCGCCCCGGCCGGGGACGGGCGGAGGGGAGCCGGCCCCCGCGGCTCCGGCCGCCGCGGACGGTGTCGCCGGCGTCGACGACGGGCCCCCCGGGACGGAGACGCTGCGCGTGCTCGTCCGCGACGCCGGCGGCGGTCCCGTGGCCGGCGCCCGCGTGAGCCTCCACGAGCGGCCCGCGGCTTCCTACCCGGAGGACGGGGCGATCTTCGGGGCGACCTCGCCGGCGCAGCCCCCGGCCCCCGTGGCCACGGTCGTCACCGACGCGACGGGGACGTGCTCGCTGACGGGACTCCGCACCGGGGATCGCGTGCTCGGCGTGGCGGCGGAGGGCCGCGCCCGCCGCTGGATGGCGGTCGTCCTCCGGCCCGGCGAGCCGCGGGAGACGCTGGTCGTGGACCTCGACGCGGCCTGCTCCGTGTCCGGGCGCGTGCTCGCCGCCGACGGCGCGCCGCTGGCGGGCGTGACGGTGGTGGCCGCGGGGCCCTCGGCGTGGCGCACCAACAGCCTCGGCCGCGCGACGACGACGTCCGACGGGAAGGGTCGCTACGCCCTCTCCGACCTGGAGCCCGGCCACACGATGCTCGCCGTCTGGCAGGAGCCGGGGCGGCGACAGGACGTCGCGTGGGTGTCGCTCCCGGCGGTGGCGGAGATCGATCTCCGGCTCCCGCCGCTGGCGCGTGTGCGGGGGCGCGTCCTCGACGACGGGACGGGACAGCCCGTCGCCGGGGCCGTGGTGGTGGCGTGGCTGCTTCCCGAGGAGGGAGCGCGCATCGCGTTCGCCCGCATCGAAACGGATGGCGAGGGCCGGTTCCTGCTGGAGGGCATCCCGGCGGGGAGGCTCGGCAACCTGAACGTGCGCGCCGCCGGATACCTCCCCTATCCCGACGGCCGCGGCTACTCCGTCGAACGGAAGGTCATCCGCGTGTCCGAGGGGACCACCGTGGAGCAGGAGGTGCGCCTTCTCCGCGGTGCGACGCTCTCCGGGCGCGTGACCGACGCGGCCGGCGCCCCCGTGGAGGGCGCCCTCGTCCAGGCGTGGCAGACCGCTGGGCAGCCCGGCCAGGGGAGAGCGGACGCGAAGGGGCGCTATCGCATCGACGGCCTTCCGCCCGGGGCCGCCGTCGTGCTGCCCCACGCCGACGGCATGTACCTGCCCGGATCCCCGGCGCGGCCGGTGGAGGCGCTCGCCGCCGGCGAGGCGCCCGTGTCGCAGGTGGCGATGCTGGTGGCCGGAGAGGAGGCGGTGCTCGACCTCGTGCTGGCCCCCGGCGTGTCCGTGGAGGGGCGCGTCGTGGATGGCGACGGCCGTCCGGTGGAGGGGGCCGGCGTGTGGGTCTGGCCCGGCGGAGGCGTGCCGGTCCCGTCGGCCACCGATGGTTCCTTCCGCGCCGTCGCCGCACCGGGGGCGGGACGGGTCGTCGAGGCCACCGCGCCCGGGGGCCGGCGCGGGCGCTCCGACAAGATCGTCGTCCCGGCGACGGGGTCGCTCCGGGACGTCGAGGTGATCCTGGAGGCGGGCGGCGCCGTCGCGGGCCGCGTGCGCCGCGCCGACGGCGGTTCGCTCCGCGGGGCGCGTCTCCGCGTCGTGCCGCGCGCCCCGGAGCCCTCCAACCCGTGGGCGTGGGGCGGCCACGTCGCCGCGGCCCCCGCGGCGACGGTGGGGGACGACGGCTCCTTCGCCGCCGAGGGACTCGCCCCCGGCCCCTGCACGCTGGCGGCCTGGGACGGGGACTGCCCGGAGGTCGTGGTGACCCTCGGCCTGCTGGCGCCGGGGGAGCACCGCGAGGGGATCGAGGTCGTCCTGGCGCCGGGCGCGGCCCTCGCGGGGCGGGTGCAGGACGGGGCGGGGCGCGCCGTGGCGGGGGCGCAGGTCTCCGTGCAGACGGAGGAGAGCGCCCGCCGCGGGATCGGCGTGAGCGTGATCGCCGCGGTCACCGACGGGAGCGGCGCGTTCCGCGTGGAGCGCCTCCCCCGCGATCCCCACGCCGTCCACGTGCGGGCCCCGGGCTTCCGGCCCGCGTCGACGGGCGGGATGCCCGGCGGCGAACCGGTCACCGTGGTCCTCGAGACCGCCGACGCCATCGGCGGGATCCTCGTGGACGAGGACACCGGGGCGCCCCTCCCGGGAGTGGGCGTGATGGCCGTCCCCGCCGCCTCGCCGCAAGACTGGTCGAACTCCCAGGCGGTGTCCGGCGCGGACGGCCGGTTCCTCATCGCGGGCCTCGCGGCGGGGATGCACCGGATCCGGGCGGGCGTGAACTGGCCCGCCCACGACTACCTCCAGCGGGAGGTCGGGCCCGTCGCGGCGGGGACGCGGGATCTGCGCATCCCGCTGCGGCGGGGCCTGGCCATCGACGGGAGGGTGGAGGGGCCCGACGGGGGCGTGCCACCGGGCGTGGGCGTGCAGATCACCACCCTCCGGTCCGCGCTCGTGGACGGCGGCGCGCGCACCTGGCGCTCGACGCAGGCCCGCGCCGACGGGACCTTCCACGTGGGAGGCCTCGATGCCGCCGACTACGACATCACGGTGACCGACCAGGCGTCCGACGAGGCCGCGGCGTTCCCGCGCACCATCGTGACGGGGGTCCGGGCCGGGACCGGGGACCTGGCGATCCGCATCCCCGCGTCCCTCCGCATCGCCGGGCGCGTGCGCCTCGAGGGGGGCGGCGCGCCGGGCGTGGTGGAGTACCAGTACCTGAACTCCGGCGGCGGCGTCGTCACGATCCTGAAGACGAAGGAGGACGGGACGTTCCGGACCGGTCTCGTGCCGGAGGGCGCGGCGCAGGACCTCCACTTCCATCCCGGCGGGACCCTGCTGAACGTGTCCCTGCGGGGCGTCCTCCCGGGGCGGACCGACCTGGACGTGGTGTTCCGCGAAGGCGGCACCATCGCCGGCCGCGTGGTGGACCCGGACGGCAACCCGGTGGCGGCGGGCGTGCCCGTGGCGGGGGGCGGCCGCGGCGTGACGGAGGAGGGGGGCGTGTTCGTCCTCCGCGGCGTCGGGGACCGCTCCTACACCGTGTCCGCGGGCGGCCCGCCCAGCGCGTGGGCGCCGACCCCGGCGGAGGGGAAGTTCACCGCCGGCGCCACGGGCATCGTCATCCGCGTGCTCCCCTGCGCGCCGCTCTCCGGTCGCGTGGTCCGCGCCGACGGCACGCCCGTGGCGGGGCTCGACGTGTCCGTCGACACGGTGGACGAGGGAACGGGCCCCGGCGCCTTCGACTGGATCGCCACCGACGCGGAGGGCCGCTTCACCGCGCGGGGATTCCCCCCGGGGACCGTCCGCTTCAAGGGCCTCCACCCCTCCCGCGGGGACGTGGACCTGGGCACCGCCGTCGCCCCCGCGACGGATCTCGTGCTGACCCTGCCGGAGTAGCGACTCGGCGCCGCTTTGTTTTTAGCGGACCCGCGGGTCCGTTATATCCCTCCCCCCATGGCCAGGACCGAGGAGTGCCGGCGGAGGGGGCGTCCCCCCGACCCGGGGCGGCGCGCGGAGCGGTGCGAGGAGATCCTCGCCGCCGCGGCCCGCGTGTTCGCCGAGCGGGGCTTCGCCGCCACGGACGTGCAGCAGGTCGCCGACGCCGCCGGCATCGGGAAGGGCACGCTGTACCGCCACTTCCGGTCGAAGCGGGCGCTGTTCCTCGCCGCCCTGGACCGGATGCTGGAGCGGCTGGCGGAGTCCGTGGACGGCGCCGCCGCCGAGGCCTCCACTCCGCTGGAGCGGATCTCCCTGGGGGTGCGCGGCTACCTCGCGTTCTTCGACGCCCACCCGGAGGTCGTGGAACTCCTGGTGCAGGAGCGCGCCGCCTTCCGGGACCGGGAGCCGCCGCTCTACTTCCGCCACCGCGCGGAGCGATGCGCCCCCTGGCGGGACCTCGTCGACGGCCTGGTGCGCGAAGGTGTCCTTCGCGACCTCCCCGCGGAGCGCGTGACCGACGTCATCGGGCACGCGCTGTACGGGACCATCTTCACCAACCACTTCACCGGGAGCGGGAAGTCCTTCGAGGACCAGGCCCGCGATCTGGTGGACGTCGTCTTCCGCGGCATCCTCGCCGATGGCCGCGGACCCGCGCGCCGCCGCTCGCGCCGGAAGGGAGCCCGCGCATGAAGGTCCGATCGCTGCCCGTTTCCCTCCTCCTGCTGGCGGGGGCCGCCGCGCCCCCGGCCGCGCTGGCGCTCGAGGGGGGCCCGCCGCCCTCGCCGGTCCGCGTGGAGGAACTCCGGGCCGAACGTCTCCGCGAGCAGCGGCGCATCGCCGGCGAGGTGCGCGCCGTCCGCCGCTCCCTCGTGGCGGCCCGCGAGGGCGGTGTCGTCCTCGAACTCGCCGCCCGAGAGGGATCCGCCGTCGCAGCGGGGGACCTCCTCGCCCGCCTCGACGCGGAGCGGCTCCGCCTCGACGTCGCCGTGCTCGACGCGCAGGTCGCCGAGGCGGAGGCCGCCGTGGAGGAGGCCCGCTCGCGCGTCACGCAGGCCCGGCGGGACGCCGCCGCGCTCGCCGCCCTCGCGGAACGCAGCGCCGCGCGGCCGAAGGAGAGCGAGGACGCGGAGACGACGGTCCGCATCGCGGAGGCCCGCGTCCGCTCCGCCGAGGGCGGCGTCACCGTCCTCCGCGCCCGCATCGCGCTCCTCCAGCGCCGCATCGAGGACACGGCCGTGAAGGCGCCCTTCCCGGGCACGGTCGTCGCGCTCCGCACCGAGGTGGGCGCGTGGGTCGGCGAGGGGGACGCGGTGCTGGAACTCGTCTCCACGGGGGATCTCGAACTCCGGCTCGACGTGCCGCAGCGGAGCCTCGCGCCGCTCTCCGCCCACCGCACCCCGCTGCGCGTCGTCGTGGACGCCACGGGCGCGGAACTGGACGCCGCGGAGTGGCGCATCGTCGCGGCGCTCGATCCCGCGTCGCGGACCTTCCCGGTCCTCGCGCGCCTCCCCGCGGGAGCCGGTCTCGCCCCCGGGATGTCCCTCACCGTCTACGTCCCCACGGGGGAGGACGCGGACGCGCTCACGGTCTCGCGGGCGGCCATCCTCCGCGGCCCGACGGGCCCCTACGTGTACGTCGCGCGCACCACGGCGCCGGGCGCCCCGGGGACGGCGGCGATGGTCCCGGTGGAGGTCCTCTTCAGCCTCGGCGATCGCGCGGCGGTGCGGGGCATCGACCTCGCCGCCGGCGCCGCCGTGGTCGTCGAGGGGAACGAGCGCCTGTACCCCGGAGCCCCGGTGATGCCCGTGGGGACGGTTCCGGCCGGGACCGGCGGGGACCGCCGATGAGCACGGTCCGCACCTCCGTCCGCCGCCCCGTCACCGTCGCCGTGGGCGTGATCCTCGTCGTGCTGGCCGGGCTCATCGCGTTCCAGCGCGTCCCCATCCAGCTCACGCCCGACGTCGAGGACACGATCATCTCCGTGCGGACCCGGTGGGAGGGGGCGAGCCCGCTGGAAGTCGAGCAGGAGATCGTGGACCGCCAGGAGGAGCGACTGCAGGGCCTCGCGAACCTGCGCTCCCTGACGTCGACCTCGCAGCAGGGCATGGGCGCCGTGCGGCTGGAGTTCACCGTGGGCACGCCGAAGGAGGTGGCGCTCCGCGAGGTGAGCGACAAGCTCCGCGAGGTCCCCACCTACCCGGAGAACGTGGACGAGCCGGTGGTCGAGGCGTCGGACCCCGAGAATCGGGACTTCATCGCGTGGTTCATCATCGAGGCGAAGGACCCCACGCTGGACCTGCGCACGCTGAAGGACTTCGCCGACGACCGCATCAAGCCGGTGCTGGACCGCGTGCCCGGAGTCTCCGAGGTGAACGTGCTCGGCGGCCGCGAGCGCGAGGTGCAGGTGCGGTTCGATCCCCTGCGCCTGGCGCAGCGCGGCGTCTCCCCGGCGGGGCTCGTGGACGCCATCCGCGCCGCCAACCGCAACGTCTCCGCCGGCGCCGTGGACGAGTCGAAGTCCGAGGTGCGCGTGCGCTTCGTGAACCAGTACGAGACTCCGGCGCAGATCGAGGAGACGGTCGTCCGGATGACGCCCGGGGGGCCGGTCCTGGTCCGCGACGTGGCGGAGATCGTGGAGACCTACAAGGAGCCCACCAACATCGTGCGCTCGCGGGGCCGCCCGGTGCTCGCCCTGAACGCGCAGAAGGAGGTGGGCGCCAACGTGATGGAGGTGATGGCGGGCCTCCAGGGCGCGGTGGCGCGTCTGAACGAGCCCGGCGGCGTGCTCGAGTCCCACGCGCGGCGCCTGGGGCTCGACGGCACGCTGACGATGTCCCAGGTGTACGACCAGACCATCTACATCGACGATGCGCTGGCGCTCGTGAAGGACAACATCTGGCTGGGCGGCGCGCTGGCGCTCGGAGTGCTGCTCGTGTTCCTCGGCTCCATCCGCGGCGCCCTCATCATCGGCCTCGCCATCCCCATCTCGGTGGTGGGCGCCGTGGTCGCCATGGTCGCGCTGGGGCGGAGCATCAACGTCATCAGCCTGGCGGGGATGGCGTTCGCGGTGGGCATGGTGGTGGACAACGCCATCGTCGTCCTCGAGAACATCTTCCGCCACCTGGAGATGGGCAAGCGGCCGGCGCGCGCCGCCATCGACGGGGCGGAGGAGGTGTACGGCGCCGTCGTCGCGGCCACGCTCACGACGGTGGTGGTGTTCCTCCCGATCCTCCTCGTGCAGGAGGAGGCGGGCCAGCTGTTCCGCGACATCGCCCTCGCCATCGTCGCGGCGGTGAGCCTCAGTTTCGCGGTCGCCGTCACCGTCATCCCCGCGGCCGCCGCGCGCCTCCTCTCCCGCGCCCCGGAGGCGGTGACGGAGGCCGGCGCGCACCGGGGCGTCCTCGACCGCCTCGCCGCGCCGCTCCGCGCGATCCCCCGGATGATCTCCGACCTCGTCCACCGGCTCTCGGGAAGCGTCGCCGCCCGCGTCGGGGTCGTGGTGGTCCTCACCGTGGCCTCCGTGGCCGGCACCGTCTGGCTCATGCCGCCGTCGGACTACCTGCCGCAGGGCAACCGCAACCTCGTGTTCGGACTCCTCATCCCGCCGCCGGGCTACAACCTCGAACAGCAGGAGTCGCTGGCGAAGCGCATCGAGGCGACCGTCGAGCCGTACTGGGAGGCGGGCCGCGGTGCGACACCGGGGAACCCGAACCCCCGCGGGGTGACGCTCCCCGAGGTGCCGACCTTCGACTTCGCCCGCATGGCGCCGGGCGCGCCGGTCACCCCGCCCCCGCTGGAGAACTACTTCATCGTCTCCGTCGAGGGCGCGATGTTCCACGGCGGGATCAGCGCCGACCCGACTCGCATCGCGGACGTGAAGCCGCTCTTCGCGCACGCCACGCGGGCCACCGTCGCCCCCGGCGTCATGGCGTTCGCGTTCCAGGTCCCGCTCTTCCGGCTCGGCGGCCGCACCGGCTCCGCGGTGAAGGTGAACTTCTCCGGCGACGACCTCGGGAAGGTCTCCGACGCCGCCCTCGGCGCCTACCTCGCGCTCATCGGGAAGTACGGGCCCATGGCCGTCCAGCCCGACCCGAGCAACTTCAACGTGCCGGGTCCGGAACTCCAGGTGGTTCCCCGGTCGCTCCGCCTTGCCGAGGTCGGCATGGACGCGGCCGCGCTGGGGCGGGCGGTGCAGGTCCTCGCGGACGGCGCCGTCGTGGGGGACTACCGGCTCGGCGGCAAGACCATCGACATCAAGATCGTGACCGCCGACCACGGGTTCGAGGGCGCCGTCGCCGCGCTGGAGGACGCCCCCGTGGCGACTCCGTCGGGAAGGGTGGTGCCGCTGGGCGACCTCGCGACCCTCCGCCGCGTGAACGCGGCGTCGCAGATCAACCGCGAGGGCAGGCAGCGCTCGGTCACTCTCCAGTTCACCGCACCCGAGGGGATGCCGCTGGAGCAGGCGGTGGAGGAGATCAGCGCACTCCTGGACGAGCGGCGGGCGGCGGGGCTCATCCCGACGGACGTCGACACGTCGTACACGGGATCCGCGAGCAAGCTCGCCGCGGTGCGCGCGGCCATGCTCGGCGACGGCACGGTCGCGGGGACGGTCGCGTCGTCCCTGTTCCTCGCGCTGCTGGTGGTCTACCTCCTCATGTGCGTCCTCTTCCAGTCGTGGCTCGACCCGCTCGTGATCCTCTTCAGCGTGCCCCTCGCGACGCTCGGAGGGTTCGCCGCGCTCCGGCTCGTCCACGACTGGACCGTCGGCGATCCGTACATGCCGCGCCAGAACCTCGACGTGCTCACGATGCTCGGGTTCATCATCCTCATCGGCGTCGTGGTGAACAACGCCATCCTCATCGTCCACCAGGCGGGCAACTTCCTGCGCGGGACCGCCGAAGAGGGGGGCGGGCGCATGGAGCCGCGCGAGGCCATCGCGGAGGCGGTGCGCACGCGCGTGCGTCCCATCTTCATGAGCACGCTGACGTCCGTGCTCGGGATGCTCCCCCTCGTTCTCATGCCCGGCTCCGGGTCGGAACTCTACCGGGGCCTCGGCGCCGTCGTCCTCGGCGGCCTCATCGTCTCCACGATCTTCACGCTCATTCTCGTGCCGCTGCTCCTCAGCCTCGCGTACGGCCTGAAGGACCGGTTCGGACTCCTCGACAGGGGCGGGGACGCGGAGGCGGACCCGCCCCCGTCCGCCGCTCCCGTGCGGCCGGCGCCCGCGTCGGCCGTCGTCGCGCTCGTGGCCCTGGCCGCGGCGCTCCCCGCGGGATGCGCCGTGCCGGGGAGCGCCGGGGGCGCGGAGGGGCTGGATCGCACGCTCGAGTCCATCGCGGCGCGGCGGGCCGTCGCCTCCGGCGTCGCCGCCGGGGGAGTCCTCGTGCCCGCACCCGTGACGCGCCTTCCCGCGGATCTGGAGGCCCGCCGTCCCGCGCTGGAGGAACTCAGCGCCGTGCCCGCCGCCCCGGCGCCAGCCGCCGGCGCGGCCCCGGAGGTGGACGTCACGCTGGCGCATGCCGTGACCGTCGCGCTGGAGCATCGGCTCGGCGTGCGCGCGCTGCGCGTGCTCGCGGAGGCCGACGCGGCCGCCGTCGCGTCCGCGGAGGCGGTCTTCGACGCCGTGTACTTCTCCCAGGTGGCCTACGACCGCGTGGACCAGCCGCAGCAGGCGCCGATCCTGCGCGGGGTGACCCTCGGGAGCGACGGGACGGAGCGGGACCGCTGGCTCGCGGAGTGGGGCCTCCGCCGCCGCACGGAGACCGGCGCCACCGTGCAGTCCGCTCTCCGGCTCGAGCACCAGCGGTCGCGGACGCAGGGGGTGGAACTGGATCCCGACCCGTCCTGGTGGGCCGGCGTGACGGTGGAGGCGCGGCAGCCGCTCCTGCGCGGCTTCGGGGCCGAGGTGAACGGGGAGGAGATCGAGCGGCGGCGGAACGCGCGGGAGCGGACGGCGGAGGATCTCCGCGAGGAGATGCTCCACGTGGCCGCCGGCACGGAGATCGCGTTCTGGGACCTCCTCGAGGCGCGGCGCGCCGTGGACGTCCGCGCCGACCTCGTGGACCGCGCCGAGCGGGTCGAGGTCGTGCTGCGGGAGCGCCTCGCGTTCGACGCCGCCGCCGCGGAGCACGCCGAGTCCGTCGCGACGCTGGAACTCCGCCGCGCCGATCTGGCGCGGGCGCGCCGCATCGTCGCGCTCGCCTCCGATCGGCTGAAGTCGTGGATGGGGACGGAGGCCCTCGGTCCGCTCTCCGCGGAGGTGCTCGTGCCGCGGGGCGAGTTCGACGAGTCGCCCGCGACGCTGGACGCGCTGGACGCGGTGCGGATCGCGCTCCGCGAGCGCCCGCTGGTCCGGCGCGCCGTGCTCGACATCCGCGACGCGGACCTCCGCGAGATGGTGGCCCGGGACGCGGAGCGCGGGCGGCTCGACCTCTTCGCCGGCATCGCCCTGCGCGGTCTCGACGACGACGCGGCGGAGGCGCTCGGCGATCCCGTGGACCGCGACTTCTACGGCTGGTCCGTGGGGGTCTCGTGGGAACTCCCCGTCGGCAACCGCGCGGCCCGCGCGGCGCTGCACGAGGCGCGGCTCCGGCGGGACGCCACGTTCCTGCGCTACGAGGAGACGGTGCGCGTCGTCGCGGAGGACGTCCGCGACGCGCTGCGGGACATGCTGGCGGCGCGCGACCTCGCCTCGGCGGCCCGCACCGCGCGACTCACGCAGGCGGAGAGCCTCCGCCGGCTCCTCGAGGAGGAGGAGCGGCGCGCCTCCCTCACGCCGGAGTTCCTCGCCCTCCGCCAGGGCCGCGAGGACCGTCTCGCCTCCGCGCGTCTCTCCGAGAACGCCGCGCTGGCGGACTTCCAGCGGGCCCGCGCCGCATGGCGCCGCGCCGTCGGCGCGCTCCCCGCCGCGGCCGCGGCGCCGCGGGAGTAGGCCCGTCGGTCAGCGCTTCCGGGCCACCACGAGGATGTCGCCGCCGTAGCGGGGCGGGGACTCCCGGAAGTCGCTGAACTCCTCCTCCACGTCGAACCCCTCGAGTTCGAGGAGGTGGCGGAGTTCATGCCGGTAGGTCCACCGCATGCGGAGCACGTAGCGCTCCTCGCGCAGGAGCGCGCCCGAGGCGTCGCGCTCCTCCAGGGACCACTCCTCGGTGAGGACCTGCAGGAACGGGTCGTTCTCCCGCGTCAGCACGCGGACCCGGACCTCCGTACCGGGAGTCGTGCCGGGGAAGGGCGGCCTGGCGAGGCGCGGCGGGGCGGCGCCCGGGAGGCACCAGTGGAGCGCCGGGTCGAACAGGTCGAGCACGAGGCGACCCCCGGGCACGAGGTGGCGGTGGAACGCAGCCAGAGAGGACCGCTGGTCCTTCGACGTCAGCAGCGACTGGAAGGTGCGGAAGGGCACCAGCGCCACGCGGAAGCGGCGGCGGCCGAGATCGAAGCCGGCGAGATCCCCGCGGACCAGCGTCGCCCGTCGCGCCGTCGCGGGAGGCCGCTGGCGCCGCTTCCGCTCGGCCACCCGCAGCATGGGCGCGGACCGATCCAGTCCCGTCACGCGCAGTCCGGCGTCCGCCAGAGGCCAGAGCACCCGCCCTGTCCCGCAACCCCCCTCCAGCACCGGTCCGCCCCACGCGCGGCACCTCCGGACGTACCACTCGACGTCCCCCGCTACGGAGGTGCCGGGGAGGGACGCCGCCTGATGGGCGTCGTAGGTCTCCACCATCAAGCCGGGGCGGTCGTAGAAGCGGCGGGGCGCGGGCATGTTTCCGGGAGCGTATCCGATCCCGCCGTCGCCGGAGCAGCGCGCGAACGACGGGACAGGCGGCGGGAGGTGGAGGGGCGGCTGGGAATCCGGTCGAAGACACCGCGTCACACCGAAGCCATGGGGCTCCGGAGCCGACCGGATGTGGCAGGAGCTCCGACCGGGGTCCCTACGCGGATCCCGGGGGCGGAGCGCGCGGCGGCACCTGCTGAAGGGCCGTCACCCGCGCCCCCTCCAGCGTCGCGTACCGGGCCGGGTCCGGGGTGAGCAGGACGACCTGGCAGCCGGCGGCGCCCGCGCGGAGGACGTCCGCCATGCGGGCGAGGCGCTCCGGGTCGGCGTGGCCGAGGACGTCGTCGAGCAGCAGCGGACCGCCGTCGTCGCCCACGAGCTGCGCGCAGGCGAGGCGCGTCATCAGCGAGATCTGCTCGCGGGCGCCGGTGCTGAGGAGGTCGAAGGGGAGCGTGACGCCCTCGAGCGTCCGCGTGGCCACCGCCAGGTCCTCGCCGATGGCGACCGCGAACGTGTCCCCGAAGAGCGGGCGACCGAGGGCCTCGACGCGCCGGCGGAGCGGCTCCCGGTAGGCGGCGCGCATGCCGTCCCGGTGGCGGCGCAGCGTCTCCGCGAGAAGGCGCGCGCCGGCGGCGCGGCGAAGCGCGTCGGCGAGGTCGCCGGCCGCCCCCTCGAGCGCCGACTCCGCGGCGTCGGCGCGCTCGTGGAGCCCCTCCTCCCCGAGGCTCACGAGCCGGCGGCGGAGGAGGGCGAGATCGTCCCGGAGGCCCGCCAGCACGCGCTCCGCCTCGCGGAGGGCCGCTCCGTCGGTTTCCGCGGCGGCGCGGGCCGCGGCGCCGTCGGCGGCCTCCAGCGCGAGGGCGGCGGAGGCGCCCTCGGCGGCGGTGGCGCGGCGGCGCTCCG
>CAZSIX010000026.1:0-49365 GCA_964607145.1 uncultured Planctomycetota bacterium | reverse complement strand
GGCGGCGAGGGCGCGCCCGCGCCCGCCGCGCCGCCCGCCGCCGCCGCGCCCTTCGACCCGGCGCCGCTGGCGGGCACCGACTGGTACGGCTTCTACCAGCAGGGGACGAAGACGGGCTGGGTGCGCGCGACGCTGGAGCGGGAGGAGGGCGCCGCGGGCGCGGCGTGGGTGGTGACGCAGGACGTCCGCGTGCTCATCGCGTCGGTGGGCGACCGCGTGGAACTCCGCATCGAGGAGCGCCGCGTCTACGCCGGCGCGCCTCCCCACGGGCTCGTGGAGATCCGATCCCGGCGCGCGCAGGGGGAACGGGTGCTCGTCGAGAGCGCCGTCCTCACGGGGAAGGGCTTCGAGGTGCGCACCGAGGGCGCCCCCGAGGGCACGCCGGCGCGCGTCGTGCCGGCGCCGCGGGAGACGCTGCGCGACGCCGTCGCCGATCGCCTCCTGGTGCTCTCGGGCGCCGCGGCGGGCGCGACCGCCGAGGCGCCCCGGTTCGACCTGGAGACGCGGCGGGAGTTCACCGACCGCGTCGTCCTCAAGGCGCGGCGGCGCGCGCTCGCGGAGGGCGTCGAGGTGGACGTCGTGGACCTCGAACTCCGCCAGGGCAAGGGCGGCTCCGTGCTGGAGGTGAAGGCCGACGGCGAGGGGCGCGCGCTGGAGGTCGAGGGGGAGGGCGGCGCCATCCGGTTCGTGCTCGAGACGGAGGAGGCGGCGAAGGACATCGCGTACGGGAAGGACCAGTTCTTCGGGAACATGGTGCGCCCCGATCGACTCCTCGGCCACCCCGCGCGCGTCCGCGCCCTCCGGTTGCGGCTGCGCGGGCTGGAGGGCATCGACCTCCCCGGCGACGGGCGGCAGTCGGCGGTGCGGGAGGAGGACGGCGCGCTGGTCCTCTCCATCCGTCGGGACGTGCCCGACGACGCGTGGCCCCGGGCGTCGGAGGAGGACATCGCGCGGGCGCTGGAACCCACCGCCGCCTACAACTCCGACCACCCGGAACTGATCGCCGCGGCGAAGGCCGCCGTGGCGGGCGCGACGACGCCGCTGGAGAAGGCGCGCCAACTGGTCCACTGGGTCGCGCGGCACGTGCAGGACGAGTACACGCTGGGGGATGTCACCGCGCTGGACGTGCTCCGCAAGGGCCGCGGGGACTGCAGCGAGCACGCGCTGCTCTACGTCGGCATGGCGCGCGCCGCGGGGCTTCCCACGCGGCGCGTGGCGGGCGTGATGTACGGCGGCGACCAGCACGGCGCGTTCTCCGCCCACGCCTGGGCGGAGGTCGCGCTGGACGGCCGCTGGGTCCCCTTCGACGCCACCTGGAACCAGGTGATCCTCGACGCCACGCACATCCGCCTCTCCGTGGACGAGGTCTTCGACCACTCCATGCGGTTCCGGACGAAGGCCACGGTGGAAGTTCTGGACGTGGAGCGGTAGACTCCCCGCCGTCGCCGCGCGACGCGGCGGGAGAGGAGGACCCATGGCCGCCGTCATCCATCGCGCGAGCGTCGCGGGTTCTCCGTCGAGCGCGTCCCCGGCCTGACCGGGCCCCGCCGGGTCCCTCCCGGAACCATCCCGCCCCGCCCGCGCCCCCCGTTCCGCTCCCGGTGCGCCGTCGCTCCGCGCACCGGCCGCGGTTCCACGTCCGTGATCGTCGGGGCCCGCCGGGGATCCCATGCCCACGCTGGAGTCGTACGGTTGGACGGCCTCGCGCGAGGCCGCGTTCGCGCCGCACGCCGCGTCCGGCCTCGTGCCCGGGCGCGTGCTGGAGGAGGAGAGGGACGGCCTCGCCGTCGCGACCCGCGGGGGCGAACTGCGGGCGGTCGTCGCCGGGGCGCTGCGCCACCACGCCGACGGGGTCGGCGCGCTGCCCGCGGTGGGGGACTTCGTCGGCCTCGACGCTCCCGGGGGCGGGCGGGCGCGGGTCCGCGTCGTCCTCCCCCGCTCGTCGCTGCTCACGCGGAAGGAGGGGTCGGAGCGCTCCTCGGCGGCGCAGGTCGTCGCCGCCAACGTGGACCTCGCGTTCCTCGTGGCGTCCGTGGACCGCGACTTCAGCGCGCGGCGCATCGAGCGGACGCTGGCGGTGCTCTGGGAGAGCGGCGCACGGCCGGTGGTGCTCGTCTCCAAGGTGGACGTCGCGGAGGACCCGGTGGCGCTGGTCGCGGAGGCCGTCGCCGCCGCGCCCGGTGCGGACGTGCTGCCCGTGAGCGCCGCCACCGGCGAGGGGGTCGCCGCCGTGGCCTCCCTCCTCCTCCCGGGCACGACGGCGATCCTCGTGGGCTCGTCGGGCGCGGGGAAGTCGACGCTCCTGAATCGCCTGCTCGGCGAGGAGCGCCAGTCCACGGCGCCGGTGCGGGATCACGACGGGCAGGGCCGCCACACGACGACGCGGCGCTCGCTGTTCCTGCTGCCCGGCGGCGGGGCCCTCATCGACACGCCGGGCATCCGGGAGATCGCCTCCGCGGGAGGGGGGGAGGGGCTCGACCTCGCCTTCGCCGACCTCGCCCTCATCGCGCGGGAGTGCCGCTTCGGGGACTGCCGGCACGCGGGCGAGCCCGGCTGCGCGGTGCGGGCGGCGGTGGAGTCGGGGGCGCTGCCGGGAGAGCGGTTGGAGGCGTGGCACCGGCTCGAGCGGGAGCGGGCCCACTGGGAGCGGCAGGGGGACGCCCGCCTCATGAAGGAGGCGCGGCGGCGGTGGAAGGTCATCTCCCGATCCGTGGATCGGGACCTCCGGCGGCGGGGGAGGCGGTGATCGAGGAGGCCGACGGACCCGACGGCGGGACGCCCGTGCCGGTGGGCGGCGGAGCGGCGGGATCCGGTACCCTCTGGGGACAATCGGGTGAGCGGGGCGCACGGGGGCGACGAATGGAACACGCGGAACTCGTCGGGATCGTGGACGAACTGGAGGCGGCGGTGGCGCGGGCCGGCGCCGGCGAACTCTCCTGGCGCGAGGTGTGGGACCGCATCCGGCGCGTGGGTGACGGCTTCCGCGGCATCCGCTTCCCCACGCGCGACGAGCACGTGGCGCAGTGGACCCGGTTCCGCGCGCTGGTGGACCGGACCAAGGAACTCCAGCAGGAGTGGCGCGGGCAGGCGGAGGAGAAGGTCGCCCCGCTCCTGGATCGCGTGGAGGCGTTCGCCGCGTCGCTGGAGGGGCCCGAGGCGGCCTGGCCCCGCTGGAAGCAGTGCTGGGAGGAGATCCGCGCCATCGGGGAGGAGTTCAAGGCCACGCCGTTCCCGCGGCGCGAGGACCGGAGCGCCGGCTGGCGGCGCTTCCAGGAGGTCGTGGCGCGCGTGAAGGAGGGCCAGGAGCGGGAGCGGTCCGCGCGGCGCGGGCAGGCCCCCCGGTCCCGGCTCCTCGCGGCGGCGCTGCTGGCGCTGGTGGAGGCGGCCCGACCGCTGGAGGCGGGGGGCGCGGCGCCGGCGGAGGGGCGGGAGCCGGTGCCGGAGCCGGAGGACGCGGGGGTCGGGGACGATCCCGCCGGCGGCGAATCCCCGGCTCCCGGGGGAGACGACGTCCCGCTCCCCATCCCTCCCGCGGCTCCGCGGACGGAGTCGCTGAAGGAGTGCTCCGGCCGGCTGCGGGAGGCGCGCCGGCTGTTCTCCGAGCACAAGGGGGAGATGCTCCCGCCGGACCGGCGCGCGGTGTTCGACGGGCTGAAGGCGGCCAGCGCCGCGCTGGACGAGGCCTGGGCCCGGTGGAAGGCGTCGAAGTCCGGCGGCGGCGAGGGCGCGACCCCGGCGGACGGCGACCGGCGCGCGGAGTGGGAGGCGCGCCTCCGCGAGAACGTCGCGCGCCTCGAGGACCGCCTCGCCCGGCTGCGCGAGGTGGAGGAGCGGAAGGAGCGCCACATGGAGGAACTCCGCGGCAAGCAGCGCGGCGCCGGCGGCGGGGACTTCCGGGCCCGCATCGACGCGTGGCTGGAGGAGGAGCGGGAAGCGCTCGACTCGGTGCGCGCGAAGATGACGGAGATCCGCGGCTGGCTCGACGACGCCCGCGGGCGGCTCGGTGCGGAGGCCTGAACTCGCACGCAACATTCCGGGAATGTCGTCGTCTACCGCGCGCGGAGGACCTCGACGAGGAAGGCGAGGACGTCGGCGGACTCGTCGATGCGCTTGGAGGTGGGCTTGCCGAGGCCGTGGCCGGCGCGGGTCTCGATGCGGATGAGGACGGGCTCGGGGCCGCGATGGGCCTCCTGGAGCGCGGCGGCGAACTTGAAGGAGTGGGCGGGCACGACGCGGTCGTCGTGATCGGCGGTGGTGACGAGCGTCGCCGGGTAGCGGGTCCCCGGGCGGAGGTTGTGCAGCGGGGAGTACGCGAAGAGGAACGGGAAGTCCGCCGCCTCGTCCGCCGAGCCGTACTCCGCCACCCACGCCCAGCCGATGGTGAACCGGTGGAAGCGGAGCATGTCGAGCACGCCCACGGCGGGCAGGGCCGCGCCGAAGAGGTCGGGCCGCCGCGTCATGCAGGCGCCCACGAGGAGCCCGCCGTTGCTCCCGCCGGAGATGGCGAGCCGCTCGCGCCGCGTCCACCGGTTGGCCACGAGCCACTCCGCCGCCGCCTCGAAGTCCTCGAAGGCACGCGGGCGCCGCTCCCGCATGGCGGCGCGGTGCCACTCCTCGCCGTACTCGCCGCCCCCGCGCAGGTTGGCCACGGCAAGCACGCCGCCGCGCTCGATCCACACCAGGTTCTGCACGGAGAACGAGGGCGAGAGCGAGATGCGGAAGCCGCCGTACGCGTAGAGCAGCGTCGGGCGATCGCCGTCCGGGGTCACGTCCTTCCTGTGGACGAGGAAGAGCGGCACGCGCGTCCCGTCCGCGCTGGTGCAGAACACCTGCTCCGTCACGAACGCCGCGGGATCGAACGCGAGGCCCGGCCCGAGAACGCGCCCGGCGAACGCCGTCCCCGCGTCCAGGCGGTGGACCTCCGGCGGCCGCGTGAAGGACGTGAACTGGAACCACGCCTCGGCGTGGGCGCGATCCCCCGTGAGGCCGTAGACGCTGCCCGCCTCGGGGAGCGTGACGACACCCGCCGGCGACCCGTCGAGGCGGAACAGCCGCAGCACGGAGGTCGCGTCGCGGAGGTGCTCGGTGACGATGCGGTTCCCCGCCAGGACCGCCGACTGGAGCACGTCCGCCTGCTCGGGCACGACGGTCCGCGCCGCCGACGCGTCCGACGCTCCGGCGTCGAGCGCGACGATGCGCCCCCGCGGAGCGCCCGCGTCGGTGCGGAAGAACAGCGTGTCACCGTCGTTGCCGAGGAAGTCCCAGGCCGCCTCGAAGGCGGGGACGAGGGTGCGGAACGGGGCGTCCGCCGCGGCCTCCTCCCGCACGAGGACGAGGTTCTTCGGCTCCGATCCCTTCCAGACGCCGACCACCAGCCAGCGCCCGTCCTCGGAGACGATTCCGTCGAAACACCACTCCTTCTCGTCGGGCCGCTCGTGGACGAGGACGTCCTCGGACTGGGGCCGACCCACGGCGTGGAAGCAGAGTTTCTGGTGGTAGTTCGCGTCCTGGAGTTCGCCGCCCTCGGCGGGAGGCGCGTACCGCCCGTAATAGAAGCCCCGCCCGTCGGCGGTCCACGACGCGGTGGAGAACTTGCTCCACCGGAGCACCTCCGGGAGATCCGTCCCGGTGTCCACGTCGCGCACCCGCCACTCCCGCCAGTCGGAGCCGCCGGAGGAGATGGCGTAGACCACCCGCCTCCCGCCGCGATCGGGGATCCAGTCGGTGAGCGCCACGGTGCCGTCGGCGGAGAGCGTGTTGGGGTCCAGGAGGACGCGGGCGGATCCGAAGTCGCCGCGCTCGGCCACGAGGAGGACCGCCTGGTTCTGGAGCCCGCTGGCGCGGGTGAAGAAGGCGCGGTCGCCGCGGATCACCGGCACGCCGTACCTCTCGTGGTCCCACAGCGCCGCCAGCCGCGCGCGGAGCGCGTCCCGCTCGGGGACCGCCGCGAGGAACGCGGCGGTGAGCGCGTTCTCCCCGTCGATCCACGCCCGCGTCGCGGGTGCGTCGGGGTCCTCCAGCGGCCGGAACGGGTCCGGCACGGCGGTGCCGTGGTAGTCGTCCACGTGATCGGAGCGGGGGGCGGCGGGGTACACGATGTCCTTCCCGAAGTGGTAGACGGGGCCTCCGGCGCAGCCGGCGAGGGCGCCGCACGCGAGCAGGGTCAGCGCGGCGACCGGCGTCCCGGCGGCGGTCACGCGCCCGGCAGCGCGTCGAACTTCGTCACCGCCGCGACGAAGTTCTCCAGCGCGACGGCGAGGAAGTCCCGCAGTTCGGCGATGGCGCCCGCGGAGTCGTCGTCGGCGACGGCGCGCAGCACGTTGGGCGCCTCCGGCAGCGGCGTGCGCGGATCGTCCACGCGCCAGGAGATCTCCATCACCGCGACCCGCACGTCGGGGAAGGCCGGCTCGCGGCAGCGCGCCGCGAGCCACGGCGGGTGGGCCTCGAGCCGCGCGCCGGGGATGGCGGCGACGGAGATCTCCGAGGGGGTTTCCTTCACGCGCAGCCCGAGCCCCGCGAGCACGGGGTCCGCCTCGCGCAGGAGGGCCCGGAGTTCCTCCATGGCCGCCTTCTCCAGGTGGCGGCGGCGGGACTTCGCCGCGTCCGTCCCGCTGACGCGAAGGTCGTGCTGGTGGCGCGCCTCCGTGCGCACCGCCTCGACCATCTCCTGCAGTCGCCGCGCGAACTCGCTGGGCACGTCTCCGCTCCTCGGGACTCCGGCGCGGCAGAGGATACCCCCGCGACGCCTCGCGCGATACGCCTACGTTCCCCGCAGCATCCCCCCGTCGAGCCGGGGCACCGTCGTCAGCAGGTCGTGGCGCGCCGCGTGGAGGACGTCCTCCCGCCACCCCGCCGCCGCCAGTTCCCGGCCGCTCTCCGTGGCGAGCAGCACGCGCTCCAGCCGCGGCAGCGCCGCTCGGAACGCGTCCACCGCGACGGAGGCCTCTCCCGTGCGGGGGAGCCGCACCGCCAGCGCGACCGCCCCCGCGCCCAGCAGGTCCTCCGCCGCGAACCGGCGGCCCCGGCCCGGGAGCCGCTCCCGCTCGCCGCATGCGAGCACCGTCACGCCGGAGCCCGCCTCCTCCGCCGCCGTCGTCGCCGCGGCGCCCGCCGCGGATCCGTTCACCAGCGCCCCCACGAGCACCGCGGGGGCGCCCGCCGCCAGGTGGAGCATCCGGGCCCCGTTGGGCGAGCGCAGCGCGACGCGCAGCCCCGGCGGCGCCTCCGCGTAGGAGAGCGGCGAGAGGGAGTACCGCCCCGCCGCCGACCCCTCGTTGCGGGAGACCGCCAGCGCCGCCTCGTGCTCCACCGCCAAAGCCTGCGCGCGCCGCCGGCTCCCCGCGGGGAGGAACACGACCCCCCGCGCCGCGCCGGTGCAGACCGCCGTGGAGAACGAGAGGACGTCGACGATCACGAGCACGTCCCCCCGCCTCCGCGCGGCGCGCAGATCGGCGGTCCCGAATCCGACGTGACAGGCGACGTCCATGGCAGGCCTCCCGGCAGGCCCTCGCTGCCCCGGACGTCGATTCTCCCACGTCCCGCCACCGGCGCCGGGCCCGTCCCCGGTGCCGGTGTATCCTCTCCCCCATGTACCGGGAGCGGGAGACCGTCGAGACGCCGGAGCGCGTGCTCCTGGAGTTCGACCTGGCGGGACCGGCGTCCCGGCTCTGGGCCGCCCTGCTGGACGGCATACTCCTGGCGGGACTGCTCTGCCTCGTCCTCCTGGGCGTGGTGCTGGCGGAGACGGCGGGGGCGCAACTCCTGACGCTCGACGTGGCGGGGGCGGCGCTCGTGGCGGGGGCGGGGCTCCTGTGCCTCGGCTACTTCCCGTTCTTCGAGATGCGCTGGAACGGCCAGACGCCGGGGAAGCGGGCGGTGGGGATCCGCGTGGCGCGCGTGGACTCCCGTCCCCTCGACCTGCGCGCGGTCCTCGTGCGGGGAGTGCTGCGGATCATCGATCTCCAGCCGGCGCCGACGGGCCTCGTGGGGCTGATCGCCATGGTGTCGACGCGGCGGTGCATGCGACTGGGCGACATGGCGGCGGGCACCTGGGTGCTGCGGGCGAGGCCGGTTCCCGTGGTCGCGGGGGCGCGGGACCCGGGCGCGGCGGCGCCCCCCCCGGAGGTCGACGGCGCCCCGGGCCGCCTCCTCCCGCGGGAGCACGAGATCGTCGGCCGGTTCCTCGCGCGGGCCCCGGACCTGGCGGGGGACGTGAGGACCCGCCTCGCGGCGGAGGTGGCGCGGCCCATCTTCGACCGCCTCGGCGAGTCCGCGCCGGACGCGGAGGCGTTCCTCCGCGCCGAGCACCGGCGGGGCCGGGGGAAGTCGCTCCTGTGAGCGGGGACCCGACGGCCGCGTTCCTGCGGCGCCGCCTCCCCGCGTGGCGCGCCTTCGCCCGCGAGGCGCAGCGCCACGCCGCGGCGCGCTCCGTACCGGCGGGGGAGATCCTCGGGTTCGCGGGCCGCTACCGCGCCGCCGCCGCGGACCTCTCCGCCGCGCGGGCCCTGGGCGTGCCCGCGGAGACGCTGGCGGAACTGAACCGCGCCGTGGCGCTCGCCCACGGGGTCGTCTACCGCGTGCCGCTCCCCGTGGAGCGCGGGGCCCGCCGGTCCCCGCTGCGCGTGCTCGCCGACGACTTCCCCGCCGCGGTCCACCGCCACGCCGGGCTCCTGGCGCTGGCGGCGACGCTCTTCCTCGTCCCCGCCGCGTTCGGCGCGTGGATGGTCCGCACCGATCCGACGCGGCTGTACGCGATCTTCGGGGACATCGGCTCCATGATCTCGCCGGACTCCGCCGGGTCCGTGAACCCGTGCCCCGTGTCGTTCTCGACGCACCTGTGGCTGCACAACACCATGGTGGCGCTCACGTGCTTCGGGTCGGGGTTCCTGCTGGGCATCGGGACCGCGTGGTTCATGGCGCTGAACGGGCTCGTCATGGGCGCCCTCGCCGGCCACTTCTCCAACCTCGGCGCGGACGCGGAGTTCTGGCCCCAGGTGCTGCCCCACGGCGTCACGGAACTGTTCGCCATCCTCGTGTCCGCGCAGGCCGGCTTCCTCATCGCGCGCGCGCTGTGGCGGCCCGGCCCGTGGTCCCGCCGGGACGCCCTCGTGCTCGCGGGGCGGGAGGCGGTGCCGCTCCTCTGGGGCGTGCTCGTGCTGCTGCTCTGGTCCGGTGGCGTGGAGGGCGGCTTCACCCGCGTCGTGTCGGACAACGCCGCGCGGAACTCCTTCGCCGTGGTCGCCGCGTTCGCGCTGGCCGCCTGGATGTGGCGCGGCCGCCGCGCCGCCGCTACAGCCGCCCCGACGCCTTGACGTGGAGGTAGGCGTTCACGGCGGACGCCGTGAACCGCGACGGCGGCGCGTCCACCACGATCACGCCGGCGGCCCGGAGATCCTCCAGGGCGCGCTCCCGCTCCTCCACGCGGGATTCCGCGGCGGCGCGGCGCGCCAGGTCGGCGGGTGCCGCCGCCGGCGCCTCGGCCCGGCGGTGGAGGGACTCGTCCCGGAGCGCCGCCAGCACCGGCAGGTGGCGCCGCACCGCGGCGGTCATCTCCAGGCGGAGGCGGTCCGTCATGGCCGTCCCCACGGGGTCCGTGAGGACCACCAGCAGGGAGCGGCGGGAGAGCAGGGAGCGCGCGGTGCCGAAGGCCTCCGCGAAGTCCGGCTCGCCGAGGTCGGCGGCGGCGTCGAGGAACGCCTCCCGCAGCGCCGCCAAGGCGCGGGGGCCGCCGCGCGGCGGGAGCACCGCGTGGACGCGGGAGGAGAAGAGCACCGCGCCGATGCGGTCCTGGGAGCGGACCGTCACCCACGCCAGGAGGGACGCCGCCTCCAGCACCGACTCCAGACGCGGGCGGCCCCCCTCCTCCGCGGACATGAGCCGGCCGCAGTCCACGAGGAGCAGCACGTCCTGCTGCCGCTCCGGTTCCCGTTCCCGCACCGTGATGCGGCGGCGGCGGACCGTGGTCTTCCAGTCCACCTGGCGGGGGTCGTCCCCGGCCCGGTAGTCCCGGAGGTCGGCGAACTCCGTGCCCCCCACGCGCCGCCGCTCCGGCCGGATGCCCAGCGCCGCCGTGCGCCCCGCCGCCAGCAGGCGCTCGTAGGTGCGGAGGAGGCCCCCGTCGGGGTGGACCGCGACCTCCTGCTCCCCGGGGAAGGTCCTGTGCTGCACGGCGAATCCCGCGGGCCCCTCCAGCGCCAGGTGAAGGGGCCCCAGCGGGAACCGGCCGCGGCGGCCGGGCACGACGGCGTAGGGGAGGGCGACGGAGCCGCCGGCCCGCACGGCGTGGCGCGCCCCCGCCTCTCCGCCCTCGATGGTCGGGTGCAGGTCGTCGGCGAAGCGGAAGGCGAGATGGTGGGCGCCGCCATTGCGCACCGTCAGCAGCGCCTCCGCAGGGCGTCCCGCGGAGAGGCGTCCCGGGACGGTGCGCGCGGCCTCCACCGGCGTGCGGGCGAGGAGGACGGCGTCGCGGAGGAAGAGCGCCAGCAGGACCCCGTCCGCCGCCAGCACGGCCGCCGCCAGCGACGGATGGAGCCCCTCCAGCAGGAACCCCGCCGACACCGCCGCCAGCCACGCGCAGGCGCGGGGCGTGGGACGGGGGAGGCCGCGGATCACCGGGGCGCCTCCGTGCGCTTGAGGATCTCCGCCACCACGTCGTCCGCCGCCACGCCCTCGATCTCGAACTCCGGGTTGAGCAGCAGCCGGTGGCGCAGCACCGCGGGCGCCATGGACTTGACGTCGTCGGGCGTGGCGAAGTCGCGCCCCTCCAGCACGGCGGAGGCCTGCGCCGCGCGGAGGAGCGACACCGAGCCCCGCGGTCCCGCGCCCATGGAGAGGGAGGCGGCGCCCCGCGTCGCGGCGACGATGGTGCGCAGGTAGGACAGCAGGCGATCCTCCACGCGGACGCTCCGCACCGCCGCGCGCACCGCGCGGAGGTCGTCGGCCCCGGCGACCACGTCCACGCTCGCGCCGGCGGCGTCCGCCGCGGGGTCGTCCCGCAGGAGCGCGAGGATGCGGTCCTCGTCCTCCGCGGAGGGGTACTCGAACCGCGCCTTCACGAGGAAGCGGTCCAGTTCCGCCTCGGGGAGGCGGTAGGTGCCCTCGTACTCCACCGGATTCTGCGTCGCGAACACGGTGAACAGGTCGCCCACGTCGTGGCGGCGGCCGTCGGCGGAGACCTGGCGCTCCTGCATCGCCTCCAGCAGCGCCGCCTGCGTCTTGGCGGGGGAGCGGTTGATCTCGTCCGCCAGCAGGAAGTCCGTGAACACGGGCCCGGGGCGGAAGACGAACTCGCCGTGGGCCTCCGCGGGGATGCTGAGGCCGGTGATGTCCGCGGGCATCAGGTCCGGCGTGAACTGGACCCGGCGGAAGCGGCAGTCGAAGGTGCGGGCGAGGGTGCGGACGAGGAGCGTCTTCGCGGTGCCGGGGACTCCCTCCAGCAGGGCGTGGCCCCCCGCCGCCGCCGTGGCGAGCACGAGGCGCACGGCCTCGTCCTGCCCGATGACGGCGCGGCGGACCTGCTCCTCCACGCGGCGCAGCAGTTCGTGGGCCCCGGCGCAGTCCATGGATGTCCTCTCCCGTTCCCGTCGTCGGCCGCCGCCGCTATCCCGCCGCGGTGCCGCGGCGGCGCGCGACGCCCGTCCCCGGCCGCCTCGCGACGGCTCCGTCCAGTGTGGCCAGCGCCGCCGCCAGCGCGGCCGGATCCCGGGCCCGCTCCAGCCCCTCCGCGGCGGCCGCCAGCGCCGCCGCGTCCGCGGGACGGTCCCACGCCAGGCGACGCCCCAGTTCCCCGGCCCGCGTGGCGGGGGCCCCCTCGCCGGCGAGCCCCGCCCGCCGCCGGAGCCCGGTCCGGAGGAGGCCTCCCACGACCCCCCATCCCTCCGGCCCCGCTCCCCCGAGGAGTCCCGCCACGGCGTCCACGTGCTCCGAGCCGGCGCGCCGCGGAGGCTCCACGGTCCGGCGCACCCGCCCCAGCCGCGGCCAGCCCGCCGCGAGGAGGATCAGCGCCGCCGCGGCCACCTGCAGCGCCCCGTGACCCGCGGGCGTGGAGCACAGCGTCCGCCACAGCACGCCCATCATGGACCCCTCGGACATCATCCCGTGGGGCTGCTCGTAGAACGACACGCGCTCGCCGCGGGAGATGCGCTCCACCAGCCGCACCGCCAGGAGCGCCGCGCCGTCGTCGCGCAGGTGGTCGTTGTCGAGGAACGACCGGTCCGCCGCCACGATGACCTCGCCTCCGCCCAGGGGGACGCGCGCGATCCACGGCCACGGGCCGCCGGGGGCGTCCACCTCGACGAGCCACTCCGCGCCGGACGGCAGCGAGTCCGGGTCCAGCGCCAGGAGCGTGGTGACCGCGGGCGTGCGGAGTTCCTGGCCGGCCGCCGCCCGCGGGGTCCCCGGCGCCGCCAGCCTCCGCCGGCGCGCGACGCCGGGCACGGCGCCCTCCCACCCCTCCCCGTCCCGCGGGAGCGCCAGGAGGAGGCGGCCGCCCTCCCCGGCCATCCGCGCCAGGTGGACCACCGTCTCCCAGGGGGCCGACGCGGGCAGCGCGACGACCAGCGGCCCCGTGGCGGGGCCGAGGGTGCGCGGGTGGGCGCCCGACGTCCCCACCCGGACGCCCGCCCCGGCGGCGGCGAGGTACAGCGCACGCGTCCCGCTCCCGTCCCGGTTGAGCACCGACCCGGAGCCCGGGACGAGGGAGCCGCCCGGGTCGCCGGGGTCGGAGAGCAGGTGCACGAGGGCGAGGCACACGAGGAGCAGCAGTGCCACGGGGCCCGGGCCGGAGAGGCGCGGCGGCCTCACGTCGCCTCCTCCGGCCGGAGCGCGCGCAGCCTGTCGTAGCCCGCCCCGTCCAGCGCCGCCCCGCCGAAGGAGACCCGCTCGTAGCCGCGCACGAACTCCCCGAGCCGGACCCTTCCCTCCGCGCGCTGGAACCGGCGGAGCACGTCCCCGGGCGTGAGGCTCGCGTCGAACCGCAGGCCGAACCGGACATGGAGGCGGAGCACCGCCGCCAGGTAGAGCCGGCGCAGCGCGCCGGCGAAGTCCCCGGCGAGGCGCAACCGCTCCGCGTCGGCCTCCGCGTCGGCGGCGGAGAGGAGCGCGCGGTCGCCGTCCCCGCTCCCCCCCGCGAGGTCCGCGCGCCGCCGCTGCTCCCGCGCCAGGAGCCGGCGCGCGAGGGCGACGACCAGGATCGCCGCCCCCAGGACCACGACCGCCTTCGCCAGGGCGGGGAGCCACTCCGCGAGGCTGCCCGGGAGGAGCGAGCCGAGCCCCTCGAGGAGGCTGCGCAGGAGGCGGCCCAGCGGGTCGAGGACGTACTCGGAGAGGAGGCGCCGCCACCCGGGAGGGCGGGCCTCGATGCGCTCCAGCGCCGCGGCGACGGCGCGGAGGACCTCCTCGTCGGACTTCACGGCGAAGGCGCCGGTCCGCCGCCGAGTTCCCGGGCGAGCATCTGCACGTCGAAGGCCTCGCGCCGGACGCGCAGGTCGTAGTAGAGGAGAACCAGGCCGATGCTCGGGAACGGGACGATGAACGCCGACAGCACCTGGGCGGCGAACTGCGAGGCGAACATCGGCAGGTCGAGGGCGCCGCCGAGGAAGTGCATCCCGAGGCCGATGGCGAAGCCGGCGAAACCGGCGATCATCTGGAAGACGAGCATGCACCCGAGCACGCGCCACCGGGAGCCCCGGGTCAGTTCCCAGGAGCGCTCCATCGCCTCCCCGATGCCCCGCCCCTCCAGCACGTAGGCGATCTGGGATGCGAACAGCGCGGCCGAGAGGTACAGCCCGGGCACGATGCAGGCGAGGGCCCCCGCGAAGGTCGCGAGGGTGACGGCCAGCGCGATGAGGATGATCCCGAAAACGTACGTGGCGCCCCGGCGGAGCGCCCGCGGCGCGGAGACCGTCCCGTGGAGATACAGTTCGGAGATGGCGAGCACGAGCACCGCGCCCAGCAGCCCGGACACCACGAACACATCGATCCCCATCGCGAGGACCGCCCCCGCCGTCTGCTCCATCGGGCTCCCGCCGGCGGTCCGGAGCATCGTCGACGGGATGGACAGCGGGACGACGATGCCGAGCGTCAGCGCCAGCAGCGGCTTCCAGTGGTGCAGGTAGATCCCCAGCGCCCGGTCCATGATCTCCCCGAGATCGAGGGGGCGCAGTTCGTAGGTCGCCGGTTCCGGCTCCATGGCGGGCTCCGCGGGGGAGGGGGGGAGTATACGAGCGGAACGCGGCGCCGCCGCCGTCGTCCTTGCGCGCGCGGTGTGGCCGCGGCCAGCGGGGGGGACCTCTCCGGTCCGGCGGCGGGAAGACACGGCGAGGCCCGACGGGAACCGGCGGGGGCGCCGGCACGCCGGGGCGGGGCCACGGTGCCGCCGCAACATGGCGGTGCGCACCGGGTCGGGCCGACTCCCGCAGTCCCGGAAGGCGAACAGGGGGAACCCCCGCGTCGACCCGGACCCTGCGCTCCAGGCGGCGGTGCGTTCGACTACACTGTCCCTCCCCAACGGCTTGCGGGAGTTGCAGGAGGTCCGAGTGGCTCGCGCGACGGCCTCGATGCGACGGATGGCTGCCTCCGCGGGGGCGGTAGCGTTCGCTGGCGCCGCAGCGCTGGCGGTGTTCGCCGTCATAGCCGACCCATGGTCGCCGGTTGACGGTCCCGGAGCCGGCAGCGAGCCCGCTCCCGGCAAGGCTCCCCATGGTCGTCCCGCGGCGCCCATCGCGCCTTCGAAGCCGATCACTCGGCCGGACGCGATGAACCTGCGAGCCGGCGAAGTGTCGCATGAGCCGCCGGAGTCCACTCCACCGACCTTGCGCACGCCATCCGACCGTGTTCCAGAGCACGCCCTCTCGGAGGACTCCAGGGGTGGAGGCATCGCCGACGAGAGCACTTCAGCGACGCATCCACCCCGCGAGGGGCCGGAGTGGGCGCGTCTGGCGGAGCGGGGAATTCCATGGCCGCCGGCCCAGTACACGGGGACGCCACTTATGTGGCGGTTGAAGTTCCCGTACGAGCGAGCCGAATTCGAAACGCTACTCCACTCGCTATCGAGCATTCAACCCCGGGAGCGTACCGCCGTGCTTCAGCGTGTATCCCGAGCGAGGGACCCCGCGGACGGCAAGATCCTGCTCGAGCTGCTCGAGTCAGGTCAGGTCCCGGAGCATCCGGGGACGCTTCACGAGTTGGCATCGGCTCTGTCCAAGACTGCCGAGGGGGCCAGGAGAATGTCGGATTCAGGCACCCTGCCGGGGGGCCTTCCCGGAGCGCGCGAACTGGCGCTTGGTTCCCTGCGCATGCTCGCACGCCGGATGACAAACTATGGCAACGTGTTGTCCTACAGCGAATGGTCCGGCTTCCAATCGGTCCTCGAAACCATCGCCAGGATCGCTCCGAGTACCCTCGCGGACCCCGAGGCTGATGAATCCCTCCACGCAATCGCTTCCGGCCTTGAGACCGCGCTCGGCAAGGCGCTCGGCAGAGGTGAAGGTGGCTATCTCGGCGGCTCGGAGTGCTTCAGGTTGGCGGGCTTTCTCGCCGGATATCCGTGCTCCCTCTGCCCCACGGACTCCGATCTCAAGTTCCATCGGTGTTCCTCGGCGAGCATCTTCGCGGCGCGCCCCGAAAGCGAGCGCCTGCACGCCCTGCTCGTCCAGTCCCTTGGGCGCTGGGACGACGTCGAGCGACGACTCGGAGGGCCGATCTCGCCAGTCACCGAAGTGGCCTTGGGCCATATCATTCATGCGCTGCTGGAGCCTCCGTGCGAGAGCCACGCACGAGAGGCAGCCGCATGGCTCGCGTCGATCAGCTCGAGCCGTGGACCCGGCTCGCCGGTTTCGAATGGGATCGCGTATCTGCTCAAGACTCGGAACTTGAGCCCAGACTTGCGCCAGGCCCTGAGTCCAGGCAGCCGGCATCAGCCCCCTCCCGCGAACGGGAGAGATTGAGCGTACGCTGTCCGCCACCGAATTGCTGTCGGCGCCCGGTTGAGTCAGCGACGATCTCACCAGGACACCACGGCCGTTCTCGAGCGGGTGCCTTCAACGCACCCCCGCGGCGGCGCGACGAAGGGCGGGAGCGGGCGGGCTCGCAGCGTGCATCACTGCGCCGCAGACTCCCCTGTCCGCTGCCCCCCTGCCCGCGCCCCGGGGGAAGGATGTCCTGGCTGGTGGCCCCGCGGTCACGGACGGATGCGCCGTCGCCGTGGCGGTCCGGTCCCTTGCGCGCGGATCACGCGGTTGGCGCCGACGCGGACCTCGGCGAAGGCGCCGGGGAGCACGCGATGCGGGTCGTTCTCCGGGCTGGTAAGCCGGTGTCCGGCGTGGGAGGATGGGTGGGCAGGCCCGTCCCGGAGATCCCTCCCATGGCGCGCGGACGAATTGGATGCGCCATGGTCATCGCAACCCTGGTCGCGGGCGGCTCGGGGTGCGCGCAGGTCCCGCGGAACGCCGCCGACTCCGCCGCTCCCGCGGTGGCCCCTGCCGGCGAAGTCGTGCGCGGAGATCCGGAGCGCGCGTCGGAGGGGCCCGACGTCGCGCCACAAGCCCCCGACACGCCTGGGCGGGCGCGCATGCGAGCCGAGCGGAAGACCGAGCGGGACCAGGCGGCGCGGTTCCGTCGCATGCTGGCGATGGAAGGCCGACCGGAATCCCCCGCCGAACTCGCCGAGCGGGTCGAGCGCGAGCGACGGGAGGATGCGGAGGACGACGAGGCCGATCGCTTCCGAATCCAGCGGGAGGCGTTCTTCACGCGGATCTTCGGCGACCGGGGGACGTCCTGCGATCTGCGGGATGCACCGCTCGCCGATGCCCTCGGCTACTTCGCGGAGCGGCACGGCGTGAGGCTGGTCATCGATGAGGCGGTGCCGGACGAGACGAGGCGGAACACGGTCTCCATGCGGTTCCGGGAGACCACCCTGGCGCACGCGCTGTTCGTCATCGAGGTGCTCACCGGCGTCCGGGGCGAGGCGGATGGCGACGGCGTGCGGTTCGTTCCCCTGCAGTGACACGCAGGGCGTGAAGCTGGCCAGCCCGCAACGAGCCCGCTCGAAGGCCACGGTGCTCCGGTTGCCATCGACGTGAAGCCGCACCGGGGCGACGGACCCCGCCGGTGGCCGCCGCCATGGCGCCGGTACCGGTGCGGCTCGGGAGCGCTGCGTCCCGCAGGAGGGGGCAGCCGGTACCGGGGGGAACCCGCTCCCCTGGTTCACCCGCGACGGGTTGGGGCGGCTGGCGGGACGGGCATCTCCCCACCCGCAGAACCCCACGCGGGATGGTCGGGCACTTCCGCCCGCCGGCCCCTGCGCTCGTCGTCACGCGCCCCTGTCGCGGCGGGCTGGTCGCGACTTCCGGTCGGACTACTCCGGCAGCCCCCAGAGCACCCACGCGGCCCAGTACCTCGGGTGACTCCACTCCGGCCTGGACGCGACGGACGCCTGCGCCCGCTGCAGCGCCGCGGCGGCCCCCGTCCCCGCGGACCCGTCCCGCGGGTCCCAGGACGCGTAGAACTCCCTCATCAGCGCCTGGGTCGCCTCGTCGTCCACCTTCCACAGCGACACGAGCACCCGCGGCGCCCCCGCGAACATGAACGCGCGGGTCAGTCCCACGATCCCCTCGGCCCGGTAGATCCGGCCCCTTCCCGTCTCGCAGGCCGAGAGCACGACGAGGTCGGCGGGGATCCTCATCTGGAAGACCTCGAGCACGGTGAGGTCCCCGTCGTCGTCTCCCGCCGGGGTCAGCGCCAGGGCGGAGAGCTGCGGGATCTCCGCGTTCACCGTCCCGTGGCAGGCGAGGTGCACGGCGTGCCATCGCGGTTTCGTGGGTACCGCCGCCCTGAACCTCGCCTCCGTCGCGTCCTTCCCCAGCAGGAGCGTGGAACCCACGGCCTTCGCCTCTGCCCGGCTCCCCGGCAGCGGTCCCAGGCCGTTCCCGCTCCGCAGGAGGGCGACGGTGTTCGCGTCCCGCCGCGCCGGATACACCGGATCCCCGAGGGCCAGGACGCCCTCCCCCCGCGTCGCCGCCTCCTCGAGGAGGATCCCGTAGGTCGTGCCGGACTGGACGTACGCCACCTGCCGCGCTCCCGTCAGGACCGCGAACGACACGCCCGAGAGTTCCCCGTCGGGCGAGACGAGGACCCGCGTCACCTCGGGGCCGAGGGCGAGGGGGTCCACGACGGCCTTCCGGAGCGCCTCGATGGCGGCGGTCGGGTCGCCCTCCGTGTCGAGGCGAAGGGCCGTGGCCGCCCGGACGAGGACCTCCGTGGGCCCCAGGTCCACGACCCGCGCGTCCTTCCGCGTCACGACGATCGCGATGCCCTTCTCGTCGGTCAGGGCGTAGAGGACGAGCGCCTCCGTCGGATCCAGCCGGCTCTGGATCGCCGGCAGGGAGTCCGCCCGCGGATAGGTGACGTCCGCCACCGCCTTCGCCCTGCGCTGGACGCGCGCCACCGCCTCCGCCACCCGTCCCCGGGCGGTGTCCATCTCCTTCCGGCGCCGCGCCGTCTCGGCGACGTCCCCCCGGCGGAGGGCGTCCGAGTGGAGTCCGCGGGCCAGGGCCGCCTCGCCATGCGCGCCGTCGAGTTCCGCCTTGAGTTCGGGCGGGAGTGCCACCGCGGGAAGGCGCGCCCGGAGCGAGAGCATCTCCAGGAGGGCGCCCGCCCGGCCGCTCTCCGCGAAAAGGAGGCAGTCCGCGGGCGACCCCGACTCCGCCGCGGCGAGAAGCCCGGCCTGGTAGAGGGAGGTCCGCCGCTCCCGCGCTGCCGCGCCCTGCTCCTCCCCCACGCCGCCGAGGAGGGTCGGAAGCAGGTCGAGGGCCTGGCGGGCGTACCGGAGTGCGCCCCCGGGGTCCCGCTGCCGCCGCCGGATTGCGGTGAGCGAGGCGAGGGCCTCGACCTCGGCCTCGACGGCCCCGATCTCCGCCGCCGCGGTGCGGGCGCGCTCCCCGTACCCGCGGGCCTCCTCGACGTCGCCGGCGTCGAAGCAGCCGTTGCAGAGAGACAGGAGGGCCATGACCACGCTCCGCCGCTCCCCCGCCTTCTCGGCGACGGCGAGGGCGCGATCGAGACACTCCCGGGCCTCGGAGTACCGATCCGACTTCGCGAGGACCGCTCCCATGGCCGACAGCGCCCACGCGAGGCCCGTCGGGTCCTCGATCCGCTCGTAGGTCCCCATCGCCCGTTCCAGCAGGCCCAGCGCCCGGTCGTCCTCGCCGAGTCGCTCGTGCGCCGCTCCCAGGTTCATGAGCACCTTGGCCACACCCTCCGGGTCCCCCGAGTTCTCCCGCATGCCCAGGGACCGATCGAAGTACTGGATGGCGGCGGCCGGCGCCCCGAGGCCGCCGTGGAGCACGCCGAGGTTCAGCAGCGCCCGGGCGAGGCCGGGACGGTCGCCGATGTCCTCGTGGAGCCGCAGCGCCCGCTCCTGGAACTCGAGCGCCTTCGCGAACGCGCCGACCTCCTGATGGACCAGCCCGATGTTGCCCAGCGATCTCGCCACTCCCCCGCGGTCCCGGAGTTCCTCCCGGATGGCGAGGGCGCGTCCGTGCAACTCCAGGGCCTTCCCGAACGCGCCGAGTCCCGAATGAACATGGGCAAGGGCACCGAGAGCCGTCGCCTCCCCCTGGCGGTTCCCCACTTCCACGTGGATGCGGAGCGCGCGTTCGATGCAGTCCAGCGCCCGCGCCGGGAGGCCGAGATTCCGGTAGAGGTTGCCCAGGTTGGACAGGGTGGAGGCCGCCCCCGCGCGATCCCCGAGGGCGTCGAACGCCTCCAGTGCCTGCCCGTAGATCTCCAGCGCCGCGGCCCGGTCCCCCAGGTCGTCACGGAGGTTGGCGATGTTCCCCAGCGCGCCGGCCACGCCGGGACCGCTGCCGGCGTCGCGCGCCGCGGAGAGGGAGCGCTGCTGCCACTCCAGCGCCTTCTCGTACGCCCCCAGGCTCCTGTGGACCACTCCGATGTTCCCCAGAGTCGCGGCCAGCCGGATTCCGTCCCCGAGTTCCTCGCAGATCGGGATCTCGGCCTCCCAGAGCTCGAGGGCGGCGGGGAACGCGGCGTGCTGGAGCGCGGCCGAGCCGCCCCGGTGCAGGAATTCCTGCGCGCGGGCCAGCCACCCGAGCGCCGTCGCCTTCGTCGCGACCGCCCGCCACCGCGGGATCGCCTCCTCCCATCGCCGGAGCCCCGTCGAAGCCTCCGCCCCCGCCGCCAGGAGCAGGATCCCGACCACGCCGTCGGGGGTTCCCTCCACGGCGGAGAGCGTCGCCCGGGCGCCGTCGAAGTCCCGCCGGCCCAGGGCGTCGCGGGCCGCGCGCAGGGTTGCGCGCTGCGCCGCGTCGTCGGAGGGACGGCGGTGCGCCGCCACGTACTCCGGCAGACCCTGCAGGGCCTTCCGGGACGACGCCGTCGCGTACGACGCGGCCGCGTCGGCGTGGCCCAGGGAGCAGAGGGCGTCCGCCACGATCCACGGGTCGGGTTCGTCCATCCCGGCCAGTTCCCGGAGGCGATCCGCGTCCCTCCCCCCGACGGCGACGAGGACGGCGGCGATGGCTTCCTCCTCCGTCATCGGTGGGGGCGGCGGGACGGGGGCCCGGGTCGGCTCCGCCCCCTGCGCGGGTTCCTCCGTCGGCGGCGGCACCTGCGGTGGGTCCTGGGGGAACGCGGCGGCGCCACCGCCCAGCGTCAGGGCTGCGAGCGCCGCGAACAGGAGCCTTCGCATGCGCGACCTCCCTTGGCGCCCGCGCAGCCGAGTCTCCCGGGGTCCGGCCCCGATCCGCCCGCCGCGCGCGGCGGGCGCCTTGCGGAGGGACGCCGGGCAAGAGTCTACTCCCCGGCGGCAGCCCCCGCGTTCGGCCCTCGGTTTGCTCCTCCGGCTCCCGCTCGTCTAGACTGCCGGGTCCCCCGTGGAACTCCCGCTCTCCGTCCTGAACCTCGTCCTCCCCGTCCTCTACGGGGCGCTGGTGTTCGCCTACGGGTACCTGCTGCTGCGGGACTCGGAGCCGGTCCGGCGGCTGGCGCCGCGGGTGCTGGGGGCCACGGTGGTGCTGCATTTCCTGTACCTGCTGGGGGAAGGCCTGCTGCTGGGGCGCCACCCCATGGCGGACAAGTTCGAACTGTTCCAGTTCGTGGCCCTCGGCATCGCCGCGGCGTACTGGTGGGTGGAGTGGCGGCGGGACAACCCGTACACGGGGGTGTTCCCGCTCACGCTGGCGTTCCTCCTCCAGGTCTGCGCCTCGCTGGGGCGTCCGCGGGTCGTGACGGTGCCGCCGCTCCTGCAGGATCCGCTCTTCGCCTGGCACACGGGGGCAGCCGCGTTCGCCCTTTCGGCGTTCTCCGTGGGGGCGGTCTACGGCGGGCTCTTCCTCATCGTGTACCGCCTGCTCAAGCGGGGGCGCTTCGGCCGGTTCACCATGCGCGTGCCGCCGCTGGACGTCCTGGCGAACATGTCCGTCCACGCCGGGGAGGTGGGCCTCGCCGCGCTGACGCTGGCGGTGGCCCTCGGCGCCGCCTGGGCCCGTCGCTACCCGGAGGCCTCGCTCCTCGACCCGAAGGTCCTCGTGACGCTGGCCGCGTGGGTGGTCTACGCCGTCGCGCTGGGCGGCCACCTGCTGGCGCGGTGGGGAGGCTGGCGCGTCGTCTCGCTCACGCTGGCGGGGTACGGGATGCTGCTGGCGTCCCTCCTCACCATGGGGCGCGTGTTCTCCTCGTTCCACCACCGGTTCGGCGGATGAGCGGCGGCGCCCCTCCGCCGGCCATGCGCGTGGTGGGGCTCTCCCACCGCACCGCCCCCGTCGAGGTGCGCGAGGCGCTGACGTTCGCGCCGGAGGAGACCCTGGAGTTCCTCGCCGCGGGCCGGGACGCCGGGACGTGGACCGAGGCGATGCTGCTCTCCACGTGCAACCGCACGGAACTCTACGCTGCGTCCCGCGACGGCGACGGCACGGCGCTGGTGCGCCGCATCGCCGGGGTCCGGCCCGGTGTGCCGCTCGCCCATCCCGGCCTCGTGTACGAGGAGAGCGGGGAGGGCGCCGTACGCCGCCTGCTGCGCGTGGCCTGCGGGCTCGAGTCCATGGTGCTCGGCGAGCACGAGATCGCGGGGCAGGTGCGGGAGGCCCACCGGATGGCGCGGGAGGCGGGGACCTCGGGCCCCGTGCTGGAGCGGGTGGTCCCCGCGGCGCTGCGGGTGTCGGCGCGGGTGCGCGGCGAGACGGCCATCGCCCGCGGCGCGTCGTCCGTGCCCGCCGCCGCGTTCGCGCTGGCGCGCCGGCACTTCGGCGAGATCCGCGAGCGCCGCGTGCTCGTCGTCGGCGCCGGGGAGGCGGGCCGCATCGCCGCGCGCCTCGTCGCCGCCCAGCGACCGGCGGCGCTCTGGGTGACCAACCGCACGGGGGAGCGCGCGGAGGAGATCGCCGCCGAACTGCGCGCCGCCACCTGGCCCTTCGACGACCTCGCCGGCGCCCTGGCGGAGGTGGACCTCGTCCTCTGCGCCGCCCGCGCGACGGAGCCGGTCATCCGGCTGGAGCACCTCCGCGCGTCGGCGCGCCGGCGGGCGGGCCGCATGCTGGTCCTCCTCGACCTGGGAGTGCCGCGGAACGTCGACCCGCGCGCCCGCGACCTGGAGGGCGTGTTCCTCCACGACATGGACGCCGTGGAGGCGCTGGTGGGCGCCGATCGCGCGTCGCGACGGGCGGAGGTCGCGCGCGTCGAGTCCATGCTCGAGGAGCACGTCCGCCGCATCGCCGGCGGGGCCGACGCGGCGGGGGTCGAGTCGCTGGTGGCGGCGCTCCGCCGGCGGCAGGAGGAGGTCCGCGCGCGGGAGGTGGAGCGGAGCCTCCGGCACTTCGGACCGGAGCAGCGGGAGCACCTCGACCGGCTGACGCGGAGCCTCCTCGACAAGGTGCTCCACGATCCGCTCCACCGCCTCCGCTCGCTCCCGGCGGACGATCCCGAGGTCACCGCCGCCCGCCGGCTGTTCGGGCTGGACGGCGGGGATGGGGACGACGGTGCCGCCCCGCCCGCGCCCGCCCCGGAAGCGGACGACGCCCCCCCCTCCGACGGGGAGCGGCGGTGAGACGCATCCGCATCGGGACGCGCGGCAGCCGCCTCGCCCTCTGGCAGGCCACGTGGGTCGCCCGCGCGCTGGCGGCGGTCCCCCTGGCGCCGGAGGTGGAGGTCGTCATCCTGCGCACGCGCGGCGACGAGATCACGGATCGCCCGCTCTCCGAGGTCGGCGGCACGGGCCTCTTCGTCAAGGAGATCGAGCGGGCGCTGCTGGAGGGGCGCATCGATCTCGGCGTCCACAGCCTGAAGGATCTGGAGACGCGCATGCCGCCGACGCTGGTCCTGGCGGCGGTTCCGGCGCGGGGCCCCGCGGAGGACGTCCTCGTGGCGGCGGGCCCGGCGACGGTGGACCTGCTCCCCCGGGGCGCCCGCGTCGCCACGGGGAGCCCGCGCCGCCGCGCGCTGCTCCTGGCCCGGCGGCCCGACCTGGAGGTCGTCCCCTCCCGCGGCAACGTGCCCACGCGCGTGGAGCGCGTCCTCGCCGGCGAGGTCCACGCCACCGTCCTCGCGCGGGCCGGGCTCGAGCGGCTGGAGATGGGGGACGCGGTGCGGGAGGTCCTCGATCCCGTGGCGTTCCCTCCGGCGCCGGGGCAGGGGGCGCTGGCGCTCCAGGCGCGGGCCGGGGACGACGCGACGCGCGGGCTCGCCGCCATCCTCGATCACGGTCCCACGCGCGCCGCCACGGACGGGGAGCGGGCCTTCCTCCGGGCGCTCGGGAGCGGCTGCACGCTGGCAGCGGGGGCCTGGGGGCGGACGACGGCGGCGGGGGGGCTCCTGCTGGACGGGTTCCTCGCCGACGGGGACGGTCGCGAACTCCACCGGGGCACCGTGGAGGGCGGGCCCGCCGACGGGGCCGCGCTGGGCGAGTCGCTGGGACGGGAACTCCTCGCGCGCGCCAGCGCCGCGCTCCGCGAGGCCGTGGCGCGGGACGGGGCGGCGACGGGATCGCCGTCGTGAGGCTGGCGCTCACCGGACCGGAGGGGGACGGGGGCCCGCTGGGAGAGGGGCTCCGCGCGCTGGGCGTGGAGACCGTGGGCCTGCCGCTGGTGGAGGTCGCGCCCGTCGAGGACGGCGAGCGGGCCTTCGCCGCGCGCCACCCCGCCGGCGCCGCCTTCGACGGCGTCGCGTTCTCCAGCGCCCGCGCGGTGGACGCGTTCGTGGCGGTCCGCCCGCGCCTCGCCCTCGCGCTCGGGACGCGAGTGCTCGCGGTGGGCCCGGCGACGGCGCGCCGCGCGCGGGAGGCGGGGCTCTGCCCGGATCCGTCGCGCGTCGTCGCGGGGGAGGGAGCGGGCGCCGCGGGCCTCCTCGACGCGCTGCGCCGGCCCGGCGGCGGGGGTGGGGACCTCCGCGGGGCGCGGATCGTGCTGCCCTCCTCCGCCCGCGCCGGGACGGAACTCGCCGACGGCCTCCGCGCGCTGGGGGCCCTCGTCGAGGTCCTCCCGCTCTACACGGTGCGCCCCCTCGCGACGCGGGATCGCGTGCGGGAGGGACTCGACCGCGCGGCGCCCGACGCCCTCCTGCTGGCGTCCCCCTCCGCGGCGGAGGCGCTGGCGTCGGCGGAGGGCGGGCCCCCGGGGCGGGATCTGCCCCCGCTCCTCGCGCTGGGCGGTACGACGGCGGGGGCCATGGAGGCCCTCGGTCTCCCCGTGGCGGGAACGGCGGCGCGGCCCACGCCCGCCGGAGTGCGGAGCGTCCTGGAGGAGTGCGGCATGACCACGAGGTTCCCGGGCCGGTTCCCCGCGTCGCGTCCCCGGCGGCTGCGGCGGAGCGCGACGCTCCGCTCCCTCGTGGCGGAGACGCGCCTCGCTCCCGATCGCCTCGTGGCGCCGCTCTTCGTGGCCGCCGAGGTCGGCGGGGACGGCGTGCGCGAGCCCGTGGGCTCCATGCCGGGAGTCCATCGCGGGACGCCGGAGGCCGCCGTGGAGGACGCCCGCGCGCTGTGGGGGCTCGGCGTGCGCGCGGTGCTGCTCTTCGGGATCCCGCGGGCCGACGGGAAGGACGGCGAGGGCTCCGCCGCGTGGGACCCGGAGGGCCCCGTCTGCCGCGCCGTTGCCGCGCTCAAGGGCGCGCTCCCCGACCTCCAGGTCTGGACCGATGTCTGCCTCTGCGAGTACACCGACCACGGGCACTGCGGCCCGCTGGACGCTTCCGGCGCCGTGCGCAACGACGCGGCGCTGCCGCTGCTCTCCCGCGCCGCCGTCGCGTACGCCCGCGCCGGAGCCGACGCCGTCTGCCCGTCGGACATGATGGACGGGCGCGTCGGGGCGCTGCGCGCGGCGCTGGACCGGGAGGGATTCGAGGAGACACTGCTCGTCTCCTACGCGGTGAAGTACGCGTCGGCGTTCTACGGCCCCTTCCGTGACGCCGCGGGCTCGACGCCGCGGCAGGGGGACCGCCGCGGCTACCAGATGGACCCGGCCAACGCGCGGGAGGCGCTCCGCGAGGCGGCGCTGGACGAGGCGGAGGGGGCGGACGTCCTGATGGTCAAGCCGGCGCTGGCCTGCCTGGACATCGTGCGGCGCGTGCGCGACGCGACGACCCTGCCCGTGGCGGCCTACAACGTGAGCGGCGAGTACGCCATGCTCCACGCCGCCGCGGAGCGCGGCTGGATCGACGGGGACCGGGCCATCCTGGAGACGCTGCTCTCCATCCGCCGCGCGGGCGCCGATCTCGTCGTCACCTACCACGCGAAGGAGGCGGCGCGCCTGCTCGCCTGAGCGGCGCCCGGAACCGTGCCCGAGGAATCCCTCTTCGACCGCGCCCGCCGCGTGCTCCCGGGCGGCGTGAACTCCCCCGTGCGGGCCTTCCGCGCCGTGGGCGGCGACCCGGTCTTCATCGAGAGCGCGCGGGGGCCCTGGCTCCACGGGACCGACGGGCGGCGGTACCTCGACCTGGTGGGTTCCTGGGGCCCGATGATCCTCGGCCACGCCCATCCCCGCGTGGTGCGCGCGGTGCAGGAGGCGGCGGCCCGCGGCACCTCCTTCGGGATGCCCGGCCCGCTGGAGGTCGACCTCGCGGAGACGGTGACCCGGCTGGTCCCCTCCATGGAGATGGTGCGCTTCACCTGCTCCGGCACGGAGGCGTGCATGGCGGCTCTCCGCCTCGCGCGGGCCGCCACCGGGCGGGACCGCGTAATCAAGTTCGCCGGCGCGTACCACGGGCACGCCGACCCGTTCCTCGTGGACGCCGGGTCGGGGCTCGCCACGGCGGGCGTCGCGTCGAGCCCCGGCGTCCCGGCGGTGGCGGCGGCGGACACGCTGGTGGCGCGCTACAACGACGCCCCCTCCGTGGAGGCGATCCTGGATCGCCACCGCAGCGCCGTCGCGGCGGTGTTCGTGGAGCCCGTGGCGGGCAACATGGGGGTCGTCCCGCCGGAGGAGGGCTTCCTCGCGGCGCTGCGCGCGCTCTGCGACGCCCACGGCGTGCTGCTGGTGTTCGACGAGGTCATCACCGGGTTCCGGGTCGGGCTCCACGGCGCGCAGGGCCGCTACGACGTGCGGCCCGATCTCACCACGCTGGGGAAGATCGTGGGCGGCGGACTGCCCGTGGGCGCGTACGGCGGGCGGCGGGACCTCATGGAGCGGGTCGCGCCCGCGGGGCCCGTCTACCAGGCGGGCACGCTGGCGGGCAACCCGCTGGCGATGGCCGCCGGCCTCGCCACGCTCCGCGCCCTCGAGGAGGCGCCCGCCGCCTACGGTCGCCTGGAGGAGGCCGGAGCCCGCGTGGAGGAGGCCCTCGCGGCGGCCTGCGCCGCCTCCGGCGGCCGCGCCTGCGTGCAGCGCGTCGGGTCGCTGCTCACGCTCTTCCTCGCGCCCGGTCCCATCCGCTCGTGGGACGACGCCGCCCGCTGCGATCGCGCCGCGTACGGGCGGTTCTTCCACGGGATGCTGCGGCGCGGCCTCCACCTCCCCCCGGCGCAGTTCGAGGCGTGGTTCCTCTCCGCCGCCCACGGCGAGGAGGAGATCGACCTGGTCGTCGACGCGGCCCCGGCGGCGCTGGCGGAGGCGCTGGCGGCGGACGGGGGCGGCCCGTGAGGGGCGGCGGCGCGGCCGCCGCAACGCCCCTCCTCGTGCGGGCGCTCCGCGGCGAGGAGGTGGAGCGCGTCCCGGCGTGGATCATGCGGCAGGCGGGGCGCTACCTGCCGGAGTACCGGGAACTGCGCGCGCGTCACGGCTTCCTCGAGTGCTGCACGACGCCGGCGCTGGCGGCGGAGATCACGCTGCAGCCCATGCGGCGGTTCCCCCTCGACGCGGCCATCCTCTTCGCCGACATCATGACCCCGCTCGACCTCGCGGGCGTCCCCATCGAGTTCGCGCCGGGGCCGCGGCTCGCCGCCCCCGTGCGGGACGGGGTCTCCGCGGCGGCGCTGGGCGACCCGGCGGCGCTGGCGCGGCGCCTGGAGGGCGGCTACCTCCGCGAGACGTTCGCGCTCATCCGGGCCGGCCTCCCCGCGGGGGCCGCGCTCCTCGGCTTCGCCGGGTCCCCGTTCACGGTGGCGTGCTACGTGGTCGAGGGGGGCGGCGGGAAGGGGGAGTTCCCCGCGCTGCGGCGGCTGGCGCGCACGGACGCGGCGGCGCTCCGCGTCCTCCTCGATCGCATCGCCGAGTTCACCATCGCGTACCTGCGGGAACAGGTGGCGGCGGGGGCGGACGCCGTGCAGGTCTTCGATTCGTGGGGGGGCATCCTCGACGGGGACGGGTACGCCGCGTGGGACCTCCCGTGGATCGCGCGCATCGTGGACGCGCTGCGGCCCTCCGGGGTCCCCGTCATCCTCTACGCCGGCGGCGCGGGCGGACGCCTGCCGGCGGCCGCCGCCACGGGCGTCCATGCGCTCTCGGTGGATCACCGGGAGCCGCTGGACTCGGTGCGCGCGCGCGTGGGCGGCGGTGTCGTCCTCCAGGGGAACCTCGACCCCGCCGCCCTCTTCGCGCCCGCCGACGCGCTGCGGGCCGAGGTCGCGCGCGTCCTGCGCGCCGGCGGCGGACGGCGCCACGTCTTCAACCTCGGCCACGGCATCTGGCCGGAGACGCCGATGGAGGGCGTGTCCACGCTGCTGGACGCCGTCCGCGCGGGCGGCCCCGTCTCCCCGTAGTCCCCGCTCCGCCGGCCCCGCCGGCGCCCCCCGCCGATAAATTGATGGATGTCTATCTCCGCGGCATCCTCCCGACCATGAGCAACGTGATCCCGACGGACGGCTGCTGCGCCGCCCCTCCCGGTGAGGGGACCGTTCCCCGCGGCCGGAAGAAGCGACTCATCGAGGCGTTCCGGGCCCTCGCCGACCCCACGCGGCTGGAGGTCTTCCGGATGATCGCGACTCGCGGGGAGCCCATCTGCGTCTGCGAGGTCACGGAGCGCCTGGACGTGACCCAGCCCACCATCTCCTACCACCTGCGCATCCTGCTGCGATCGGGGCTCGTCGACGTCTCCCGGAGGGGGGTCTGGGCGTACTACTCCCCCCGTCCGGAGGGCCTCGCCGTGCTCCGCTCGTTCCTCGACGGTCTTCCCGCGGGGGTGTCCCGCGGGGAGGAGTAGCCGCTCTCTCGTGTCCAGGGCATAGATGCCCATCGATGAAAGGAGTTGAAATGCCGGACTCGACGATGGACGCCGACTCGATCCGCGACGCCGTGAGGCTGAACTACGCCGCCCGGGCCAGGGAGGTCCTCGACGGGGGCGCGGGATGCGGCTGTGGCGCCGGCGGGAAGGACCCCATCACGGGGGACCTCTACGCCGGGCGCGAGGTCGAGGCGCTCCCGCCGGACGCGGTCCGGGCCTCGCTCGGGTGCGGGAACCCGACCGCCCTCATCGACCTGAGGCCCGGGGAGACGGTGCTCGACCTCGGCAGCGGGGGCGGCATCGACGTGCTCCTCTCCGCGCGGCGGGTGGGTCCCGGGGGCTTCGCCTTCGGACTCGACATGACCGACGAGATGCTGGCCCTCGCGGAGCGCAACCGGGTCGCCGCCGGTGCGACCAACGTCCGGTTCCTGCGGGGGACCATCGAGGCGGTCCCCCTCGCGGACGCCTCCGTGGACGTCGTCATCTCCAACTGCGTCATCAACCTCTCCGCCGACAAGGCGCGGGTGCTCCGGGAGGCGAACCGGGTGCTCCGCGCCGGCGGGAGGTTCGCCGTCTCCGACATCGTGTTCCGGGGTGCCGTGCCGGAGGGACTCCGGGCGAGCATGGAGTCCTGGTCGGGCTGCGTGGCGGGCGCCCTCGGGATGGAGGAGTACCGGCGTCTCCTCGCGGAGGCGGGCTTCGTCGACATCGACATCCAGGTGACGCGCGAGTACGGGACGGAGGACGGCTCGCCGTCCACCTCCGGCTGCTGCGGATCGTCCCCGGGCGCAGGGTCCTGCTCCACGGGGACCGCCGGGGACCCCGCGGTGGCGGGGGCGGGGGGCCTCGTGAGCGCCTTCGTGCGGGCGCGGAAGCCCTGACCGCGCCGTCGTCCGGTGCCCGGGCGTCGCGCTCCGCGGAGATGCGCGCCCGGGCACTTCGCCGCGCCCCCGGCGGGGGCGACGGTCTACCCCACGCTGCCCGCGCCCTCCCACATGCCGAAGGCGTTCCCCTCGGGGTCGGAGCAGATGCCGAAGGAGCCCGCGCCGGGGACCTCCTGGCGGGGGACGACGATGCGGCCGCCCTCCTTCGCCACCTTCGCGGCGGAGGCGTCGAGGTCGGCGACGCTCACGAAGTTCATGTGCTGGCGCGGCATCTCCGGCTTCCGCTTCATGATCCCGCCGCCGATGCCGCCCCGGCCCGTCTGGTAGAGCGTGTAGTCCATCTCCGGCACGTGCTGGAACGTCCAGCCGAAGCAGTTCCCGTAGAACTCGCGCACCTTCGCCACGTCGTCGGCGGCGATCTCGATGTGGCACCACGCCCCCGGCGCCGGCATCGGCGTTCCCTGTCCGTCGCTCATGATCTCCTCCTCGCTCCCGCGGCGGCCGATCCCGCGGCGCGGGGCGGTGCAGGATACCGGCGGTGGGCGCGACCGCGGCCCGGTCACACCCCGCCGCCCCCCGCTGGGCGGATCGCGCGGGGCAGGGCATGATGCGGGCATGCAGCCCGCGCCGCCCGGCGGGTCGACCGCGAGCCCGGTCGTCCCCGCGTCCGTGACCGCCGAACTCCTCCGCCGGTACGACCGGCCGGGGCCGCGGTACACCTCGTACCCGACGGCGCTGGAGTTCCACGACGGGTTCGGGCCGCGGGACTACCGCGCCCGCCTCGCCCGCGCGGCGGAGCGGGCCGACGAGCCGCTCTCCCTCTACGCCCACCTGCCGTTCTGCGAGTCCCGCTGCTCCTTCTGCGCGTGCACCGTGCTCATCACGCGCAACCGCGCCGTGGGGGAGAAGTACCTGGGCTACCTCCTCCGCGAGATCGACCTCGTGGCGCCGCTGCTCGGGGAGCGGCGCCGCGTGGCGCAACTCCACTGGGGGGGCGGCACGCCGACCTTCTTCGATCCGGCGCAGGTGCGGCGGCTCTTCGCGGCCTTCCGCGCCCGGTTCGAACTGCTGCCCGACGCCGAGGTCGCGCTGGAAGTGGACCCCCGCGTGACGGGCACCGACCACATGGAGACGCTGCGGGAACTCGGCTTCAACCGCGTGTCCATGGGCGTCCAGGACTTCGACGGCGCGGTGCAGGAGGCCATCCACCGCATCCAGCCGCTCGAGGCCACGCGCGACCTCGTCGAACTCGCGCGGCGGCTCGGCTTCCGGTCGGTGAACCTCGACCTCGTCTACGGGCTTCCGCGCCAGTCCGAGGCGGGCTTCCTCCGCACGCTGGAGTCGGTGGTGGCGCTGCGACCGGATCGCCTCGCCGTGTACTCCTTCGCGGTGGTGCCCTGGCTGAAGCGGAACCAGCGGCTCCTCCGCATGGAGGAACTCCCGCCGCCGGACGTGAAACTCCGCCTCTTCGGTCACGCGCGGGAGGTCCTGCTGCGCGCGGGATACCGCGCCATCGGCATGGACCACTTCGCGCTGCCCGGCGACGAACTCTCCCGCGCCGCCGCCGCCCGCGTGCTCCACCGCAACTTCATGGGGTACACGACGCGTCCGGCGCCCGACATGATCGGCTTCGGCATGAGCGCCATCGGCGAGGCCGGCGGCGCCTTCGTCCAGAACCACAAGAGCCTGACGCGGTACTACGAGCACCTCGACGCGGGGGAACTCCCCGTGGAGCGCGGCCTCGCGCTGGAGCCCGACGACGAGCGGCGGCGGGCCGTGATCCTCTCGCTCATGTGCAACTTCCACGTGGACGCGGCGGCGTGGGAGGCGCGTTTTGGCGAGCCGTTCGCCGCGTGCTTCCGGCGGGAACTGGCGGAACTCGCCGCCGACGACGGGCCCGTCGCCCACGGGTTCGTGGAGGTGCGCCCCGACGGGATCGAGGTCACCGCCGCGGGCGCGCTGTTCGTCCGGAACGTGGCCATGGTGTTCGACCGCCGCACGCGGGAGCGGCGCGCCGCGGGCCCCGCGTTCTCGAGGACCGTGTGAGCGGAGCCGCCGCGCGCGCCGCCGTCGCCGCTCCCGCCGCCGACCTGGGCGTGGCCCTGCTGAATCTCGGGGGGCCCTGGAGCCCGGGAGACATCCGCCGGTTCCTGCTGGAACTGTTCAACGACCGCGAGATCATCCGGCTCTCCCCGTTCCCCTTCCTCCAGCCCCTCATCGCGCGGCTCATCGTCGCGCGCAAGCTGGAGGAGTCGACGCGCAACTACGAATCCATCGGCGGCGCTTCGCCGCTGCTCCGCACCACCGTGGCGCAGGCCCGCGCGCTGGAGCGGGAACTGGCCCGCCGCGGCGTGCGCGCGCGGGTCCTCCCGGCGATGCGCTACGCGCGCCCCCGGGCCGCGGACGCCGTGCGGTCGTTCCTGCGCGCCGGCTGCCGCCGCGCCGTGGCGGTGACGCTCTACCCGCAGTACTCCGTCGCGACCACCGGGTCGTCTCTGAACGACCTCTCGCGCGCGCTGGAGTCGCTGGACGGCGCCGCGTCGGCGCTGGAGTGGCTCCCGCCGGTGCGCTCGTATCCCGATCACCCGCGCTACGTGGAGGCCCTGGCGGGGACGGTGCGCGGCGCGTTGCGGCGGGTCTCCGCGGCGCGGCGCGACGGCGCGACGATCCTCTTCTCCGCCCACGGGCTGCCCCGCCACTTCGTGGAGGGCGGCGATCCCTACGTCGACCAGGTGCGCGCGACGATGGCGGCGGTGCTGGCGCGGCTCGCGGTGCCCAACCCTTCCCGACTCTCGTTCCAGAGCCGCGCCGGTCCGGTGGAGTGGATCGGTCCCGACACCGACGCGGTGCTGCGGGAGATGGGGGGGGCGGGCTGCCGCGCCGTGGTGGTGGTGCCCGTGTCGTTCGTCTCCGATCACGTGGAGACTCTCTTCGAGATCGAGCGCCTCTTCGGGACGGCGGCGCGCGAGGCGGGCATCGAGGAGTTCGTGCGCGTGCCCGCGCTGAACGCGGATCCGCTCTACGCTTCGGCCCTCGCGGATCTCGTCGAGGCGGCGCTGCGGGGCGGCGTGCCGGGGACGGCGTGACGGCGAGGGTCGTCGTGCTCGGCGGCGGCATCTCCGGACTCGCCACGGCGTTCCACCTGCGCTCGCTGCGGGCGGAGGCGCCGCCCGACGTCGTCCTGCTGGAGGGGCGCGACCGCGCCGGCGGCAAGGTCCGCACCGACACCGACGGCGGCTGCGTGCGCGAATGGGGGCCGGGGGGGTTCCTCGACAACGTGCCGGAGATGCTCGACCTCGTGCGCGATCTCGGGCTGGAGGGGCGGCTCGTGCGCGCCGGCCCGGCGGCGACGGACCGGTTCGTCTTCCACGGGAAGGGGCTCTGGAAGGTCCCCTCGAGCAGGGGGGAGTTCCTCCGCACGAGGCTGCTCTCGCTGGGCGGGAAGCTGCGCATCCTGCTGGAGCCCGTCGCGCGGCGCGCGCCGGCGGAGGACGAGTCGGTGTACGACTTCGCACGGCGGCGCATCGGCGCGGAGCCGGCGCGCATCCTCGTGGACGCCATGGTCGCCGGCGTGTTCGCGGGGGACGCGCGGGCGCTCTCGCTGCGGAGCGCCTTTCCCGCCATGGCGGAAATGGAGCGCGAGCACGGGAGCCTGCTGCGCGCGATGCGCGCGCGGAAGGCGAAGGGGGGCGGGGGACCGTTCGGCCCCGGCGGCACGCTCCGCTCCTTCGACGGCGGGATGCAGGTGCTCACGGACGCGCTGGCGGCGGCGCTGGGCCCGGCGGTGCGCACGGGGAAGCGGGCCATGGCGGTCACGCGGGAGGGGGACCTCTGGGCGGTGCAGTCCTCGGACGGGGAGATCCACCGGGCCGACGCGGTGGTCGTGGCGCTCCCCGCTCCCGACGCGGCGCTCCTGCTGGCGCGCCTGGACGCCCGGTTCCGCGAGCCCCTGGAGGCCATCCCCCTCGCGCCCGTGACCGTCGTGGCGCTCCGCTACGCGGCCGGCGATGCGCCCAAGGCGGAGCGGGGGTTCGGGTTCCTCGTCCCGTCGGGGGAGCCGCTGCGGCTCCTCGGCGTGCTCTGGGAGTCCACCGTGTTCGCCGGCCGCGCTCCCGCGGGGGAGGTCCTCCTCCGCGCGATGGTGGGAGGCGCCCGGGACCCGGACGGGGCGGCGCTGCCCGACGGCGTCCTCCTGGAGCGCGTCCGCGCCGACCTCCGCGTCTCCATGGGCATCGAGGCGGAGCCCCGCGAGGTCCGCCTCTACCGGCACCTCCAGGGCATCCCGCAGTACACCCTCGGCCACGCCGACCGCCTCGCCGCGCTGGAGACCGTCCGCGCGTCCCTTCCCCCCGGACTCCACCTCACCGGCAATTCGTATCGCGGGATCTCCCTCAACCACTGCGTCCGCGACGCCCTCGCCACCGCCCGCGCCCTCCTCCCCCACCTCCCCCCGGGGTCAGGCACCTCCGGGGTCAGACCCCGCGCGTAAGTCGCGTCGGCGCAACTCGGGGAGCGACAGGGGGATGCGACCTCGGCATGCGAGGGCAGTCACGCTTCGCCGCGGACGACACGACCTTCACGCAGTCGCGGGAAAGGGGTTGCGTCCGGGGTCAGGCACCGTCGGGGTCTGACCCCGGGGGTTGGGTGGGGGGCTAGACTGGCGGCATGGCGGAGTTCGACACGCGCATCGAGTCCTGGGCGGCGGAGTTCGCGGAGGCGCCGGAGGCGCGGGCGTTCCCGCCGGCGGTGCGGGCGGCGTCGCAGGACCTGCTGGCGGAGTTCCTCGGCGGCGCCTGCGCCGACGGGTGCGACCCGACCGTCATCGGGGAGGCGGAGGTGCGCGCGGGACTGCTGGATCGCGTGGGGGGGCTCGCCCTCGACGCGGCCGTCCGCGCGGAGGCGCCGCGGATCGTGGGTGCCTACCTGGAGATGCTGGAGCGCGAGGGCCGCGTCGCCGGAGGCCGCCGCCTGGGCGCCTTCGCGAGGGCGCTGGCGGAGGCGTTCCGCCGCGGCGCGAAGGGGTCCCGCGGCACCCCCCACGTCCGCGCCGCGCCCAAGCTCGGTCTCAACGACCCGTGCCCCTGCGGCTCCGGGCGCAAGTGGAAGCGCTGCTGCCGCGTGTCGCTGGGGGGCGGCTGACCATCGCCGCCGGCCCCGGGAGGCACCCGCGGGCGGCCGCCTGAGGCAGGTCCGGAGGGCGAAGTCGATCCCCTCCGCGGCGGCAAGGAGGGGGAACGCGACCCGCTCCCGATCCGCGCTCCCCGCGCGCCGCGCGCGGGGGTGCCCTTGTTTCCCCGCGCGGGAGTCCGGCGCGACGATCCCCCCGGGTGGCCCGGCCGCAGGAGGCCCGCCGCCCGCGGGAGGCCCTCCCATGCACGACCCTGCCGGCGAGGCGAGAGCCGCGGACCGGCTGGCGGATCTGCTGCGCTCCGCGTACTCGGGGGAGCGGGCTGCGGCGCTGGTCTACCGGTGGCACGCGCGGTCGGTGCGCTCCGCCGCGGAGCGGGCCGAGATCGCCGCCATCGAGGGGCAGGAGTGGCACCACCGCTCCTGCGTGGGAGGGATGCTCGAGCGCATGGGCCGCGCGCCCTCCGCGTCCCGCGAGCGGCGCGCCGCGCTCATCGGCCGCACGCTGGGACCGCTCTGCATGGTGACGGGCTGGCTAGCGCCCATGTTCGGCGCCGGCCTCCTGGAGCGCCGCAACATCGTCGAGTACGAGGTCGCCGCGCGCCTGGCCCCGCTCGCCGGCCACCCGGAGTTCGTGGACGGCCTGCTGGCCATGGCGGAGGTGGAGTGGGATCACGAGCGGTACTTCCGCGGCAAGGTCCTCTCCCACCCCCTGGGCCGTCGCCTCCCCCTCTGGTCCCCCCCGCCGCCGCGCCCGGAGATCCGCGCGTCGTTCGCGCGGGAGACGGGAGCCGTGCCCGCGACCGCCCGGGTCGGTCCCGTCAGCGCCGCCGCGGGCTAGCGCACCGCGCCGCGAGTGGCCGGCCTCCGGAGCGCGCGTCCGCGCCCGCCGCCGGCGCGGCCCGCCGTTTGCTATCCTTGCTCCCGGGGAGCGAGTTCCCCGGGAGGCAGCCATGCACGTCCGCGCAACCCTCGTGACTCTCGCGGCTCTGACGCTGACGTCGCCGGCCCTGGCCGGCGGCAAGAACCCCCTCGAGGAGGGGGGGAAGCAGCGGAGGGGAGTGCCCGTGGGGCAGCGGGACGTACCGCGCCCGAGCCCTCGTCCCGCGCCGCGGCCCATGCCGGCCCCGCGCCCGACGCCCGCTCCGCGCAACGTGCCCGCCCCCCGACCGGTCCCCGCCCCCGCCGTCCGTCGCGCGCCGGCACCGACCCCCTTCCGCACCCCCGTCACCAGGGGCCGCGCGCCGGATCCCGCGCCCCGGACCCTCCGCACCGACCTCCCGCGAGGACAGCGGGTCCCCGATGGGGGACAGCCGCGCGAGGAGCCGCGTACCGTGCGGTCGCCCCTGACCGTCGGAGCGCCGCTCCGCACGCGGACGCAGCAGCCCCCCGTGGTCGCGCCCCGGTCCGGCGAGTCGCCGGCCCCCGGGTTCCGCTCCCCTCCGGGACGGGACCGGGACGGTGACGGCCGCGTCGGCGGCGCCGCGCTGCGCTCCGGCGAGAGCCCGGCGCGGGAACTGGGCGAGGGCGCCGGGCGTCGCGGCCCGGAGAGCGCCGGACGGCCGCTTCCCTCGGGGACGAGCCCGTCGGCGGCGGGCGGGGCGCCGGGCCTGCTCCGCGACGTCGCGGGGCGCCGCGGCAAGGCCGACGGCGTCGACGGGGCGCACGGCCGCGCCGGCCGCGCCGGCGAGGATGGGCCGGGCCGCGACGGCTTCGTGCGGAGCGGCAGGGACGGGCTCGGTCTCCCCTCCGGATCCGCCGGCGTGGCGGCGACCGCCGAGGCGCGCGAGCGGCGGTCCTCGGACCTCCGCTCCGGCGAGCGGCGCGACGGCCACTCCTGGTCCCGCTCCGGCGACGAGTCCCGGGACTACCGGGACGCGTGGCGCCACGGGTACCGGCATGGCTACCGCGTCGGCTACGACGACGGCCATCGGGACCGCTATCACTCCTGGTACGACCTCCACCGCTCCTTCCTCTCGTTCCACTTCTCCCTGGGCGCGTACCTGGGCGTCCGCTACTACAGCCCGTTCCGCCACTGGCACTCCGGTCACGACTACGCGTTCTTCTATCCCGAGCCCGTGTCGTACGTGTACGTGCCCTGGGGTTTCTACTGCGACACGACGCCGGTGTACGTGACGCGCTCGGTGTACGTGCGCCGCACGGTGCCGGTGGTCGTCTACGAGACGCGCGAGACCGTCACCTACGACGAGGTCCGCGAGGTGGTGGAGGCCGAACCCGCCGCCGAGGCGGTCGACGGCGGGGCCGTGGAGCCCGTCCCCGTCGCCGGGACGCCGGCCACGGAGAAGTTCCTGCGGGACGGCAGCGAGCGGTTCCGCGCGGGGGAGTACTACGAGGCGGCGGTGCAGTTCCGCCTGGCGGCCCTCTCGGCGCCCTCGAGCCCGGCGCCGCTGTTCGCCCTCTCCCAGGCGCTCATGGCTCTGGGGCAGGACGCCTACGGCGCGCGCGTGCTGCGGAAGGCGCTGGAACTGAACCCCGGCATCCTGGAGGAGCCCGCGGACATCGCCGGCGTCTACCGGGACCAGGCGGAGTTCGAGCGCGTCACGGGGGAACTGGAGGCCCGCGCCGCGGCGGCTCCCTCCGACGGCGACGCGCGGCTCCTCCTGGGCGCCGTGCGCTACTTCACCGGCGACCCCCGGGCGCGCCAGACCTTCGAGGTCCTCGGCCAGACGCTGCCGGAGGACCCGGCGGTGGGACTGTTCCGGTCCGCCGTGGAGAGCCGGTTCCTTCCCGCGGACGCGCTCCCGGAGATCGTGCGGTAGGAGGGCCCGGGCCCTACTCCGGCGCGACCACGGGACACTCCCGGTCCGCCAGCCCGCGGTGATCCGGCGGGCCGACGCCGGCGATGACGACGGCGGCGCCGGCGGCGAGCCGGCCCCGCACGGCGGCGACGACGGGGGCGACCCCCGCCTCGTCGAGGTGCGCGAAGGGCTCGTCCAGGAGGAGCACCGGCGTCTCCAGGACCAGCGCCCGGGCCAGGGCCACGCGGGCCGCCTCGCCGCTGGAGAGGGATCGCGCGTCGCGGAGCGCCAGGTGTGCGGCGCCGAGGGCCTCCAGCGCCGCCGTCGCGCGGCGGTCCGCCGCGGCCCGCGGGACGCCTCGGGCGGCGAGCCCCCGGCGGACGTTCGCCAGCGCCGTCGCGGTGAAGAGCCAGGGCTGGGGCAGCGCCACGGTGACCCGGCCGCGGAGCGCGCCGCGATCCGCGGCGCTCCCGGCGACGCGCCCCTCCACCGTCACGGTCCCCTCCGCGGGGGGTTCGAGGAGCCCCAGGACGCGGAGCAGCGTGCTCTTCCCGGCTCCGTTCCGCCCGAGGAGCGCCACGCACGCGCCGGCCTCCACGTCGAGCGCCTCCAGCGCCGCCACGACGCGGCCGCCGTAGGCGACGCGGATCCCGCGGGCCGCCAGCGCGCTCACGGGGCCGACCTCGCGGGCACGACGAGCCGCACCGAGACGATGACCGCCAGCGCCACCGCCACCAGCACCGCCCCCAGCGCGATGGCCCGTTCGAACTCCCCCCGCGCGGTGTCCAGCGTGATGGCCGTGGTGAGCGTGCGCGTGCTCCCGCGGATGTTCCCTCCGAGGATGAGGGCCGCGCCCAGTTCCCCGCACGCCCGCCCGAACGCCGTGAGCAGCGCCGCCAGGAGCGACGCGCGGATCTCCCCCGCGTACCAGAGGGCGCGGCGGAGGGGACCGGCGCCCAGCGTGAGCGCCGTCCAGCGGGCGCGGGGGTCCAGCGATGCGGCGGCGTCGGCGGTCAGGACGAGCATGACCGGCAGCGCCACGAGCGCCTGGCCGAGCACGATGGCGGTGGGGGTGAAGAGGAGGCCCCACTCCCCGAACCACCCGCGGCGGGAGAGCAGCAGGTAGCAGACGAGCGCGACGGCGGTGGTGGGGACGGCGAGGCTCGCGTCCGCCAGGGCGCGCAGCGGTCGCCGCCAGCGTCCGCGACCGAGGCCGACGGCCAGGCCCAGCGCGATGCCCGGCGGCGCGGCGGCGGCGGCGGCCAGGGCGCCGCAGCGGAGCGAGAGCAGCGCCGGCTCCCACACCTCCGGGGTGCCGGAGAGCAGGAGGTCGACGACGCCGGCGGGCGCGTCCCCGCTCAATTCCCGTCGAGGGGGAAGAAGAGCGGCCTGCCCTTCACGAGGAAGCCCGAGATGGCCGCCCGGCCGCGGGGGCCCGCGAGCCACGCGGCCACGCGGCGCGCCCCGTCGGCGCGGACGTGGGGATGGCGGGCGGGATTCACGACCATGACCGCGTACGGGTTGCGCAGGTCCGGGTCCCCCTCCAGGAGCAGCGGGAGCCGCGGGGCGGCGCCGTGGGCGAGCCAGGTGCCGCGATCCGTCAGCGTGTACGCGCCCGTCTCCGCGGCCATGGCGAGCGTGGCGCCCATGCCCTGACCGGTCTCGCGGTACCAGGGGCCCGTGGCGTCGAGGCCGGCGGCGGCGAGCAGGCGCTTCTCCTTCCGGTGCGTCCCCGAGTCGTCGCCGCGGGAGAGCCAGGGTCCGCCGGCGGCGGCGACGCGCCGGAGCGCCTCCCGCCCGTCGGCGGCGCCCCTCACGCGGGCGGGATCCCCCTCCGGGCCCACGATCACGAAGTCGTTGCACATGAACGTCCGCCGCTCCACGGCGCCGCCGGCGGCGACCAGTTCCTCCTCCCCGCGGGGGTCGTGCGTCATCAGCAGATCGCAGTCCCCGTCGGCTCCGATGCGGAGCGCCTGGCCGGAGCCCACCGCCAGCACCGCCACCCGGACGCCGGTCTCCCGCTCGACGAGGGGGAGGAGGTGATCGAGGAGGCCGGAGTCCCGCGTGCTGGTGGTCGTGGCGAGGCGGATCTCGACCACCGGGGGCGGGGGTGGGGACGCCGACGGGGCGGGCCCGTCCCCGCCGGCGCAGCCTCCGGCGACCGCGAGCGCCGCCAGGACCCCGGCGAGAATCCCGCTGCGGGGACTGCGGCGGCCGGGGACCCGGGTGTCCTGCATGGCGTGAGCCTACCCCCCGACTCGAAGGCGACATTCCCGGAATGTTGCGTGCGAGTTGGCGGTGTCCGGACCCCCGAACTCGAACGCATCATTCCGGGAATGATGTCGTCGCGGGGGACCTACAATCGGGGGGTGCGGACGCGCGGATGGACGGTCCTGGTGCTGGCGGCGGTGGCGGGGGTGGCGGCGCCGGCGCCGGCCCGCGGCGCCAGCCTGCTGGACGAGCCGGCCCCGTCGCTGGCGGGCGTGAAGTGGTTGTCCGGCGGGACGCCGCCGGACTGGAAGTCGCTGAAGGGCCGTCCGGCGCTCCTGGAACTGGTGGACCCCGACGACATCGTGTCGCAGGGGCTCATCTCCCGCACCGTGGAGGTGGTGGCGCGCGCCGGGCCGACGCGCATGGTCGCCGTCACCGTGACCGTGGGCTCCGGCAGCGACGAGGGGACGTCCCGCGGGTTCGCCGACTCGGGGAAGGTCACCTGGAACTTCGGGCGCGACCCCGAGGGACGGATCTTCGCCGCCGCCGGGCGGCCCGACCTGCCCCGGTGGTTCCTCCTCGCCCCCGACGGTCGCGTGACCTGGGAGGGGAGCCCCGTCGCCCTCGACGACGCCGTGCTCGACACCCACCTGGAGCGCGCACGCCTCTGGCGCCCGGAGGAGGTCTCGAAGCCGCTCCGGCCCGCGGCGGCGCTCTTCGCGTCGGGACGCTACGGCCACGCGGTGAAGGCGGCCCGCGAGGCCATGGAGGCCGTGGAGAAGCGCCGCTCCAACCGTCTCGAGATCGAGGAGGGAGTGGACCGCGACTTCGCCGCCATCTCCGAGGGCGTGAAGTCCATGGCGGAGATCCGCCTCACCATCGCCGCCCGCCTCGCCGACCTGCGGGACTCGCTGGACGCGCTCGAACTCCTCGAGGGCATCGAGCGCGGCTTCGACGGCAGCGAGTGGGCGACGAAGGCGACGAAGGCGACGGAGGCGAAGAAGGCGCTGTTCGCCGTGAAGAAGCACGAACTGGAGATCCTCCAGGGGCGGCGCCTCCGGGAGATCCTCGCCAAGGCCACCCCTCCGACGCGCCGCAACCTGGAGAAGACGCTGGAACTGCTCACCGACTTCATCGGGTTCAACGTGAACATGCGCGTCGCCGAGCGGGCCGAGGTCGAGAAGAAGCGCATCGAGAAGGCGCTCGATCCGAAGAAGAAGACCTCTACCCCTCGATGAACCGCCCCGCGGCCTCGTCCGCGCGCAGGCGGTCCTTCGTGCCGAGCCACCACGCCTCCCACGCGGCGATGGCGCGCGCGCGGAGGACGTCGGGTCCGTCGGCGCGGAAGCCGCGCGCGTCGCCGGTGACGCGCTCCAGCGCATCGCAGGCGTCGGCGCGGACCGCCTCGTCGGGGTCGTCCAGCAGCACGATGAGAAGGGGGAGGCACCGGGGGCCGAGCCGCACGAAGTCCCGCGCGAGGGCGGGACGCCGCGCAGGGGGCGCCTTCCGGTAGCGCGCGAGGACCGCGTCGAAGACGGGGCGGAACCCGACGTCGGGGAGAGCCGGCGCGCCGGAGAGATCCAGCGCTCCCTCCAGCGCATCGTCCGTCGCCGTTCCCCGCGGGCCGAGGCGGAACGTGGCCCGCTTGAGGAAGAGGAGCGCGAAGCAGGTGTCCAGGGCCGGGGCCATCACCTCCATCCCGCTCTCCGGCCGCCAGGTGCCGTCCGCGCGCTGCTCGCGCACGAGGAACTCGGCCCCCTCCCCGTACCAGTCGTGCTCACCGAACCACGCCGCGCCCGACAGCATGCCCGCCCGCTCCAGGCCGTAGAGGTAGTAGTAGTGCCAGGTCGGCATCGGGGTGGCCCCCTCGCGGGATGAGCGGCGGGCGACCGGGTTTCCCGCCACGGCGAACCGGAGCCCCATCCAGGCGCCGCCGTCCCGCAGCGCCGTCGTCACCAGTTCCTGGAGGCGCGCGCCGAATCGCGGCGTACCGCGGAGTTCGTCGAGGCAGATGGCCAGCGAGGAGATGCCCGCCACGGTCATGGACCCGGAGCAGGGCTCCTTCGACCGGGCGTGATACGACCACCCGCGGGCGCGGTCGCTCCCGACGGTGCGGAAGGAGCCCGACGCGTACCCCTCCTCGTCCACGCCGGAGGGCCCCCGCCGGGGCACCGCGGGTCCGTCCGCCTCCTGACCCTCCAGCCAGTACCGGACGGCCCGCTCCCACACGACGGTGGGGACATCGACGCCGCACCGTCGCGCCGCCTTGAGGCCGAGGATCGCGTACTGGCTGTTGGAGCTGTCGGCCAGGGAGCCCTGGTTCGGTTGATAGGAGAAGCCGCCGCCATCGCCCTGGCTGCGGACGAGCCATTGGACGGCGACCTGCATGCGCCGGACGTCCACCACCGGCAGCGAGCGCGCCCGCGCGGCGGGGTCCGCGGGATCGCCGCCGAGGTGGGCCTCCATGGCCATGAGGAAGAGCGACGTGCCGTAGGTGTCGAGCCCGCCCCCGCGATCGGCGGCGGCATCGAAGGCGCGACGGAGCCCGTCGTACCCCCGCGCGATGAGCGCGTGATCGGCGGGGAGTCCGCACGAGCGGAGCGTGTAGAGGACCAGCGCGTCGCCGCCGAGCCCGTGCGCCGCGATGGCGCCGCGCTGGCGCAGGTCCGCGAGCATCGCGACCCCGCGATCGATGGCGGCGTTCACCTTCTCGCGGAACTCCCGCGTGCGGCGCGGAGCGCCGTCCTGGCGGAACGGGTCGTCGTCGCCGTCCGCGGCGGCGGAGGAGGAGTGGGGGAGCGCGAGGAGGAGCACGAGGAGTCCGCCGGCGGCCCGCATCCGCATGGGGGGATTGTACGGCAGGACGGAGGGGGGAAGGACGGGTGACCGCGACGGCGCCAACCCTCACTCGCGGAAGCGGGCGGCCTCGGGGTCGGCGCGCAGGCGATCGCGCACGAGGAACCACCACTCCTCCCACGCGGCCACGGCGGTGGCACGGGCCGCGGCGGGGGCGTCGGGGACGAAGCCGCGCGCGGTGCCGGTGGTCCGGAGGAGCGCGTCGATGGCGGCGTCCCTCTCCGCCTCCGTCGCCTCCTCCAGCCGGAGCACGAGGAGCGGCACCGCGCGCGTGCCCAGGCGCACGAAGTCCGGCGCCCGCTCCGCCCGGTCCCCGGGCTCCGTGCGGACGTAGCGGCGGAACACGGCGTCGAAGACCGTGCGGAAGGTCCCCTCGTCCAGGCGGTCCGCGCCGGTCAGGTCGAGGGTGCGGTCCGTCGCCTCCGTGGCGACGCCGCCCCGGTCCACGCGCACCGTCGCGCGCTTGAGGAAGAGCAGCGCGAAGCACGTGTCGAGGAGCGAGGCCGACGCGGTGTCGCTGCCCGCCCCCTTCCAGGGCACCGCGTCGAGCGCCTCCTGCCCGAGCCACCCGCCGGAGTCGCGCTGCGCGTCCATGAGGTACTGCGCCCCGAGGAGGTACCAGTCGCGGGCGCCCATCCACGTGACCCCGGCGAGCACGCCCGCCCGCTCCATGCCGTAGAGGTAGTAGTAGTGCCAGAGTTCCTTCAGCGCCGCGGCGCCGGGGGGACCCGGGTTCTCCGCCACGGTGAAGTGCTCCCCGAGCCAGGCGATGCCGTCGCGGATGGCGCGGACCACCGCCGGGTCCCGCTGCTTCGCGAAGCCCGCCACCTCGATCAGTTCGCTCCGGCAGATGACGAGCGAGGAGACGCCGCCGGCGGTCATCGAGCCCGTGGCGCCGCTCCCCTTGCGGTAGGCCCAGCCGCGGGCCTGGTCCCGCGCCACTTCCCGCGGCGCGCCCGACCCGTACCCCTGCTCGTCGACGCCGGCGTCCTCGACGCGGGGCACGGCGGGGCCCTTGCGCTCCTGTTCGTCGAGGAAGTGATCGAGGGCCCGCTCCCACACCGTGCGGGGGACCTCCACGCCGCACCGCCGCGCCGCCTTCAGCGCGAGGAGCGCGTACTGCGTGTTGGAGTTGTCGTAGACCTCGCCCTGGGCGGGGGACCAGTAGGAGAACGCGCCGCCCTTCGTCTGCGCCGCGACGAGCCAGCGCGTCATCTCCTTCAGCCACTCGAGGTCGGGCTCGGGGATGCGGCGGCGGACGACCACGGCGCCGCCGTAGCGATCCGGCGCGCCGTCCCGGCTCTCCTCGGCGTGGTAGTGGGCCTCGAGGGCGAGGACGGTGAGGGCGACGCCGTAGGTGTCGAGGCCGCGGGCGCGCTTTCGCAGCGCGTCGTAGCGCTCCCGGAGTCGCTGGAGCCCGCGCACCACGTCGGCATCCTCGAAGCCGCAGCCGCAGGCGCGGAGCGTGTACACGCCCAGCGCCGTGGCGCCGAGGCTCTCGCTCCCCTCCACGTAGAAGTTCCTGAAGGGGGAGACGGCGAACCGCCCGTCGGGGCCCTGCCGCGTGCGGAGGAACGCGACACCGCGGTCGATGGCGGCGTTCACCTGCGCGAGGAAGGCCTTCGACCGCCTCGGCCCGGGCGGAAGGCGGAGCCCGTCGGGCGGGCCGCCGTCCTGTGCGGACGCGCCGGCGGTGCCGGCGAAGCAGAGCGCGACCGCGAGGAGGCACGCCGACGGTCCCGGAGTCCGCGCCCGCATCCGCGAAGTGTACGCGCGATCGGCGCGACGGGGCGGTCTACCGGAGCCGCAGGTACCCGGGCTTCTTCATCTCCCACTCGCCGCGCTCCGTGCCCGCGTCGTCCCCGACGGCGAGGGACACGCGCACGGGGTTCGCCGCGGCCGCCTCCCACTCGAGGCCCGTGGCGACGAGAGTGACGGTGTTCTTCGACAGGTCCACCTTGACGGAGTAGCGGGCCGCCGCGCCCGTGCTCTTCCACTTGTACTTCGGCCCCTTCCCCTTCCACCCGTCGAAGTTGGCGGGGATCTTGAGGAGGATGGGCGAGGCGTCGAGCCCGGCGCGGATGGTGATGCCGTGCGCCACGGGGTCGGCCGCCGCGTTGAGGGCGTCGCCGAGGAACTCCCAGGTGGCGACGAGCTTGAGCGAGTCCTTCCCGAACCGGGGCGAGTCCTTCAGGTCGCCGCGCACCGGGTCGACCCCCAGCGTCGGAGCGGTGTAGGTGGTGATCGTCACGAAGCCCGACGGGCTGACCGTTCCCACGGAGCGCACCTGCCACGCCACCTCCGTGTCCGGCGTGAGTCCGCCGTCGTGGAACGTGGTCGCGTTGGACGCCGTGGTGAGGAGGTACACGAAGGGGCCGCTCCCCTTCCGTCGCCAGACCTCGAAGCCGATCTCGCCGTTGCTGTTGTCCGCCCACTGGATGTCGGCGGTGGTGGGGGAGACGGACGCCACCGCGAGGTCCGACGGGGCGGGCGTCACGGGGACGTACGCACCGGACGTCTCCGCGGCCTCGTTGGAGTACGCCGACGGGCCCACGCCGTTCACGGCGCGCACCCGGTACGTGTACTCCGTCAGCGGCGCCAGGGAGCCGTCCTCGTACGCGGTCGTGTTCTTCGCGGGGCGCGAGATGCGCACCCAGGGCGTGGAGTCGGTCTTCCGCTCGACCTCGAACGCCGACTCGTTGTCGCTGTGGTCCTGCCACTGCAGCTGGATCGTCGAGGAGAAGGAGAGCGTCGCGGTGAGGTTGGAGGGGTCCGCGGGAGTGACCGGCGGAGGCGGCGCGTTGGGATCCTCGTCCCACTCGATGACGTAGCCCGGGTTGTTGTGCGACGCGGGCACGTCGTTCCACTTTCCGGAGGTGTACATCTCGATCCAGTGCTCGCCGCCGGAGTTGTTGGGCTCGCCCGCGTTCCAGTTGCTGTAGGACCAGGGCTCCCCCGTGATCCAGACCCAGTTCCCCTCCTGGGCGCTGTCCGTGGCCCCGATCCACACGTCGCCGCCGCCGTTGCCCACGTTCTGGATGACCCAGTTGAGCTCGGTGAGGCTCGTCAGGGTGACCAGGTAGCCGCCCAGCGCCTCCGCCGCGCTCTTGGCGGTGGCCCAGTTGGAGAGCTGCGACACGTACTTGTAGTAGTGGCCGTTCGCCGGGTTCTGCACGAGGCCGGTGATGTCGGCCCGGGCCTCCCGCTCGGCGCCCGGCTGGAAGAGGGCGAGTCCGCCCATGGCGACCCAGGCCGCGACGGCGAGCCCCCGCGACCTCGCCCGAGTCCCGTCGTTCCCTGTCGCTGCCATGGCGCCCCCTCCCCGGAGCGGCCCCGCCCGCGGGCCCGGCTCCGCCCGGGGATTGTAGCGCGCCCCGGCCCCGGGCCGTCAGCGCGGATCCCAGCGGTGATCGAAGTGGAGCCACAGCACCCGGGAGTACCGGTAGATCCACGGCGAGAGCGCGGCCACCCAGAGGGAGACCGCGACGCAGATCGCCGGCACGGGCGCGCCCGCCAGCCACGTCGCGATGGCGACCGGCGCCGCCAGCGCCACGGCCCCGCCGTAGGAGAAGTACATGGCTCCCAACCAGTAGCCCGGTTCCCGGAGGAACACGAGCCCGCAGCGGGGACAGGCGTCGCGGGCGCGGAAGAACGTCTCGAAGACCGCCCCCTCCGCGCAGCGGGGGCAGCGCAGCCGGAGGATCGCGCGGCCGTTCACCGCGGTCCCGCCGGGACCACGTCCACCACCGCGATCTCCGGGCGCGCCCAGAACCGGACGCGCGGCGCCCGGCCTCCCTCCATGCCGATCCCGCGCCCGACGTACAGGGTCGTGGCGCCCACGACGTAGAGCCCGCCCTCGAACTGCTTGTCGAAGGCGGAGAACGTGATGAGCGCGCCGTACCCGGGGAGGGCCACCTGGCCGCCGTGCGTGTGTCCGGCGAAGGCGAGGTCCATCCCCTCGCGCGCCAGTTGGTGGATGATGTCCGGCGTGTGGTGGAGGAAGACGCGGAGCGCGCCCGGCTCCCTCCCGTCGAGGGCCGCTCCCACGAGCGTCGGCGAGCCGTAGGGTGCGCCGCCCACGGAAACCCGCGCCCCGCGCACCTCCAGCGTCTCCGTCTCGCCGTCGAGCACCCGCACCCCCGTCCCGCCGAAGAGGTCGAGGAGCCGCCAGTACCAGACGTCCCAGTTGCCCCGCACCGCGAACGTGGGGGCGATGGCCGCCAGCCGCGTCATGCACTCCCGGAAGTGGGGGAGTGCGGCCTCCGCGTTCAGCGAATCCCCGGTGTAGACGATGAGGTCGGGGCGCTCGGCGGCGACGAGCTCGACGAGGCGATCCTCGAGGCGCTTGACCGGGTCGCAGTGGAGGTCCGTCACGTGGACGATCCGCACGGGCCCGGTGCCGGGGCGGAGGCGGGGGGACTCGACGCGGTGGCGGGTCACCTCCGGCCAGAACGGCTCCACGAAGCGGCCGTAGAGGAGGCACGCCACTCCGAGGCCCCCGAGCCCGAGGAGCGTGGCGCGCACGCACCGCCGGAGCCTTCCCGGCGGGGGATCCCCCGGTGGGCGCCGGAACCGGGCGCGGAGCAGCAGGAGCGTCTCCCCCGCGGCGCCGACGAGGACCAGGGTGACGACCAGGACGAACGCGACGACGCGCGCGTACTGGATGCGGTCGAGGTAGGCGTAGCCATCCATGGCGCGTCGTTATACTTCCCTGCCCGGTCCGTCGGGGGCCGACCACGCGGGGGGATCCTCATGGCCAGGAAGCGATTCGCAGTCACGCTGGCGGCGGCGGCGTTCGCCCTCGTCGCCACCACCGCGGCGGGGTGCGCCGGCTCCCCCGGCGCGGGCGGCGGCGGCGGCGGCCGGAACGTCCTCGATCTCACGTGGGGATGGGGCTGGGACTCGACGGGATCGGGCGGCCTCTACGCCGACCGGACGCCCGCGGAGCGGCGCCGGATGCTGGACTACTACCGCTCCATGCTCACGGTGGCGGACGCCGCCGGCCGCGCGGTCCGGCCGGTGGAGCAGATCCGGTTCGCGAAGGAGGCCCCCGCCAACGCGCCCACCGGGGAGACGGTGAAGCCGGCGACCTTCGTGGATCGCACCGGCGCGCGGGTCGCGCTGGAGGACTACCGCGGGAAGAAGAACCTCGTCGTCATCTTCACGCGCGGCTTCCCGGGCTACATCTGCCCGCTCTGCACGTCCTACACGGCGCAGGTGGCGGACCGCTACCCGGAGATCGCCGCCGCCGGCGCCGAAGTGCTCGTCGTCTTCCCCGGCTCCCCGGACAAGGTCGACGACTTCCTGCGGGCGGCCCGGGAGATCCTGGAGATGGAGGGCGAGGGGGCGCTGCCCTTCCCCGTGCTCCTCGACGTGGAACTCCGCAACGTGGACCTCTTCGGCATCCGCGGCGACCTGTCGAAGCCGGCGACGTACGTGATCGACCGCGAGGGGAGCGTGCGCTACGCCTTCGTCGGCGAGCAGCCCCACGAGCGGCCCGACGTGGACGTCATCCTGCGCGAACTCCAGCGCATCGGCGGGGGCTAGAGCGAGGTGGACGAGACCATCGTCTCCCCCGGCCCTCCCGGCGCGAGCCCGCCCCGCGAGGCGGCGGACATCGACGAGAAGATCCTCTCCGCCGCGGTGGCCCGGGGGCTCATCACGGCGCCGCAGGGACGCGCCGCCCTGGAGGAGGCCCGTGGCAGGGGGGCCCGCCTCCTGGAGGTGCTGCAGGCCCGCTCCCTGGTCTCCGCCGACGCCGCCCGGGATCTGGACGACGAGGCCCGCGAGGACTTCGTCCCCGGCTACCGCGTCCTCTCCAAGCTGGGCGAGGGAGGCATGGGTGTCGTCTACCGCGCCCTCCAGAAGCGGCTCGATCGCGAGGTCGCGCTGAAGGTGGTGACGCCGAACCTCGCGCAGAACGAGACCTACCTCCGCCGCTTCGAGCGCGAGGCCAAGGCGGTGGCGAAGCTGAACCACCCGAACATCGTCGCCGCCTACGACTTCGGCGAGTCCGGGGGACGCGTGTTCCTGGCCATGGAGTTCGTGGAGGGGACCAACTGCGCCGACGAGGTGCGGGCGAAGGGGCCCATGTCCGAGGAGCGGGCGCTCGGCGTCGTCCGCGACGTCGCCTCCGGCCTCGCGCACGCCCACGCGGCGGGGATCATCCACCGGGACATCAAGCCGGCGAACATCCTCCTCCAGGCGCGGAAGAAGGGGGACACCACCGCGGGGACCCTGGCGGGGGCCAAGGTCACGGACCTGGGCCTCGCGCGCAGCGGGGACTCGTCCGTGGCGTCGGACCTCACCGCCGCGGGCACCATCCTGGGCACGCCCGGATACATGCCGCCGGAGCAGGCCTTCGGCCGGGAGATCGATCACCGGGCCGACATCTACGCGCTGGGCGCGACGCTGTACCAGATCCTGACCGGCATCCGCCCGTTCGAAGCCGCGACGCCCGTGGGGGTCATCGCCCGGCAGCAGTCGGAGCGCCTCCCCGACCCGCGGGACCTGCGCTCCGGGGTCTCCGCCCCCGTCGTCGCGCTCCTCCAGGGGATGCTCGCCCGGGAGCCGGAGCACCGCTACGGGACCTACAGGGACCTGCTGGCGGACGTGGAGCGCGTGCGCGGCGGCACGCCGCCCGCGTTCCCCCTCCCGCCGGAGGCGAGCCGGAGCATCGCCGAGGCCGCCGATCCGCAGGGAGGGGCGACCCTCACGCAGGCCCCGGGCACGCTCATCGCTCCGCCGCCGGCCTCCGCGGGGGCGCGGGGCGCGGAACCGTCCGCGGGGGCCTCCTCCGCGGAGGGGCGGAGGGCGTCGGACGCCGGTCGGCGGGCCGGGGACGCGGCCCCGCCGGCGCGGTCCCGTGCGCCCCTCGTCGTGGGAGCGCTGGTGCTCGCCGGGGCCGTCGCCGCGGCGGTGATGGCCGG
>CAZSIX010000025.1:0-50873 GCA_964607145.1 uncultured Planctomycetota bacterium | reverse complement strand
GCGGCGGCGCTGGCGGCGCGCGCGCGCGCCGTCCTGGCGGCCGCGGGCGAGACGGTGGCGGCGGCCATGCTGGACGCCAACGCCGCGGGCGCGCACTGGAGGATGGACCGGCCCGAGGACGCGCGGCGGGCGTACGCCCGCGCCCGCGGGGCGTTCCTCCGGAGGAAGCACCGGTTCGGCGTCGCGCTCTGCGATCTCAATCTCGGGAACGTGCTCGCCTCGCTGGGTCGCTACGCCGCGTCGGAGCGGGCCCACGGCGCGGCGCGCGCGGCGTTCCTCGAACTGGGCGCCGCGGGACCGGCGGCGCAGGCCGACTACGACCGCGCGACGGTCCTCGCCCTGCGGGATCGGCCCTCCGAGGCGCTGGCGCTCTTCGATCGCGCCGAGGAGGGGTTCCGCGGCACCGGGGACGTCCGGCACGGGGCGCTCGTCCCGCTGGATCGCGGGGAGACGCGCCTGCGGGCGGGTCTGCTGGCCGAGGCGCGGGAGGACCTCGCGGAGGCGGCCCGCCGCACCCGCCGCGCGGGTCTCCGGGCGGACCGCGCGCGTGCCCTGTCCCACCTCGGCCTGGCGGCGGGGCTCGCGGGGGACGGCGCGGAGGCGGCGCGCCGGTTCAGGGCCGCCGCGGCTGCGTGGCGTCGCCTCTCCCACCCCGTGGGCGGGGCCGTCACGGCGCTGCACCGCGCCGCGGTTCGACCCCGCGGGAAGGCGACGGCGCGGGACGCGGCGGCGCTCCGGGCCGCGGCGTCGCTGTTCCGCTCCCGCGGGCTCCGCCTCCGGGAGGCGCAGGCGCTCCTGCTCCTCGCGGAGGGGACGGGGGACGGCGGGCCCGCGCGCCGCGCGCTGGCGGTGCTGGGCCGGACGCCCGCCCCCGCGCTCCGCCTCGCCGCCCACCACCTCCTCGCGCTGCTCGCGGCGGCGGCGGGGCGGCGGCGGGAGGCGGGGCGCCGGTGGCGGGCGGCGCTGGCGGAGGCGGAGCGGCTGCGCGAGGGAGCCACCGCCGACGACCTGCGGGTGGCGCTGCTCCGGTCGCGGGGGGGGATGTTCGAGGAGTGCGCCGCCTTCCTGCTCGAGGGAGCCGCGGCGGGCGCGCCGGCCCGCGCGCTGGAGACCCTGGAGCGGGGCCGCAGCCGGGCGCTGTTCGACCTCGCCCTCCTCGGCGTCGCCGGGGAACGGATCCCGCGGGGCGAGGGGGAGCGGCGCCTCCGCGAGGAACTCCGCGTGGCGTGGAACCGGCTGGCGGGCATCGCGCGGGACCCGCTGCGCGGGCCGCCGATGGTGGCGGCACGGGAGCGCCGGCTGCGGCGGCTGCGGGGCGGGAGTCCGGCGACGGGCGCCGCGCCCCCCGCCGCGGCGGCGGACCTCGTGGCCGCCGTGCCGCAGGGGGCCACCGCCGTCGTGTTCCTCCTGGGGGCGAACGCCGGGCGGGCGCTGCTGGCGGGCGACGGCAGCGTCCGCGTGGTGGAGGGACTCCCCGGCCTCCGCGACGCCGCGGCGCGCGCGGGGGCGCTCCGCTACGAGATGGAGCGGGCCCTCGTGGACGCCGGGTTCTCCGCCCGGCACGGACGGCGCCTCCGCGAGGACGCGGAGGAGGCGCTGGAGGCGGCGGGGGCGGCCTTCCTCCGCCCCGTGCTGGAGGCCGCGGGCGACGGGCCCCTGTTCGTCGTTCCCCAGGGGCCGCTGCACGCGCTCCCCTTCCCGGCCCTCCTGCGGGACCGGGTCGTCGGGGTCGTCCCGTCGCTCCGGTTCCTGCGGTCCCGCCGCCAACGGGGCGGCGGCGGGGCGCCGCTCGTCCTCGGCCCCGATCTCCTGTCGGGGGACGCCGCCGTGGAGGAGGCGCGGGCCGTGGCGGCGCTCCTTCCGGGAGCGGAACTCCTCGTCGGCGCCGCAGCCACGCGGGAGGCGTTCTTCGAGCGTGCGCCCGGCGCGGGCCTCGTCCACGTCGCCACCCACGGGGTGTTCCGGGCCGACAACCCCATGGCCGGCGGGTTCGCCCTCGCGGACGGATGGGTGACCGCCGCCGACGTGCTGGAGATACGACTCTCCGCGGAACTCGTCGTGCTCTCCGCCTGCGAGGCCGCCACCGCGGCCGCGGCGCCGGGGGAGGAGATCCTCGGACTGCCGCGCGGTCTCCTCGGGGCGGGCGCGGGCTGCGTGGTCGCCCCCCTCTGGCGGATTCCCGCCGGCGGGGCCGCCGCCCTGGCCCGCGATCTCCACCGCCACCTTCTTGCCGGGGAGAGCGCCGCGGAGGCACTCTCGTCGGCCGCGCAGGACGCGCGGAGCCGCGGCGAGCATCCCGCCCTGTGGGCGGCGTTCGTCGCCGTCGGCGCCCCCGTGACCCCGTACCCCGCATCCCCTCGCGCCCCGTCGCGCGACTGATGGGAGACCCCGCCATGCGCACCGCAGCCCTGCTCCTCGCCCTCGCCCTGGCACCGGCGCTCGCCGCCGACGCCGCGGCCGCCGACGGCGAGGTCTCCGTCGAGGCGGGCGACCGCGTCACCGGCGACGTCGGTCCGGGAGACACCGACCGGATCCGCTTCCCCGGCATGGCGGGAGCCCGGCTCTCGGCGCGGCTCGCCGGCGCGGGCCCGTCGCCCCGACTCGTCGTCGAGTCGCCGGACGGCGCGGATCTGCGGGAGGGGGACCGCTCGGGGCGGCTGCGCCGCGTCCTGCTGGCGTCCAGCGGCCGCTACACGCTGCGCGTCGAGGGCCGCGGCCCCGGCCCCGCGTCGTACGCGCTGGAGACCTCGCTCCGCCTCCCGCGCACGCTCCGCGTCCGCGGCGGGAAGGGGGAGGACGAGGCGATCCTGTCCCTCGGCAGCGTCCCCGCGGGCACGACGTTGGGCCTGCGCGCCCCCGGCGGCGAGGTGGAGTCCGTCATCGACGCCCTCGGGGAGATCCCGTTGTCGTCGGCCCGCGCGGTGACCGTGCAGGTGCGTGCCTCGGGACCGGTGACGGTGGAGGTCCACCTTCGCCGGCGCGGTCGGCCCGGCGTCCGGGCCCGCGTGCGGGCGGCGGAGCGGGTGCCGGTCGAGCGCGAGGTGCTCGACGGCGCGCCGCCGGGGGGCGGCGGCGGGGGAGGTGGCGGCGGGGACGACGACCCGCGCGTGCCGGGGCTCGTGGCGGTGCGCCTCCGCGACGGCGCCGGGGACGACGACGTGGCGGACCGGCACGGCGGCCGCTCCCTCGGGTTCGTGGAGGGGACCGCCTTCGCGCTGCTGGAGGTCCCCGAGGGCGTCGACGACGACGACTTCCTTGACGGGCTGGGGGAGGACGACGACTGCGTGGAGAAGGAGCCGCTCTACGTCAGCGACTCCCCCGAGGGCGGGCAGTCCAACCTCGCCTTCACCTCGTCCGAGGCGGCGCGGCAGGACGTCGTCGACCAGCAGGCGTTCGTCCTGACGGGAGTGGGGACGGCGCAGGGCGTGGCCGGCGGAGCGGGGGTCGTCGTGGCGATCCTCGACACGGGAGTGGACGCGTCCCACCCCGACCTGGCGGGTCGCCTGCTCCCGGGCTTCGACCTCGTGGACGGGGACGGCGATCCTTCGGATGCGCCCAACGGGCTCGACGACGACGGGGACCTCCTGGTGGACGAGGGAGTGGGGCACGGGACGTTCGTCGCCGGGCTCGTGGCCGCCATCGCGCCGGAGGCGAACATCCTCCCCGTCCGCGTGCTGGACTCCGACGCGCGCGGCTCCACGGCGCGGGTCGCGGAGGGAATCGTGCGCGCCGTGGACGCGAGGGCGAAGGTCGTCAACCTGTCCCTCGGCCTGCGGCGGAACAGCGCCCTCCTCCAGGACGCGCTCTCCTACGCGAAGAAGCGGGAGGTCCTCGTGGTGGCCGCCGCGGGGAACCGCGCCAGCGCGTCGGCGGTGGACTTCCCCGCGAGCCTGAGCGAGGTTCTCGCCGTCTCCGCCGTGGACGGGGCGGGGGTCCGACCGGGGTTCGCCAACGCGTCGTCGAAGGTCGACGTGGTGGCGCCCGGCGTGGACCTCCTCGCCCCCTTCGCGGCGGCGGGGGGCGCCCCCTACGCGCGCTGGTCGGGCACCTCCTTCGCGGCCCCCTTCGCGTCGGCGGGCGCCGCCCTCGTGCTCTCCCACCGGCCCGGGCTCCGGCCCCGGGACGCGGGCCGGGCGCTGGAGGACTCGGCGGTCCCCGTGGACGCCGCCAATCCCGGCCTCGCCGGCTCCCTCGGGAGGGGGAGGATCTCACTGCCCGCGGCGCTGCAGGAGGAGTAGCCGGGGGCGCCGTCCGGGGTTCGTGCGAGAATTAGTGCGTCACACCGAGGGCGAGCGAGGCGGCCGGTGGCAAGGCGCGAGGAGAGGGCTCCCGGGGACTCGTCGGGCTGCCGGTGGCAGCCCGACCCCGGGATGGCCCCTCCAGGGCCACAACCGACGAGCAACGCAGCCAGCGGGCGCCGCAGCCGCCCGAATGTAGCAGTAATTCTTGCACGGGCCCCTACCTCTCCGCGGACGCGCGCTCCACCAGCGAGCGGAAGCGCGACTCGCCGCGAAGCGACGCGAAACGGGGGTCGTCCTCGAGGGGACGGGGCAGGCTCCCCTCGTGGCGCGCCGCCTCCTCCAGCGCGTCCAGCGCCGCCGCGGTCTCGCCCCGGGCGGCGTGCCAGCAGGCCAGCGCGTGGTGGGGGAGGGCGTGGCGCCGCCGCGCGGCGAGGGCCGCGTCGATCCAGCGTCGCGCGTCGTCGAGATCGCCCGAGGCGATCCTCTCGAGCGCCTTCCTCGCCAGTCGCTCCGGCTCGGGGTGCCGGCGCAGCCACTCGAGTTCCTGCGCCTCGAACTCCGCCGGCGTCCCGAACGCCATCTGGCGCGAGACCGCCGGCTCCATCCCGCACGGGAGGCGCGCCCGCGCCAGGGGGAGCGGATCCACGGGCCAGCGGCGGATGGTGCCGCTCCCGTGCCGGCTGAGGATCCACTCCCCGCCGGGGTCGAACCAGGCGGCGCTGCTGCGGAGGATCTCGGGGGCGATGCGCGCCGCCGGCTCCAGGTTCGTCGTGTCCAGCAGGAGGAGCCCGGCCTGTGTGCCCAGCAGCGAGACGAGCGCCCCGTCGGGATGCATGTCGAGGTCGCACTCCTCCATGGGGATCGTGCGGTTCGCCGCGAGCATCCGCCCCGTCGCCACCTCCCACACCTGCACCGACCGATCCACCGCCACCGTGACGGCGCGCTGCCCGTCGGGAGTCAGGACCGCGTCCACGACGTGCCCGGTGTGCCCCCGGAGCCGGGCGAGTTCGCGACCGGAGTCCACCTCCCAGACCGTCGCCAGGCGGTCGGCGTTGTTGGCGATGACGATGCGCCGGCCGGCCGCGTCCCAGCCGATGCGGTGGACGTCGAGCCCCGGGGCGATGCGTCCGGTGTGCAGGACCCGGGCCTGCTCCAGATCGACGGCGACGAAGCCCTCCGCCGTCCGGTGGACGAGCCGCCGGGCCCCGGGTCCGACGCTGAACCCCTTCATGGCGGGTACGCCCCGCCAGTCCAGTCCCTCGACGCGTCGCCGTTCCTCCCCGGTCTTCACGTCGAGGACCCGCAGCGTGTCGGCCTGCACCACGACGACGAGCCCGCGCCGGGATGCGTCGGTGACGTAGTGGGCGGGCGGGTCGAGGTCCCGCCTCCACGTCTCGGCCCCCGTGCGCCCGTCCAGCCCGCGCACCACGGTGTGCAGCCCCTTCCCGTCCCGATCCGATCGCCATCCGCAGCTCCCGTCGGCGGAGGGCCATGCCGTCCGTCCCTCCAGCCCGCGCGCCAGGTCCGGGTCGGCGGTCCACCAGATCCGCACGGTGCGATCGCATGCCGCCGTCGCCACGCGGCTGCCGTCGGGGTGGAAGTCCACGCCCGCGGCCGCGTAGGCATGGGGAAGCAGCGTGACCCGGTCCGGGGCGGAGGTGTCCACCAGCGTCACCCGCCCCTCCCACAATCCCGCCCCCGCCAGGAACCGCCCGTCTCCGCTGGCGGCGAATCCCTGGGTCCCGCGGATGTCCGGGATGCGGCGCTGCACGGCGAACGTGCGCGCGTCGCGGTACTCCGCCTCCGAGGGCCCGTCCCCGGCGGCCGCGAGGATCAGGCTCGCTCCGCCGGCCACGGCCACGGGGGCGCGCACGCGCGTCGCCCCGTCGCCGGCCCGACCCCGCTCGAGGCCCCCCTCGGTCCCGAAGAGCCGCGCCTCGCCGTGGTTCCCGCGGGAGGCGGAGATCCGGTGCCAGGTCACGAACGTCTCGCCGCCGGCGACGAAGAACGCCGTGTCGTGCCAGTGGATGCTCCGGCCACCGGAGGAGGAGTACCGGGAACCGGCGGCCGCGCTGGCGTGGGTCTCCACGCGGAGCACCTCCTCCCCGGACGCGAGGTCCCAGACGCGTGCGGTGCGGTCGGGACCGGTGGTGAGCGCCCGCCGCCCGTCCGGGTGGAAGTCCACGGACCAGACGCCGGCCCCGTGGCCGCGGAGCACGCGGAGGCACTCGCCGGTGCCGGTGTCCCAGAGCCGCGCGGTGCGATCCTCCGAGGCGGTGAGGAGGCGGCTCCCGGCGGCATCGTGGCGGGCCATGACCACGGGCCCCTCGTGGCCCTCGAGGACGTGGAGGCACGTGCCGGAGGCGGCGTCCCAGATGCGGGTGCGACCGTCCGTGGACGTGGTGACGACGCGATCCCCCGCGGGGTTCCACGACGCCCCGGTCACGACGCTGCCGTGGTCGTCCAGCCGGTGGCGCACGCTTCCGGAGACCGGGTCCCAGAGGATGACGAGGCGCCCCCACTGCCAGGAGAGGAGACCGGTGCCGTCGGGGCTCCATGCCACGCCGTACACGTAGGAGTCGTGGCCGTAGAGCCTCCGCACCTCCCGCTGCCCGTGGAGCGCGGCGAGCAGCGCCTCGTTGGCCTCCCCGCCCGGCGCCCACGCCGCGCCGGCCACCGCGAGCTGCATCGCCAGGGTGGGGTCGCGGTCCGCCAGCGTGAAGGAGCGGGCGCACAGCGTGCTCCCCTCCGCCCGGCGGCGCTCCCGCTCCGCCGCCCGGCGCGCGAGGCCCTCCGCATCCCGCGCGGAGATCGCGGCGTCGCGCTGCGCGGCGATGTCCACCGCGGAGGCCCGCTCCCGCGCCGCCAGCACCACCGCCCCGAGGACCGTGAGGGCGACCACCGCCGCGGCGCCCGCCGCCTCCCCCCGGTGCCGGAGGACCCACTTGCGGAGCTCCACGAGGGGGCCCGTGCGGTGGGCGCGCACCACGCGCCCGTCCAGGTAGCGGTGGAGGTCCTCGGCGAGTTCCGCCGCCGACGGGTAGCGGTCCCCGGGAGCGCGGGCCATGGCGCGGGCGACGATGGCCTCCAGTTCGGCGGGGGCGCGCGCGTTCACGGAGTGGAGCGACCGGGGCGGGCCCTCGCGGACCGCCGCGACGACGACGAGCGGGTGGGGCGTGGGCTCGCCGGGCTCGCGGTAGGGCGGCACGCCGGCCACCAGTTCGTAGAGCATGGCCCCGATGGAGTAGACGTCGGAGCGGCTGTCCAGCGCGTGGTGGTGGCCCGCGGCCTGTTCCGGCGACATGTAGAACGGTGTCCCCAGCACGGAGCCCGCCAGGGTGAGGCCGTCCGCGTCCCACGCGCCGGAGCCGTCCGATCCCGGGCCGCCCGCCGCGGCCATCTCCCCGGACGCGTCCCCATCGCCGGCGGACCGGGTCTTGGCGAGACCCCAGTCCATGACGTAGACCTCGCCGAAGTTCCCCACCATGATGTTGGGGGGCTTGAGGTCGCGGTGGATGACGCCGCGGCTGTGGGCGAAGGCCATGGTCTCGCAGATGCGGAGGAAGACCTGGAGGGCGCGGGTGACGGTCCACCCCTCCGCTCCCGCGCGGACGCGCTCGAAGAGTTCGGAGAGCGTCCGCCCCCGCACGAACTTCATCGTGAAGAACACGCGACCGTCGCCGTCCACCCCCAGCGCGTGGACCGGCGGCACGCCGGGGTGGGCGAGTTGCGCCGTGACGTGGGCCTCCTGGAGGAACCGCCGGAGGGACGGGGAGGGCACCACCGTGGCGGTCGGGTCCGCGGGGTCGCGGGCCAGGCGGCCTTCGTCGCCGGGGAGCACCTTCATCGCGAGGTCCCGATCGAGGATGGACTCCCGGACCCGCAGGATGATCCCCATCCCGCCCCGCGCGATCTCCCCTCCCGACGCGTAGCGCCCGCCGTCGGCGGCCAGCAGGCGCCCGAGGACGCTGGCGGTGGGCGGAGGCCGCACGGGCGTCGCGTCCTCGCCGTCGGCGAACCGCGCGTACCACTCCCGGACCTCGGCGGCGTGGCCCGGGAACCGCGCGAGGTACGCCTCCACGGGGGGCACCGGGCCCGCGCGCCGGTCCGCCTCGAAGGCCTCGCGGAAACGGTGGAACGCCTCCTGGAGGGCGGCCGACGGCGCGGGATCGCCACGCTCGTTCCTCGGGGGCGGCGGGGATCCCTCCAGGTTGCGTCCTCCGGGGCCCCACCCGGACGGTGCACGCGGCACCGCGACCGGTCCGACCCGATGGGGCCCCCACAGCCTACCGGAGGGAGCGGCGGGACCCACCCGCCGCGAACTCCCGCGCCGCCGGCGGGCCCTACCTCCGCTCGGCGGAGGTGCGCTCGACGAGCGCCCGGAACCGCGGCTCGCCGCGCAGCGCGACGAGGCGCGGGTCCGCCTCCAGGGCCTGCGGAAGCGCGCCCTCGTGCCGCGCGGCCTCCTCCAGGGCGTCCAGCGCCGCGGAAAGGTCGCCCCGGGCCGCGTGCCAGCAGGCCAGCGCGTGGTGGGGGAGCGCGTGGCGGCGCCGGACCGCGAGCGCCTCGTCGATCCAGCGGCGCGCACCGGGGAGGTCCCCCGCGTCGATGCGGTCGATGCCGCGCCGCGCCAGCCGCTCCGGCTCGCGGTGGACGCGCAGCCACGCCTCCTCCGCGGCCTCGAACTCCGCCGGCGTCCCGAAGCCGATCTGGCGCCAGACCGCGGGCTCCATGGCGCAGGGGAGGCGCTCCCGGGCCGTGGAGAGCGCGTCGAGGGGCCACCGGCGGATGGCGCCGGAGCCGCCCCGCGTCAGGAAACTCGCGCCGGAGGGGTCGAACCACGTCCAGCCCCGCTCGGCGAGTTCCGGCGAGATGCGGGCGACGGGCTCCAGCGTGGCGGCGGAGAGGACGAGCACGCCGGCCTGCCGGCCGGAGAGGGACAGGAGCGCGCCCCCGGGGTGGAACGTGACGCTGCACTCCTCCATGGGGATCGTGCGGTTCGCGGCGAGGGGACGCGCGGTCTCCACGTCCCAGACGCGCACGGAGCGGTCCACCGCCGTCGTGGCGACGCGCCGTCCGTCGGGGCTGAGCGCGACGTCGATGGCGTGGCCCGTGTGCCCCGTGAGCCGGCAGAGCTCCCGGCCCGTGGCGGTCTCCCACACGGTGTGCAGGCGGAGGGAGCCGTGGGAGAAGGCGATCCGGTCCCCCGTCCCGTCCCAGTCGGCGCGGTAGTACCCGAGGCCCTGCGCGATGACGCCGTCCGTCAGGAGGGCCCGCCGCTCCACGTCGAAGATGGCGACGGACTCGTCCCGCCACAGCGCGATCCGGCGCGCGGACGGGCCGACGCTCATCCGCGGCGTCCACCGCGCCGCGCGCCACTCCTCCCCCTCGATTCGCGCCACCTCCGCTCCCGTGATCCCGTCGAGGACGAGCAGGCAGGAGTCGCCGGAGAGCACGACGCGCGTGCGCGCGTGATCCTCCGTGGCGTGCCGCACGTCCGGCAGGTCGTCGCGCCGCCAGGTCTCCGCGCCGGTCCGCGCGTCCAGCCCCGCCACGGACCGGATCCGGCCGCCCTCGTCGGCGGTCGTGAGCCAGGCGCGGGTCCCGTCCGCGAGCGGCCAGACGGGGAGTCCGTCGACCCCCGCGAACACGTCCGGGGCGGCGGTCCACCAGATCCGCACCGTGCGGTCGCACGCCGCCGTGGCCAGGCGCGTCCCGTCGGGGTGGAAGTCCATGCCCATGGCGGAGTACGAGTGGGGGAGGGAGACCGTCTTGTGCGACGGCTCCGTGCGCACGAGCGTGACCGCGGCGTCCCACAGTCCGGCCCCGGCGAGGACCCGGCCGTCGGCCGTGGCGACGAAGTCCTGCGCCCCGTAGGTGCCCTTCACGCGCCGGACGACGGCGAACGTGCGCGCGTCCCTCACCGTGGTCTCGGTGGGTCCGTCACCGGAGTCGGCGACGGCGAGGAGGGCGCCGTCGCCCAGCACCAGCGGGCGCCGCACCCACGCCTTCGGTGCGCCGGCGCGGGCGATCTCCGCCCCCGTCCCGGTCTCGTGGAGGCGCAGTTCCCCGTGGTTCCCCTTGTCCGAGGCGATCCGGTGCCAGGTGACGAACACGTCCCCGCCGGCGGCGAAGAGGGCGACGTCGCTCCACGTCGGGCTGCGGCCCGCGGACGGCTCGTAGGGGGGGCCCTCGCCGGGGGGCACCTCGGACGTGTCCACGCGGCGGACCTCCGTCGCCGCGTCGAGGTCCCAGAGGCGGGCGGTCCGGTCGGCGCCGGCGGTCAGGGCGCGCCGGCCGTCGGGGTGGAACACCGCCGACCGGACCCCGGCCCCGTGGCCCCGCAGGACGCGGAGGCAGGCGCCGCCGGCCGCGTCCCACAGCCTCGCGGTCCCGTCGTCGGACGCGGTGAGCAGGCGCGCCCCCGTGGCATCGAACGCGGCGCGCACGACGGGCCCGGCGTGGCCCTCCAGCACGCGGAGACACGCGCCCGTCGCCGCGTCCCAGAGGCGCGGCCGGCCGTCCATGCTGCACGTGACGACGGTCCTCCCGTCGGGGCTCCACGCGGCGTCCGTGACGAGATCGTCGTGGGCGTCGAGGCGGTGGCGCTCGGTCCCCGCCACCGGGTCCCACAGGATCACCAGGCGGCCCCATTGCCACGAGAGGAGCCCGCTCCCGTCGGGGCTCCAGCGGACGCCGTACACGTACGTGTCGTGGCCGTAGAGCCGGCGCGCCTCGCGGTGCCCGTGCAGCGCCGCGAGCAGCGCCTCGTTGGCCTCGCCGCCGGGGGCCCACTCCGCCCCCGCCACGGCCAGTTGCAGCGCCAGCGAGGGGTCGCGCGCCAGTTGCGTGAACGAGCGGGCGCAGAGCGTGCTCCCCTGCGCGCGTCGCCGCTCCTGCTCGGCGGCGCGCCGCGCCGCCACGGCCGCGTCCCGCTCCGCGGCCAGGTCCACGGCGGCGCTGCGCTCGCGCGCGGCGAGGATGACCGCACCGAGCACCGTGAGCGCCACCACGGCGAACGCGCCCGCGGCCTCGCCCCGGTGGCGCCGGACCCACTTGGTCAGTTCGACGAGGGGACCGCCCCGGTGGGCGCGCACGACGTGGCCGTCGAGGTAGCGGTGGAGGTCCTCCGCCAGTTCCGCCGCCGAGGGGTAGCGATCCTCGGGCCGCCGCGCCATGGCGCGGGCCACGATGGCCTCCAGTTCCGCGGGGACGCGGCGGCGGATCTCGTGGAGCGGGCGGGGCGGCCCCTCGCGCACCGCCGCCACGACGACGAGGGGATGGGGCGTGGGCTCCGAGGGATCCCGGTAGGGCGGGACGCCGGCCAGCAGTTCGAACAGCATGGCGCCGATGGAGTAGACGTCGGACCGGCGGTCGAGCCGGTCGTGGTGGCCGGCGGCCTGCTCCGGGGACATGTAGTAGGGGGTGCCGAGCACGGACCCCGCCAGCGTGAGCCCGTCCAGGTCCCTGGCGCCCGAGGTCTCCCCGCCGTCGTCGCGGGCGATCCCCCCGGAACGGGCCTCCGCCTCCCGCAGGCCCAGCGTCTTCGCCAGGCCCCAGTCCATGACGTACACCTCGCCGAAGTCGCCCACCATGATGTTCGGCGGCTTCAGGTCCCGGTGGATCACGCCCCGGCTGTGGGCGAACGCCACGGTCTCGCAGATGCGGAGGAACACCTGCAGCGCGCGCGTGACGGTCCAGCCCTGGGTCCCCTCCTGCACGAGGGTGAAGACCTGGGAGAGGGTCCCGCCGCGCACCAGCTTCATGGTGAAGAACACGCGCCCCTCGGGATCGACGCCCAGCGCGTGGACCGGCGGGACGCCGGGATGCGCGAGTTGCGCCGTGACGTGCGCCTCCTGCAGGAAGCGGCGCAGCGACGGCGAGGGTGCGAGGGTGGGCGCCTCCTCGCCGAGGTCGCCGGACAGCCGCCCCTCCTCGCCCAGCAGGACCTTCATCGCGAGGGGCCGGCCGAGGGTCTCGTCGTGCACGCGCAGGATCGCGCCCATGCCGCCGCGCGCGATCTCCCCCGCGTCCCGGAACCGCGCGCCGTCCGGGGAGAGGAGTCGCCGGAGCACGGTGGCCGTGGGCGGCGGCACGACGGGCAGTCCGTCGCCGTCCTCCCGCAGTTTCGCGTGCCACTCCCGCACCGAGTCCTCGTGACCCGGGAACCGGGCGAGGTACGCCTCCACCGGGAGGACGCGACCGGCGGCGGCGTCCTCGGCGCAGGCCTCGCGGAAGCGCCGCAGCGCCTCCCGGAGGGAGGGCGGCGCCGCGTCGTCGTCGCCTGCGCGGAGTGGGGTGCGGGGAAACTCGTCCAAGCGGCGCCCTCGGGTCGCTTCGCCGGAGGGAGAGCCTACCGTAGGGGTCCTCCGGCGGGCTATCTCGGGAGCGGCTCCTCCTCGATGCGGTCCGCCTCCTCCTCGCCGAGGAGGTCGCGCAACCGCTCCCAGTCCCGCGCCGCGGCGGCGCGCTTGCGCTCGTCGGCGGAGAAGCCCGTGGGGGACCCGGGATCCTCGCGGAGGATCGCGTCCCGGGCGACGGACGCGAGCCGGTACCACCGCCGCTCGTTGCCGGGGCGCTCGAAGCCGTAGAGGAACTGGAGGTTGTAGAAGTAGGCGTCCTTGTACGCGCCGTCGGTGATGCGGAACGAGCGCAGGTAGTACCGCTCCGCCTCGTCGAGGTCCTGCACCGGCGCGAAGTAGTGCAGCATGATCCCGGCGTCGTTGAGCACGCCGGCGTAGGCCCAGATCTCGGGGAACGCCAGGTCGGCCATCTCCGCGTCCGTCGGGAGGTCCGCCACGGCCTCGCGGTAGACCTCCACGCAGCGCCGCATCCAGCGGAGCGCCTCCGGCGGCGCGCCCTCCACGAGGTACTGCATCCGTCCGCGGCCGCGGCTCGTCCAGGACGAAACCGCCTCCCAGAGCACGATGCCGAGGTTGTTGCGGGCCATGACCCGCATGCGGCGATCGCCGCACACGGCGACGAGGCGGCGGTAGCCCCCGTCGTAGGCCTCCAGGTCCTCGAACCCCCGCACCGGTCGCTCGCGCAGCAGCGCCTCCCACTCGGTCACCGCGGCGGCGGAGGCGGGATCGCAGCGGAGCGCCGTCTCGAAGTGGGCGGTGGCCTCGTCGGCGCGCCCGGCGGCGCGGGCGAGGCGGCCGAGGAACACGCGCGGCATGGGGGCCGCGGGGGTGAGGCCGGCGAGCCGCCGGAAGAGCGCCGCCGCGCCCTCCCCGTCGCCGCGCTGGAACCGATCGAACGCGAGGAAGTAGACGGCCGTGGCGTGCTCCGGGTGTTCCCGGACGAGGCCCTCCAGCGCGCCCGTCCAGTCCTCCGGCCGGCCGCCCAGCAGCGAGGCGAGGCCCGTCAGCGCGTCCCGCGCCTCCGTCGAGAGCGGCACCGCGGCCAGGTACGCCGCGCGCGCCGCGTCCCGCTCCGCGAGCCAGTGGAGGCAGCGGGCGAGGAGGAGGGTGCGCCCGTAGTCCGCCGGCAGGAGCGCGGCCGCGGCCCGCTCGTCCGCCACGGCCCCGCCGAACCAGCCGCGCGCCGCGTCGTCGAGCCGGTTCCCGGCGGCCCTCGCCGCGGCGAGGCCGAGCCGGTAGCGGAGCGCCGCCCTCGCCACGAGGGCGTGGGGGTCGGCGCCCGAGGATCGCTCCACGAGCCCGTCGAGCACCGCCGCGCCCTCCTCCGGCCGGCCCGCGGCCTCCTCCGCGGTCGCCCCCTCCAGCCACGCGTCGTCGAGGAACGGCGCGCCGCGCCGGGCCCGCGCGAACGCGACGGAGGCGTCCTCCCGGTGGGCCGCCCCGCGCGCGTAGTCGCCGTCGCCGTCGGCGACCGCGGCCCGCCGCGCGAACAGCCGTCCGCGCCAGATGGCGAACCGGCCCGCGGCCTCGCCGGGGGGAGCGCCGGACTCGGCGGCGGCGAGACGCTCCAGGGCGTCGTCCAGGTGATCCCCGTCGCCGGTGCCGAGGCACGCCTCGGCGAGGCCCGCCAGCGCCGCCCCGTCCGCCGCGTCCCGTTCCAGGTCGCGGAGGAACCGGTCCCGCGCCGCCGCGAACTGCCGCCGCGCGAGGAGCGCCGCGCCGTCCTCCGCGCCCGGGAGCACGGGGGACGTGAGCGCCCGGAGGAACGCGACCAGGTCCCGCCGGTCCCTCTCCGAGAGCGACAGCGGGCGCATCTCCGGGTCCAGGTTGCGGTGGGGCTCGCCGCCCCGATCGTAGAAGTCGACGACCTCCTCCAGCGTGGCCAGGGACCCGTCGTGCATGTACGGCGCGGTGAGGGCGACGTTGCGGAGGGTCGGCGTCTTGAACGCGCCCCGGTCCTTCTCGCGGCCGGTGACCTCGAACCGGCCCGGGTCCTCCCGCCCCGGTCCCTTCCCGGCCCCGGTCACGCGGAAGTCGTCGTCGGTGAACAGCGCGTGGGACTGGCGCACCGGGTGGCACGTGGAGCACCGGGCGGGACCCATGAAGAGGCGGAACCCGCGCACGGCGTCCTCCTCCATGGCGTCCGTCGTGCCCGCCCACCACCGGTCGAACGGGGAGTCGCCGGCCAGCAGCGTGCGCTCGAAGGCCGCCAGCGCGAGCCGGATCCGCTCGAAGGTGACCGTGGTGTCGCCGAAGGCGGTCCGGAAGAGGCCGGGGTAGACCTCCGATGCGGCGACGCGCTCCACCGCCTCCGCCTCGGTGAGGTTCATCTCCGTGGGATTGACGATGGGCTGGCCCGCCTGGTCCTCCAGCGACTTCGCCCGCCCGTCCCAGAACGGGTGGGCGGTGTAGGCGACGTTGAGCAGCGTCGGCGCGTGGCGGCGCTGGACCTGCCCGCCGATCCCCACGGCCAGCGGGCGGCCGTCGGCGTAGGCCCGCTCCGGCGGGTGGCACGTGGCGCAGGAGACGGTCCGGTCGCGGGAGAGCAGCGGGTCGCTGAAGAGCATGGAGCCGAGATCGGCGCGCGCCCGGGTCTGGAGGTTCCCGGCCGGGTACCAGGGGTCGGGAAGCCCGAGGGGGGCCGGCGTGCGCGCCTCGTCGTCGTCCATGGCGCCGTCGTCGCCGGCCCGCGCGCCGGGAGCGCCGACGAGGCCCGCCAGCGCCGCCGCCGCGAGCAGCGCCGCCGCGGACGTCGCGCCCGCCACCGCCCGGCGCGCGGTCAGCGCCACTTGATGGGCACCCGCGCGAGGACCTCGTGGAGCGGCGGCGTGAGCGCGAGCAGTTCCCCGTCGCGCGGGGACCCCGGCGGCGTGCCCGCGGCCCGCGCCACGCGCGCGTCGTAGAGGACCAGCACGCGGGTCTCCACCCAGAGCGGGCGGCCGGTGAGCGGGTCCGTCACCGGTCCGCCCCGCTTCACGCCGGGGCGGGCCGTCCAGTTCGTGGTCACCATCTCGCCCGCCTCCGACTCGATCCAGCGGTAGGTCCCGCCGTCCCCGGAGAGCACGCGGAGCGAGTACGTCCGCGTGTCCGAGGGCGGCCGTCCCACGTCGGCGCCGTCCCAGGGCCCGTAGGCGATGAGCACGGTCCGCTCCCGGTCCACGGTGACGGGGATCTCCAGGACCTGGGGCCCGCCCACGTTCTCCACGCGGGCGAAGGCGAGCCAGCGGTCGGCGTAGGCCGCGTCGGAGGTCTCGAAGGCGTCCCCCGGGAGCGCGAACAGGCAGGCGTTGGTCCCGTCGGAGGAGTACCCGCCGTCCCCGTAGTCCACGTAGCGCACGGTGAACGCGGTCGGCGTACCCTCCGCCGCCGGCGCCAGCCGGAGGATCCCGAACCCCAGCGTCGTGGTCCCGCCGCGGAGGATCCACGGCCCCGCCTCGGCCGCCGCCGGCGCCGCCGGGGGGACGGCCGCGCCCCCCTCGGGCACCGGCGTCGGCGCGCAGGCGGGGAGCAGGCCCGGGGCGAGGGCGGCGAGGAGGCCGGCGAGGATGCGGGCGCGGCGCGGGTGCATCCCGTGAAGATACCGCGGGGCGCCCGCTCCGCCCGTGACCCCGCCGCGCGCGCTCCGCCGCGCCCCGCGGTGTCGGGTACCCTCTCCCCGTGAAACGTGCGCGCGAACTGCTCCTCGGCGTGGCGGCCCTGGCCGCGATCCTCGCGCTGGGGAAGTACGGGATGGACCGCCAGCGCGCCGCCGACGCGCTGCGGGGCCACACCGTCTACGACGCGCTGCGCGCCGAGGAGGCGCGGAAGCGCGTCATCGGTGCGCCCGGTTCCGCGGGCGGCACGCCGCCGGCGCTCCGCGGCGCCGCGGGGCGGGGACCGCTGGATCCCCTCCCCGTCCGCTTCGTCGAGGTGGACCCCGCCTCCCTCGGCATCGACTTCGTCCACACGTTCGGCGGAGGCCTATTCGACGACCTCCTGAAGACCTCCGGGGGGGGGCTCGCCGCGTTCGACGGGGATGGCGACGGGGACACGGATCTCTACTTCGTCCAGGGAGCGCAGCGCGCCGCGTTCCGCCCCGGCGAGACGCCGCCCCCGCCGCCTCGGAACCGCTACTACCGCAACGAGGGGGGCGGGCGGTTCGTGGATGCCACCGACGCCGTGGGCCTCGGCGACGAGGGCTACGGGCTCGGGGCGACGGTGGGGGACTACGACGGGGACGGCGACCCCGACGTGTTCGTGTCCAACTTCGGCCCGTCCCGGCTCTACCGCAACGACGACGGCCGGTTCACCGACGTCACCGCCGCCGCCGGGATCCGCGTGGACGGGTTCACCGTGGGCGCCGCGTGGGGGGACGCCGACGGGGACGGCATCCTCGACCTCCTCGCGTGCGGGTACGTGCAGTTCGATCCCTCCGTGCGCCCCCGCCCGCCGGACGAGCGCATCCCGGGCCCGCTCGCCTACCGGGGCGAGACGTGCCGACTCCTGCTGGGGAGCGCCGACGGCACGTTCCGCGACGTCACGCGGGAGGCCGGCCTCTGGTCCACGGCGGGACGCGGCATGGGAGTGGCCTTCGTGGACCTCACGGCGTCGGGCGCGCGGCCGCACCTGCTGGTGGCCAACGACGCCACGGACAACTTCGCGTACGAGCGCCGCGCCGGGGGGACGTACGTGGAGACCGGCCTCCCCCTCGGGTTCGCCCTCTCGGACCTGGCGCAGGCCCGGTCCTCGATGGGCATCGCCGTGGCGGACTTCGATCGCGACGGGCTGCCCGACGCCGTGGTCCCCGACGGGAGCGGCGGCGCGTTCTACGTGAACGTGGGCGGTCGTTTCGAGGAGCGGGCGGGGCCCGCGGGCCTGGACGGCGCCATGGAGGGCCGCACCGGCTGGGGGGCCGTGCCGCTGGACTACGACCGGGACGGGTTCACCGATCTCTTCCTCACGTGCGGCGCCCTGCACGCGCAGGAGCCGCAGCGTCCGCTCATGCTGCGCAATGTCGGCGGCGGGCGGTTCGAGGACGTGAGCGCGAGCCTGCTCCCGGGGCGGGCGCTCATGGGCCGCGGCGCGGTGCCCATCGACCTCGACGGCGACGGCGATCCCGACCTCGTCTGCAACAACCTGGGCGCGAGGCCGGTGATCCTCCGCAACGACGGCGGGGACGCCCGCGCGGCGCTGCGCGTCCGGTGCGTCGGCGGAGGTCGCAACCGGGACGGGATCGGCGCGCTCGTGGAGGTGGACGGGGACGGCCTCGTGCAGGTCGAGGAGGTGCGCACGACGCAGGGGTACCTCTCCTCGACGGACCCCGTGCTCGAGTTCGGCCTCGGCCGCGCGAAGGCGGCGCGGCGGGTCCGCGTGCGTTTCCCCTCGGGGGCGGTGCGGGAGGCGGCGGACGTGCCCGCCGGCTCCATCGCCGTCCACGAGTAGAACCGGCCCGCGGGACCGCGCCCGCTGTTAGGTTCAGCCGCGAGGCACGTCTGTCCCCACGATCTCCACGGAGGATTCCCGATGACCCCGGCCCGACGCTTCCCGGCGGGGCCGCGGCGGCGCGGCCCTGCGGCGATCCTCCTGGTGGCCGGCCTCGCGTTCGCGGGCTGCGGCGGGGAGGACGCCCCCGCGCCCGCGCCGCCGCCGGTCGTCGCGCCCGCGCCCGTTCCGCCCCGGGGCGTCGACGGGTCCAACGAGGCCGCCGTCCTCGCCCGCATGAACCGTGGCATCGCGCACCTGGAGCGCTACGACTACGGCTCCGCGACGGAGGAACTCCGCGCCGCCGTGGCGCTGGCCCCGGGGTTCTACCCGGCGCAACTGAACCTCGGCATCGCGCTCCTCAACCTCCAGAAGGAGCCCGCCGCGACGGAGGCCGCCCTGCGCGCCGCCGCGGCGCTGGAACCGAAGGAGGCTCCGCCCCGGTTCCTGCTGGGCATGCACCTCGCCCACGGCGTGAGCCCGCCCCGCGCCGCGGAGGCGCTGCGCGAGTTCGCCGCCGCCGCCGAGCGCGCCCCCGACGACCCCGACGCCCACCTCCGCCGCGGCATGCTGCTCCGCGAGGCGCGGGACGACGTCGCCGCGGAGGAGGCGTTCACGCGCGCGCTGGATCTCGCGCCCCACCTCGGCGCCGCGCTCAACCAGCGGGGGCTTCTGCGCCGCGCGCTGGGGCGGGAGGAGGAGGGGCTGGCGGACCTCCGCCGCTTCGGCGAGATGAAGAAGGCCGACGCGGTCGATCAGCGGGAGGTCGCCTACGGCCACATGGGCCGGCTCGCGGACGCGCTCAAGGACCTCTCGCGATGGCTGCCGCCGCCGAAGCCCGTGGAGGGGGCGGCGGTGCGGTTCGAGCCGGTGCGGGACGCGCTGGACGACGACCGCCTCGCGGACGGACGCGTCGCCGTGGCCGACCTCGACGGGGACGGCGTCCTCGACCTGGTGGTGTCCGGCGGCGCTCCGGTGCGCGTGGCCGGCTGGCGGCGCGGCCTGGGCGGCTGGAAATTCGGTCCCCTCGCGCCCTTCGCCGCGGGCGACGGCGGGACGCCCCCGGGGGACGTCGCGGTGGGGGATCTCGACGGCGACGGCGCCCTCGACGTGGTGGTGGATCGCCGCGGCGTCGTTCTCGGGGCCGGCGGCGCGGCGCCGCGATTCGTCCCTCTGGCAGCGGCGGGAGGGCGCGGACGTCCGCTCATCGCCGATCTGGACGCCGACGGCGACCTCGATCTCGTCATGGACGGCACGCTGCTGCTCAACGACGCGCGGGCCGGCTTCACCGCCGCCGGCGACCTCCTCGCGGAGGACTTCGTCCCCCTCTTCCTCGCGGACGTCGACGACGACGGCTTCCCCGACCTCGTGGGGGAACACTCCTTTCGGCGCAACCTGCGGGCCGGCGCCTTCGCCGGGCCGCGCGTCCACCCGCGCGAGGAGCGGGACCGCATCCGCGCCCTGGTGGCCTCCCGCCTGCTCTGCACGGCGGACCTCGACGGGGACGGCTTCCCCGATCGCGTCACGGGTGGCGGCGACGGCGTGGCCGCCGTGCGGACCGTCCCGCCCGGAGGCGGCATGGAGCACGGGTGGCCGGTCCCCGACGCGCAGGGCCTCGTGCGCGGCGGTGTGGCGGCGGACTTCGACGGTGACTGCGACCTGGACCTCCTCATCCTCCAGGGGGATCGGCTCCGCTTCGTGGCCAACACGGGGAACGCCGGACCGCGCATGCTCCACCTGCGGCTCCGCGGCGTCCGCAACGAGAACGGGCGCCAGTTCGGCTGGACCAACGCGCGCGCGGTGGGGGCCCGTGTCGAGGTGCTCGTCGGGCGCCGCCGGACCGCGGATCGCATGGGCCTCGACGCCGGCTGGGCGCTCCGGCCGGCGCCCGACGTGCTGCCCTTCGGTCTCGGCCCGGAGGGGAAGGCCGACCTCGTGTCCATCCGCTGGACGGAGGGTGTCATCCAGGGGGAGCCGGACCTGCCCGCCTGCCCACCCGGCGGCAGCACCGTCGAGCAGGTGCAGCGGAAGGCGGCGTCCTGCCCCGTGATCTTCACCTGGGACGGGGAGCGGTTCGCGTTCGTCGCCGACTGCATGGGCGGAGGCGGCCTCGGGTTCCTCGTGGCGCCGGGCGTGTACGGACCGCCGGACCCGACGGAGCGGGTGCGCATCGACCCCGCGCTGCTGCGGCCGCGGGACGGGACGTACGACGTGCGCCTCGCCGAGCCGCTGGAGGAGATCGTGTTCGCGGATCGCATCGCGCTCACCGCCATCGACCATCCCGCGGACATGGCGGCGGTTCCGGACGAGCGGTTCGGCGGGGCCGGCCCGCCTCCCGGCGACCGCGTGTACGTCCATCGCACCGCGGATCGCGTGTTCCCCCTCGCGGCGACGGACGGGCGCGGCCGGGACGTGCTCGATGCGCTGGCCCGCACCGACCGCGTCTACGCCGACGGGTTCGAACTCCACCGGGACCTGCTGGGGTTCACCGCCGCGGATCACTTCGTGGAGTTCGAGTTCGGCGACCGGATCCCGGTGCCGCGCGCCGGCGACCGGCTCGTGCTGTTCCTGGACGGGTGGATCGAGTACGGGTACTCGCGCACGTTCTACGCGGCGGCGGGGGCCGCCGTGGCGCCGCTGTCACCGACCCTGGAGGTCCCCGACGGCGCCGGCGGTTGGCGCACGCTCGTCTCCGACATCGGCTATCCGGCGGGGACGCCCCGCACCATGACGGTGGACGTCACGGGGGTGCTCGGGCCCGCGACGGGACGCTTCCGCATCCGCACGAACCTGGAGATCTACTGGGATCGCGTCTACCTGGCGACGGACGGGGGGGAGGGCGGCGTGGTCCGCACGACGGTGGGCCCGGCGGAGGCGACGCTCCGCTTCGTCGGCTTCCCGCGGGAGGTGTCCCCCGACGGGAGGCTGCCGAAGATCAACGACTACGCGCGCATGGACCCGGGGATGCCGGGGTTCAAGACCATGGCGGGGGAGTACACGAGGTACGGCGACGTGCTGCCCCTCGTCCTCGCCGCCGACGACCGGTACGTCATCTTCCGCAACGGCGAGGAAATCGCGCTCCGGTTCCCCGTCGCCGCCTTCCCGCCGCTGAAGGAGGGCTGGACCCGCACCTTCCTCCTGGAGACCGAGGGCTGGTGCAAGGACATGGACCCCTACACCGCGACGCCGGAGACCGTGGGCCCGCTGCCCCACCGCGGGATGTCCGCGTTTCCCCCTCCCCCGGGCGAGGAGTATCCGACGGACGCGCGCTCCGACTGGCGCGACCGGTGGAACACGCGGCGGATCCCGGCGGGCCGGTAGGCGCGGGACCGCGGCGCCCGCCGGATCGACCCTTCGCGCCGCCGGGGACTCGCGTCGCCGCGGCGGCGGGCGAGGTGCGGACGGTCGCCGCGTAGGGGCTCGCGCTTGCGCGCCCCACGTGGTTCCTGCCTCTCTCCTCGCGGCGACCGGGCCGGGACGGCACGGCGGTCGAGGTGCGGACGGTGCCCGTGGGGGGGGGCAAGCCAGCCCCCCTACGGGCACGACGTTCCGGCCGTTGCCTCCCGGCGACCGGGCCGCGACCGCCACGGCGGGCGTGGCGCGGCCGCCGTCCCGCGGGACCCGGTCGGGCTAGTTGTTCTCCGCCCCCGAACTCAGCCCGCTGGCGCCCCCGTTCATGTCCGGCTCGATCCAGTTCCTGACCATCTCGATCCGGAACTCGGGCAACTTGGCGGCGCTCTTGGGCATGACGCCGTTGTTGATCTGCGAGTGGAGCGACGAGTTCCCGTAGGAGTTCTTCGTCACGCGCCCGTTCAGCAGGTTCGTGATGGTGGTGGACGCCCCCTGGTCCATGCGGAGGCCGCCGCCGGAGCCGGATCCGTGGCACGAGGCGGTGCTGCACGTGCCCGTGCTCAGCACGGGGGAGTAGACGTGCGTGTTGAAGGAGGGGTAGGCGAGGACCTGGATGGTGACCTCGCCGCTCTGGATGGCGCCGTCCGAGGCCACGACTCCGACGGTGTAGATCCCGCCCGTCGCGATGAGGGCACCGGACGTGTTGCCCGTGGGTGCCGGGACCTTGAGGTTGACGGAGGCGCCGCTGGTCGCCGAGAGGTACGAGTTGTTCTTCTGCGGCCCGCTGACGATCCTCCACGTGAACGTGAGCGCATCGCCGTCCCCGTCCGTGGTGGGGCTGGCGGACAGCGTCTCGAGGTCGACATTGTCGTAGATGATCTTCCGATCGCCCGTGGCGATGATCGCGTTGAGGACGGGCGCCGCGTTGGGCGTGAACTGGACCGTGGCCGACGTCACGAAGCCGGCTCCGAGGGCGTCCGTCACGTCCAGCCGGAACGTCCGCCGCCGCTGGGTGACGGAGCCCGAGTACGCGGGCACCGTGAAGGTGGTCGTCTGGGCCGTGGAGTCCCCGAGCGTGACGGGGTTGTTCCCCGGGGGGTTCAGTTCCACCCACTTGTAGGAGAGGGGCTCGCCCTCCGGGTCCGTCGTTCCGGTCCCGCTCAGCGTGATGACGTTCCCCTGCGGCGCCGAGACGGGGTCCGCCGAGAGGACGACGGCGGGCGCCTGGTTGAGGACGACCGCCACCTCGTCGAAGGCCGTCGCGTTGGCGGTGCCCGTGCCGTCGTTCACGGTGAGCCGGAAGACCAGGTTCCCCGAGGCGGTGGTGGACGTGAAGGATGCGGCGGACGTGAGCGCGCCGCCCAGGCTCTGGGGCGGCCCCGAGACCTGGGTCCACGCGTAGGAGAGCGCGTCCCCGTCGGCGTCGTTCGCGACGGACGTGAGGTTGACCAGCGTGCCCGGCCGCACCGCCGCGTGGGAGGCGTTGACGGTCACCTGCGGCTCGGCGTTGGGCGGGAGTCCCAGCAGGTTGACGGTCACCGTGTCGGCGGGGCTGGACGCGCCGAGGTCGTCGGTCACGACGAGCGAGAACGTGAGGTGGCGGTCCTGCGTGAGCGAGGACACCGTCGTGGGCACCACGATCTGCGGCGACGCGGCGCCGCCGTCGAAGAGCGGGTCGACGGCGTCCGCGTCGTAGAGGTCGCGGCCCGCGGTCTGCGTCCAGGTGCGGGAGGCGAGGGTCCGGCCCGGCGCCGCGGCGGAGTCCGCGGAGGCGAGCGTCACCGTGGTCCCGGCGTTGCCGGAGACGTCGGCGCCGGCGCCGGCCACGGGCGTGGCGGGCGTGCCCGCGACCACCTGGAGGAAGTCGGGGGCCGAGTACTTCCGGCCGTCGTGCACCAGCAGCAGGAAGCGCTGGATCCCTGCGGCGGAGGCCGCGGTGCCGGCGGCCGATGCGGCCGTGCGGCCCGTCAGGCCGGCGTCCTCGCCGGAGAGCTGCATCCACTCGTGGGTGAGCGTCGTGCCGCCGACGTCCGAGGACGCGGAGCCGTCCAGCGCGAGCGCCGCCCCCGTGGCGACCGACTGCCGCGCGCCGGCGCGCGCCACGGGCGTGGCGTTCGCCAGGAGGAGGCGGCTGACGCGGACGGTCACCTCGTCCGCGGCGGAGGCGGAACCGTCCACCACGAGGCGGAACCGCAGCGTCGAGTCCGTCTTCGGGGCGGAGAAGGACGCCACCGGCCCGTCGGCCCCGGCCAGGGTGATCGTCCCGGCCCCGCCGTCCACGCGCGTCCACGCGAAGGTGGAGGGGGATCCGCCGGACGCGGAGCGGGACCGCGCGCCGGAGAGGAACACCGTGTCCTGGGGCGTCACGACGATGGGCCGGCCGGCGTCCGCCGCCGCGGACGTGCCCCCCACGGCGACGACCACGCGGTCGGCGCCGCTCGCGGCGATGCCGTCGGAGACCGTCAGTTCGAAGACGTAGACGCCGGCCGCCGCGGGGACGAAGGTCGTCGTCGCGGCGAAGGGGTCGTCGAGGGTCGCGCCGGGCCCGGAGGTCTGCGTCCACCGGAAGTAGGTCGGGTCGCCGGGGTCGGCGTCCGTCGAGGAGGAGCCGTCCAGCGTGACCGTCGCGCCCACGTCGGCGGTGATGGCCGATCCCGCGTTCGACACGGGCAGCCGGTCCACGTGCAGCAGGACCAGGTCCGGCGCCGAGTATCCGGAACTGTTCTTCGTCACGCACTGCCACGCGTAGGCGGCCCGCGGGCCGGGCACCGTGAGCGAGGGGGTCGCCGTCGTGCGGCCGGAGATGGTGAGAGCGGGACCGCTCACCTGCTCCCACGCGAAGGCCGCCCCGGTGGTGCCGCTCCCCGCGAAGGCGGCGGCGGCGCCGGGGGCGAGGATGAGATCGGGGCCTCCGTCGGCGTCGGGCAGCGACGGATCGCCCGCCGGCGCGCCCGCCTTGACCTTCACCGCGAGGGTGTAGTCGCCGGTCCCGGCGGCGGACCCGACGCGCAGCGTGTACCGGCCGAAGTAGGGGAGGAGGAACGAACTCACGGTGATGGAGTCGTCGTTCCCGATGGAGCGGGCGGAGGTGTAGTCGATGGCGGCCCCGGAGGGAGGCAGGATGTCCAGCGTCGGTCCGAAGGGCGTACTCTTGGACGGCTTCAACTTCAGGGTGAGGTACGCGTTCTCGGGGACGTCGATGGTGAACGAGTCCTTCTCGGGCTGCGTGGCGATGGACCCCGCCGCCTTGATGCCCTTGGCGGGCTTGCCGGACACCTTGAGGCTGAAGCCCCCCGACGACCCCTCTCCGCCGCCGACCACGAACCGGTAGAGGCCCGACGTGGCGGCCGGCAGGTTGGAGACCTTGAGCCCCTTCTTGGAGGCCTTCACCGTGGCCCCCGCCGCGACCAGGGCGTCCCCGTCCAGCGTCGTGCCGTCGGGCTGGACCAGGGAGAAGTCGGGCTGGAGGGCGGACCCCTTGGCGAGCTTCAGCAGGGCCGCGGCCTTCGTCGTTCCCGCGGGGATGAGCACGCCGAGCACCGCCGGGTCCCCGTCGGCGGCGACCTCTCCCGTCCAGGTGGAACCCAGGGGGAGCAGTTCGTCGGCGGACTGGGAGAGGGCCGCGGGGGCCGCCAGCGCGGACAGCGCCAGGGCCACGGCCACGGGGGAGAGGGCACGGGCGAGACGAATCATGATCGGCCTCCTGGGGTTGCGGGGGACTCCACCCGCCTCCCCTGGCCCGCGAGGGCAGGGGAGGTGATGCCGGCACCGGGTGGAGAAGGCGCCCTGCCCGCTCAGGGGCTTCCCACGGACGCATTGTAGCGGCTCCCGCCGATCCTGCGCGACTCGTCGACACCGCGCCGCGGGCGCGGCACCAGCCCGACCCATTCATGAGGGACCGCGGTCCCGCGGCGTCCTCGCGTCGATCCCGGCGTCGCGGCGACTCGCCTACTCTACGGAGTATGTCTTCGTCGCCGCTCCTGGGTCTCGACGCGATGCCGCTCGCGGGACAGGGTGTCGCGCTGCCCACCCACCACTTCGTCGTCCCCAGTCCCTGCGCCGTCCCCACCTCCGTGCACCTCCCGCGCCCCCCCACGAATGGGGCGGGCTAGAATGCCCCCCGCGGCCACCGGGAGGAACGACCTTGGCGAAGGGAACGCGGCGGGACGGCGGGAAGGGGCGGGCGAAGGGGGGGAGGGGCCGGGGTGTCGCCCGCCCGGCGGGCCCCCGCGGGAAGGGGTCCCCGGGGCCGGGGGCCGAATCCGCCTCTCCTCCGGGGGGCGCGGCCGCGACGGGCTCCATCGACACCCTCCTCCTCGAGAAGCGCCGCTACCCGCCACCGAAGTGGTGGCGGGAGAACGCCCTTGTGCGGAGCGAGTCCGCGTGGCCGCGGGGCGAGGCCGCCCGCCTCCGCCACTGGGAGCGGGAGGCGCGGCGCCTCCTCTGGCGGCGCCCGTGGAAGCGGGCCCTCGACTGGACACCCCCGGACGCCAAGTGGTTCGTCGGCGGGCGCCTCAACGTGGCGGAGAACTGCGTGGACCGCCACGTGGCCAAGGGCCGGGGCAACAAGGCCGCCCTCATCTGGGAGGGGGAGCCCGGGGACACGCGCACGCTGACCTACCGGGACCTGCTGCGGGAGGTGCGGCGATTCGCCGCCGTGCTGCGGCGCCTCGGCGTCGGTGCCGGGGACCGGGTCGGCATCTACATGCCCATGGTGCCGGAGGCGGCCATCGCCATGCTCGCCTGCGCCCGCATCGGCGCCGCCCACAGCGTGGTCTTCGGCGGCTTCAGCGCCGAGTCCCTGCGCGACCGGATGAACGACGCCGAGGCGAAGGTCCTCGTGACCGCCGACGCCGGCTGGCGGCGGGGCGGGCTCGTGCCCCTCAAGCGGGCCGTGGACGAGGCGCTGGAGGGGGCCCCGTCGGTGGAGAGCGTCGTCGTCCTCCGCCGCACCGGCACCGAGGTTCCCATGCGCGAGGGGCGGGACCACTGGTGGCACGACCTCTGCCGGGACGCGCCCCTGGACGGTCCGCCGGAGGCCTTCGACGCGGAGCAGGTCCTCTTCCTGCTCTACACGTCGGGCACCACGGGCAAGCCCAAGGGCATCGTCCACACGTCCGGCGGCTACCTCACGGGCGCCGCCTCCACCTGCCGGGCCGTGTTCGACCTGCGCGACGACGACGTGTTCTGGTGCACCGCCGACGTGGGCTGGGTGACGGGCCACTCGTACGTCGTCTACGGGCCCCTCGCCCTGGGCGCGACGGTGGTGATGTACGAGGGCTCGCCGGACTGGCCCGACCGCGCCCGCTTCTGGGACCTCTGCGAGCGGCACGGCGTGACGGTCTTCTACACGGCGCCCACGGCCATCCGCGCGTTCATGAAGTGGGGGGACGAGTGGCCCCGCCGCCACGACCTCTCGGCGCTCCGCCTGCTGGGCACGGTGGGGGAGCCCATCAACCCGGAGGCATGGGTCTGGTACCGCGAGGTCATCGGCGGGGGCCGCTGTCCCATCGTCGACACCTGGTGGCAGACGGAGACCGGCTCCATCCTCGTCTCCCCGCTGCCGGGCGTGACGACGACGCGGCCCGGCTCCGCCACCCGCCCGCTGCCGGGCGTCGCCATGGACGTCGTGGACGAGGCGGGCCGCAGCGTTCCCGTGGGTGGCGGCTACCTCGTCGCGACCCGCCCGTGGCCCTCCATGCTGCGGGGCATCTGGGGGGACCCGGAGCGCTTCCGCAAGCAGTACTTCTCCCGGTTCGGCCCCGGCGTGTACGTGACCGGCGACGGCGCCCGGCGGGACGCGGACGGGAACCTCTGGCTCCTCGGCCGCGTGGACGACGTCCTCAACGTCGCCGGCCACCGCATCGGCACCGCCGAGGTCGAGAGCGCGCTGGTGGAGCACCCCTCCGTGGCGGAGGCCGCCGTGGTCGGGCGCCCCGATCCCATGAAGGGCCAGGCCATCGTGGCGTTCGTCTCGCTCCGGGTGGGCGCCCCCGCGGGCCCCGAACTGCCGGAGGCGCTGCGGGAGTTCGTGGCGCGGAAGATCGGCAAGATCGCGCGGCCCGACGACGTCCACCTCGCCGCCGACCTGCCCAAGACCCGCAGCGGCAAGATCATGCGCCGGCTCCTGCGGGACATCGCGGGGGGCCGCGCGCTGGGGGACACGACGACGCTCGCGGATCCCGCCGTGGTCCACGCGCTCCGGGAGAAGTTCGAGGGGGCGGAGGGGTAGGACCCGCCCCACCGGCGGAGGGCGGGGCCGCGGCGGAGGCCCGCCCCGCGGTATGCTCTCCGCCATGGGGCGCGCGCTCTACCACCTGGCGGGGCTCACGGCCTGCGCGTGGACGGGGCTCGAGGGCGGGGCGGCGCTCGGCCTCCATCCCCTGGCCGGTTCCGCGGTGGCGGCGGTGCTCTACGTGCAGGGGCGCATGCTGGCCCGTCGCGTGGTCGACGCCGTGGGCCGGCGCCGGGTCGGCGCCGGAGCGGACCTCGGCCCCCGGGAGCGCGGGCGGCTCCTGGGCACGCTGGAGATGCTGGACCGCGGCCACCCCGACGTGGCGCGCCCGGCCCTGGCGGCGCTCGCCTCGGCGGGGCTCGGCGGCGAAGCGGTGCGGGTCGCCCACCTCCGCGCGTGCCTCCGCCTCGCCTCCCACCGCCGGCACGGGGAGCCGGAACCGGCCGCCTGGGCGGGGGTCACCTCGGGCGCGCGGCGGCCCTGTCCGTTCCTGGAGCGGGCGCTGCTGGCTCCCGTGCTCTTCGTGGACGGGGGTTCCGTCGCCGCCGACGCCGCCACCGTGGAGGACGCCGCGCTGGAGGCCATCCTGGCGGCCCGGCGGGACCTCCTTCGCCTCCTGCTTCCCGCGGTGGGCCGTCCCGATCACCGCCAGTTCCCCCGCGCCGAGCAGGACCTGGAGGTGATGACCGGGGGACGCTACCTCTGGTTCCCGGGGAGCCGCCTCGGGGCGAGGGCGCGGAGCCTCCAACCCGCTCGCGCGCTCCCGCCGCGCGAGGAGGCGGCGGTCCTCCTCCTGGCCCACGGGCGGCAGGCCGCGGCGGCGGCGCTCCTCGCCGGGGCCGACGCGGCGGGCGCGCTCACGCGGCGGGGCCGGGCCCTGCGCACCGCCGCGGTCATGCTCACCTTCCTCCAGGAGGGCGGGCAGGTGGCCGTGACGCCGGAACTGTTCGTCCGGCGGACGCGGGAGATCTTCTTCCTCCACACCCGCGAGGTGGCGATGACCTGGGGCTCCCCCCACCTGGAGGGGTTCGGCACGGGCCCCCGCCGCCTCCTCGAACTGCTCCGCGAGAAGCGGCGGTTCGTGGCCGTCCTGGCCGCGCTCCGGGCCCGCCGCCGCGGACTCGGCGGAAGCCTCGGGCTCGTGGTCCGGCGCGTGGCGGCGGGTCCCGCGGGGGCCCGCGTGCCGCTCTCGTCGCGGGGACTGCTCCGCTGGTGGCGCGGGGAGGGGCGCGTGCCCGACGGGGCCGTCGCGTCCAACCTCCGCGGGCTCGTGCTCCTCGACGAGGGGCGCTCCGGCGAGGCGGAGGCGGAGTTCCGGCGCGCCCTCGTGCTGGACCCCTGGTTCGCCGCCGCCGCCTTCAATCTCGGGTGCGCCGCCGCGGAGTCGGGCTCGCCGGACACGGACCCCGCGGAGCCCCTGCGGCGCATCGCCGAGGCCGCGGAGGGGGAGGAGGCGCCCTGGCTCCTCCTCGGGGAACTGCTGGAGCGGCTCGATCGGATCCCCGAGGCGGAGGAGGTCTACGCCCGGCTCCTCCGGCGGGATCCCATGCACGCGGAGGCGAACCTCCTCCTCGGGCGCCTCCTCTCCGAGCAGGGGCGCCTGGAGGAGGCCGAGGGGCCGCTCCGCCGCGCCGTCGCGGCGCGGAGCGACCACCCGGACACGCTGCTCGCCCTCGGCGTCCTCCACCTGGACGCGGGGCGACCCGCGGAGGCCGTGGCCCCGCTGCGGGCCGCCGCGGAGGGACTCGCCGGGGATCGGCGGGACGAGGCGCGGTATCTCCTCCACGTCGCCTTCCGCGACTCCGGCGAGCACGAGCGGGCGCTGGCCATCCTCGAGAGCGTGCCCGACCGCGTCCTCCGCCGCAGCGAGCAGATGCTGGAGGAGGCGGCCCTCTACCTGGAGGAGCGGCTGCGGTTCGACCGCTCCCAGCGCCTGTTCGAGCGCCTCCGCGAACTCCGCGCCCGCCGCGGCGAGTGGTAGCGGGCCGCCGCCGCGAGGCGACGGCCGGAACGCCGTGCCCTGTAGGGGGGGCGGCTTGCCCCCCCGCGGGGACCGCCCGCGCCTCGCCCGCCGTGCCGTCCCGGCGGGGTCGCCGCGAGGAGAGAGGCAGGAACCCCGTGGGGCGCGCAAGCGCGTGCCCCTACGCCGGCGGCCGCGCCCCGCCCCCCTACGGGCGCGCGGCGACGAGGCGGGCGGCCCAGACCTTCTCGAGGGCGGCGACGTACCGGGCGTGGGTGTTCGCCTTGGAGTCCGCCGGAAGGGCGCGCGCCAGGACCTCCCTCGCGAGGTCCACGGCGCCCGCGTCCCCGGCCTCCGCGAGGGCGCGCCACGCGCGCACGCGCAGGTCCGCGTCGCCGTTCTCCCGCGCCGCGGCCCGCGTGGCGGGGAGGCCCGCGGGGTCGCCCATCCGGGTCAGCGCGATGGCGGCCTCGTGGCGCACGTCCTGGTCCTCGTCGCCCAGCGCCTTCGCGAGGTCCTCCCGCGCCCCCGCGACGCCCACGACGCCCATGGCGCGCACCGCGGCGGGGCGGATCAGCGGGTCGTCCACCGCCGCCAGGCGGCGGAGCCACGGGAGCACGTCCGCGTTGCCCGGCGCCCCCAGTCCCGACGCGAGGTCCTCGCCGTCGAGGGTGTCCTCGCCCGTCTCGACGGAGCGGACCAGCGCCTCGCCGGCGGCGTCGCCGCCCCGGAGCAGCGCACCGGCGGCCGCCCCCCGGGCCTCCATGTCCCAGAGGTCCTCGCCGAAGATCTTCCGGAGGGAGGCGGCCGCGTCCAGCGCCTCCAGCGATGCGGCGGCGCGGCCGATGCGCGCGAGTTCCTCGTCGTCGAAATCGTCCGGATCCTCCGCCAGGATCCGCGCGATGACGCGCGCGGCCTGCGGTGCCGGCAGCCGGACCGCCGCCTCCGCGGCGGCGGCCACGGCCTCCGTGTCGAACAGGAGGTCATCGGGCTCCTGGGCGAGGAACGCCTTCAGCGTGGCCTCCCCGCGGGCGTCCCCAGCGGCGATGGCGATGCCCGCCGCGAGGAGGCGCACTTCCGTCCAGTCCTCCGGGTCGCCGTCCCCGCCGAGCACCTTGTCGAGGGCCGCCTGCCAGCCCTCGGGCCTGAGCGTCGCCAGCGCCTCCAGGGCCGCCATGCGGACCGCCGGGTAGACACCGATGTCGCCGGGAGGGGCCGACGCCACGGACGCGCGCTGGAGCAGGAACGCGACGCAGGCCTCGCGGGTGGCGGCGATGTGCGGCGCGGCCGGGACCGGCGCGACCGCGACCGGCGGGGTCGGTCCCGTGCCGCCGCCCCCCGGGGGCGAAGTCCCGTCCCCGGCGGACCGGGCGCCGAACTGGATCAGGGCCTGGAGGATGCCCGAGACCAGCAGGACGATGACGGCGCCCGCGAGGATGAGGACGCCGAGGGATGTCTTGCGCGGGGCCGGAGCGCCTCCGGAACCCATGGTTAGCCCGACCTATTCATGAGGGACCGCGGTCCCGCGGCGTCCTCGCGCCGATCCCGGCGTCGCGGCGACTCGCCTACTCTACGGAGTATGTCTTCGTCGCCGCTCCTGGGTCTCGACGCGATGCCGCTCGCGGGACAGGGTGTCGCGCTGCCCACCCACCACCCCGTCGTCCCAAGTCCCTGCGCCACCGCCACCTCCCTGTACCTCCCGCGACCCCTCACGAATACGTCGGGCTACGGCACCCGCTCGACCACGAGCCGCTGCTCCTCCGCGGCGTCGATCTCCCGGCACCAGGCGATGAACTCGCGGTACTCGTCGGCGCTGTAGCGCGCCGGGCCGAACTTCACCTCGCGCCGCACGCGCACCTCCCCGTCCTTCGCCTGCACGGTGAGGGAGTACGTGCCGATGCGGCCCGCCGCGAAGTGGCCCCGGGGAAGCCGCTTCACGCGCCACTTCCCCGCCAGGTCGAACACCACCTCGTGGTCGCGGAGGTCGGTGCCGCGGATGACGAAGGGCCACTCCCGGTCCGACTTCCCGACGTAGGAGTCCGCCATTTCCATGGGGGGTGGCCCGAGGCTGAGGACCATGGATCCGCCCTCCTCGCGCAGCGCGAGGCCGGCGGTGCCCGTCGCCTCCATGACCAGCGGCCGCCCGAACTCCTCCATGCCGGGGAACGCGTAGTCCTTCAGGCCCGGCGTGGGGAGGAGTTCCGTGACCCGCTGCTCCGCCCACTTCCTGCGGTCGTCCGCGTTCATGTCGCGCAGGGCCTCCTTGAAGCCGTAGGCCCCGGCCGTCGGGTCGTCGACGCGCATCGAGAAGGTCGTGTCCGCGGGCCCGTCGCCCAGCGTGAGGCGCAGCCGTTCGCGGGAGTACAGCTCCGACTCCTCTCCCCACGGCGCCGTCGTCAGCACGGCGCCCCCCGGCCCCGCCACCAGCGCCGGCTTCCCGCGCACCCTCTCGGGGAGGTAGCCGAACGGCGTGTGGCGGGAGAACCCGAACACCCACGCGTCCCCGGCGTCGCCGCCGCGCACGCGGATGCCCCCGAAGCCGAAGGTCTGACCGTCCAGCGTCTCCCAGAGCGCCGGCTGATCCGGGTCCGTGCAGACGCGCACCACGTCCACGGGGATGCCCGCGGCCACGCAGAGGGCGCCGAAGAGGCCGAACCGATCGCCGCTGGCCTCCAGCAGGACTCCCGTGGGTCCGCCCGCCGCCCCCGACGTGCCGGAGACGTACTCGTTCACGAACGCGTACAGCGCCCTCGCGCGGGCGAGGTCGCCGTCGATGCCGCGCACGACCTCCGCCGCCTTGCGCTCGAGGAGCGGCGTGGGCCGGAGCGTGGCCATGTACTCGCGCGCCTGCGCCAGGATCTCGTCGAACGTCTCCGACACGTGGAAGTGGACCCAGGGGCAGATCTCGTCCGCCACGGGCATCCGTGGCTCCTGCTCGACGCGGTCCATGTCCCGCTTCTCGAACCGGTAGACGGTGCGCCCGCCGTCCTTCGCGATCACGGGGGCGTCGTCGTAGTTGCGGAGCAGGTAGCGCACGGGAAGCGCGGAGGGCACGTCCACGACGAGCCGCGACAGGGTCACGGGATCGGGACCGACGCCGCCGAAGTTGAAGTCCTGGAAGTACCACTTGCCGCCGTCGTAGCCCCGCTGGTCGGGACCGGAGTCCATGCGGTAGCGGTACTCCAGCAGCCAGCCCTCCTGGAGGCCCTCCATCGTGAAGGAGCCGCGGCCGAGCGCGCCGATGGGGAGGTGGACTTCGCCCTCGGGCGAGACGGCGCGCACCTCCAGCAGTTCGCCGGGGACCTGGATGTTGGAGTACTTCTCGCGCCCCTGCTCGTTGAGGATCTTCCACGCGTTGTGCGTGATGGCCGACCAGGAGCCGTCCTCGTTCACGCGGACGACCTGGAGATCCAGCAGGTGCACGGCGACGGCCTTGGGGTGGGCGGTCTTGTCCCCGCAGGCGCGCCAGAGCGCCACCGCGTCCTCCTCGAAGGGCCGGGCGAAGTCCTCGTCCACGCCGCCGATGCGCTCCAGCGAGCGGCGCACCGCGACGGCGTCGGGGGAGAGGGCCAGGCAGCGCTCCCAGGCCTTGCGCGCACCCTCCTCGTCCCCCTTCAGCCGCAGCCAGCCGCCACGGATGCGCGGGAAGGAGTCGTCCAGGGGAGTCAGGCGCTCCAGTTCCTCGAGCAGGGCCGCCGCCTCGTCGTACCGGCGCAGGTCCGCGAGGAGGGTCGCGTGCCGCTGCCGGGCGTCGAAGTCGGAGGGGTTGTCCCTCGCAAGGCCGGCGTAGATCGCCAGCGCCTCGTCGGTGCGGCCCCGGCGGTGGAGGATCTCGGCGAGGGTCCGCCGCGTGCCGAAGGACCCCGCGTCCACGGCCAGGATCTCGCGGCACGCCTTCTCCGCCCGTGCCGTGTCGCCGTCCCGCTCCGCCGCGCGCAGCCGCCAGCGCAGCGCCCGCACGTTCCGCGGATGGACCTTCACCGCCTGCTCCGCCGCCTCGTCGGACTCCTTCCTCCACTTGCGGTCGTCGCAGAAGTCCGCGCGCAGCAGCCATGCGCGGGCCAGCGTCGGGCGGGCCTCCAGGAGGCGGTCGATGCCGGGGAAGAGGTTCCGGCTCCGCTCCATGGCCGCCCGCGTGGCGGCGGCGGCCTCGGCCCCGGGCCCCGCGGCGACGGCGTCGCCGCCCTCGGGCTCCGGCAGCGGGCGGATCCCCGCGAGGGCCTCCTCGGTGCGATCCTCGGCGTTCAGCATGCGCGCGAGGTTCATGGCCGCCTCGACGTGGTTCGGCGACGCCTCCAGGAGGTCCTCGTAGAGGGCGCGGGCGCGGTTCTTCCGCCAGCGCGGGTCGGGCAACTGGTTGAAGGACTCGATGAACGACGCGGCGCGGTGGAGGACCCCGGCGTCGCGGGGCGCCGCCGCCAGCGCGGCGGTGAAGTCGTCGTACGCCAGCCAGTCGAGGCCGGCGCGGTCGCGCAGCATGGCGCGGACGATGCGCGCGGCGGGGGTCGCCGGCTCGCGCGCCCCCAGCGCGTCGACGTGGGCCCGGAAGGAGGCCGCCGCGGGCGCGGGCCCGGGCTCCGTCGCCGGGTGCAGGGTGCGCGCCGCCTCCTCCTCGAGACCGGGGACGGGGAGCCCGGTGGCGGGATCGCAGACCTTCACCGCGAAGCCCTGCGAGCCCGCCACCTTCACGAGGATCCGGTTCCAGCCGGCCCGCAGCAGCGCCGGCGCCCACAGCGTGCGCGGGAGGCGATGGAGGAGCCGATCCCCCACGAGGACCTCCCGGCCGTTCACGCGCACGGACACGGGCGACCAGCAGGTGACCTTGAGGAGGACCGTGCGATCCTCCGCGGCGCGCACCTGGCAGAGGCCGTAGGCGACGCCCGTGGTGGGGCGGAGGACCTGGAAGGGCTCGATGACCTCGCCCACGCCGAGCACCGGGTACGCGTGCCAGCGCACGGGCCGGTTCAGCGCCGCCATCTCGCGGTCCAGGTCGATGGCGTCGAGCTCCGGCGCGAACGGACGGCGGATCTCCGCCTGCGCCTGGACGCCGAAGGGGCCCGTCACGAGGAAGCGCTGGAGGTACCCGGCGTCGAAGCCCGCCTTCGCGCGCCGATCCTCCTGCCCCCGCTCCCGGTAGCGCTCCGCCAGCGTGCGCCGGGCGAGTTCGTCCACCTCGCCGTGGGGGATGCCCTTCGCGACCACCGCCTCCAGGCGCGCGGTGAAGGGGGCCGGGTCGAGCACGTCGGCCCAGAGCGCCCACGCCGCGTTCAGCGCCGCCTCCGCCTCCGCAGAGCCCGGGTCCCGCTCCACCACGCCCACGAGATCGCCCATGGCCGCGTCCGCGTCCCCCTCGGCGGTGCCTCGGGGGGCGACCACGACGGTCGCGTCCCCGTCCGCCGCCCGGGCGACGGCGGGGGAGAGCGCGCCGCAGAGGGCGGCGCCGAGAAGGGCGAGGGCGGGGAACGGCGCGGGCCGGAACGGTGCGTGCATGGACGGTCTCTCCTCGGGTGTGTGCATCCGGCGACGGCGGCGGCGCGGCGGGGGAACCCTCGACCTGGTGACCGCGTCGGAACCGCTGCGGGAATTCGAGCGGCTGCGGCGGCCCGGCCCGGCGTTGCTCGTCGCTTGTGGCCCGAGAGGGGCCATCCCGGGGTCGGGCTGCCACCGGCAGCCCGACAGGTCCCCGGGAGCCCTGCTCCTCGCGCCTTGGTCCGGACCGCCTCGCTCGCTCTCGGTTCTCCGCAGTCGTTCCGACACGGCCACTTACTTCGGCGCCTCCGTGGCCGCCTTCTCCAGGACGATCTTCTGCGAGGCGGCGTTGTTGACGGCGGTCACCATCTCGCGGAACCCGCCGTACTCCTCCTTCGACACGCGGTTCCGGAGGAGGGCGATCTTCCGGGTGAACAGCACCTTCCCGTCGGACTCCCTCACCTCGACGCTGAAGCGCGCGAAGGGCGTCTCCAGGCTCTTCGCGTCGGGGAGCGATGCCACGTTCCAGCCCGCGGGCACGGCGATGGTCGCCGTCGTGTCGAACGAGATGGGGTTGATGAAGACGAGGTCGTGCTCCCGCTTCTGCATGGCGGCGAGCATGCCGAGCTGTCCGAAGAAGAGGTCCACGAACTTCACCGGGAGGGAGATCTTCGAGCCGTCCCCCTGCCCGTACTTCTTCGCCTTGAGCGTGACGCCCACCTCCACCGCAGGCGCGGTGATGTCCTTCAGATCGGGGAAGCGCATGTCCTCGATCTCGAGGCTGCCGAACGCCGGGGCCAGCATCTCCTGGAGGTTCTGCTTGCGGTTGCCCTCCACGGAGAACTGCCCGCGCGCCATCACCGACATGTCGCCGAGGAACCGGAGCGTGCCCGTGACCGTCGCGGCGCCGGTCTCGGCCACGTCGACGGCGAAGTCCGCGTGGATGCCGAACTCCTCGGGGGCGTTCCAGGGGATGCGGGCGACCTTGCCGCCCTCGGGGCTGACGATGAGCACCGTCGCGCCGCGATCCATGGAGGGGACGTTGTTCATGGAGTTGTACTGCGCGGTCCCGTCGAGGAACACCCCGCGGCCCGTGCCGTCGACGTCGGGGACGTACGCGATGCAGTGGTTGAAGTGGTGTACCAGCGCGAGGGAGAGATCCTCCTCGCTGCGCAGCTGCTCCGCGGAGATCAGCACCGGGAACGCCTCGATGCCGACCTCGCCCAGCAGCGTGCGGATGAGGATGGCCTTGTCCTTGCAGTCGCCGAACTTGCGGTGGAAGATCGACGACGCCGTGTACGGCTTGTAGCCGTGGACGCCGAACTCCCACGCCTGGTACTGGATGTCGGTGACCACGAAGTTGTAGATGGCGCGCACCTTGTCCTCGCGCGTCTTCGCGCCGGCCACGAGCTCCTGCACCTTGGCGCGCATGTCGTCGTCCATCACGAACTGTTTCTTGATGAGGCTCCACCACCAGGTGGCGAACTGGTCCCAGTCCCGGTACGTGGAGACCTGGACCATGGGCTGCGTCTCCTCCGCCGCCGGCATCAGCGGCTCCTGCCGGACCTTGGCCAGGTCGCGCAGGCTCCACTTGTAGAGGCGCCACTTCCCCTCGTCGCGGTCGGTGATCTCCGGCTTGCCCGAGTCCCCGGGCATGTTGCGGGTGTGGAAGAAGAACTCCCGCGTCGTCGGCGTCAGGAGCAGGTACTCGGACCGGACGACGGGCACCTGGTCGGTGAACACCATCACGTCGCCGAAGAAGTCGCCGAAGAAGGACTGCTGCAGTTCGTCCACGCGGTGCTGCACCTCGAACGCGTCGCCCGGCTGGAGCCGCGGCCAGCGCACCCACGACGCGCCGGACTGGACCTGCGCCTCCTCGACGGTGCCGTCCTTCCTCCACACGCGCGCGGTCCGCCATTCGAACGCCTGGTCGGACGCCCAGAACCGGCCCGCGGAGTAGAACGGGTTCGCCTTCACGCCCCGGTTGTTGAGGATCTTCACGATCTTCTGCGTGAACGCCGAGGACGTGCCGTCGGGATTGACGCGCGTGACGGTCTTGTCGAGCACCACGACGGAGGGGTCGTTCTCCGGGTTGTCGTCCTCCTTGCCGCGCACCGCCGCGAGGACCGTCGCCGCGTCCTCGACGAAGGGGGTCTCGAAGGGCCGCGCCGAGGGATCGAGGAACTCGACGTAGCGCTTGAGGACGGTGTCCTTGGGGTTCACCCGCAGGGACTCCTTCCACCGCGCCAGGGCCTCGTCCTTCTTCCCCATGCGGTGGAGCGCGCGTCCGTGCAGTTCCAGCAGCCCGTCGGACTCGGGGCAGATGGCGAGACCGTCCGCCGCGGCGGCGGCGGCCTCGGCGAGCCGGCCGAGGCCCTCGAGGAACCCGGCCTTCCGCGCGTACGCGTCCACGTCGAACGCGTTCCGCCGGATGCGCTCGTCGTAGACGCCCACGGCGTCCTCGCTCAGCCCCTCGCGCGCCAGCACGCCGGCCAGCGCGCCGCGGGCGTTGCCGTCCTCGGCGTCCACGTCGAGCGTCCGCGTGTAGGCGTCGCGGGCGGCGTCCAGGAGGCCCTTCCGGTTCCCCTGCTCCGCGAGGCTGCGCAGGAGGCGCGTCCGCCCCTTGAACTCGGCCCGGTCGAAGATCGACCGCAGGTGGATCTCCGCCTCCGTCTCGAAGCCGCGCCCGCGCAGGATGTCCGCCAAGAGGAGGTGGGCGTCGAGGAACGCGTCGTTGGCGGCCAGCGCCTTGCGGATCATCTCCTCGGCGCGGGAGAGGTTGCGCAGCGAGTTCGTGTAGTAGTTGGCGAGCGCGTAGTACGCCTCGGCGTACTTCGGATCCATCTCCACGGCCTTCTCGCGGCCGCGCCGCTGCGCGTTCTCCTCCTTCTCGACGTCCATCTCGATGGGACGGGTGGCCGCCTCGGCGGCGTGGAAGCGGTAGACCGGGTCGTCGGGACGCAGTTTCGCCGCGCGCTCGAGCATGCGGCGGTCCGTCTGCGCCTCCTTCATGTCGTCGTACTGCCGCGCGCGGTGGAGGAGGCCCATCCAGAAGTACGCGCGGGCGTCCTCCGTCCCCTCGTCGGCGGTCTTGCCGAGCGTGGCCGCGGCGGCCAGCGCGTCGGCGGCGCCCCGCTCCGCCGCGAAGGTCGCGGGCTTCGGCGCGTCCGCCGTGTCGCGGGCGGCCTCGGCGATCTCCGCCTCCGTGGCGGGCACGCGGACGTCGGCCATGGGGGCGCCCTCGGGCGCGGTCACCCGCATGCGGAAGCCCCACGCGCCCAGGTTCTCGCCGACCTTGAGGAGGATGCGGTTCCAGCCCTTCACCAGTTCCACGCCCACGACGTCCTGCTCGAACTGTCCGTGCCGGTGGAGGTCGCGGCGAAGCACCTCGCCGCCGTTCACCCACACCGCGAGCCCCTCGTCGGACCCGAAGCGCAGGGCGACCTTCCCGCCCTCCTCGGAGTGGATCCACGTGACCGCGTAGGCGAGGCACTGGTCGTTGGGGCGGAGCATGGCGTCGAGGTCCACCCAGCCGTAGGGGCTGACGGCGGGGACGCGGCGCCACGAGACGCCCCGCTCCTTCCCCTGGTAGGTGGCGTCCAGGTCCAGGTGGATGCCCTCGGCGGACTCGGGACCCATGGGCTGCCCGAAGCCGCGCCCGCGCTCGTTGTCGAAGGGCCCGACGATCCACCAGGTGGAGACCATGCCCAGCGCATCCAGCACCTTCCGCGCCTCGTCCATGCGCCCGGCGCGGCGGAGGTAGAGGCCGCGGCGCCAGTCCACCCAGCCCTTCAGCACGGGGCCCAGGGCCTCGCCGTCGAAGCCCGACAGGAACTTCTCCGTGTCGCGGTGGCGGGAGAGGTTCCCGGAGAGGCCGTCGATCTTCTCCAGGTACGCCTCGGCGCGGGCCCGGGCGCGCCCCCGCGCCGCGGCGTCCGCGGACCCGGCGGCCGCCTCCACGGACATCCGGAACGCCTCCTGGAACGAGCCCAGCGCCTCCTCGTAGCGCGCGTGCGCCTCCTCGCGGAGCGCCCGATCCTCCACCGCGTCGATGGGGGACGTCGTCTCGTCCGCCCGCAGCGCGGAGGGGAACGCGACGGAGGCCGCGAGGGCGAGCGAGAGCAGGCGTACGGCGTGGCGCATGGCGTTCTCCTGGCGGTGGGGCGACGGAGGGACGACGGGGGCGCGGCGGACGCGCACCATGGGGCTCCCGAGTATATACGGCTGCCCCCGGCGCAGCCCTCCCGGGAACCGGCGCGGCGGCGGCGGCCGCCGGAGCCGCGCGTCCCCGCGGGGGATCCCGCCTCCTTGCCGCCATGGACAGCGGGACCGTGGCCCGCCGCGGAGACCGTCGTTGCCTCCCCCCCGCGCCGCCGCTACGATCCCGCCCCTCGATCACCTCCGCGGGAGCGGATGGGCGCCTGGTGGCCCCCCCGGTCTTCAAAACCGGTGAAGCCCCTCATAAGGGCTTGGTGGGTTCGATTCCCATGCGCTCCCGCCACGTTGGGCCGCAAGGACTTACGGCGATTCGGCCACCACGCGCCGCGATCACTTACGCGCGCCGGGGGGGCCGATGGTCCCTCGAAAGGCGGCCCGAAGAACAAGGTCTTGGTGGACCACTCTTCGCGCGCCCGCGCCCGCCGCACGCGCGCCTGCGCGCGTCGTCGTCTCCACGCGCTACGCTCGACGCATGGAGAGTGAGCGCCAGCACGACGCCGATGCGAGCCGCGCTGCGGCGACTCGCGAGGGCGCCCCGGGCATCGATCGCGCGGGCGCCTGGCCCGCCGATCCCGCGAGGGCCGACGCCTGGCGCGCGCTTCTCGACGCCGAGGTCGAGCGCGGCCACCGCGAGTACGTCGAAGGATGCGCGCGCGCAGCCGGTGATCGCGCCGCCGGCGAAGCCGCAGGCGGTGCGGGTGCAGAGCGTGCAGCGGTTGTGTCGCCGCGGGGGATCGGAGGCGACTCGGTCGGGAAGGTCGGCGGGGGCGTCGGCGGCCGGACACGCGCGACCCGAGCAGGCCGGTGGCCCACCGCAGGAGTGAACTGCGTGCATTGGACTCCGTCCGCTCCATCGCTGAGGCAATTCGCAGTCCAGGTGGCTACCGCACGCCGAGGATCCACCCCTCTGCCCTCGCGACGATTCGTTCATCCTCGGTGAGCGATGGGGCAAAGAGAGCGGTGAGCCGGCCATCGAGGTCGGCCTCCCGCAGATGGGCCGCCGTCGCGTAGGCGTCGTGTTGGTGGTCGTCTCGACCGTCGCGGGGGAAGCCGCTGCTCCAGAGCCTGGGATAGACCTCGACGAGCGTCGAGCGATCGTGGGGGATCACCCAGCCGTCGAAGGGCCAGAAGTGGACGCGAGCACCGAGTCGCCGCCGGAGGAACAGCAGCCACGGTGTTCCCGCGTGGGTGGACTTGGCGACCGAGCCCGGGCAATCGAAGTGGAACACCGACTTCGCACCCCCCGCTCGCACCTCGGTCAGCCGACGCCATCGCGAGTTCCCCTTGCGGGCGGCGCCGTTGCCGAGCGTGCCATCGCGGACGAAGTCGACGTACGCGTGGTCCCCGTCCGTGGGCCAGTGGCGGTGGAAGTCCTCGAGAAGGGTGTCCCAGTCGAGCGGGAGTCTGTGGGCCTCGAAGTACTTCAGCGGGAAGGAGAACCCGTGGTCGATGCCGACGACGGTGGGACTGTTCTCTTCCAGGATGTCTGCCAGCCACTCCGCTACGACCTTGCGGGTCCAGTGCTTCTTCGGGCCTGGCGGAGGTGGCACCTCGGCCGGGTCCTTTTCCCGGTCGCCGAGGTACACGCGAAGACCTCGGAGGCTGGACGTGGGAGTCTCGGCACCCGAGTAGTCGATCCCCACGTAGCGGTGGAAGGCGGGATCGACCCGGGTCGCCGGCCCCGTCACGAGAGCCCCCCGGGGTCGCCCTCCGCCGCGAAGAGCCCGGAGTCGAGACGACGGATCGGTGCGGCGGCCTTCCGGACCTGCTCCCAGAGGAACGCGGCGTCCGACGCGAGGAGCTCCTTCTGGCTCGTCTGCAGGGCGGTGCCCCAGGACTTGCCCTTCGGGAATCCGCGCAGCGAGTGCAGCAGCGGCTTGATCTCGACGGGGGGTTCCGCTCGCAGCAGGATGTGGAGCCGGAGCCGGTAGGGGTAGGCCCCGTCGGGCCAGAACGGGCGATGGTCCTCGTAGACCTCGGAAGCCACGAGGCCGGACGCGGCCAGCGTCTTCTGGCCCATGATGTAGAAGATCACCCGGTCTCCCTGGCGCATCTTGAGGATGCGATTGCGGCTCGCGTTTCCCCACGTCGCCTCCTCGACGCACAGTCTGTAGTTCGTCCGGTTGGTGACCAGGAGCCAGGTCCGCCCGGTCGCGGTCGCGAGAGTGCCAGGGGGGACAAGGAAGTCCGCCACGGCTTCTCGCAGGCGCGCCTCGGCCCCGCGCGCCCCGCCTGCGCGGAGCGCCTCGCGAAAGGCCTGCCCTCGGGCCTCCTGGAGGGAGCGGTAGGCGTTCCGCAACTCCGGGGAGACTGGCCGGGACAGCGGGCTCGTCCAGTACCTCTCGAAGAGGCTGCCCATCTCCGCGATGACGGGCTCCGTGGGCGGGCCGGAGAGGAGGACCGCCGTCTCCACGTTGGTGCGCAGCCCTCCCCGCGTGAAGTTGGCCGAGCCCACGATGGCCGAGACCCGATCGGTCGAGCGGCAGACGTAAACCTTCGGGTGGAAGGTCCGGCGCGTCTCTAGCGCTTCCCCGGAGAGATTGACGCGGACCTCGGTGCCCGCCGCGACCTCGAGCCGGTCCAGCGCAGCAAGTTCCGTCTGCTGGAAGTCGGTGCCCGCCAGGAAGCGCAGCCGCCCTCCGCGCTCCTGGAACCGAGGGAGCGCGTCGAGCTCTTCGAGCCCGGACCGTCGCGCGAACGCCACCGCGATGTCCGCCGAATCGCTCGCATCGAGACACTCTGCCAGGGCCGCCCCAATCGATCGACCGTCGTTGTCCAGCAGGCGGGTGTCGAGCGCTTCCATGGGCTATCGCAGGGTCCTAGCCGGTGCCTCGGATCGCCGCCCACACGTCTCCGTTGGAGACGAGGGCGTCGAACTGGCTTCGCAGGGCCGGCGCCACGCCGCCGGACTGCACGAGGAGGCCAACCTCGATGTTCCGATGGTGGGCGGTCTCGGTGAAGTTGGCGGAGGTCACGAAGGCGAGGCGGTCATCGACGACGATGCACTTGGCGTGAGGGCATGGCCGCGGTCCGGCTCGCACGTCAGCACTTCGCCGGCAGCCGGTCGAGCCTTCTCGCCACCTATGGCCCCAACACTCGCGTCTCGGCGAGCCCGTCGACGACGTGCTCCACGAGATTCTCCATCGCCCCGAGGCCGAACCCGCCGAGGACGTCGTCCACGAGCCAGACGGCCCTGCCAGTCTTCATGTCCATCAGGCGTGCGCGGATGCGGTACTCCTGGCGGCGGCTGCGGGTGAGCTGGACGGTGCGCGAGCGGGTCTCCTCCGAGGCGACCTGTCCGCCCACAACCGACCTCGTGACCTCGTTGTCGTCGATCTGGAGCGGGATCCAGCGGACCTCGTACGACTCGGTCGGATCCAGCACGAGCAGCGCCGGCAGGTCCTCGCCACGCACGGTCTCCAGGGTCTCCTCATGGGAGTGCTGGGTCTCCGGGAACATGAGGGACGAACACTGGACGACGCGCCGCCCGCCCCGCGCGAGGCCGTCGTCAAGCAGCCGCTCGAGGGTTCCGCGCACGCGGAGGTCGGCGAAGTTCGCGAGCAGCGCGACTCCCTCGTACCGGCGCTCCGCGTAGCCCGCCGCCACGAAGGACGGCACGTCACCGCGCGTGGCACACCCGGGGAGAGCCGCCACCAGCAGAACGAGCGCGACGAGTCGCATGGGAGTCCCTCCTCGCCAACGGCCGCGATGGTACTGTCCCGGCGCGTCGCACACGCGCGACCTTCCGGTGTACGCGCCCCTCGCCCGGGCGGACCGGAGAGCGGCAGTCCGCGGCGGAGCGCCTCGCTGCCTCGAAATCGGGTAGGCCTCCCGCGCGCTGCCGCCGCCGTGGGCGCAGCAGGGACGAGCGCGAATCGGGGAGAACGACGATAGGCGCGAGTGCCGACGAGGACCCACCGCCGAACGTGCCTCCCCCCGGACCCCGACGCCGTCCGCGCTGACGAGCTCGTCCACGGCTCCGCTGCCGCCCGATCGCGGACGTGGGCAGGCTGGCGCGAGATGGCGGGCCGGGCGGCTGTGCCGCCGCAGATCCGGCTCATGGTGCGCGAGGCGCGGCTGCTGCTCAAGGGCCGCTGCGCCCTCGCGCGCGGCGTGCCCGCGTTTCGCTCGCGGGTCGGATCCGCGTGGCAGGACGGCCACGGCCGGAAGAAGGGCAGGGCGCTGTCCCGGCGGACCCGTGGCCCTCGCGTAGACGGACGTCAGCAGCGCGGGGATGGGAGCGTCCGCCCAACCCTTGCCACCTCGCGGCCCGGGTTGCAGGATCACGGCCATGGGCGAGGACGAGGATCAGAGATCGGCGGTCCGCGAGGCCTTCCGGAGGCTCTACGTCGCCGACAGGGAGCGGGGCGAGGCGCGGGAGGTCGACGCCTACAAGAAGCCCTTCCCGGGTTACGGGGACGTGATCGACGAGGAGTACCGGGAGTTGCGCGCGCGGGCCGACACCGTGCGCGCCGGGCGCGCGGAGACCGCCGCCGGCGGTGGCGCCGGCCCGCGGGACGCCGCGGCCACGCCCCCGCGGGAGGGCCACATCGGCCCCTACCGGATCCTGCGGGAACTGGGTCGGGGCGGGATGGGAGTCGTGTACGAGGCCCAGGACACGAGGTTGCCCCGGCGGGTGGCGCTGAAGGTGCTGTCGCCGCAGTTCTCGCTGTCGGCCCCGCTCCGGTTGCGCTTCCAGCGGGAAGCGGCCATCGCATCGATGCTCGATCACCCGAACCTCTGCACCGTCTACGAGGCCGGGGAGGACGACGGGACGCCGTACATGGCGATGCGCTATCTCGAGGGGAAGCCGCTCTCCGAGTGGATCGGGCAGACCAGGGATGGCGGCCGTGCGTCCGGCATCGTCGCGCTGCCTCCCGCGGGGGGGATGGCGCCGGAGGTGGACGGGGGTACCACGGGACAGCGGGAGGATCTGGATCGCATCCTCCTGCTGATGGAGCGCGTGGCGCGGGCGCTGCACGAGGCGCACGAGAAGGGCCTCATCCACCGGGACGTCAAGCCGCAGAACATCATCGTGAAGAGCGACGGGGAGCCCGTCCTCCTCGACTTCGGCCTTGCGCGGGAGGAGGCCGGGGAGGGGCACGGGCTGACGCGGACCGGCTCCCTCATGGGGACGCCCGCGTACCTCAGCCCCGAGCAGCTCGCGGCCCAGCGCATCCATCTCGACCGGCGGACCGACGTCTACAGCCTCGGCGTGTCCCTCTACGAGTGCCTCACCCTCCGCCTTCCCTTCGAGGCGCCCACCCTGGACGGGCTCTACCAGAAGATCCTCATGACCGAGCCGGTGGAGCCGCGAACGCTCAACGGCGCGATCCCGAAGGACCTGCAGGTCGTCGTCTCCACCGCCATCGACCGCAACCGCGACCGGCGCTACCAGACCGCCCTCGCCCTCGCCGAGGACCTCCGCCGGGTCCGGAGCGGGGAGCCCATCCTCGCCCGGCCGCCGGGGCTGCTGGTCCGCCTGCAGAGGTGGCGGGCGACGAGTGCCGGCGGCCTCTCCGAGACCGCGGTGATCGCACTCGGCGTCCTCTCCCTCTTCCGGGGGTGCAACCGGCACTTCGACGTGCGGGAGGCCCGGCGCGAACTCGCAGCCGTGGAGCGGGATCGCGACGCGCTGGCGGCGGAGTTCGTGAAGGCGAAGGCGCTCCAGGGGAGGGAACTGGAGGGGGAGCGCAGGACCGCGCGGGCGCTTCGCCAGCGGGCGCTCCTGGTGACCGCCGACGCACTCCGCGCCTCCCACCCGGAGACCGCGGTGCTGCTCGCCGCGGTCGCCACGCGGATGGAGGGCACTCGAGCGGCCACCGACTGCCTCGCCGCGTGCCTCGCCGCCGCGGGCATGCGGGAGGCCGCCGACGGAGGCCCCTGGGGAGTGGAGGACGCGGCCCGCCTCCTGGAGATGGCCCATCGCCACGTTCCCCGGGAGTTGACGCCGGAGGAGCGGGAGCGGTATGGCGCGCTCCTCGCCGAGCCGCAGGAGTAGTGCGCGTCTCGGACACCGGCCCGGCGGTCCGACGACGAGCCCACGCGCGCGCGCCCGGCGCCCGACGACGCGCCCGGCGCACGCGAAGTTCCCATCCTTCGGTACGCTTCACGGGTATCGGACGCCGTCCGCGGGATGCCGAGGCGCCCGGGATTGCGCGAAGGACGGGCCGCGAGCGCGGGCGAGCGGGTCCGCCGTCGGTGACCGGGGCTCCCCGGGGAGGGAAGTCATGCGCGAACGGGACGGGGACGCGGGGGAGGTGGCGGACGACGGGAGCGCCGGCGCGGACATCGGGGGCGAGGGAGAGGCGGAGCACCCGGAGGATGCCGCGAACTGGGTCCCTCCCCGCACGTGTGCGGAGTGGCGCGAGGTGGCCGCGCGGACGCGCCGTCTGGAGCCGCCGATGCGCCTGGCGGCGCGGGGGCTCCGGCTGCTGGAGCGCGGGAAGGCCGCCCTCGCGCGGGATGTGCTGACGGAGGCGGTGCGCCGGTTCCCCGACGATGCCGAGATGTGGCAGCAACTGGGACTCGTCCACCACTACGCCGCGGAGCACGACGCGGCCATCGCCGCCTACCGCCGGGCCCTGCAACTCGACCCGCAGTTGGAGACGGCCCGCCTGTTTCTCGCCGAGGTGCTCGTCTCCGACCGCAGAGGCGACGAGGCGCTCCGTGAACTGGACATCCTCGACGGGCCGGACCCGGACGGGCTCCTCGTCCGCTCGGCCGTGCTCCGCGCGAGGGTGCTGATCCCCCGGCGGCGGTTCGAGGAGGCGGAGGCGCTGCTCCGGGAGGCGCTGGACGCGGTGCCCGATGACGCGCCCGCGGCGCTGCTGCTGGCCGTCCTCCTCTCGGAGACCGGCAGGTACGACGAGGCATGCGTCGTGGCGGAGGACTCGAGGCGGGCGCAACCGGACGACGTGCGCACGTGGGAGTCGTGCGCGCTGGCGCTCTGCCGCGCGGGGCGGTTCCAGGACGCCCTGGACACCATCGCCCGGGCCGAGGCCGCCGGGCTGGCCTCCGCCGCGATGGATCGGCAGCGCTGCATCGCCCTGGTCGAGGTGGGACGCGTGGAGGAGGGGCTGGAGGAGTTCCGCGCCGCCGCCGAGCGCACGCCCGACGACGTGGACCTCCTCTACGCGTGGGGGGACACCCTCGGGCAGGCGGAGCGGCTGGAAGAGGCCCTCGATCCCTTCTCGCGGTTGTGCCTGCTCGAACCCGACGCCCCGAGGGTGTGGTTCATCTACGGGTCGTGCCTGCTGGGGCAGGAGCGGTTCCCCGAGGCGGAGCAGGCGCTCCAGTCCGGTCTCGCGCTCGCTCCGGAGGATTCGCGGGGGTGGGAGTACCTCGCGCGGGCGCGCATCGGGACCGGGGATCGCGAGGGCGCCCTGGCGGCGGCGACGCGGTCGCTGGAACTCCGGCCCGACGATCCCGGCGCGCTCGCGGTGTCCGCCATCCTGTTCACCACCTCCGGTCGCACCGCGGAAGCCCGCGCCATTCTGGAGCGCCTCGAACGCGTGGACCCCGCCACCGCCCGCGGTCTGGCCGCGGATCTGGCGGGTCCGCTGGAGGGCGCGTAGGCGGCGCGGGGGCCTGGAGCCGACGCATTGGAGAGAGGTCGCGGCAGGTGCAGGGAGGTGGCGGAGGCGCGGGGACCTGGGACGACGGGGTGGTGGACCGCGCGAACCCTGTCCCCCGAGCGGCATCGAGTCGAGACCCGGGGAAGGGGACGCGGACACGCTCCGTGGAGTCGGCGAGTCGCCGCCACGCCGGGATCGGCGCGGGGACGCCGCGGGACCGCGGTCCCCCATGGATAGGTCGGGGTAGGATCCCCCCCGGGACACCCACGCCGCGCGGCGGGCGATGGTGCGCCGGCGGAGGGGCGCCCGGGGAGGCCTCCATGGCGAACGTGAACGGCAGTTTGCTGGCCGCGGTACAGGCTCGCGCGGATGGGCACCACGACGTGGGCGTGCTGGTCATCGACGAGGACGCGACGGCGGATGGCGCCGGCGACGACCCGGAGAGCGCGGCCTACGCCATGGACGGCGCGACGGTCGGGATCCAGCGGCTCATCCGCGTGGCGCAGATCTACCGCTGTCTCATCCTCCTCGTGCAGTACGACCACTCCGCCGAGGGGTTGCAGCGGATGGGCATCGAGCCCATGCACGCGGCGGGCATCAGCACGAACCCGACGCTCCGCAGCACGCGCACGCGCATCGCCGCGCTGCTGCCGATGAACACGCCCGTCGTCACGAAGCACCACCCCAACGCGTTCAAGACCCCGGGCCTGCAGAACCTGCTGCAGGCCGCCCACGTGACGCACCTCGTGCTGGCCGGCCACAACTCCAACGCGTGCGTGCGCGCCACCGCCGGGGCGGGACCCTTCGGCCCCATGGACCCGGGGGCGATCCAGGGCGGGCTCCACGTGATGTCGAGCCAGGCGGTGCTCCACGGTCCGCCCGCCAACTGGACCGACGGCGCGAGCGTCTCGTTCTACTCCCGGCTGTGACCGGCGCGCCGGTCGGGGGGGTGCCCCCGCCTCGAAGCCACCGCCGCGCCCCCGTCCCCTACGGCACCGCCACCGCCCCGCGGAACCCGTTGCGCACGGATCGGACGTGGGGCGCGTAGGAGAGCCGCAGCGCGCAGCGGAGGGCGTCGGGGCCATCGGCCCAGGAGCCGCCGCGGAGCACGCGGGAGAGGCCGGACTCGGGGCCCCGGGGGTCCGCGCCGGAGGAGGGGGCCGTGGCGTACGCGTCGGACGCGTACCAGTCGGCGCACCACTCGGAGACGTTGCCGGAGACGTCGAACAGGCCGAGGGGGTTCGGGTCGCACGCGCCCGCGGCGGAGGCGCGCTCGTGGCCGTCCCCGTACCCGGGCACGACGACCCACGAGGGGTGGGCGGCGCGGGCGGCGAGATCGGCGAAGTTCCCCGGCCGCCCGGCGGGAGTCTCGGCCTCGCCCCAGGGCCAGCGGGCGCCCTCGACGCCGCCGCGGAGGCAGCGCTCGAACTCCGCCTCCGTGGGGAGGCGTCGACCGGCCCACGCGCAGTACGCCTTCGCGTCGTTCCACGAGACCAGGGAGACGGGATGCCCTTCGCGCCCGCCGAGGGAGGACCTGGGCCCCTCGGGGTGGCGCCAGTCGGCGCCGCGCACCTCGCCCCAGCGGTCCCCCACGAGGGTGTGGCCGCGGCGCTCGCGATCGGTCTCGGCGTCGGTCTTCCATCCGGTGGCCTGCACGAACTTCGCGAACTGGGCGTTGGTGACCTCGTGGCGATCCACCAGGAACGCGGAGAGCGTGACGACGTGGACGGGCTTCTCGTTGTCGTACTCGTCGGAGCCCATGGAGAACGCGCCCGCCGGGACGAGCACCATCTCGGCGCCGTCCCTCTCGCACTGGATGCGCCCGAGGGGGCTCCGCTTGAATCCCGGCGGCAGCGCCGCCAGCGCGCGCTGGGCCGCGAGCACCCCCTCCGGAGGCGGCGGCAGGTCGGGCACCGCGGGAGGGACGGGAAGCACGTCCTCCACGGGTGGCTCCGGCGGCGGCGGATCCTCGACGGGGGCGTCGGGGACGGCCTCCCGATCGGCAACAGCGGTCGGGGGATCGGGCGGAGGCTCCGGTGCCGGCGTCTCCGCGTCCGGCGGTTCGACGGCGCGGGGAACCGCGGCGGGGGGCTCGACGGCGCCGGAGTCCGGCGCGGGAGGCTCCGGAAGGGGGGCGGGCTCCGGGGAGGGAGCGGGGTCCGGCGGCGCGGTGGCGATGGCGGCGCCCGCGCCCGCCCCTTCCGGGGTCGGCTGCGGCGGGGCCGCGTCCGGCGGCGGGGGCCCCGATGGCTCTTGCGGTGGCGGGGCGGGCGCCTCCACGGGCGGAGACGGCCCCCCGCGGGAGGTCGGCTCCTCCATGGCGGCGCCGCCCCCCTGCGGGCCCTCGACGGGGGGCTCGCCCGCGACGGTGCGGCCCGCGCCCTCCTTCGGCGGACCCCCCTCCCCGCGGCTCCGTCCGGCGAGGGCCCCCCAGACGCCCACCGCCAGCGCGGCGACGACGACGGCGGCGCCGAGGATCAAGGGCAGCGGGGAGCGACGGACGGGGAGCGCGAGGGGAACCGGGAACTGGCTCTCGCCGGGATCCGGCGATGCCGGAGGATGTGCGTCCGCGGGGGGCGCGCCGGGGGGGCGCGTGAGGGTGCCGGGGTCCCCCTCCGGCGCGGCGCGGGGGAGGGTCGCCGTGGCCGGAGGGCCCGTCGCCGCGGCACGGGTCGACGGTGTCGGCGCGCCCTGCGTGGAGGGTGTGGGGGGTGCGCCGCCGGCGATCACGGTGGCCGTGGCCGGGACGGCGGGCGGGGGCGTCGCTCCCGCCGGCGCGGCGAGGGCGGACGTGGCGGCGCCGGGCCGCAGCGCCGCGGCGGTGGCGCTGGCGTCGGGGTAGCGCTCGTCGGGGTCGTTGGCGAGGAGGCGCCGCACGACGGCGGCGAAGTCCGCTCCCAGGTGGGGCGCGAACTCCCGCGGGTCCGGCGGCCGCGCGGCGGGGGTCATCTTGGCCGCCATCACCTCGTGGTAGGCCCCCTCGAACGGGCGATGGCCCGTGGACATCTCGAAGAGCATGCAGCCCAGGGAGTAGAGATCGGCCCGGTGGTCCGTGGGCCGCTGGAGCACGATCTCCGGCGCCATGTACACGGGCGTGCCGGCCACGGTCATGAGGGACATGCGCGCGGAGGTCTCCGCCATGACGCGGGCGATGCCGAAGTCGGCGACCTTGGCCCGCCCGCGCCCGTCGAGGAGCACGTTGGCGGGCTTCACGTCCCGGTGGATGACGCGCTGCTCGTGGGCGAACGCGAGGGCCTCCGCCACCTCGGCGCCGAGGCGGCGGCACTCCGCCTCGGGGAGCCGGCCCTCCCGCTTCAGGCGCTCGTGCAGCGACCCGCCGGCGGCGAACTCCATGACGAGGTAGCGGGTCTCGCCGTGGCGCTCGAACCCGTAGAGGGAGAGGATGCCGGGGCACTCGCGGAAGCGGGCCGAGGCGCGGGCCTCCTTCCGGATCTGGAGCAGCGCCCCCTCGTCGGAGGCGACCTCTCCGGGGAGCACCTTGACGGCGACCTCGACGTCGAGATCGCCGTCGTGGCAGAGGTAGACGCGTCCCATCCCTCCCCGCCCGAGGAACCGGACGATCCGGTACCGGGCCGGGAGATCCGGCGGGGGCCCCCCTCCGCCGGTGCCCGGCGTGAGCGGCGAGGCCGGGGAGGCGGGGGAGCCGCACGCGCTGCAGAATCGCGCGTCCGTCGGCAGGTCCGTGCGGCAGCGCGGGCACGCCGTGGTCGGCATGGAGACGGGCCCCTCCCCTCCCTCGACCGGCGCGCCCATGCCAAGGGAGCGGGGCCATGCTAAGGGATTCGACCGCGTCGGTCTACGCCGGCGCGCCTCCGCCGCCGCGGCGCCTGCGGCCTCCCCGTCGACGGCGACGGGGGCCCGTGGCGGGGGCGCCCGCGGGGGAGTGGGGCGTCGCGGGCGCGGAGGGGACGGCCGGGGTGCCCGCGGGGGGAGGACCGAATCCGCCCGGTGGGGGGGCGAATCCACCTGGCGGGGGAC
>CAZSIX010000024.1:0-54903 GCA_964607145.1 uncultured Planctomycetota bacterium | reverse complement strand
GGCGGCGGCGCGGGCGGCGCGGAGCGCGGCGTCGGCGGCGTCGCTCTCCGCCGGGAGGTAGGCGTCGGGTCCCCCGCGATCGGGCCCGTCGCCGGGTGCCGCGGCGGCGACGGAGGGCGCGGCGGCGAGGATCAGCAGGGCGATGGCGGGCGCGCGCACGGCGACAGTCTATCGAGCGCCGCGCGCGGGGCGCTCCCTCCCGTCGCCGATCACCTCACGATGAACTCGCCGGGCCGCGTCATGCCGGTCTGCGCGCGAAGGCTCCGCTCCACGGCGGCGGGGTCCTTCTCCAGCGCCTCCTCCCGCGCCCTGAGGAGATCCCGCTCGGCGCGGAGGGCCTCGGTCTCCTCCTGCAGTCGCTCCTCCCGCCGCAGCGTCTCCTCCAGGTCGCGGCGCACGGGGAGGAGGTTGCGGACGAGGACCAGCGCCGCCACGGCGGCGATGCCCAGGGCGAAGAGGAAGGGCAGGTCCGGCCCCTCCCTCGGCGGAGGGGCGACGGGGGGCGCGACGGGGGGGCCGTCGGGCGGATCCGCGGCGTCCGGGGGGATCGGGGCGGAGCGGGACTCAGTCTCCACGGAGCCCCTTCCGCGGGAACTTCGCGAAGCGGGCCCGCGCGCCCAGTTCCTCCTCGATGCGCAGGAGGCGGTTGTACTTGCAGGTGCGCTCGCCCCGGCTCAGCGAGCCGGTCTTGATCTGCCCCGTGCCCAGCGCCACGGCGAGGTCGGCGATGGTGCTGTCCTCGGTCTCGCCGGAGCGGTGGCTGATGATGGTGCCCCAGCCGGCGGCCTGCGCGGTGCGCACCGTCTCCACCGTCTCCGAGAGCGTCCCCACCTGGTTCACCTTCACGAGGACGGCGTTGCACGACCGGTGCTCGATGCCGGCGCGCACCCGCTCCGGATTGGTGACGAGGAGGTCGTCGCCCACGACCTGCACCGACTTCCCGATGCTGGCGGTCATGTCGCGGAAGCCCTGCTCGTCGTCCTCGCCGAAGGGGTCCTCGATGGAGACGAGCGGGAAGCGCCCGCACCAGTCCTCGTAGAGCGCGAGCAGCGCCGCCCGGTCCAGCGGGGCCGCGCGGCCCTCCCCGGCCAGCGAGTAGCCGCCGCCCTCGGCCACGAGTTCCGTGGCGGCCACGTCGAGGGCGAAGGAGATCTGCCTGCCCGCCTTGTAGCCCGCCGCCTCCACCGCCCGCAGCAGCAGCGCCAGCGCGTCCTCGTTGCGGACGAGGTTGGGTGCGAAGCCCCCCTCGTCGCCCACCCCCGTGGCGAGCCCGTCCTTCCGCAGGATGGACTTCAGCGCGTGGAACACCTCGGCGCCGGCGCGGAGGGCCTCGGAGAACCGGCGGAACCCGTGGGGGACGAGCATGAACTCCTGCACGTCGACGGTGTTGTCCGCGTGGGCGCCGCCGTTGAGCACGTTCATGAGGGGGATGGGGAGCAGCACGGCGGCGCTGCCGCCCAGGTGGCGGTAGAGCGGGAGTCCCCGTCCGTCGGCGGCGGCCCGCGCGGCGGCGACGGACACGCCGAGGATGGCGTTGGCGCCGAGCCGGCACTTCTGGGGCGTGCCGTCCATGGCGCGCATCAGGTCGTCCACCATCTCCGTGTCGCGCGCGTCCTTCCCCGTCACCGCCGGAGCGATGTGCTGGAGGACGTTCCGGACCGCCTTGCGGACCCCCTTGCCCCCGTACCGCTTCCCCCCGTCCCGCATCTCCCACGCCTCGTGGGATCCGGTGGAAGCCCCGGAGGGGACGAGGAACGTGCCGCGGCCGCCTCCCCGGAGCGTGACGTCGACCTCCACCGTGGGATTGCCCCGGGAATCGAGCACCTCGCGGGCGGCGACGTGGCGGATGCGGAAGTCGGCGGGCGACGTCTTGCGGGCCATGGGTTCCTCTCGGCGCCTGGGGCGCCCCACCAGTTATCGGCCCCCGGGGCGGGCGTGGCGCAGGCGACCCCGCGCCGGACGTGCCCCGGGTTGGGGACGATTCACGCCCCGCGCCGCCGGGATGGCAAGTTGAAAGGCGGCGAAGGAGGGACTCCCGTACATGCGATTCGCACCGTGGGGCACGAAGGAACTGGTTCTCTACGGCGGGGGATCGGCGCTGGCGGGGGGCGCCTGCCTCCTCCTGCCCGGGCCCTGGAGGGCGGTCGCGGCGATCCCCTTCGTGTTCTCGTTCCTGGTGGCGTGGTTCTTCCGGGACCCGGAGCGGACCATCGCCACGGGGCCCGGTGTCCTCGTCTCCCCGGCGGACGGCCGCGTGGCCGACGTGGAGACCGTGGAGGAGCCCACCTGGATCGGCGGCCCGGCGCTGCGGGTCGGGATCTTCCTCTCCCCCCTCAACGTCCACGTCAACCGGAGTCCCGCCGCCGGGGTCGTCGGCCACCGGGAGTACCGGTCCGGGAAGTTCCTCGCCGCGTACGACCGCCGGGCGGTGGAGGAGAACGAGGCCTGCTCCCTGGGCATCGAGTGCGACGCGCCCCGCGGACGGCCGCCGGTCCGCATCCTCGTCCGCCAGGTCGTCGGCGCCGCCGCCCGCCGCATCGTCTGCCCCGCGGAGCCGGGCCTCCGCCTCGCCGCCGGCGAGCGGTACGGCATGATCAAGTTCGGCTCCCGGACGGAACTCTGGGTCCCCGTGGCGGCCGGCTTCCGCTGTCGCGTGAAGGTGGGGGATGTCGTCAAGGGCGGCGAGTCGGTGATGGGGGAGGCGGAGGCGCTGGCCTAGTCGGAAGGGGGGCGCTCAGGCTGGCCCTCCCGGACCGGGAGTGGCTCCGGGGGATCGGCGGGGAACTCCCCGAACGGCCGCTCCCAGAAGCCGACGTCGTGCCAGGCGCCGAACTTGAACCCGACGCGGTGGAAGACGCCGACGGGCCTGAACCCCAGGGACTCGTGGAGCCCCACGCTGGCGGGATTGGGCAGCGTCACGCCGGCGATGGCGGTCCGGAAACGCTGCCGCTGGAGCCGCGGGAGCAGGTCCCCGTAGAGCGCCCGCGCGACACCCCGCCGCCGTTCCCCCTCGCGGACGTAGACCGTCGTCTCCACGCTGAACCGGTACGCCGGCCGCGCCCGGAACGCCGAGCCGTACGCGTACCCCACCACCCGCCCGCCGTCCTCCGCGACGAGGCAGGGCGCCAGGTCCAGGAACCCGCGGATCCGCGATCGGAACTCGTCTTCCGTCGGCGGCACCAGTTCGAAGGAGATCGCCGTGTCGCGCACGACGGGGGCGTAGATCTCCGCCATGGCGGCGGCGTCGTCCCCCGTGGCCATCCGGATGCGGAGCGGCATCGCGGGAGTGTAGGCGCGCCGGGGGGGAGGGAGAGGGAATCGAGGCGGGGAGGGGGGCGGCTCCGTTCTCTGGTACGCTCTCCCTCCCATGTCCCGCGAGAGCGATCCGTTCGAGGGTGGTGGGCCGGTGCGGCGGAGGAGGCTGTTCCGGCCGCAGGTCCTGCCGACGCTGCTCACCCTGGGGAACCTGTTCTGCGGGTTCCTGGCCATCGCGTATGCGGCCGACGCGCTGGCGGTGTCGGGGCGGGACGGGTACCTGTGGCGCGAGTACCAGCTCGCCAAGATCTCCGGGGCCGGCTGGATGATCTTCCTGGGCATGGTCTTCGACATGCTGGACGGCTCCGTCGCCCGGTTCTCGGGCGGGACCAGCGCGCTGGGCGCGCAACTGGACAGCCTCGCCGACGTGGTCTCCTTCGGCGTCGCGCCGGCCATGCTGGCGAAGTGCATCGCCGAGGGCGTCGGGAACATGGAGAACCGGCAGATCACGCTCTACTTCAGCGTGTTCTTCGCCCTGATGGCGGCGCTCCGGCTGGCGCGCTACAACGTCCAGCACGGGGACCCGGAGGAGGCGAGCCTCTGGTTCCAGGGATTGCCGACGCCGGGGGCGGCGGCGGTCATCGCGGGGCTCGCCGTGGTGCTGTCGGACCGCGCGCTGCGTCCCGACGGGGCGGTCCTCCGGGCCCTCCCGTTCGCCACCATGGCGCTGGGCCTCCTCATGGTCTCCCGCCTCCCCTTCGCGCACGTGGCGAACCGCGTCCTCCGCGGCCGCAAGCCGGTGCAGTACGTCGTCATGGCGCTGGTGGTGGTCATGCTCACGCTGGCCTTCCACAAGGAACTGGTGCTGGCGTCGGCGGCGCTGCTGTACGCGCTCTCCGGTCCGGCGGTGGCGGCGGCGCGGTGGTTCCGGCGCCCCGCCCCCGCGCCCGCGGCGGCGCCGCGCGGGGATCGCACCGGCGCCCGCGGCGAGGGACCGTGACGACGGTCCTGCTCGGGGTCGGCAGCAACCTCGGCCGCCGGGAGGAGAACATCCGCTCGGCGCTGGACCTCCTGCAGGAGGGAGGCGAGGTCCGCGTCGTCCGCCTGAGCACGCTGCGCGAGACCGTCCCCGTGGGCGGGCCGCCGCAGGGGGAGTTCCTCAACGGCGCCGCGCTGGTGGAGACCGGGCTCGAGCCCCGGGAACTGCTGCGCCTGCTCAAGTCCGTGGAGGAGCGCGCGGGGCGGCGACCCGGGGGCGTCCGGTGGGGGCCGCGGGAGATCGACCTCGACATCCTCCTGTTCGGTGAGTCCGTCATCCAGGAGCCGGGCCTCATCGTCCCCCACGCGCGGCTGACGGCGCGGCGCTTCGTGCTGGAGCCCGCCGCGGAGGTCGCCCCGGACATGGTCCACCCGGTGCTGGGGAAGACCGTGGCGGAACTCCTCCGGTCGCTGCCCGCGGAGGGGAAACGGGGCGGGCCCCGGCTCATCACGACCATCGAGGACCTCCGCGAGTGGGTGAAGGTGTCCCACCGGAACCGCTTCACGGTCGCGCTGGTCCCCACCATGGGCGCCCTCCACGCCGGCCACCGGTCGCTCATGCGGGCGGCCTATCGCGAGGCGGACCGCGTGGTCGCCTCCATCTTCGTGAACCCCTCCCAGTTCGAGGACCCCGCGGACCTGGAGCGCTACCCGCGGACGCTGGAGCGGGACCTGGAGGTGTGCGCCGAGGCCGGCGTCGACACGGTCTTCGCGCCGGAGCCCGGGGACATGTACCCCGCCGGATTCCGCACGCGGGTCGTGGTGGAGGGGCTCTCCACGGTGCTGGAGGGGGCGGTGCGGCCGGGCCACTTCGACGGCGTCGCGACGGTGGTCTGCAAACTCCTCGCGCTGACCCTCCCCGACCGCGCGTACTTCGGGCAGAAGGACGCCCAGCAGGCGGTGATCGTCCGGCGCCTCGTGCGGGACCTCGGCATCCCGTGCAGCGTCGTGGTCATGCCGACGGTGCGGGACGGGGACGGCCTCGCGCTCTCCTCGCGGAACCGGTTCCTCTCGGCGGAGGATCGCCGCGCCGCTCTCGCCCTCCCCGCCGCCGTGCGCGCCGTGGAGGCCGCGTGGAAGTCCGGCGAGCGGGACGCCGCGCGGATCCTGGCCGCCGGCCGCTCCCCCCTGGACGCGGAACCGGCGCTGGCGCTGGACTACGCCGTCCTCGCGGACACGGACACGCTGGAGCCCCTCGCCGGGGAGGTCCGCCGCGCCCTGTTCCTCGTGGCCGCCCGCTGCGGCCCCGTGCGGCTGCTGGACAACGCGGTCCTGGGGTAGCGCCCGTCGGCCGGGATTCCCCTCCCGAGGGGTTGACAGTCCTCCCGGGACCCCTACGATGGCTCCGTGGGCGCGGACCGCCAGGGGAGGTGCAGGATGCGCGGGATCTTCGTGGTCGCGGTCGTTGCCGTGCTGGTGCCTTGGCTCGCGGAACCGGCCCTCGCCGGGGACATCCTCGTTCCCCGGGACCACCGGAACCTGCAGGACGCCCTCGACGAGGCGGGACCCGGTGATCGCGTCGTCATCCAGCGCCGTACCGTGCGCGGGGAGTACGAGGTCACGCGGGACGGCATCGAGATCGTCGGCGGCGAGCGGGGCACGCGGTTCGCCGGCGGGAAGAGCCGGCGCGCCCGGCGGACCCGCATCGACGTCGCCGCCGATGGCGTCACCGTCCGCCACCTCGACTTCTCGCGCAGCGGCATCACGGTCACCGGGGACGATTTCACCGCCGAGGACTGCACGTTCCGGAAGGCCGGCCCCGGGCAGGGGGGCGCCGCCCTGGTCGTCATCGGGGATCGTGCGACCGCGCGCGACCTGGATCTCGACCTGACGACCCGGGATGACGCCTTCCGCTTCGGGATGGACGTCACGGGCGACGACGCCGTGGTGACCGGTTGCACGGTCACCGGCGGGGAGGAGTGCTTCGCGCTGGACGTGCAGGGCGATCGCGCCCTCGTCGAGGGGAACGACTTCGAGAAGGGGCCGCGCCACTTCGTCGCGCGCCTGAATGGCGACGGGCACGTGGTGAGGGACAACGCGATCCGCGGAGCCCGCTTCACCGCCTTCGCGTCGGACTCGCTCGTGAGCGGCAACGTCTTCACCGATGCGGACTTCGGCCGCCCGGCTCTCTATGTCGTGGGGTCGGAGAACGCCATCCTGGGGAACGAGGTCACCGGCTCCGCCGACTCGGGGATCGTGGTGTACGGCGACGGGAACGCCATCGCGGGGAACGGGGTGACCGACGCGGGGACCGTCATCGAGGGCGTGAGGTACGGGAACGGCTTCGTCGTCCGGGGCTCCGGCAACCTGCTCGCGAACAACGAGTCCCTCCGCGTGCAGGGCGAGGGCTTCCGCATCATGGGCAACACGTGGGACGAGCGGGAGGGCGAGGGGTACATGGTGCCGGGCTCGACGGCCGACCCGCTCGGTCCCGGGAACGAACTCCTGAACTGCTCCGCCAACGGGTCCGGCCGCTGCGGGCTCGGGAACTGGACCCTGGGCACGTGCGTCACGGGCTCGACGTTCTACGGCAACGGCGCGGACATCGTGGACACGGGCGGTTTCGACGTGTTCACGGACAACCGCTACATCACCGGCGGACCGGGCTTCACGGGCGGCGGTACGGGCGTGCTCGCCCCCGACTGGGGCGCCCTGCGGTTCAACCCCGAGCAGCTGAACTGGGAGTAGGCCGTCGGCGGCGCGGCCGCCGCCGATCTTCTCCCGCGGGGGGCCCCCGTGGCTATGCTGGCGGGCCGTCCGTCGGGAGGGCGTCCCATGCTCCGCACGCTGATGAAGTCCAAGATCCACCGCGCCACGATCACCGACGCGGATCTGAACTACATGGGGTCCCTCACGCTGGACGCGGACCTGATGCGCGCCGTGGACCTCGTGCCCCACGAACTGGTCCACGTGGTGAACGTGAACACCGGGGCCCGCTTCGAGACCTACGCCATCGAGGGGGAGGCGGGCAGCGGCATCGTCTGCGCCAACGGCGCGGCGGCGCGGCTCTGCCAGCGCGGCGACCTGGTCATCGTCATCGCCTACGGCCAGTTCGCCGAGGCGGAGGTCCGGTCGCACGCTCCGCGGGTGGCCTTCGTGGACGGGCGCAACCGCATCATCCCCGAGCCCGCCCCCCGGCCGGTCCCGGCCCGCGTCCGCGGCTGACGGGGAGCCTCCGCGCCCCATGGCGGTGGTGACCCGCTGCCCGGGGAAGCTGAACCTCTTCCTGGAACTGGTCGCCCGGCGCCCCGACGGCTACCACGACCTCGACTCGCTGGTCGTGGAGGCCCCCGTCCACGACGTGCTGACGGTGGAGCGGGCGCGCGACCCGGGAGTCCGCCTGACCGTCGTCCCGGAGCACCCGTCGGCGGAGGCGCTCCCCCTGGACGACGGGAACCTGGTGGTGCGCGCCGCGGCGGCGGCGCTGCGGGCCCTGGACGTGCGCGGTCGGGGCGTGACCCTCCGGCTGGAGAAGAGGATCCCCGTGGGCGCCGGCCTCGGCGGGGGGTCGAGCGACGCGGCGGGGACGCTCCGCGCGATCTGCGACCTCATCGGCGGCGGCGGGGACGACGACGGGCTCGCGGCGGTGGCGGCGGATCTGGGCAGCGACGTCCCCTACTTCCTCCGCGTCGGCGCCGCGCGCATGCGGGGGCGGGGGGAGCGGCTGACACCGGCGCACCGCGGTCCGGGGATCGGGTTCGCGGTCCTCTTCCCCGGGGAGGGCGCCTCCACGGCCGCGGTCTACGCGCGCTGCCGGGTCCCCGGCGCCGCGGAGGCCCGGGACATCGCGCCGGCGCGCGCGGCGCTGGCGGCCGGGGACGCGGCGGCGCTGGCATCGGCCTGTTTCAACCGCCTGGGGGAACCGGCGGAGGCGGTCGCGCCGCGCATCGCGGCGGCGCGGGCCGCCCTGGAGTCCCTGGGACTCGGTCCCGCCCACGTGACCGGCAGCGGGAGCGCTTGCTTCGTCGTGCTGGGGGCGCGCATGCCCGCCCCGGCGGAGCTCGACGCGCTCCTCGCCCCCTTCCCGGCGGGGGCGCGGTGGTGGGTCGACGCCCCCCGGGCGGCCGGAAGGTGATCCCGCGGGACCGGACGACGGTGGTGGCCGTCGTCGCCGAGCGGACGGTGGCGCGCCTCCGCGTGGAGGCGGCGCGGGCCTCCGCCCGGGCGGACCTCCTGGAGGTGCGGCTCGACGCTCTGGACCCGGGGGAGTCCCACGGGGAGGCCGTGCGCGGGCTCCCGCTCCCGGTGCTGGCGACGTGGCGCCGCCGGGCGGACGGGGGCCGGCGCCTCCTCCGGGAGGAGACGCGGCTCCGCCGGCTGGCGGAGGCCGGGCGCGCGGGGGCGGCGTGGCTGGACGTCGAGGCGGACGCGCCCGCTCCCGCTCCCGCGGATCGCGGCGGGGCGCTGCTGCTCCGTTCCCTCCACCTCCGGCCCGGCGCGTCCCCGGTGGCGGCGCTGGAGCGCGTGGAGGCTGCGGAGGGGGACGCCGGCAAGGTCGTCTTCGCCGCCCGCGACGCGGCGGCGGCCCTCCGGGGGCTCGAGCCGCTCCTCCGGCGGGCCACCGGTGCCCGACCCCTGGCGCTGTTCGCCGCCGGCCCCGAGGGCGCGGCCACGCGACTCCTCGCACCCCACCTCGGCGGGGGTCTCGTGTACGCCGCCTCCCGCCCCGGTCGGGCCCCCGTGCCGGGGATGCCCTCGGCGGCGGAACTGGATTCCGTGTACCGGCTGGCCGCCGCCGGCGCCGGCGGCGCCGTGTTCGCGCTCCTCGGCGGGAACCTCGCCCACAGCCTGTCGCCGTGGACCATGAACGCGGCCCTGCGATCGGCCGGGGTGCCCGGCATCTACGTCCCCGTCCCCTGTGTCGACGGGCCCGCCACGGTGCGCGCCCTCGCCGCCCTCGGGGTCCGCGGGGTGGCCCTCACCGCCCCGCACAAGGAGGTGCCGCTGCGCATGGCGGAAGAGGTGGAGCCCGGGGCAGCGCGGGCCGGGGCCGCCAACACGCTCCTGCGTCGGGGGGGGCGCTGGGTGGCCGCCAACACGGACGGCCCCGCCGCCCGCGGCCTCGCGGAGGCGGCCCTGGGGGATCTCGCCGGCCGGACCGCCGTCGTCCTCGGGGCCGGCGGGGCGGCCCGGGCCATGGCCGTGGCGCTCCACGACGCGGGCATGTCCGTCCGCCTCGTGGCCCGGGACGGGGCCCGCGCGGCGGCGGCGGCGGCCCGGGTCGGAGTGGAGGCCGGGGCCATCGGGGGCGCCGTCGACCTCCTCGTCAACGGGACGCCGGCGGGCCAGTGGCCGGGACCGCCGGAGGATCCCGCCGCGGCCCTCGTGCCCGGCCTCGCCGCCGGCTGGCGCTTCGACGCCGTCTACCGGCCCGGCGAGACGCCGTTCCTGGCGGCGGTCCCGCGGGAGCGGCGCATCACCGGCCTCGATCTCCTGCTGGCGCAGGGCGCGCTCCAGTGGCGGGCCTGGGAGGTGGGCGGCGTGGACCCGGCGGCCATGCGCGCGGCGGGGGAGGCGGCGCTCCGGCGCGCCGACCTCCGCATCGTCCTCGTGGGCATGCGCGGCGTCGGGAAGAGCGCCGTGGCGGAGGCCATCGCGCGCACCACCGGCCGCCCGCTCCTCGACACCGACCGCATGGTCGAGGAGCGCACCGGGAGGCGCGTCTACGACATCTTCCGCGAGGACGGCGAAGGGGCCTTCCGGGCGCTGGAACGCGTGGAGGTGGCCCGCGCGCTGTCCCCTCCGGGAACGGTGGTCGCGCTGGGCGGAGGGGCGGTGCTGCACCTGGACGGGCCCCCTCCGGGGTCCGTGGTGGTGCGCCTCCGCGCGCGGCCGGAGACGCTGGGTCGCCGCCTGCGGGACTCCGGCCGGCCCTCCCTCCTCGGGCGCCCGCCGGAGGAGGAGGTCCTGGACCTCCTCCGCGTCCGGGAACCCGCCTACGCGCGCCTGGCGTCGGTGGTCGTGGACACCGACGATCTCCTCCCGGAGGAGGTGGCGGCGGACGTCCTCGAGGCGACGGCGACCGTGTGAGACGCCGGGCGTGGTAGCGGCGACTGGACTCGAACCAGTGACCTAAGGCTTATGAAGCCTTCGCTCTAACCGACTGAGCTACGCCGCCACCGGGGCCCGTTGCGGACGCGGCATCCTACGGACTTCCGCCGCTGTGCGAACGAAGATGCGGCGGCCCGCGGCGCCTACTTCCCGGGGCCCGGCGGTGGGGTGTCCGCAGGGGTCGGAGCCCTTGGCGGCGGGACCGGGCCGGCCAGAACGAAGGCCCGGCCGGAGTTGGGCCCGGAGACGCCGCTGTAGGCGGCGGTGACGAGGAAGTCGACCCCGCCGTCCCCGTCCAGGTCGCCCACGCCGGCGGCGTCGAAGCCGAAGGTGTCGCCGGGAACGGTGCAGGTCCAGGAGGCGAGCACCACCCCGTCGCGGCCGCGGAACACGGCCGCGCGCCCGCCCCCCGTCGCCCCTTCCCCGCTCTGCCACGCCCCCACGACGAGATCCGCGCGCCCGTCGCCGTCGGCGTCCCCGGCGACGCCGCCGCCGATGCCGAACCCCTCGCCGGCGGCGGAGCCCGGCAGTTCGAGGAGCCGCCTGCCGTCGGCGCCGGAGTGGACCAGCACGCGCCCCGTTCGCGGGGCCGCCGCGGGATCGTCCTCCCAGTCGGAGACGTACGCGTCGGCGACGCCGTCGCCGTCCACGTCCCCGGGGACGCCGGCGAACATGTTGCCGAGGGCGCGGGCGGAGGCGCCGCCGTCGATGACGAAGGCGGGGGCCGCCGGACGGACCGGGCCCGGCCGGAACACGTAGCCCCGCCCCCGCTGTCCGTTCCCCCCCTTTCCGGCGCCCACGACGAGGAGGCTCGCCTTCGCGCCGCCGTCCGCCGCCAGGGCGGACCCGAACCGGTCTCCCGCCCGTTCGCCGTCCAGCGACCAGAGGAGCCGGCCGTCGGCCCCCGAGTACAGGTAGACCCGCCCCGCGTCGGGTCCGGCGGCGTCGCAGGCGGGGGCCGAGACGGCGATGTCGGGCACGCCGTCCCCGTCCACGTCCCCCGCCCCGGCGATGCGCTCGCCGAAGCGATCCCCCGCCTCCCCCGCGGTGAACCGGCGCAGCCGCCGGCCGTCCCTCCCCGAGAGGAGCACGGCGGATCCGGCGCCTCCCGCGGGCCGGGGCGCACCGGCGAGCACGTCCGCGCGCCCGTCGCCGTCCACGTCTCCCGCCCCCGCGACGGAGTTCCCCAGCCAGTCGCCGGGGGCGCCGTCCACGTGGAAGAGTTCGGCGCCCGTGCGCCCGGAATGGACGTACACCCGGCCCGCCCCCGGCCCGCCGTGGGGGCGCGTGGGCGCCGAGATCACCAGGTCCGTGACGCCGTCCCCGTCGCAGTCCCCGGCGGCACCGCCGACCCAGCCGAAGCGATCCCCGGCGCTCTCCCCGTAGAGCACGTGGAGCACGCGGGGCTTCTCCCGGAAGAGCGCCCCGTTCTCCGCGGGCGTCGGCAGCAGGGCGGCGAAGCGCGGGTCGCCGCGGAGTCCCGCCAGGTCCCCGTCCCGCGTCAACTGTCCCGGGTTCCGGAAGCCCGCGTCGTGGGCCTTGCGCAGCCACGCGAAGGCGCCGTCCGCCCTGCCCTTGAGGGAGTGGACGCAGGCGGCGTTGTAGGCGGCGGTGGCGGCCGTGGAGGGGAACCCCGCGGCCTTCTCGTGGGCCGCCAGGGCTCCGTCCAGGTCCCCCCGGGCGTGGCGGAGGTAGCCCAGGGTGGCCCAGGCCTCCGCCTGCTCCCCGTCCCGCGCCACCAGGGCCTCCAGGAGGGACTCGGCGCCGGCCCCGTCTCCCGCCCGGGCCAGGGCGCGGGCCCGGGCCAGCACATTGGCGGGGGACTCGCCCTCCTCGCCGGGCGGAGCCGCGACGGCGGAGAGGGGAGCGAGGGCGAGGATCGCCGCGACGACGGCGGAGGCGGCGGCGAGGCCGGCGCGGAGCGAACCGCCGCGGGCCTTCGTCGGTGCGTGGATCACGGTACCCTCCATCCCGCCCGTCGGCCGGGTTCCCCGCTTGGACGGTCGGGGTCACCGACGTGTCACCGGGACTTTCCGGGGGACCGGGTTTCTCCTTGCGCCCCTCGGGCCCCTCGCTAGGATTTGCGGGCCGCCGCCCCATGGGCATGGGGTGCGGTCGGGTGGTGATCCCGCCCGGACGTGCGTCGCGCGGGTTGCCCCGGAAGATGACGGGTCGCCCCGTGCGGCGGTGATGGGCAGGCCAGCGTCGTGCCGCTCTGCGAAACCAGGATTCGCGCCGTCCCTCCGGGGGGGTGCGAGTCGGGTCCGAATCCGGGACCGGCGCAAGCCGGGGACCTAGCTCCGGGAAGGGGGCCGAATCGATGAGCACGAGGATGCGCACGGACGGGGGATGGCGGCTCTTCGGGGTGCTGATGGCCGCCTCCGTGGCCGCCGTCGGTTGCTCCGCCAAGGGCGGTGAGAAGCCCGCGGACGTCAAGAAGGCCGAGGGACCCAAGCCCGCCGAAGTGAAGCCGGGCACGGGCCCCGCCATGGACGACCTGCGCCTCGACAAGATGCGCCGCGAGGACCGGCAGGCCTACCTGGCCCAGAAGTTCACCGAGATGGGCGACGACCTCTACGCCAGCGGGGACTGGGAGAAGGCCCGCGGCAAGTACGCCGAGGTCCTCGAACTCGACCCGGGCAACGCCCACGCGGCCCGTCGCATGGAAGAGATCGGCGCCCACCTGAACGAGCGGGGCGGGTCCACGGGCTCGGCCTTCGCCAGCGCCATCGAGGCGCGGACCGTGCGGATCGAGCAGTCCAAGCTCGAGGTCGCCGCCCTGGTCCGCTCCGCCCGCACGGCGGAGCAGGCGGGCAAGTTCAAGGAGGCCATCGACCTCTACGAGAAGGCCCTCGTCATCGTCGAGATCCAGCCCTACCAGGTGGACTTCACGCCCGACGCCACGGCGCTCCGCCGCATGATCGCCGGCGCCAAGGCCTCCGGCCGCGATGCGGACCAGGCCCGCCGGGCGAAGGAGTTCGAGCAGGCCCGCCGGGTCCGCCAGGCGGAGGCCGCCGAGGAGAAGCGCCAGCAGCGCACCAAGATCGACACGCTGTTCCGCGACGCCAACGCCGCCATGGAGACCGAGGACTACGGCCGGGCGTTCAACCTGGCCGAGGACATCCTCGCCATCGACCCCACGAACCGGGACGCGCAGCGGCTCCGCACCATGACCCTCGAGGGGCGCAACGCGCGCACCTCCGACGCCATCCGCCGCAACCTGCGCGAGGAGTGGAAGAACGCCTTCGAGGAACTCCAGCGCCAGGCCATCCCCCAGACCACGGACATCGAGTTCCCGTCCACGTGGGCGGTCAACGAGGGGCGCGATCGCAGCCCCCGCCTGACCACCATGACGGACTTCACCTCCGACCCCCGCGAGGCGGCCCTGACGGCCCGCCTGGACTCCGTGCGGACGCCCCTCACCATCGATGACGGCCAGACCACCATCATGGACCTGCTGGCCCACCTCTCCGACCTCACGGGCGTGAACATCGTGATGGACGGGAAGGCCATGGAGGGCAAGTCGGACCAGGACCTCATGCTGCCGGCGCTGCAGTTGAGCACGCCGGTCCCGGTGCGCGAGATCCTGAGCATCGTCACGCAGCAGCGCGGCCTCGGCTGGAAGGTCTCCAACGGCGTCGTCCTCGTGACGACCCCCGAGGAGGTCCGCGGCAAGCCCCTGCTCGACCTCTACGACGTGAAGGACATCACCACCGGCGTCCGCGACTTCCCCGCCGACGACATCAACCTGCAGCCCTCCGGCGGCCAGGGCTTCGCCCTCCCGCTGGACGACGACACGGAGCCCCGCCGGACGTTCGAGGGCGACCAGATCAAGGAACTCGTCACCAACAACGTGGACACGGACGTCTGGCAGGACGGCGTCAGCGCCATCGACTACCGTGACCCCGGCACCCTGGTCGTCAAGGCGCCCGCCGCCACCCACGCCAAGATCCGGAAGCTGCTCTCCGACCTCCGGAACACCGGCGGCATGCAGGTCTCCATCGAGACGCGCTTCATCACCGTGGCGGACAACTTCCTGCAGGACATCGGCGTCGACCTGCGCGGCCTGGGAGACGACTCCCTGGGCGCCGGCGTCGCGGGCAAGGGCACCAACGCCACCTTCGACGACGTCCTGGCGGGCAGCGCCGCGGCCCCCGCGGGCATCGGCACGGGCACCGACTCGGGCGTGTTCTACAACTTCATCCACGGCTCCCAGGACCTCCGGTCGCGCGTGGAGAACCTCTACGACGTCGCCCTCGGCAAGCCGGGCATCCTGACGGGCAGCGGCGGCATCGCCATCCAGGCCACGTACCTCGACGACACGCAGGTGGAGGCCATCCTCCGCGCCGTGGAGAAGTCGGAGCGCTCGACCCAGGTCATCGCCCCGCGGGTCACGGCGTACAACAACCAGCGGTCCAACGTGCAGGTGCTGAACCAGGTCTCCTACATCTCCGACTTCGACGTCGAGATCGCCCAGCTCGCGCAGATTGGCGACCCCATCATCCAGCAGCTCCGCGACGGCATCATCCTCGACATCCACCCCGTCATCTCCGCCGACAAGCGCTTCATCACCATGGAGCTGCGCCCCACGGTGGCGGTGCTCCAGCGGCCCATCCAGACGTTCCAGACCACGCTGGCCAACGGCCCGCCGGTCTCCATCCAGCTCCCCGAGATCCGCATCCAGCGCGTCCGGACGACGGTCACGCTGCCCGACGGCGGCACGCTGCTCCTCGGCGGGCTCCGGTTCTACGAGGAGACGCGCCTCGACAGCACCGTGCCGTTCCTCGACAAGATCCCCGTCCTCAACTTCTTCTGGCGGCGCCAGGGCACCTTCATCGAGCGCAGGAACCTCCTGGTGCTCCTGAAGGCGACCATCATCCGCCTCGAGGAGCACGAGCCCCGCATGGGGCGCCGCGGCTAGTCGCCCGCGACGGCGAACGCTTCGACGGCTTTCAGCGCGGGCCGCCCTTCCGGGGGCGGCCCGCTTCGATTCGGGAGGGAACCGTGGGGCAGCCCGGGCCGCTGGCGGGACGCGCCGTCCTGGTGACCGGTGGCGGGCGGAACATCGGTCGGGCCATCGCCGCCGCCGCCGCCGCCGCGGGGGCGCGGGTGGCGGTGCTGGAGCGGGACCCGGGGGGCGGCGCGGAGGCCGTGGCCGGCATCCTCGCGGCCGGGGGCGAGGCCATGGAGGTCGTCGCCGACCTGCTCGATCCCGCCGCCGTGGACGCCGCCCTCGCGTCCGCGGCTTCGTCCCTGGGGGGCCTTGACGGCCTCGTGAACAACGCGGCGCTCTACGTGCGCAAGCCGTTCCGGGAACTGACCGTGGAGGACTGGGACGCGGTGCTGGCCACCAATCTGCGGGCCTCCTTCCTCACGATGCGCGCCTTCGTGCGGGAGGGCGTTCGCCGCCCCGGTCCCTGCTCCGTCGTGGCCATCGCGTCGGTGCATGCGGCGGTGGGGGACGGGACCGTCGTGCCCCACTGCGCCGCCAAGGCCGGCCTTCTCGGCCTCGTGCGCGCCGCCGCGGACGCGCTGCGCGGGGACGCGGTGCGCGTGAACGCGGTCTCGCCGGGGGCGGTCGCCACCTGGAACGGGCCCTGGGACGCGCCCGCGCCGGGTCGGCCGCTGCAGTCGATGCTCGTTCCCCGGCAGGTGGCGGAGGCCGTCGTGTGGCTGCTCTCCGACGGCTCCGCACCCATCACCGGGATCGATCTCCCCGTGGGCGGTGGCACGGCGGTGGCGCTGCGCCTGCCGTAACCTACTCGTCGGGCAGCATCTTGTCGGGGTTGAGGATCCCCGCCGGGTCGAAGGCCCGCTTGAGGGCGCGCATGACGGCGATCTCGTCGGGGGAGAGGGCCAGGGGCAGGTAGCGGCGCTGGCTCCACCCGATGCCGTGCTCGCCGGAGATCATCCCGCCCAGCGAGACCGTCAGCCGGAAGATGTCCTCCACCAGCGTCGGGAGCCGCGCCTCCCAATCCGCCTCCGCCATGTCCATGCGGAGGAGGTTCACGTGGAGGTTGCCGTCCCCCGCGTGACCGTAGCAGACCGAGGCGACGCCGGCGGCCGCGCAGAGGGACTTGACGCCGCGCACCAGGTCCGGGAGGGCCGCCCGCGGGACGACCGTGTCCTCCTCTTTGTAGACGGAGACGGACTTGACGGCCACGCCGATGGCCCGGCGCACCGCCCACAGCTCCGCCTGCCGCGTGGGGCCCTCCGGGAGGAGGCAGTCGAGGGCGCCGGCCTCGGCGAACACCTCCGCCACGCGCGTCGCCTCCGCGTCCACGGCGCCCTCGTCGTTGCCGTCGACCTCCGCCAGCAGCAGCGCCTCCGCGTCGGAGCCGGGGACCGTGGTGCCGAGGTGGCGCTCCGCGAGAGCGATGGCGTCCCGCTCCATGAACTCCAGCGCCGCCGGCTGGATGCCCGCCTGGTACACGAGGGCGACGCCCGCGGCGGCGGCCTCCAGGGAGGGGAAGGGCGCCAGCAGGACCCGGCGGCGGCGGGGGAGCGGGATGAGGCGGAGCCATGCCCGCGTCACCACCGCCAGCGTCCCCTCGCTCCCCACGAGCGTCTGCGCGAGGGAGTACCCGGTGCGGTTCTTCAGCAGTTTGCCGCCGGGGCGGACGACGCGACCGTCGGGCATCACCGCCTCGAGCCCCAGCACGAAGTCCTTGGTCACGCCGTACTTCGCGGCGTGGGGACCGCCGGCGTTCTCGGCGATGTTGCCTCCGATGGTGCAGGAGCCGCGGGAGGCCGGGTCCGGCGGGTAGTAGAGCCCGACGGCCTCGACGGCCTCCTGGAGCCGCTGCGTGATGACGCCCGGTTCCACGACGGCGACGAGGTTCCGCCGGTCGATCTCCTCGATGGAGTCCATCCGATCCACGGAGAGCACGATCCCCCCGCGGACCGGCAGCGCCCCGCCGGAGAGGCCGGTGCCCCCGGCGCGGGGAGTGACGGGGACCCGGGCGGCGGTGGCGAGGCGCAGGATGGCGGAGACCTCCGCCGTCGAGCGCGGCCGGACGACGACCTCCGGATCGAACCAGAGGTTCTCCGTCTCGTCGCTCCCGTACGGGCGGCGCCCTTCGGGGTCGTCCACGACCCAGCGGTCGCCGCACGCGTCGCGGAGCCGCGCGACCAGGGAGGCGTCCACCCTGGCGTACGGGGGCATGCCGCCTACTTCCGGCGACCGGAGATCTTCGTCGACGCCGCCCCGGCCTTGATGCTCCCGGCCGGAGTGTCCGCCACTCCGCCCGCCTCCGACAGCACGATGCAGGGGAGGGAGGACTCCGTCGGGGGCGCGGTGAAGTCGATCCGCTTGGCGGCCAGCGTGACGATGCCCTTCTTCGTGTTCCACGAGCACTTCGTCACGCCCGGGGCCGGGGCCTTGAACACGAACTTCGTCCCCGATCGGTTCGCCTTGAACGCGGACGCGGGCAGCAGCGCGGAGAAGTCCCGCACGCGGACCTCCACGTCCCCCGTCGTCCCCGGTCCGAGCGCGAGGGAGGGGTCGTAGTCGAGCCTCGCCTTGAAGGAGTCCGCGCCCGCCGCGTCCTTGAAGACGCACGTCACGGTCGATGCGGTCGCCCGCGTGCCGGGCGTGACGACGCGGAGCAGGTAGCCGGCGGGCCCGTCGAGCGTCGAGGAGCTGACACCCACGAGGTTCAGCCGACCGTCCTCGACGTCGAGGATGGAGTAGCCGGCGACGTAGCGGAGGGGGTAGGGAAAGGCCGTGGCGACCCCGTCGCCGGGGGCGCCGGGGGAGTGGATGCCCTGGAGGTGCAGCGAGGCGGTGAACCCGGTCGCCATCAGGAGGGCCGGCGTCGCCGTCGCGGCGTCGAGGCGGAACGCGTCCACGTCGTCGGCGTCGTCGAGGATGCCGTCCACGGCGAGCGTCGTCGGCGCGGAGGGAAGGGGGAGCGCGCCGGCGTAGCCCTCCGCCGCGGGATCGTCGTTGGGCTCCGACTCGGTGGGAGCGAGCACGGGGGAGGGCAGGAGGGCCGCCGCCAGGGCGCCGAGGCAGGCCAGGGTGGGAACGGAACGGAATCGGTGCATGTCGTCTCCGGGTGGAAGGACTCGGGCGGGCCCCACGGGCGCGCCACCGCCGCCGACGGCGCAGCGCCGCCGCGACGGGCCCATTGTACGGCGAGACGCCGCCGGGGTCCGTGCTAGCCCGACCTATCCACGAGGGACCGCGGTCCCGCGGCGTCCTCGCGCCGATCCCGGCGTCGCGGCGACTCGCCTACTCTACGGAGTATGTCTTCGTCGCCGTCCCGGGGTCGGACTCCCGCAGGGAGTCCGACGAGTCCCCGGGAGCCCTTTGGTCTCGACGCGATGCCGCTCGCGGGACAGGGTGTCGCGCTGTCCACCCACCACCCCGTCGTCCCAAGTCCCTGCGCCACCGCGACATCCCTGCATCTCCCGCGATCCCTCATGAATACGTCGGGCTACAGGTCGATGACGTCGCCCGCCCGCGCGGGCCGGATCCGGGGATCGCCCAGATCGGCGAGCTGCCGCTCGATGGTCTCCTCCGACCCGGGCTTCATGTGCGTCACGAACACGGGAACGTCGGGCGGGAGCGCCCGGGCGGCGCGACCGACGCCGGCGGGCGTGAGGTGACCCGTGAGGATGGCGAAGTCGGCCCTCTCGTCCGGGAAGGACGCCTCCAGGAACGCGCCGCGCAGTCGCTTCCCCGCCGCCTTCACGACGGGCCGCAGGCAGTCGTCGTCGCTGGTGTCGCCGGCGAAGTACACCGCGTCGGTGCCGTCGCCCACCAGCCAGCCCGTCGAGGGCACGGTGTGGGGGAGCGCGAAGCCCAGCACGCGGTGGCCGGCGACCGTCGCCTCCACCCCGACCTCGAGCTCGTTGCCGGTGATGGAGGGCGCCTCCTCCGAAGGGAGCGTGAACGCCTCGTACCAGATCTGCTTGTTCAGGAGGTGCGTGCGCACCGCGTCCAGCGTGACGCGCGTGGACCAGAGGCGCAGCGGGTCGCCGTCCCGGAACGTGTTGATGAGGATGAACGGGAGGTCCCGCACGTGGTCGAGGTGGCTGTGCGTCAGCAGGACGTCGCGGACCCGGTGCTGTTCCTCGATGGGGAGCCGCTCCGCCAGGGCGCCGGCGTCCACGGCGAGACGGCCGTCCACGAGGAAGCAGGTCGGGGGGCGGCCGGGCGCCGCGCCGCCGCTCGCCCCGAGCACCCGGATCTGCATCCAGCCCCCTCTCGCGCCTTCCCGCCCCGGGAAGCAGGGGGAGTCTAGCAGCCCGTGCCGAATTCGCGACAGGCTCCGGGGAGGGCGGCCGCGCGGGGAACGGGGCGCCGACCGATGAAGTTCGCCCGGTCCGCGGGGCGAGCCCGTACGATCCCCGCCGTGAAGTTCCCGCGCACCAAGATCGTCTGCACGGTGGGATCCCGGGACCCGTCCGATCCCACCATCCCCCAGAACGCTTCCGACTTCCTCCAGCGCCTGACCGACGAGGGCATGAGCGTCGTGCGGCTCAACCTCTCCCACAATCTCGCGTGGGAGCGGGCGGCGACGGGGCGGGACGCGGGACCGTCCGACGGCTACGAGCGGGAGGACGGCTGGATCTCCGCCGTGGACGCCGTCAACCGCGCCTGCGGCCCCGGCCGCGAGCACCGCCGTGTCGCCGTGCTCGCCGACCTCCAGGGAGTGAAGATCCGGCTCGCGCTGCCTCCCGATCAGCGCCGGAACGGATGGGATCTCGAGCCCGGCCAGCGCGTGCGGATCGGGCTCGGCCGGGGACTGGAACCCCCCTGCGTGGACGGCATGCCCACGCTGGTGGGAGACGTCCGGCGCGGGCTGGAGTCCGCGGGCGAAGCCAGCCTCATGATGCACCTCGGCGACGGCGAGACCGTGCTCCGCGTCCTCGGGCTCGGCGCGGACGACCGCCTCGAGGCCGAAGTCGTCGTCGGCGGCGTCCTGCACGACCGCAAGGGCGTCACGTTCCGCGGGGTGAACGTGACCGTGGACACCGTGCTGACGGAGAAGGACCGGCACGACGTCGCCCACTTCGTGTTCCCGCGGTTCCTCTCCGGTGGCGTGTCCGTGGTGGCGCTCTCCTTCGTCCGCGGTCCCGCGGACGTCCGCGCCCTGCGGGCCTTCGTCGCCGGGCTGGCGGCGGCCGTGCGGGACGAGGCGCCGGCGGCGGACGACGAGTACGCGGTCGCCGGCGCCGCGGCGCTCCGGGCGGAGCCCGACCTGCTGGCGCGCTGTCGCCGGCTGCTCCGCGAGCGCGCGGGCGACGCCGACGGCGGCCGCGACCTCGACATCCCCATCGTCGCGAAACTGGAGATGAGGGAGGCCGCTCGCGGCGCCGCGGCGATCCTTCGCGAGGCCGACTGCGTCATGGTCGCCCGCGGCGACCTGGGGCTCCAGTGCGAGCCCCACGAGGTCCCGCGCCTCCAGAAGGAGATCCTCCGGGCGGCGGCCCGCGCGGGGAAGCCGTCCATCGTCGCCACGCAGATGCTCGGCTCCATGGAGCGGTTCTACGAGCCGCGCCGACCGGAGGCGAGCGACGTGTTCAACGCCGTGCTCGACCACACCGACGCGGTGATGCTCTCCGGCGAGACCTCCACGGGCATCTACCCGGTCCGATCCGTCCAGGTCCTCCGGGACATCGTGGTGGCGGCGGAGGAGTTCGGCGACCCCACCCTCGGCGCGCAGGGGACCGACCTCGCCCGCTTCTACGAGGGCGTCCGCGAGGAGCGCGCGTGGCGCGGCGACACCGCGGCGGTCACGGATCACGCCTGCTACGTGGCCGCTCTCACGGCGCGCACGCTCGGGTGCCGCGGGATCGTGGCCCTCACCCACACGGGCGGCACGGCGCGCATGGTCGCCCGCTTCCGGCCGTCGGTGCCCGTCTACGCGGCGGTCCACGACGCCTCCGTCGCGCGGCGTCTCGCGCTCTCCTACGGCGTGCGCCCGCTGGAGGTCCCGTTCCTCCCCGCCGGCACGCCCGTGGACGAGGCGCTGGGAAGCGTGCTCGCGTTCCTCGGCGAGCGGGGCCACCTCGCGCCCGGGGATCGCGTCGTCGTCCTCTGCGGCCGTCCCCTGGGCGGGCCCGCGGGGACGAACCTCGTGAGCGTGGAGACGGTGCCCGGCGCGAAGTAGGGGCTAGCAGCCCGTCGCGCAATCGGTTCCCGCCAAGTCGGAAGGTACTCACCGCGACGGGCTGCTAGTCATAGGGGTGTGAATTCCGCGCCGACGGGCGTCGGTTCCCGATGCGGAGCGCCATCGCGGCGTGGGATGCCCTTGGCGACGGCCGTTCCCGCCATCGCGCGGCCGCCAGTTTGCGCGCGTTGTGCGCTGTGGTGACCAGGCTCCACTCCGTCCGCACCATGTCGAGCCCCCGCGTGAAGAATCGCCGGAAGCCCCGTGCCTCCTTGACCTGCCCGAAGAACGGCTCCACTCCGACACACTGAACGACCTATCAGCAGGCTGTCGCGGGTCACCGCGACAGGCTGCTAGCCCGACCTATTCGTGGGGGGGCGCGGGAGGTGCACGGAGGTGGCGATGGCGCAGGGACTTGGGACGACGGAGTGGTGGGTGGGCAGCGCGACACCCTGTCCCGCGAGCGGCATCGCGTCGAGACCAAGGAGCGGCGACGAAGACATACTCCGTAGAGTAGGCGAGTCGCCGCGACGCCGGGATCGGCGCGAGGACGCCGCGGGACCGCGGTCCCTCATAAATAGGTCGGGCTAGTGGTGGTGGCGCGACTTCGCCGCCTTGACGCCCACCTTGTCCCGCCGCGCCCGGACCCGCGTCGCCTCCGCATTGAGGAGACCCAGGAGGTCCGCCCGCCGGTCGAAGAGCCGCTTGGGCTTCCGCGGCTTCCGCGTGCCCATGGCGTAGGCCGTGAGCACGGGGAGCGCGATGGTGGCGTCCACGTACGCGACCACGGTCCCGGGCAACTGGTCGGGATCGATCTTCCCCCACGAGACGGCCTCCGCGGGCGTCGCGCCGGAGAGGCCCCCCGTGTCCGGGCGCGCGTCGGTCACCTGCAGGAAGTAGTCGTGCCCCTTCTCGTCGATGCCGAGGACCTCCTGGATCTGCGGCTCCGTCTGGAGGACGAAGTTCTTCGGCGAGCCGCCGCCGAGCACGACGACCCCGCTCTTCCCCCCGCCCCGCTTCGCGGCGAGCACGATGGCCGCGGTCTCGTTGACGTCGGCGTTCACGTCGAAGGCGAGCCCGTTCCCCTCCAGCGCGAGGGCGGCGACGTTCATCCCGATGGAGGAGTCGCCGGGCGAGGACGTGTAGACCGGCACGCCGAGGCGGTACGCCGCCGCCAGGAAGGACCGGCCGCGGATGCCCAGCACCCGCTCCCGCTCCGCCACGTACTTCCCCGCCAGGTGGTGGAACTCGGCGCTGCTCATGGGCCGCTGGAACTCCGGCCCGCGGATGATCCCGCGGAAGAAGGCGTCCGTCGAGAGCAGCACGTCGTAGTGGAAGAAGATGTCGTAGATGCGGATGATGCCGTCCCGGCGGAGCACGCGGTCGTCGACCGCGGGCGAACCGGAGTGGAGCGCGAGCCCGATGCCGTGGTGGGTGTCGTGGTAGAGGTTCGCGCCCGTGGAGACGACCCAGTCCACGAAGCCCGCCTCCAGCAGGGGGATGAGGCAGGACATGCCGAGCCCGGCCGGCGTCAGGGCGCCGGTCACCGACAGCCCCACGGTGACGTCCTCCTCCAGCATGCGGCGGGAGAAGAGCCGGCACGCCTCGCGGAGCCGCGCCCCGTTGTAGGCGCAGAACGTCTCCTCCACGAGGTCCACGACCTTCATCCCCTTCCGGACCCGCCGCGGGAGGATGCGCTCCCCGCCCAGCCACCGGCTCTCGACCTTCTTCGCCACGCCGCCTCCTTGGATTCCGTGCGCGCCGCCGCCGTCGTTCCCTGGACGGGGCCAATCTAGCGAGGCCGGCCCGGTGGGGCGCGGAATGGAACCGCGGAGGACGTCCTTACTTCCGCAGGTCGCCCTTCCAGGAGGCGCGCTGGTCGCCGCTCACCACGACCAGCCGCACGGCGCCCCGCACGGGGAACGGGAAGTCGAAGCGCCGGACGCTCACCTTGAGGGTGGTCTCGGCGCCGCGCGTGTCGACGAGCACCCGCCAGAGGGGGCCGGAGCCGGGGGCCGAGGTCCACTGGAACCGTCCCCGCTTCGCGCGCCAGCGGGGGTGGTCTGCGGGCATGGCGACGCCGAGGCGGGTCGCGGTGTCCACCGCGAGCACGAGGGAGGGCGGGGACGGGCCGCCCTCGCCGCCGGGGAAGTCCAGCACCAGGTCGAGGGTCCCGGAGGCCGTCACGCGGTCCCCTCGCGGACCGCGGGAGTCCACGAGGCGCCCCGCCCGGATCTCGAGGACTCCCGAGTCCACCTGCCCCGGCGGGAGGTCGGGGAAGTCGTCCGGGTCGTCGGGCGGATCGTCCGGATCGTCCGGCGGATCGTCGGGGTCGTCCGGCGGGTCATCGGGGTCGTCCGGCGGGTCGTCGGGGTCGTCGGGCGGGTCGTCGGGGGGATCATCGGGGTCCGGATCGCCGTCGCCGCCGCCCCCCCCCGACCCGCCGCCGGAGCCCCCGCCGGAGCCCCCGCCGGAGCCACCGCCGGACCCGCCCGAGTCGGGGACACGGGGGTCGACGGCGAACCCGCCGAGGAACGTGGCGACGTAGGCGACGCCGGACCCATCCACGGCGACGTCGTGTCCCTGGGCCTCGGGGAGCAGCGTCGAGTACACGAGCGAGGATCCGTCGGCGGCGAAGCGCGTGAGGAAACCCTTCTTCGGCGTGCCCGCGGGCTCCTTGGAGAGGTTCGCGGGATCCTTGAGCGGGAACTTCGTCCCGCTCTCGGTGTAGCCGCAGATCGTGGGCCGCCCGTCCCCGTCGACGGCGACGCCGTACCCGCGGTCCTTGCCCGTGTCGCCGAGGAACGTGGCCCACTCCCGCCCGCTGCCGTCGGGGAGGACCTTCACGACGAAGGCGTCCTCCTTCCCCCCGAAGGTCGACTGGTACGCGTTCTCGACGGGGAAGTCCTTGTCCGCCGTCGTGCCCACGACGAAGGCGGCGCCGTCCCCGTCCACGGCCACTCCGCTGACCCGGAGGACGGTGCCGCCCAGATAGCTGGACCAGCGGAGCGCATCCCCGTCGGACGAGAGGCAGGCGACCCACCCGAAGAGCGCTCCGCCGGCGCCGGCTTCCGCGAAGGGGGACTCCACGGGGAAGTCGGTGGACTTCGTGCGACCGGCGACGACGACGTCGCCGTCGGGAGCGAGGTCCAGGCCGAACGCGTCGTCGTCGCCGCTCCCGCCCAGGTAGGTGGACCAGGCGATGGAGGGACCGGTGGCATCGATCTTCACCACGACGGCGTCGGTGCCGCCCGCGCGCTCCGCCTGCACGCCGCCCTCCACGGGGAAGTCGTCGGACTTCGTCGTGCCCCCGAGGAACACGTCCCCGTCCCCGTCGACCGCGAGCGCGTCGGGGAGGATGTAGATGGAGCCGTCGGTCCCGCTGCCTCCGAGGAGGGTGGACCACTCCAGCGCGCTCCCGTCGGCGGACAACCGCGTGACGAAGAAGTCGCCCGAACTGTCGGGCTCCTTGATGGAGTCCTTGAGGGGGAAGTCGTCGGGCTTGGTCCACCCGTAGACGGTCGCGAGATCGTCGGGCCCGGCGGCGACGCCGTACGCCCACGCCATGGCCTTCCCCGAGAGGTAGGTCACCCAGTCCAGGGTGCCGTCGGCCTCCACCCGCGCCACGACGGCGGCGTCCGTGCCGAGGCCCTCCACGTCGCAGTCGTAGCGGGAGGTCTGGTAGGCGCCCGTGGTCGTGACGTCGCACCAGGAACTGACGCCGCAGAAGAACACGCCGCCGTCGGAGGCGACGGCGACTCCCGTGGTGAGGACGGAACCCTCCCCGCCGGAAGCCGTGGTCCGCCACTCGATGACGGGATCCACGACGAGGGGGAGTTCCGCGTCCCGCGGGCCGAGGTCGAAACCGGCGGAGCCGTCGGCCCCCGGTGCCCAGCGCGCGGCCACCGGTCGCGGGCCGGCGGGGGCCTCCTCCCACGCGACGGGGGCGGAGAGCGACAGCACGCCGCCCGGGAGGTCGGCCTCGAGGCGACCGTCGCCGGTCACCGCGAGGGATCGCGCGCCGTCCACGCGGAGGAGCGCGGCGCCGACGTCGGCGCCGGGGGCGAAGCGGAGTGCGAACTCCAGGTCGCCGCCGCGGCCCGTCCAGCGCAGGTCCGTGCCCGGGAGGAGGTCGCGGCGCGTCAGGGACGCGAGGTGGGGGACGTCGCGCACCCAGCGCGACGGGTCACTGCCGCGGAGGTAGTGGCTGCGGCCGGCGAGCGTCGGGCCGGCGTCGAGGGTGCCGCCCGCGTCGGCCCCGCGGAAGCGGATCGACGCGGTCGTCGCCGGTTCGCCGGGGGCGACGGGGAGGGTCAGGTCGGCGCCCCCGGGCCGGAGGATCGCGGCGTAGTCCCGTCCGCGGGCCACGTAGGTCCGCCCCATGCCCGGGCCCGGGATCGCCTCGAAGAACAGGCCGGGTCCGGAAGGGAGGGTGGCGCGGGCCGCGGGGGCCGGGGCCCGGGAGTCGCGCGGGCCGCGACCGGGGCCGTCGATGCGCGCGGGAGCGCCCTGGGTCGCCGCCGCGAGCACGGCGAGCGCCGCGGCGAGCCGCCGTCCCGACGCCATGGCCATGCGCTCCCCCGTTGGCGGAGGGGCATCGCCCGGCTCCCCTCGCGAGAGAGAGTCTATGTCCGCGACCGGATCCCGGCAAGGGACCGGCGCCGCCTCGCTGCGGCCGGGAACAAATCGGAGTCTGACTCGGTACCGACCATCCTACGAGGGTGTCCGAGGACCTGCGGGAGCAGCGGCTGCGCAAGCAGGAGATTCTCCGCTCCGCGGGAGTCCCTGCCTGGCCCGAGCGCTACGAGAAGAGCCACTCCGCGGCCGCGGCGAGGGCCCTCTTCGCGGAGGCGGAGCCCGCGCTGGCGGCGCCCGGGGACCCCACGGCGGCGACGGTCTCCGTGGCCGGTCGGCTCCTGCTGTTCCGGCCCATGGGCAAGCTCGCCTTCGGCACCCTCGGCGACGCCTCCGGCTCCATCCAGGTCGCGCTCCGGAAGGACCGCCTGGGCGACGGGCCCTTCAAGGCGCTCATGGACGGGCTCGACCTGGGGGATCAGCTCGGCGTGCGGGGCCCGCTCTTCCGCACGCGCACCGGCGAGGTCACCGTGCTGGCCGACGTCGCCACCTTCCTCGGGAAGGCGCTGCGGCCCCTGGCCGGGAAGTGGCACGGGCTCTCCGACGTCGAGGCGCAGTACCGGCAGCGCTACCTCGACCTCCTCGCCAATCCCGGCACGCGGGAGCGGTTCCGGCGGCGCACGGCGCTGGTGCGCGCCATCCGCCGCCACCTCGAGGACCACGACTTCGAGGAGGTGGAGACGCCGGTCCTGATGACGAAGCCCTCCGGCGCCCTCGCGCGGCCCTTCGTCACGCACCACAACGCGCTGGACCTCGACGTCTTCCTGCGCATCGCGCCGGAGACCTACCTCAAGCGCCTCGTCGTCGGCGGGTACGAGCGGGTCTACGAGTTCGCCCGGTGCTTCCGGAACGAGGGGATGGACCCCTCCCACCTCCAGGACTTCACCATGCTGGAGTGGTACGCCGCGTGGTGGAACTACCGGGACAACATGGCGTACACCGAGTCCCTCCTGCGGGAGACGCTGCCGCGCGTGTTCGGCGGCTCCGTGCTCGAGGTGAGGGGGCGGCGGGTGGACCTCTCCGGCGAGTGGCCCCGCGTCGACCTCCTGGAACTCATCGCCGAGCGATCCGGGATCGCGGTGCGCGAGCACGCCGACGCGGACGCGCTCCGCGCCGCGGTGCGGGAACGCGGCATCGCCCTGGAGGACGCCGAGGCCATGTCCTGGGGCAGCCTGGTGGACGCGCTCTACAAGAAGACATGCCGGCCCCATCTCGACGGGCCCGTGTTCCTCACGGGCCACCCCATCGAGGCCTCCCCCCTGGCCCGGCGGAACGACCTCGATCCCACGCGGGCCGACCGGTACCAGCTGGTGGTGGCGGGCTGGGAGATCGTGAACGCCTACTCGGAACTCGTGGACCCCGTGGACCAGCGGACGCGACTGGACGAGCAGGCGGCGGCGCGGGCCGGCGGGGACGAGGAGGCCATGGAACTGGACGAGGACTACCTCCTCGCCATGGAGCACGGGATGCCGCCCATGTCCGGGTTCGGCATGGGCATCGACCGGGTCGTGGCGCTCTTCTGCGGCGCGGAGAACCTGCGGGACGTCGTCTTCTTCCCCCTGCTGCGGCCCCTCGACGAGGGGTCCTAGCCCGGGGGCCGGGGGATGGGCGCCGCGGGGCGCGCGGTCGAGGTCGTCGCCGGGCTCGCGGGGGCGCTCCTCTCGTGGGCCCCCTTCGGCGTCTCCCTGCTTCGGTCCCTCGCGGAGGGCGGGGGCGCGCGGGAGCGCGTGGCCGCGGCCCTCCGGACGTGGGACCCGCCCCCGGACGGGGCGCCACCGCCGCGGCCGGGCGGCGGCTCCCGCACGGTGTTCGTCATCGCCGGCGAGCCCTCCGGGGATCGCCTGGCGGCGGCCGTGGCGGAGGCCCTCCGGCGCCGCAACCCCGGACTGCGCGTCCGGGGGTACGGGGGAGAGCGGCTCCGCGCGGCGGGGGCGTCGCTGGACGAGGACCTCGCCGCGGACGCGGTGATGGGGGTGAGCGCGGTGCTGCGCGCGGCGCCGCGATTCGTGGGGCTGTACGCGCGGTATCTCCGCGTCCTCGACGAGCAGCGGCCCGATGCGGTGCTCCTCGTGGACTACCCGGGGCTCAACCTCCGCGCGGCGCGAGCGGCGCGGAGGCGGGGGATCCCCGTGATCTGGTACGTCGTGCCGCAGATCTGGGCGTGGGCGCCGTGGCGGGCGCGGCGGGTCGCCCGGGCGGCGGACGAGATCCTCGCCATCCTTCCCTTCGAGCGCGCGTTCTACGCCTCCCAGGGCGAGACGTGCCGCTACGTCGGCTACCCGGTGTTCGAGGACCGCGACCGCGAGGGAGTGGACGCCCCGCTGGCCCTGCGATTGCGCGAAGGGGGGCGGCCGGTGCTCGCCATCCTCCCCGGCAGCCGGCGGAGCGAGGTGGAGAAGAACCTGCCGCTGCTGGCGGCGGCGGCGGTCCGCCTCCGGGGACGCGTGCCCGGCCTCCGGCCCGTGGTCGCCTGCGCCGCGCCCCGCCTGCGGGCCTCCGTCGACGGCGCGCTGGCGGAGGCCGGCGCCGCCGCGGACGTCGAGATCCTCGACGGCGGGGCGCCGACGCTGCTCTCCGTGGCGCGGGCGGCGGCGTGCGTCTCCGGGACCGTCACAATGGAGTGCGTCCACGCCGGCGTGCCCGCGGTGGTGGTCTACGGGGTCGGCCCGTTCCGCCTGGCGATCCTCCGCCGGCTGGTGACCGTCCCGCGGATCGCCATGGCGAACCTCCTCGCCGGCGAGGACGTGTTCCCGGAGCGCGTGGGCTCGTCGGCGGACGCGGACTCCCTCGCCACGGACCTGGAGCCGCTCCTCGTCGAGGGGCCGCGGCGCGCGCAGGTCGTGGCGTCCCTGTCGGCGCTGCGGGACCGGCTGCGCACGCCGGGGACCGCGGAGCGCGTCGCCGCGGTGGTGGAGGCGCGCATGGGGGAGGCCGCGGGGCGCACGGCGTAGGCGCCCCGCGGGGGTTTGCCTGCTACAGCCCGACGACGCGGCGGAGGATCCGCGAGGACGCGACGGCGTCCCGCAGGTGGCTCCCTTCGCCGGAGGCGCGGTACAGCTCCTGCGCCACTTCACGGAGTGGCGGGTTCTTCGTGACGGCGTCCCCCAGCGCGTCGAGGACCTCGCCGGCGGCGGCGCCCGGGAGGCGGCGCAGCACGGCGGCGGTGCGGTGACCCAGGTCCAGAGCGGCGGCCTCGGACATCCGCAGCAGGCGGGAGTGGAGCGGCGTCGTCGCCGCGGACCGCAACTTCCCGTCGGAAGAGTCGTCCTCCAGCGCCGCGAGGAGTGCGTCCTCCACGCGGGCGTCGGAGGGGAGTCCGGCGAAGCGTGCCAGGAGGAACACGCGGACCTCCGCGGGGCTCCGGTCGTAGAGCGAGAGCAGCGACTCCAACCCGGCCGCTCCCGGATGGAGGGAGAGCGCGTAGGCGGCGTCCATGCGATCGCGGAGGTCCCGGCCGGCGTCGCCGGAGGCCTCCACGAGGAAGGGGACCGCCTCGGCGACGGCTCCCCGGGCGAGGCGGTGGTAGAGGGCGGAGCGCACGTCCCGCGAAGTCTCGCGACGAGCGGCCCGGAGCAGCGCGGCGGCCACGACGGGGTCGGAGAGGCGATTCGCGGGGATGGCCCACACGCCCCTGGCCTTCTCCTCCGCCGTGGCGGGTCCGTCGATCCACGCCGCCAGATCGGCGGTGTCCGTGGACCGGGCGGCCATCTCCGCGGCGGCGGCGGTGCGCGGGTCGGCGCCCTTCCAGGACTCCAGCAGTGCGGTGCGGAGGGCGGAGTCACCCACCGCGTGCAGCGCCATCTGGATGCGGGCGCGAACCATGCCGGGGACGTCGGGCTCCCAGGCGGTGGCGAAGAGCAGATCCCGGGCGGCGTCTCCTTCTCCCAGCAGCGAGAGGAATTCGTCCCGCAGGTCGCGGGGCAGCGATCCCGTCCCGTCCTGCAGCGCGGCCATGCGGTGGACGAGGTCCCGGACGCGCCGGGCGAGGGGGAGGGCCGGTGGGGCGGGCGGAGCGGTGCGGTCATCGTCCCGCGGCGCCGTCACCGCGGGTCCCCGGAGGGCGCCCGTCGGGCCGGTGGAGCCACGGGTGGAGGGGGAGGCGTGCGCGACGGAGGTCGGGCGCGGACGCGGCGCCGCCCCCGCCGCGGGAGTCGCGGACGAGAGCAGCCAGCCGGCCACGGCGAGGGCCACGACACCGCCCCCCGCGGCGGTCAGACGCATGGGGAATCGACGCATGGGGAATCTCCTCCCGGGACGGAGGCCGACGACGGGGCTCGCCCCGGATCGGGGGGGCTAGATGACCTCGACGTACTTGACGACTCTCTGCCCGTTGGCGTCGCCGCCGAGGAGTCGCACGTTGGACCCGGACATGGGCTCCGTCGTGGGAACGGTGAAGAAGAGAGGATCTCCCGGCAGCGTCTGTGGGAAGCCGGGCATCGTGTCCCCCCACCACATGGCCTCGATGGACATGGGGCACTCTCCACCGACGACACACCCGAAGATCGTCGTACCCGCCCACACCGAGTCGGGGGCGATGAGGAGCAACTTGTCCATCGTCCCTTCGCCACGAGCCAGGGACACGAACCCGGCAGCTGCGAGGAACGCGGCCACAAGGGGAGCGGCGCGACGCGAGACAGTGGTTGAGACGGACATTGTTTCCCTCCTGCAGGGAAATGGAGACAGCCCGCCCCCGGCGGGGGGTCCACCATGGACGCCGTCGCGGGTGCGGGAATGCTGGATGTCGATGTGTGGGGCGTGGTTCCTGCAGGTGGTCGTCGGGGGCGGATCAGCGCGCGCCCGCGTCCACCTCCACGTCGTCGAAGATGCCCAACCGGTGCTCGGCGAGCCACGGGGCCGGTCCGGGGCTCGGTGTGAGTTCAAGAAGAGATCGGAGTGCTCGAGCGGCGGATTCGCGCACATCGGGGTCGAGAGCCGTAGTCCCGTCGATAGCGGCGGCTATTGCTGCAGGTGACCTCACGTCGGACAACGACGCGAAGCGACCCAAGAGACGACTCCGATTGCCCCCGGTGACTCGATCTGTCGCCTCGCGAAGTGCCGTCGCATCCCCTGACGCGGCGAGAATCCCGAGGTGGCGAGCGATCACGGACGTCACCTGGCGACTTGCCAGCGCCCCGATCCAGGGGCTGAGGAGCGCAAGCCGGGCGCAGTCGATGACCGATTCCGCGCGCGCCTCCTGAAGGGAGGCCGCCAGCGGTGAGCCAGGCTGGAGCGTCGCGATCAGCGCCTCCGCTTGACTACGGAACTCCGTCTCCGCGCCACCGTCTCCCGCCTCGACGAGCGTCACCAGGGCCGCGACGCGGACCCAGCCGTTCGGGTCATCGACGAGGAGGCGCGCCCCCTCGAGGGATCCGTCGTCCCTGGCCAGCGCGAGGCCGCGCAGGCGCACGGTGGGGTCCGCATCCTGGAAGACGGAGACGGCGGGGGGAAGCAGCGGCGGGACCTGCCGCGTCTCCATGACGGAGAGCAGCGTCTCCCGGTCTCGGCTGCCAGCCCTGTCGAGGGCGTCGCGGAGAGCCGCTGCCGTGCCCTCTCCGGGGGCGGCGACGAACCGCGCCAGCGTCAAGTACCCGCGGGCCAGCGGCGGGAGCGCTGGATCCTCGATCAGTGATGGCGGCGGCAGGACAGCCCAGGGGGTGGACATGATCTGGCCACGCAGGAAGTTGCGTGCCGCGGCCGCGGCGACGGTGGGGTCTTCGTCCCGGAGGAGGGCCAGCTGCAGGTCGGCGATGCCGGGGCGGTCCCCGAAGACCCCGATCCGCCTCACGGCCTGCTCCCGCAGCGACGGCGGCCCGGAGCGCGCCGATGCCAGGAGCTCTTCGAGCGCCTCCGCGGAGCCGCGCGCCATGGCGAGGCCGCTCAGCAGTTCCAGCGCTTCCACGCTCGTCGCGGGATCCGTGCGCAGCCGTCGCGCCGTGGCGAGGACCTCATCCGTGGAGGGCTCGGACGAGTCCGGCAGCAGGACGTTCCGCAACTGCTCGGCCGCGGCCCTTCGGACGGCCGGGCTCGGATCCATCGTGGCGGTCAACATGTGTCCCGCCGGCAGATTGCCCCGGAGGACGATCACTGCCCGGGTGGCCGATTCCGCCGCGTCATAGGCGCGGAGCAGCGCAGCGGTGGCCGCCTCACGACGCAGGAGCCGTGCCGCGCCCTCGATTTGCAGCGGGGGGGTCGCTGCATCCACAAGCACCGCCTCCGCCGCGGCGAGGACCCAAGCCGGCATGCGCGCTGGCGGTGCGCCAGAAGTTTCCGTCGCCCTCCCGACGGCTGCAACGAGGACCCTCCGAAGCCGCGCCGACGCCTCGACGATCTCGCGCAGCGGTTCGATGTCGGCGTCGAGACCGCCCGCGAGGTAGGCCTCCACGGCGCGCGCTCGCACCGTCTCGTCGGGATCGTCCAACATCTTCCGCGCGGCCTCCGGGTCGCGAAGGGTCGCGATGGCAGCCGCACGCACTCCCGGGACCGCATGGGTGAGGAGTCCCGCAAGGTCCGCGGGACGGAAATGGGCGAAGGACCTCGAGACAGCGCTCCGAAGTACGTCATCGAGTGCGGTGTCCTCGGCGACGAGTGGATAGAGTTCGGCAATCGCCGCCGCATGCTGGTGACGGCCCCATGCGGACAGCGCGCTGGCCGCGTGAACGCGAGCCTCGAGAGTGGGGACGGCGGCGGAGTTCTCCACCGCCGCCAGCAGCAACGGCGCCGCCTCCTCGTCCCTCAGGGCCCGGATCGCCCGGATCGCCGCCACCGCCACTCCCGGGTCCGCGTCGGCGATGCGGGTGCGGAGGGCGGCGAGGGCGCGGGGGCGGTCCTGGGAGGTGCGGAGGGCGAGGACGCGCACGGCGGCGGACCGCACGGGGATGGCGGGGTCGTCGATCACCGCGGCGGCGGTCTCCACGGCGCCCGGGGTGTCCAGGTCCGCCAGCATGGAGAGGGCCAGGGCGCGATCCTGCGGAGGGGCGGAGCCGTCCGCGGCCAGGGCGCGGAGGGACTCCTGCGCGGATCCGCCCCGGCCCGTCAGCGCCGCGGCGAACGTGGCGGCGGGGAGGGCCTCCCCGGCGCCGGGCTCCCGCAGGGGAGCGGACCAGGCCGGCGGCTCGTCGGAGGCGGCGCGGGGGAACGGGCGCCCGCCCACGACCTCGAGGGCCTGTCCCTGCTCCAGCGTCTCCCCGGGCCCCCGGTCGGAGGCCAGGTGGACGCGGGCGTCGCCGCGCACGGCGCGGACGTACAGGGCGGCCGCCGCCGGTCCGCCGGGGGGCAGGGGAGCGGCCGGATCGGGGAGGGGGAGTCCGGCCAGCCAGGTCCGACTCTCCGCCTCGGGAGCGACGACGGTGACTTCCACCTCGCCCCGGGTCTCGACGACGGCTCCGGGGATCAGGATCCGGTACGCCGGGGCGGCGTCGGCATCGCCGGTGGCAGCGGGTGCGGCGAGAACGATGGAGCCGTACCCCACGGCGACTTCCGACTCGCCCCGGTAGGCGAGCCACGAGGAGGGGCCGGCGTTGAGCCGGCCCCTCCCGGGCAGCGACAGACGGTGGGTGGACGGAGCCGGGGAGTGCAGGATCTCGCCCGGCGGGACGTGGTCGCCCCTCTGTGCCCACACGTCGTTGACGGGTCGGCCATTGCGGCCGCCCGACAGGAACGCGACGCCCCTCAAGTCCTCCAGCGTCGCGTGAGTTGGGGAAGCGCCCCCCGTGCGGGGAGGCGCAAGGATCGCGAGATAGAGCGCGGCGACGGCGCCGAGGGCGGCGGCGGCGATGCCCGCGGCGGCGGCGATGCGGCGGAGCGGCAGCAGGCGACCCCGGGCGGCGGGGGCCAGGCGCGGCAGGACGACGACCGGGGGAGTGGTCCCCGCGGCGGGCCGCCGCGGCGCCGGGCGGCCCTCCGACCGCACCCGCGCCATGACGGAGGCGGTGAACCCGGGGGTGGGGGCCGAGGGGACCGGGGCCGCCGGCGCCGACGGGAGGGAGTGCCGGAGGAAGAGGGCCAGCGCCGCCACGGTCCGCCGCACGGCGGCGCCGCACTCGGAGCAGGCGGCAACGTGGTCGTGGGAGAGGAGCGCGTCCTCGCCGCGGGCCTCCCCGTCCAGGTAGGCGAAGAGCGTCAGCCGGTCGAACTCACAGGCCAAGGGGCGCCTCCGGTCCACCGGTCATGGCCGGGCCGCCGCGGGGCCCCGCCTCGGGGTCGAGAAGCCCGCGCCGGGAGAGCAGGCGCTCCAACTGGGACCGCGCCTCGCGGAGGCGATCCTTGACCACCCAGATGGACACGTCGTCCCGGGCGGCGATCTCCTCGTAGGTGAGGCCGTGCTCGTACTTGTCCCGGAGCAGGCGCTCCGTGGGGGCGGGGAGGGCGGCGAGCGTGTCGCGCACGTCCTGGCTGTCGTCACCATCGGAAATGGAGGACTTCCGTTCGAGGATCTCGACCCCGAGGATGGACACCCGGCTCTCTCTCACGTTCCGGTCCCTCACATGGTTCCTCAGCACGTTCCAGGCGATGCGGTGCAGCCACGGCGCGAACAGCCGCGGGTCCTCCAGGTCGGCCAGCCCCTTCCAGGCGCGGACCATCGTCTCGGCGGCCAGCTCCTCGGCGTCGGCGGCCCGGTGGAGGGCGGCGCAGAAGAACCGGAACATGCGGTCCTTCCACCTCTCCACGAGGGCCTCGAAGGCCTTCTCGGAGTCCTCTCCTTGAGGTTCTTGAGCCCGTCGGACAAGGTCGGCGTCTTCCAGTTCGGGGTTGGCTCCTTCGAACCCACCCTCTCGGCAGGGAAGACCCGCCTCGTGGGGGGATTGGGGGGAAGAAAATCGCGAAAATCCGCGGAGCCCCCGCGATGGGGGGGCCCGGATACCCTGTCAGGCGATGTAAGGCCCTGTCAAGGGTGAACTTGCGGCGACGGAAGCGGGTCCGCCGGCGGCCACGAGGTGGCCCCCCTCGGGACCGGCGCCGGGGCCCAGTTCCAGGATCCAGTGGGCGGTCCGGACGAGATCCGGGTCGTGGTCCACCAGGAGGACCGTGGCGCCCGCGCCGGCCAGGTCGTGCAGCACCGTCGCCAGGCGCGCCACGTCCCGCGGGTGGAGTCCCACGGAGGGCTCGTCCAGAACCAGGAGCGTCCCCTCGGCGGCGGCGCCGGAGATCTCCCCCGCCAGCCGGAGTCGCTGGCGTTCCCCCCCGGAGAGGCTCTCCAGGGGCTGGCCCAGGGGGAGGTAACCCAGTCCCACCCGCTCCACGGGGAGGAGGGGCCCCCGGATGGGGGGCACGTTCCGGAAGAACAGCACCGCCTCGGCGACGGTCATGGCGAGGAGGTCGGCGGCGCTGGCGCCCCGCCAGCGCACCTCCAGCGTCTCCCGCTCGAACCGGCGCCCCCCGCAGGCGTCGCAGGCGACCTCCACGTCGGGAAGGAGGTGCATCTCGATGGTGCGGCGGCCCAGGCCCTCGCAGGCGTCGCACCGCCCGCCGGGCCGGTTGAAGGAGAACCGCGGCGCGCCGAAGCCGCGGATCCGGGCGTCGTCCGTCTCCGCCAGCAGCGTGCGGACGGCGTCCCAGGCGCCGACGTAGGTGGCGGGAGTCGCGCGGGGGGCGCGGGAGACCCGGGTCCGGTCCACCTCCAGCGCCCGCCGGAAGCGATCCATGCCGTGGATGGCGCGGTGGGCCCCGGGGGCCGCGGGGGCCCGGTGGAGGCGCCGGCGGAGCGCGCGCAGGATCACGTCCCGGACGAGGCTGCTCTTGCCGCTGCCGGAGACGCCGACCACGGCGGTGACCCGGCCCACGGGGATGCGCACGTCCAGGTTCCGGAGGTTGTGGTGGGTCGCCCCCTTCACCACCAGGGCGCCCCTCTGGAACACGTCCCCGTCGGACTCCCGCGGCGGCGGTCGCCCCTCGCGGCGGAGGTGGCGGGCGGTGGCCGTGTCGGCGTCGCGGAACGCCGCCAGGGGACCGCTGAAGAGGAGCCTCCCCCCCTCCTTCCCCGCCCCGGGGCCGATCTCCACGACGTGGTCGGCGGCCTCCAGCACGGCGGTGTCGTGCTCCACCACGAGGAGACCGTTGCCCGCGTCCCGCAGCGCCCGCAGGGCGACCAGGAGGCGCTGCACCTCCGCGGGGTGGAGGCCCGCGGTGGGCTCGTCCAGGACGTACAGGACGCCCGCCAGCCCGCCCCCCAGGTGGGACGCGAGCCGGGCCCGCTGCGCCTCGCCGCCGGAGAGGGTCGCCGCGGTGCGGTCGAGCCCCAGGTAACCGAGCCCCAGGGACTCCAGGAGACGCAGCCGGCGCAGCACCTCCTCCCGCAGCGGCGCGGCGGCCGCCTCCGGCGCGCCCGTGGCGCGGAGCAGCGGGGCGCACGCCGCGGCCTCGCCCACGGAGCATGCCAGGAACTCCGGCAGGGAGCGACCGGCCACGCGGACGGCGCGGGCCTCGGGGCGGAGGCGGGTGCCCCCGCACTCCCCGCAGGGCGCCTCCGCCAGCAGCGCGCGGGCGGCCCCGCGCCCAGCCCGCGCGCCGCCGCCGGCGAGGGCGAGGAGGCGGGGCTCGATGGCGGCGCCGAGGAAGGCGTCCAGCGCCGCCCGGTCCACGTGGCGGCCGGCGGCGCCCGCCGGCAGGCCCTCCGTCGCGAGGAACGTCGCCACCAGGCGGCGCACCGCCTTCCGCTCGCGGGGCGGGAGACGCTCCAGGGATCGATCGACGGCGTCGACGAGGGGGGTCCCGTCGTCGGGCGCGACCAGCGTCTCCGGGAGCAGCGCCCGGCGCAGACCCGTCCCCGTGCAGGCGGGACAGGCGCCCCGGGGACTCCACCAGGAGAAGAGCGCCGGGACGGGGGGCGGCAGCGACGTGCCGCAGCGGGGGCAGCCGAAGCGCTCGGCGAACAGAAGATCCCCGGCGGCGGGGGCCCCGTCCATGGAGACCGCCACGGTCCCGCCGGAGGCGCGGAGCGCCACCTCCACGGAGTCCTGCACGCGGGAGCGGATGCCGTCGCGGACGACGAGGCGGTCCACCACCGCCGCCACCTCGGCGCCCTCCGGCGCCTCCGGATCGGCGGCCCCGTCCAGGGACTCCACGCGGTCCCCGATGCGGACCCGGACGAAGCCCTCCCGGCGGGCCCGCGCCAGCGCCTCCCCGGGGGACGCCGCCGGCCCCGGGTGCAGGGGTGCCAGGAGCAGCACGCGGCTGCCCGCCGGGAGCGACGCCACGGCGTCCGCCACCTCCACCGGGGAGCGGCGCGCCAGGGGTCGCGAGCAGCGGGGGCAGGACGCCTCTCCCGCCACGGCCCAGAGGACGCGCAGGTAGTCGAGAACGTCCGCCAGGGAGGCCAGCGTCGCCCGCGGGTCCGCGGGGGGGGGATCGGCGGGGACGCACAGCGTGGGGGGGAGCCCCTCCACGCGGTCCACCTCGGGGCGGGAGCCGGTCCCCAGGTGGGCCCGCAGCCGGGGCGACAGCCCCTCCAGGTAGCGGCGCTCCCCCCAGCGGAAGAGGATGTCCACGGCCAGCGAGGACTTCCCGCTGCCGGACACGCCCACGACCACCACGAGGGCGTCGCGGGGAAGGTCCAGATCGAATCCGCGGAGGTTGTGCTCCCGCGCGTTCCGGACGAGGATGGTGCCGGCCATGGGCGCGAGGATAGCCGCGACGGGGCCGCCGGGATCCCGCGGGGGCCGGCGGCCGACGCCGGGGCGCTACTCGTCGTCGCCGCCGGCGGGGAAGTCCTCGCCGGGGGCCTCGTCCTCGAAGGAGTCGTCGAAGTCCGGTTCCGTGCCCGGGTCCGTCGGGGCGGGCACGGCGCCATCCGGGTCCTCCGGCTCCCCCCGCTCGCGGCGGAGCCGCGCCAGCACGTCGTAGACCTTCTGGGCGCGGACCAGGGAGGGGTCGTAGCGGAGCGTGAGCCGCGGCGTCACCCGCGTCCCCATCGCCTTCGCCACGACGGACTGCAGGTAGCCGCGCGACGCCTCCAGGGCGTGCGTGGTCTTGGAGCGGTCCGCGTCGGTTCCGATGATGGACCAGAAGATGACGCCCGTGGTCAGGTCCCGCGCCAGCTTCACGCGCGTCACCGTGATGAACCCCAGCCGCGGGTCCTTCAGTTCCTTCACGATGGCCACGCTCACGCGCTGCTTGACCAGTTCGGTCAGGCGCTTCAGCCGGATGTCATTGACCATGGATCCGCCTCGTCAGATGAGGTCCACCTGCTCGTCGAGGACCTGGACGTCGGGGCAGCCGCGGAGGTAGGCGAGCAGGGCCTCCGCCTCGCGCGTCACGAACGTGCGATCGTTGGCGACCAGCGCCGCGCCCACGCGGGCGCGCTGGAGGAGATCCTGGTCGGCGACCTCCGCCACGGAGGCGTTGAACTTCCCCCGGGCGCGCTCGACGAGGCCCTTGACCACGGACCGCTTCTCCTTGAGGCTGCGGCAGCCGGGGACGAGGAGATCCGCCTGCACGACGGCGACGACCATCTCGGGAGAGGGGTTCCGCGTGCGCCGCAACCGGGGCTACTCCAGCGTCCGCTTGACCTCGACGACCTCGTAGGACTCGATCACGTCTCCGAGCTTGATGTCGTCGTATCCGTCCACCTTCATGCCGCACTCGAAGCCGGACTTGACCTCGCGCACGTCGTCCTTGAACCGCTTGAGGTTGGCGAGACGCGCCTCGGGGACGATGAGGCGGCCGTCCCGGTACAGCCGCACGGCCGCGGACCGCCGGATGAGCCCGTCGGTGACCGAGCAGCCGGCGATGGTGCCCACCTTGGAGATGTGGAACAGTTCCTTGATGGTGGCGTGGCCGAGGACCTCCTCCCGCTTCTCCGGTGCGAGGAGGCCTTCCATGGCCCGCTTCACGTCGTCCTCCACCTCGTAGATGATGCGGTAGGTGCGGACCTGGACCCCGTCGTGCTCCGCCAGCGCCTGTGCGCCGGTCTCCACGAGGACGTTGAACCCGATGACCACCGCCCGGGACGCGACGGCGAGCTTGATGTCGCTCTCCGTGACGGCGCCCACGGCGGAGTGGAGGACCCGGACGGAGATCTCCTCCGTGGCGAGGCCGGTGATCTTCTTCTCGATGGCCTCGACGGAGCCCTTGACGTCGGCCTTGAGCACGACGCGGATCTCGAGCTTCTCGTCGGCGGCGACGGCGCCGAAGGCGTTCTCCAGCGTGACCATGGGGCGCTCGGTGCGTCCCGATGCGCGGTCCGACTTGGCCCGGTTCTCGGCGATGGACTTGGCGGCGGAGAGGTCGTCGAGCACGTAGAACCGCGCGCCCGCCTCGGGCACGTCGCTGAGACCGGTCACCTGCACCGGCAGCGCCGGCGGCGCCTCGTCGATGTCCTCGCCGCGGTCGTTGTACAGGCCGCGGATGCGGCCGTAGGCGGCGCCCGCCAGGACGATGTCCCCGAGGCGCAGCGTCCCCGCCTGCACGAGGAGGGTCGCCAGCACGCCGCGGGCCTCGCTCTTGGAGGCCTCCAGCACGGTCCCCACGCCGCGGCGGTGGGGGTCGGCGCTCAGTTCCTGGAGGTCCGCCGTGAGCGCCAGCATCTCCACCAGGTGCGCGACGCCCTCGCCGGTGGTCGCGGAGACGGGCTCGATGAGCGTGTCGCCGCCCCACTTGTCCCAGACGAGACCCAGGGTGGACAGCTGGTTCAGGATGCGGTCGCGGTTGGAACCGGCCTTGTCGATCTTGTTCAGCGCCACGACGATGGGAACGCCGGCGGCCCGGGAGTGGTTGATCGCCTCCTCCGTCTGGGGCATCACGCCGTCGTCGGCGGCCACCACGAGCACGCAGATGTCGGCGACGTTGGCGCCGCGGGCGCGCATCTCCGTGAAGGCCTCGTGGCCCGGCGTGTCCAGGAACGTCACGAGCCGCCCGCCCTCGGTCACCACCTGGTACGCGCCGATGTGCTGGGTGATGCCGCCCGCCTCGCCGGCGGCGACGTTGGTCCGCCGGATGGCGTCGAGGAGGGACGTCTTGCCGTGGTCCACGTGGCCGAGCACCGCGACCACCGCGGGACGCGGCTCCGCGCGGGTCTCGTCCTGGATGTCCAGTTCGAGGTCCTCGAGGATCTGCTCCACCGCGGGGCGGGGCTGCTTGAGTTCGATGTCCCGGTTGAACTCCAGCGCCAGCACCTGCACCGTCTCCCCGTCCAGGGAGGAGTTGATGTTCACCATGTTCCCGGACTGCATCAGGGTGCGGATGATGCCGTTGGCGGGGACGCTGATGATCTGCGAGAGCGCCTTGACGGAGATGGGGACCTCGACGGCGATCTTCCCCTGCGCCAGCGTCGGCTCGCTCTTGCCCCGGCGCCGCTGGCGCACGAGGGTGCGGGGCGTGCGGCGCTGGTCGAAGCGGGTGGGCCCGCGCGCGGGACCGGTCCGGTGGGGACGGGTCGGCATGGGGGCCGGCACGGGCGCCGTGGGGGCGGCCGCGGGGGCCTCCGCCCGCGGGGGCGTGAGTCCTGCACCGGGGAGGGCCGTGGGGTCGTGCTCGAGGACCTCGGCGAAGCCCTCCTGGAGGAGTTCCTCGCTGAGTTCCGCCATCTTCTCGTCCCGGCCCTTCCGCTTCTTGGAGGTGCCCGGCTTGCGGACCTCCTCCTCCGGGCGGCGCTTGCGGGTGCGGGCGTCCTCCACGGCCGTCGTCGCCGCGGCGGCCCCGGGACGGGCGGCGGCGGCGGCGGCGGCGGGGGGAGGCGCGATGGGAGCCCCGGAGCGCAGGGCCGTGACGCACTCCGCGAGGACCGTCGCCTCGGGCTCCGACAGCGGGGCCATGTGGCTCGGGAGATCGACCCCCCGGGCGTGGAGCATCTGGAGCAGGACCCGGCTGGCGTAGCCAGACTCCCGCGCCACGTGGTAGACGCGCAAACGCAGACTCCTTCCAGGCGGCTCGCGGCACGCCCGAGGCGGACTTCCGGCGGAAACCACCGATTATGCGGCTCGACCCGTGGTCCCGGACGGAATGCCCGGGGAGCCGGAGGCGCCGGTCAGGGGCGCGACGGCTCCCCGTCGTCCTCCGAATCCGCCTCCTGGTCGCGCGCGTCCGGAGGCGGGGCGGGTGGCGGGGGCGGCGCGGGAACGGCGGGACCGGGCACCGCCGCCGTGGGGACCGGCGGTGGCGGAACGGGCGCCGTGGGCACCGCCGGCGGCGGGAGGGGGGCCGTGGGGACCGTGGGCGGGGGGAGCGGGGCGGTGGGCATGGGGCCCGGCGGTGCGCCGGGCGGCGTGGCGGGGCTCGACTCGTGCCCCGGAGCGGCCGGCGCCGCCTCCAGCGTGGAGGGATCGGGGAGCGCACCCGCGGCGAGGCGCCCCGATTCGGTGACGCTGGCGGCGTCGTCGTGATCCTCGACGTAGGAGACCTCCCCCGGAGGGGCGGTGGAGTCCTCGATGAGCCCCTTCTGGCGGGCCTCGTCCTCCGTCATGATGTCGATGTCCCAGGCGCAGAGCTTGGCCGCGAGGCGCACGTTGGCGCCCTTCTTGCCGATGGCCAGGGACAGCTGGTCCTCGTCCACGATCACCAGCGCCTTCCCGGTCTGGGGGAAGAGATCGATGCGGTTGATCTCGGCGGGCTTCAGGGCGTTCATGATGAGCGTCTCGGGCTGGTCCGAGTGGGGGATGATGTCGATGCGCTCCCCGCCCAGCTCGTCGATGATGGTCTTGATGCGCGCGCCCCGGATGCCGATGCAGGCGCCCACGGGGTCGATCTTCGGGTCGAGGCTGGAGACGGCGACCTTGGTCTTGTAGCCCGCCTCGCGGACGAGCTTCCGCGTCTCCACGATGCCCTCGGCGATCTCCGGCACCTCGCGTTCGAAGAGGCGCTTGATGAGGTCGGGGTGGCTGCGGGAGAGGATGATCCGGACCTTGGGGCCGGTCTTCCGCACCTCGACGACGTAGCAGAGCACGGAGTCGCCCACGCGGTACTGCTCGCCGCGGACCTGCTCGTGCTTGGGCAGCTGCCCCTCGGGCCCGCGCTCCCGGTTGCCCAGGCGGACGATGAGGGTCGTGCCCTCGATGCGCACCACCTGCCCGGGGACGATGGAGCGCTGGTAGCGGTCGTACTCGGTGAAGATGACGTCCCGCTCCGCCTCGCGGAACCGCTGGGTCATCACCTGCTTGGCGGTCTGGGCGGCGATGCGTCCCAGGTCGGCGAGGTCCAGTTCCTGCCCCGTGGAGTCGTGCGCCGCGACGCGCCCCGACTCCCGGTCGATGCGGAGGAAGATCTCGTTCTCCTCGCCATACTTCTTGCGGGCGGCGCTGAGCAGCGCCTGCTCGATGGCGGAGAAGATCGTCTCCTTGTCGATGTCCTTGTCGCGATGGAGGGTGTCGATGATGCGGAGCAGGTCGCCGTTCATGGATCCCTCCCTACCCTGCTCCCCCGGGGGCACCACGCCCGGCGCCCGTCGCGGGCAAAAAAAGAGGTGGGCCAAGCCCACCTCCATGCGACGAAAGCGCCTACCGGTCGAGGGTAAAGGGGGAGTGTAGCGCGGCAAAAGCGGGGCCGGCAAGAATCGCTGCCAGCGGGGGTCCGTCCCCCCCGTCAGCCGCCCCCCTCCACGGGCCCCCCCCGCGCCGCCGGCGCCGTGAGCCTGGGGTCCTCCGGCCAGTCCTCGACCCCCGGTTCCCCGTCCGGGTCCACCTTCCAGCGGGTGCCGTGGCGGGGAGCCGGCGGCAGCCAGAACCCCTCCAGGGAGCGCAGGTCCTCGAGGCTGGCGGGGGGCCTCCCCTGCTTCCCCTCGTGGAGGCGGCACCACTCCCGGACCCGCTCGACGCCCTCGGACTCCAGGCGCTTCACGCGGGCGGCGACCCGGACCTCCCGCGCCTCCGGCACGACGCTCACGCCCTCCAGGAACGCGGTCAGCAGTTCCGGCTGCAGGCGGAAGCGGTCCGCCGTGGCGGCCCCCGCCTCGGGGAGCAGGTCCCGGACCGTCTCCGGGAACCGGCCGAGTCGGGTCTCCGCCGCGCGGGCCCACGAGTCGAGCACCCGCTGCCGGAGGTCATCCCCCTGGCCCAGGTAGAACTCCCGCCACTCCCGGTTCTCCGTGCCCGCGGCCCGCGTGCCGTAGAGGAGCCAGCCGTCCAGTTCGTTCCCCGCGCGGCTCTCCAGCGCGGCGATGAAGTCGATGACGATGGTGGGGCACTCGGGTAGCGCGGCGGCCCGCCGGTACCACGCCAGCGCCGGCGCCAGCACCTCCGCCTCCCCGCGGCCGTACCGGGCGTAGAGGATGTTCCCCAACTGGTAGGGGAGTTCCCAGTCCCCCGCGTTCACCTCCTCCCCGTCGACGCGCTTCTCCATGGCCTTGACGAGGAGGCGCTCGATGCCCGGGTGCTTCGGGTCGATGAGCTCGAGGAACGTGGACGCGTAGAGGGGCGGTGTCGTGGCCCGCGGGTCGCAGTCGATGAGGACGTCCGTGGCGGCCTCCACCCAGGCGGCCTTCCGCGCCGTGTCGGTCCAGGACTGCCCGAGGCGGGGGAGCACGGTGAGCCAGAGGGCGTCTCCCGCGGCCTCCCGGACGCCCCCCGCCGCCAGCCGGAACGCCAGGGACGACGGCGCGGCGTCCAGTTCGAGGACGGACCGCGCCCGGTTCTTCGGGCCGAGGTGCTGCTGGAGGCCCCACTGCGCGGAGCCCGCGGCGGCGAGCGCCGCCAGGGTGGCCAGCGTCCTCACGGCAGTTCGCGCCTCCGGAAGAGCAGGGCGCCCACGCCCACCAGCGCCGCGCACCACACCGCCGCGTAGGCCGTGGCCGCCGCCAGCGTCTCCCACCCGACGGGGACGCCGTGGCCGGCGTTGGCGCGGTAGTTGAAGTTCGACAGGTTGGGGATCCCGTAGTAGAGGACCTTGAAGGGGACCTCGAGGGCCTCCTTCCCGGAGGTCCGGACGTACTCCAGCAGCGTCTCCGATGCGTGGCCGCAGAAGTAGAGCGTCACCGTGCCCAGCGCCGCGATGGCGGGCGTCGTGAACGACCCGAACAGGATGGAGATGGCCGTCAGCACTGCGATCTCCAGCAGGCTCCCGTAGACCGCCGCCAGGATGGGGGGGCCGGCGAGGCGGCCGAAGAGCGCGAAGTAGCCGACCATGACGAGGGCCACCAGCGCCAGCCCCGTGGCGAACACGCCGACCAGCCCCAGGAACTTGCCCAGCACGAACTGGGTGCGCGTGACGTCCCGGCAGAGCACCGTGTAGAGCGTCCTCCGCTCCATCTCGCGCCGGAGGAGGGAGGACCCCAGCAGCACCGCCATGAGGAGGCCGAACACGTTCACCGCCGCCAGGCCGAAGTCCACCAGGTGGCGCACCTGGTCCCGCTCCTCCGGGTTGAGCCAGCCCAGCACCCAGCCGAACAGCACGAACCCCGTGATGAGCGCCCCCAGCAGGTGGAGCATCCGATCCCGGCCCACCTCGCGGTAGGTGTTGGCGGCGACCACGGCCACGGGACCCCTCACGGCGTCCCCCCGTCCCCGTCGGAGGCGGTGCCGCCGGTGCGGACGAACAGTTCCTCCAGCGTCTCCCGGTGGGGAACCAGTTCGATCACCGTGGCGCCGGCGGCGCCCGCCGCGGCGTGGAGGGCGGCGGGATCGATGTCGCCGGGGAGCCGGCCGCGGGTCACGTCGCCGTCCCGGCGGGGATGGCCCACGCGCCCCGGCGCCACGCGCTCCAGGACCTCCGGCGTTCCCCCGCGGAGGGCGACCTCGTACTCGTGCACGCCCCGGTGCAGCAGTTCCTGCACGGTGCCCGAGGCCGTCACCCGGCCGCCGGCCACGATCACGGCGAAGTCGCAGACCTCCTCCACGTCCGCCAGGATGTGGCTGGAGAAGAACACCGTCTTCCCCCGGTCCCGCTCCTCCAGGATGAGGTCCTTCACGAGCTTGCGGCCGAAGGGGTCGAGCCCGCTGATGGGTTCGTCGAGGATGAGCAGTTCCGGGTCATGGAGGAGCGCCTGCGCGAGTCCGAGCCGCTGGCGCATCCCCTTGCTGAACTCGCCCAGCCTCCGGTCCGCGGCGGCGGCGAGCCCGACCCGCTCGAGGAGCGGCCCCGAGCGGGCCTCCACGTCCCGCGGGTCCATGCGGGAGAGCCCGCCGTAGAAGCGGAGGCCCTCCCGCGCGGAGAGGTGCTCGTAGAAGTACGGGTTCTCCGGGAGGAAGCCGACGCGCCGTCGGCACGCGGGGTCGTCCACGGGGAGTCCGAGGATCTCCGCCGTGCCGGCGTCCGGCGCCAGGAGGCCCACGAGGACCTTGAGCGTGGTCGTCTTCCCCGCCCCGTTGGCGCCCAGGTAGCCCACCGCCCTGCCGGCGGGGACGGAGAAGGAGATCCCCTTGAGGGTCTCCCTGCGGGTGCCCCAGAAGCCCGTGCGGAAGGACTTCCGGAGCCCCTCGACGCGGACGGCGGTGTCGCTCATGGGCTCCGGAAGGTAATCGACGCGCGACGGGTCCAGTCCGCGAAAGGGCCTGCCCCGGGACTGAGGCCGTTCCGCGGGGCCGCAGGTAGGATGGGCCGCCCCATGGTGCGGCTCCAGGTGGCCCTCGATTTCGTCGACGTGTCCCGCGCGCTCCGCTGCGCCCGCGAGGCCGTGGAGGGGGGCGCCGACGTGCTGGAGGTGGGGACCCCGCTGCTGAAGGCGGAGGGGCTGGAGGCGGTGCGCGCCCTCCACCGGGAGTTCCCGCGCGTGCCCGTCGTGTGCGACTGCAAGACCATGGACGCGGGCCGCGCCGAGTTCGAGACCGCGGCCAAGGCCGGCGCCTCCGTGGCCACCGTCCTCGGCGTCGCGTCCGACGCCACGCTGCGCGAGTGCGTGGAGACGGGCCGCAACTACGGCATCCGCGTGTACGTCGACCTCCTCGGCCATCCCGACCCGGCGACGCGCGCCCGCGAGGCGGAGGCGCTGGGGGCGGACTTCGTGGGGGTCCACTGCCCCATCGACGAGCAGATGGAAGGGCGGGACCCGTTCGAGCGGCTCCGCGCGGTGGCGGCGGCGGTGCGCATCCCCGTGGCCGTGGCGGGCGGCGTGACGGCGGAGACGGCGGTGCTGGCGGCGCGGGCGGGCGCGTCCGTGGTCATCGTCGGCGGGTTCATCAACAAGGCCGCCGACGGGGTCGCGGCGACCCGCGCCGTGAAGCGGGCGCTGGAGACGGGGGAGGCGGAGGCGCCGGCGGATCTCTTCCGTCGCGCCACCGGCGAGGACATCCGCGCGCTCCTGGAGAAGGTCTCCACGCCCAACATCTCCGACGGCGCCCACCGGCTCCCCTGCCTCGAGGGACTGCGGCCCGTCACGCCGGGCGCGCGGGCCGTCGGTCCCGCGTTCACCGTCCGCGCCGCCCCCGGCGACTGGGCGAAGCCCGTGGAGGCCATCGACGAGGCCCCGCCGGGCTCCGTCCTCGTCATCGAGGCGGGCGGCGTGCCCCCCGCCCTCTGGGGGGAACTGGCGACCCACTCCTGCGTGCGCCGCGGCCTTGCCGGCGTCGTCATCGACGGCGCCGTGCGCGACACCGTGGAGATCCGCCGTCTCGGCTTCCCCGCCTTCGCCCGCCACGTGGTCTCCCACGCCGGCGAGCCGAAGGGGTTCGGCGAGATCGGCGTGGCGGTGCGCATCTCCGGAACGACGGTGCGGCCGGGCGACTGGATCGTGGCCGACGACGACGGCGTGATGGTCCTCCCCCGGGAGCGGGCGGTGGAGATGGCGAACCGGGCCATGGACTGCCTGGAGAAGGAGGCCCGCATCCGCCACGAGATCGACGCCCAGGGGCGCACGCTCAACCAGGTCGTGGAACTCTACAAGTGGGAGAAGGACCGGTGAAGGTGATGCTCAACGGGGAGGAGCGCGAGGTGCCCGACGGCACCACCGTCCTCGCCCTGGTCGAGGCGGGCGGCGTGGACCGCCGTCGCGTGGCGGTGGAGGTCAACCGGGAGGTCGTGCCGAAGGCGCGCCACGGCGAGACCGTACTGCGGCCCGGGGATCGGGTCGAGGTCGTCACCATGGTGGGGGGAGGCTGACGATGAGCGAGACGGTGATGCTGCTGCGGCTGGGGTCCCACGTGTTCCGCTCCCGGCTCTTCGTGGGGACGGGCAAGTACCGGGACGACACGACGATGCGCGCCGCGCTGGAGGCCTCCGGCACGGACTGCGTCACGGTGGCGGTGCGGCGGGCGAAACTCGCGCGCGAGGGGCAGCAGGGGAGCATCCTCGACGCCATCGATCTCAAGCGGTACGTCATCCTCCCCAACACGGCGGGCTGCTTCAACGCGGAGGACGCCGTCCGCACCGCCCACCTCGCCCGCGAGATGGAACTCTCCGACCTCGTCAAGCTGGAGGTCCTCGCGGATCCGAAGACGCTGCTCCCGGATCCCGTGGGCACGCTCCAGGCCACGGAGCGCCTCGTGAAGGACGGCTTCACGGTCCTCGTGTACACCAGCGACGACCCCATCCTCGCGCAGCGCATCGAGGAGGCCGGCGCCTCCGCGGTGATGCCGCTGGGCTCTCCCATCGGCTCCGGCCAGGGCATCCTGAACCCGCGCAACATACGCATCATCGTGGAGCGCGCCCGCGTGCCCGTCATCGTGGACGCCGGCGTCGGCACCGCCAGCGACGTGGCCATCGCCATGGAACTGGGGGCCGCGGGGGTGCTGATGAACACGGGCATCGCGCTGGCCAGCGACCCCGTCTCCATGGCCCGCGCCATGCGCCTCGCCTGCGAGGCCGGCTACCTGGCCTTCCACGGGGGGCGCATCCCGCGGCGGGAGTGGGGGAGTGCGTCCAGCCCGGAGACGGGCACCATCGGCTCCCCTCCGGCGGCGGGCGCCGTCGCCGGCGAGTAGCGCGCCCCGTGGCGGCCGCACGGGGGCTGTGATGCTGGAGGGAGCGGCGACCCCCGACGCGGCCCCGGTGGAGGCCGTCCTGCTCGTGCTGGCGCTGGCCGGCGGCGGCCTGCCGGTCCTCGCCCTGCTGGTGCGCCGGAGGGGCACTCCCCGGGACCCCGTCCCGCGCGGGCAGACGCCGGTCCACGCCGCCGGCATCGCCGCCGCCGTCGTCGCGATCCTCGCGGGCGGCGCGTTCCGCACCGCGCTCGTGGGCACGGAGGTCGCGGGGGAGGGCGCGCCGCCGCTCCCCGCGGTGATGCTGGGGGTCGCCGCCGGCCACGCCGTCGGCATCCTGCTCGGGGTCGCGCTGCTCCGCGTGCTGGCGTCGCCGCGCCCCGCGTCGCCGGCGCCCCGGGTGCGGGCGGGGGTCGCGGGCGCCCTCTCCGCGCTGGCATTCCAGCCCGTCTCCTTCGCGCTGGCGCTGCTCGTGACGGCGGCGGCGGCGGCGTGGGACTGGCAGCCGGTCCCGCAGCAGATGGTCCTCCGGTTCCAGCGGGGAGGCGTGGAGGAACTCGTCGTCGTGGGGGCCTTCGCCGTGATCGTGGCGCCGCTGGCGGAGGAGTGGATCTTCCGCGGGTTCCTCTTCCGGGGGCTGCGCGCCCTCGCGCGCCCCGGGATCGCCGCGTTCGTCTCCGCCGCCGTGTTCTCGCTGATGCACCTGGAGCCGGGGAACCCCGTCGCGCTGCCCGTGACGTTTCTCCTCGGGCTCGTCCTCGCCGACCTCGCGGAGCGGACCGGCGGCCTGACGGCGCCGATCGCCATGCACGCCTGCTACAACGGGGCGCAGGTGCTCGTTATGTTGATGTCGCGCGGGGCCACGGGCCCGCCGGGAGGAGGCTGAGATGGCGACGGGCGACATGCGGCGGGAGCGCGAGGCGTGGGTGGCGAGCAACGCCGTCCTCACGGGCAAGGTCGACCTCGGCGTGGAGACCAACGTCTGGTACGGCGCCGTCCTCCGCGGGGACGAGGCGCGGATCCGCGTCGGCGACCGGACGAACATCCAGGACAACTGCGTCGTCCACTGCGATCCCGATCAGCCGCAGACCATCGGCAGCGACGTCACCGTGGGCCACGGGGCCATCCTCCACGGCACGAAGGTGGGGGACCGCACCCTCGTCGGGATGGGGGCGATCCTCCTGCAGGAGTCGGAGATCGGCGAGGACTGCATCGTGGGCGCCGGCACCCTCGTGCCCCAGGGCATGAAGGTCCCGCCGCGCAGCGTCGTGCTCGGCGTCCCCGCGAAGGTCGTGCGACCGGTCACCGACGAGGAGATCGAGCGCGCCCTCGCGTCGGCGAAGGGGTACGTCCGGAAGGCGTCCGCCCACTGCGGCCAGCGCCACGTGCGCGGTGTGGTGGGGCCGCCGGGGGCGCTGTAGAGCGGCCATGCCCACGGGCGGGTTCCTCCGCGTCGGGGCGGTCCTCGGGATCCCCGTCCGCCTCCACTACTCGTTCCCCCTCCTCGCCGCCCTCGTCTACCTCCTGACCCCCGGGTTCACGACCGGCGCCGTCGCGCTGGCGCTCCTCGTGTCGCTGGCGGCGCTCTTCGTCAGCACGCTGGCCCACGAGGTCGGCCACTGCCTCGCCGCGCGCGCCGTGCGCGGTCACGCCCACGACATCGAGATCTGGTTCCTCGGCGGGCTCGCCCACGTGGAGTACGTCCGGCGGCGGGGCGCCATCCTCCGCGTCTCCCTGGCGGGGGTCGGGGTGAACCTGCTCCTGGCCGCCATGGCGGGGGCCGTGATGGCGTGGCGCGGGACGGTGCCCGGGCTGCCGAGCTTCCACCCCACCCCGGACGTCCTCCTGGCGCTGTGGAACTGGAACCTCGCCCTGCTGGCGTTCAACCTTCTCCCCGGCCTCCCCTTCGACGGCGGGGCCGCCGTGGAGGGGCTCCTGCTCCGCCCCCTCGGTCGCGTGCGGGCGCGCATGGTCGTGCTCAGCAGCGGCGCGATCATCGCCGCCGGCCTCATGCTCTACGGGTTCGGCGAGGGGAGGATGTTCCTCACCATCGTCGGCGGCTGGGCGCTCCTGTCCTGCATGCGCGCCTACCAGGCGCTCCGCAACGAGGGCGTCGAGGAGGAACTGCTCCTCGGCTCCTACGACTTCTCCCGCGGCTACACGAGCCTGGAGGAGTCCGCGTCTCCCCCTCCTCCGCCGCCGGCCCCCGTGCGCGAGGCGCGTCCCGCCCGCGAACCGCGGCGCCGCGCCCGGCCCGCCGAGCCGACGGTCGTCCGCGAGGACCCGCGGGAACGGCTCGACCGCCTCCTCGAGCGCATCCACGTGGAGGGCATCGACGCCCTCTCCGCGGAGGAGCGCCGCTTCCTCGAGGAGGAGAGCCGCCGCCTCCGCGAGCAGACCCGGCCTCGCTGAGAACGGCGCCGGGGAGAATCCACCGGGACCGTAATACGCGCCCCCCCTCGTCCGTCACATCCCCGGACGGGACGGCGGGTCGCCCGGCCGGGAGGTCGCCGCGCAGTGGACAGGGAGAGAGCGGATCAGGTCCGGGACGCCCTCGAGCGGTTCGAGGGCCCTCTCCTCCTCTACGCGCAGCGGCTCCTCGGCGACGCGCACGGCGCCCGGGACGCGGTGCAGGAGACGTTCCTGCGCCTGGCGGACCGGGCCCCGGGTTCGGACGAACCCCGCCTCCCCGCGTGGCTCTACGTGGTCTGCCGGAACCTCGTGCGGGACCGGCAGCGGAGGGAGCGGGTGATGGAGCGCACCGACACGCCGGCCCTGGACGCGCGCCCCGACACGGCGGGCAGCCTGGGCATCGACCCCGCGCTCGCCGCCGAGCGGAGCGAGGAGTCGGCACGGGTGCTCCGGATGCTCGAAGCCCTCCCGGAGAAGCAGCGCGAGGTGCTCCGCCTGCGCTTCGGCCACGGACTCCGGTACCGCGAGGTGGCGGAGGTCACCGGGCTCACGGTGACCCACGTGGGCGTCCTCGTCCACCACGGGCTCAGGAACCTGCGCGCGCGCTGCGGCGCGGCGGCGCTGGACGGAGGTGCGCGATGAGGAACACCGGAGACGACGGGCGGATGGACGGCGGCGCGGCGGCCTACGCCGACGACCCCCGCATCACCGCGTGGGCGCTGGACGAACTGGAGGGCGACGAGCGCGCCGAGGTGGAGGCGCTCCTGGCCTCCGATCCCCGCGCCCGCGCCGCCGCCGACGAGGCCCGCGCAGCGGCGGCGTCGCTGACCTCCGCCCTGGCGGCGGAGTCCCTCCCGCGCCTCGATCCCGCCCGACGCGCCGTCATCGCGGCTCGCCTCGCCGCGGCCCCCGCGGCGGAGGCGCCGCTCCCCGTGGCCGGCGTCGACTTCGATCCCGCCGAGCCCGCCACCCGCGCTCCGCTCCTCCCCGTGCGGCGGCTCTTCCCTCTTCCCGTCGGCCTGGCTGCGGCCATCCTGCTCGGCGTGGCGATGGTCGTCGCGTCCCGTTCCGTGGCGCCGGTGGACGACGGGGGCGGAAGCGGGGTGGCGAACGTGCGCGCGCCGGGGTACGGAGTCTCGCCTCACGTGGACACGGACGGCGACGGGAGGCTGGAGTTCCACGGCGACCTTGGAACTTCTCTGGCGGAGATTCGTGGCCGCGGCGACGGCCTGATCGCGACGGAGGACACGGGTGAGGCGCCGGGGGCGGACCCCGCGGCGGCGGTTTCCGGCTCGCGGGGAGCTTCCCCCGCCCGCACGCCCGTCCTCCCCGGCAGGCCGGGCCACACCGCCACCGACGCCCCGCCGGCAGCCGGGCTCCTGCTCATCACCGGCGGCCGGAGCGGCGAGGGCAAGGCCGGGGGGGACGGGCTCGCCAGCCCGCGGTCCTACCCCTCCGTCGAGAACCCGCGGAACGGTCTCGCCAGCGGCGGGGGCGGGGGGGGAGCGGAACTCGTGAGGGCCGGCGTGGAGGTCACCCGGAGCGATAGCGGGGAGGAACGAGCCTCGGCGGGGGGGACCGCCTCGGCGATGTACTACGCCGGTGCCGCCGGGGGAGGCGCCGCCGGCCCCACGGTCGCGCTCTACGGCGAGACTTTCCGCGGTGCCACTGGCACCGTGCCCGCGGACTCCCGGCAGCCCGAGGACCCGCCCCCCGGTATCCGTCCGACCCCGCCTCCCGATGGCGGCGGCGGGACGCCCACGCCGCCCCCGGGCGCGACGGCGGGCCCCGAGCGGACCCTCGTCCAGCGCTTCTCGCGTCTCCAGGGGGACGGCAAGCCCGCCATCCCGGGCGCGCAGGCCAATCCCTCCGACCGGGCCCGCCGCCTCGCGCTGCCCGACGGGAGCAGCCTCGTGGTCCCCGCGCCTACGAACGTCCACCAGGTGGCGCTGCTCGATGAACTGACCACGTCCGTGAACGGCATCACCGCCGGCACCAGCACCGTCGCCGACCTCGCTGCCACGCGCGCCCTCGTCACGCGTCTCCGGACGGAGGGCCTCGCCGACACGGCCACCCTCGGCTACCTCGAGGTTCTCGTCCGCGACGCCGTCCCCTCCGACTCCACGACCCGCTCCATCGACCCCGTGACCGACAACCCGTTCCTCGAGGTGAAGGACGCGCCGCTCTCGACCTTCTCCGTGGACGTGGACACGGCGGGCTACTCCGTGGTGCGGCGGATGCTCCGCTCCGGCCAGCGTCCCCCGCGGGAGGGCGTCCGCCTGGAGGAACTGGTCAACTACTTCCCCTACGCCTACAGCGGTCCCGCCGACGGGCGCCCGTTCGCCGCCCACATGGCGGTGTCCACCGCCCCGTGGAACCCCCGCCACCGCCTCGTGCGCGTCGCGCTCAAGGGGCGCATGGTGGACGTGGCCGAGCGGCCCGCGGCGAACCTCGTCTTCCTGCTGGACGTGTCCGGCTCCATGAACCAGCCCGACAAGCTGCCGCTGCTCCAGAAGAGCCTCGGCCTTCTCGTGGATCGCCTCCAGGCGCGGGACCGCGTCGCCATCGTCGTCTACGCCGGCGCCGCGGGGCTGGTGCTGCCCTCCACGGCGGGGAGCGACCGCGAGGTCATCCGCGCCGCGCTGGACCGCCTCTCCGCGGGCGGTTCCACCAACGGGGGCGACGGGATCCTGCTCGCCTACCGCACCGCGGAGGAGCAGTTCGTCCCCGGCGGGATCAACCGCGTGATCCTCGCCACCGACGGGGACTTCAACGTCGGCGTCTCCGACCGCGCAGCGCTCGTGGAACTCATCCGCGAGAAGGCGAAGTCGAAGGTCTTCCTCACCACCCTCGGCTTCGGCATGGACAACCTGAAGGACGGCACGCTGGAGAGCCTCGCCGATCGCGGCAACGGGCAGTACGCCTACGTGGACTCGCTGCGCGAGGGCGAGAAGGTGCTGGCGCACGAACTCGGCGCCACGCTCCAGGTCATCGCGAAGGACGTGAAGATCCAGGTGGAGTTCAACCCCGCCCGCGTGGCGGCCTATCGCCTCCTCGGCTACGAGAACCGCATGCTCGAGGCGCGGGACTTCAACGACGACGCGAAGGACGCCGGCGAGATCGGCGCCGGGCACGCGGTGACGGCGCTGTACGAGGTCGTGCCCGCGGGGGATCCCGTCCCCGCGCCCTCCGGCGTGGATCCGCTGCGCTACCAGCGTCCCGGCGGACTGACGGAGGTGGCGCACGGGGACGAACTCCTGTCGCTGCGACTCCGCTGGAAGGAGCCCGAGGGGGACGTGAGCACGCTCCAGGAGGCGGTCCTGCGCGACGGTGCCGCGCCCTTCGACGGGATGGACGCGGACTTCCGGTTCGCGGCCTCCGTGGCGGCCTTCGGCATGCTGCTCCGCGAGTCCCCCCACCGCGGCGGCGCCTCCCTGGACATGGTCCGCGAGATCGCCTCCGGCGCCTTGGCCGACGACCCCGGCGGCTGGCGGCGGGAGTTCCTCGCCCTCCTCGACGCCGCCGCGCCGCTCGTCCCGGCCCGCGAACCCGGCCGCTGAGGCCGGGCCGGTCCCGCGTTCCGCGAGGACCGCCACCGGGACGAGGTGCGGCCCTGGCGGGGCGCAACGGAGGGTGTCCGGGATTCCGGACACTCATGAAGACGAAATCGGGCCGGATTCCAGGATTCCGGACACTCGGCTTCCGCGCGAAGGGGAACTCCGCCGGTACGGCGATTGCAACCGGTGGACGCCTGGAGAGTTCCAGGCATGGGCATCGCGCGACTGCAACCCGTCGGAACGTGGCGATGTGCGCCGCCACTGCTGCGCATCCCCGTGCGCGTCCTCCGCACCGCTCCCGCCGAGTTCCGCACGGTGGACGAAATCCCCGCGCCGCCCGTGGTGTTCGTGGTCGCCCCGGACGGCTGGACAGCGCCCGCCGCCCTCGCACCGTGGATGAAGGTGGCATCGCGGAAGGGAGTGGGGGTCGTGCTCGTCGCCCCCGATCCCTTTCGCGTCGGTCCATCGGTCCCGCCGCGTGCCCTCTCCTCTCCTCTCCTCTCCTCTCCTCTCCTCCGTCCTCCGGGCGCCTGTGCATCGCGACCCGCGCCGACCTGGCGAGGTCCGCCGAGGAGGTCCTCTCCGCGGCGCTCCTCTCGCTGGTGGAGGAGGACTGTCCCTATCCCGTCGCGGCGGCCACGAACGGAGCCGCGGTCCTCACCGCGAGCCTTGTCGGACTCCGACTGTTGACGGGGCGCGCGTGGTGCCGTCGCGCCGGATACGGGCGGACGTGGCTCTGGACCCGATGCATGGATGCGTTCGGCCGGCCCCCCGAAGAGGTGCTCGCCAGCCTCCGCAGGGCGAGGGTCGACGCCCTGGTTCGCCGCGGCGCGACCTGCTCCGAGATCGCCCTGGCCCTCCAGTGCCACGATGCATCGACCTTCCATCGCGCCCGTCGTCGGTGGTCGCTGGAGCGCGAACCAACTGCCCATGGACCGATCCCCGAACCCCTGCGAGACTCCCCGCGCGCGGTGACGGGGGCCGCGCGACGAAGGAGAGCGAAATGTCCGCCGACGCCGCCATCGTCTTCTTCCCCCGCTTCACGACGCTGATCGGCGT
>CAZSIX010000023.1:0-56425 GCA_964607145.1 uncultured Planctomycetota bacterium | reverse complement strand
GCACCTGGTGGCGCAGTACTAGGTGTACCGAAACTTCTCGTGCGTGGCACTAGTCCGAATGGCCTCCCTCGCTTCGGCGTTGTAGGTGAACGTGATGCGCGTGGCGCCGGGACCGGGATCACGCACTGCGCCCGCGAGGAGACTGGATCGACGCGCCATCGTCGCACCTCCACGTCACCGCCGCACCGGGGAGCGGTGGGGGCGCAGGCGGGTGCGGTCGCCCCGATCCTCCTGCACGGGACCGGTGCGCCCCCGGTGCGGATTGTCCCCGAGGGGGGGGACACGAAACGGGGAGCCGTGGCGCGAGCGGGACTCGCTACACTCGCCCGCGCGGTGGTCGCGTGCCCCAGAACAGGAGGGAACCAACATGGCGAGTTCGCATTGGCGACTCGTTGCAGCGCTTGCCGCGTGCGGCGTGACGCTGGGCTGCGGGGGGGGCAATGGCGAGATGGCAGCGTTGCAAGCCCGCGTGGCTCAACTCACGCTGCGCGTCGAACAGTTGGAATCGGCCGCGCACGCACGTCCCGGCGCGGCACCGGCCAAGCAGCCAGAGCCCGAGCGCCCCGCCGAACCCTCCGCCCCCGACCTGGTCGCGCGGTCGATCACAATCAACGGCCCCGATGGTACGTCACTCTACCTCGGCCCCGCCCAGCGCCACCCCTCAGGAGAATCTAGACTCGTTCCGACGCCTAGGGGCGCTCCGGTGCCCTTGCTTGCGATAGTCGTTGACGACGGTCATGACCTCACCGAGATCCGCGCCGGCCGCGTCGCGATGAGCGGGTCGAAGGGTGTAGTCCGCGCGGAGGTAGGCGTAACAAAGCAGGCGAGGTTGACGGAGGAGGCGATCCTCCCCGCAGACGCGTATCTGAGCCTGGGGCGCACCATTGGACTCCCCAGTGGAGTGGACGTTGTCGAGGGCTTCCGAGTGACCGCGGACAAGGATTCCGTCAGAATTGCCGCGAGGGCTACGGAGCGCTGTGACGTCACCCTGCGGGCAGCGACGGTAACAGCCTTAGCAGGCGCGCCGAACGGCCCGCGGGCGCGGATCCACTGCGACTCGCGGACCGCGTCGTTGTCCGCGTGCGATCCCGACACTGATGAGTCGCGGCTACCGGCGAGCGCGAGCCTTTGGGCGTTCGACGCTCAGGACTCACCCCAAATCTCGCTCCGCCGCTCGCATGTCATGGGTGCAACGGGGGACCCGGACGCCGCGACCCTCGCGCTTGACCCGACGGGTGGTGCATACCTCGCGATTCGGGATGGAGCCGGGAAGGCCGAGGTCAACGTGGGAATCAGCAACCTTGTGGACACGCGCACCGGGGCCGAGACGCGAACCGCCCCGGGGCTCGTGATCTTCGGACCCGACGGCAAGGTGCTTGAACGATTCCCGCGATAGGCATCAACTCCCGCGGTCAGGGCATCGGCTGACCCGAGCGCGGGCGCCTAGAGCGTCCGCGGCGGCCGCATCACGAGTACGTACCCCGAGACCCCGCGCCCGCAGGAGACCCACAACGGCACGACGTCTCGCGGGATCATCCCGCGCACCGCCCACGCGCGGTACTGCTCGCGCGTGAACACGTACTCCCTCGGCGGGCGCGCGACGCCCTTCCAGATCGCGTCGTGCGCGCCGCCCGGTCTCCGCATGGCCTGAGAGTGTACCGCGTGCGCACGCGCGCGAGCACGGGCGCGGACGGGCCCGCAACGCGGTCCGCGGAGGGGCCAAGATTCCACCCGTCCGCGCGCGGCTGATCGCGGGGGGTAGGGGTGCCGCCGCGCCCGTCGCTGCCCGGCGGTACTCTCGCGACATGGACGATGCCGAGGTCGCGACGATGCCGAGGGACGCCGCGCTTGCGGCCCCGTGCGGCGCCGTGGCCCCAAACGTGCGGGGCCCGGACGGGGAGCGGTTCCTGTGCGCCAAGAGCGCGTGGCATCGCCGGACCCACTCCGCCATCGTCGGCCCCGACCCCCACGGCGGCATGATGCGTGTCCGCTGGCGAGGGCAGGGCCCGCACGCGGGGACGCCGTTCCCCGACGCGACCACGTTCCGGCGCATCCCGTAACCGCGTCCCGGGCGCGCGAGCGCGAACACCTCCACCGCCTCGGCACGCGCCGCGGGACCCCCGCCGGGGGGGTGTCTTTGCGGGAGCCTCTGCGGACACGTTGGCCCGTAGCCCGCCCACGTGCGCCCGGGCACGCGCGCGAGGAGCGCGCCGCGGCGGGAGACCGCGCGGGGACTTGCCGTCGTGGAGGGCATGGCACCCGGTAGGGTAGATAGGGTCCCGGTGGCGAGGAGGTGGATGGAATGCGGGTCGCACGTGTCGTGTTCGCTGCGGCCGTCTGCGCGGTTGCGGTCCTGCTCTTCGCCCCCACATCCGGAGGGGGCGTGGCCGCCGGCTCGCTGTGGATCTGCACGGTCAAGGTCAAGAACCGGGTCCTACTCTCGTGGAACGACGCGGAGGGGCGCTTGATCCGGACAGGGCGCAACGCGGAGAGGATGACCTACCAACGCGCGCCGCTGACGATGCAGGCGCCGGACTGGCAGTTGGGGCCCGGGGGCTACCGCACCAAGGGGTGGTCGATCATGATGGCGCTCGGCACGGACAACCTCAGCATCGGCACCCTTCGCGGGACTGCCGTGGACTTGGGCCAGGTGGTGGGCTTTGGCACGTCGGAAGGCGAAATCACCGACTGGCTGCGGACGAACGGGCCGGCCGCGTCCCATGGCGGGAGCCTCAAGGTGAATCGTGCGGGGACGCGACTCAGAGGATCGCTCGGGCTGACGTTCTCCATCGTCGGAGGGGAACCGGGGGATGCATCGCCGGACCTCGCGTTGGTCACGTCGGTACTGAAGATCCGGGGCACGCGGATCGACTAGCAGGGCGCTAGAAGGACGCGGCCCGGCGTGTCTTTGCCGCCCATGCCGCCGCGGAGCGTGCGAACACCCCGCGCGCCGAGGGGGGCCCCGTTCGGACCCCCGGGGGGTGCTCCCCTCCCCCGCCGCCGGGCTCCGCCGGGGGCTACACTCGCGCCATGGGCCCGAACCACGCCAACGTGGAGGCGCTCCTGACGCTGACGTTCCTCGCGGTCGGGATGGGCTTGGCCGCTGGGCTCGCGGACCGCCTCGGGTGGTGGGCCGTGCCGGTTGGCATCGTCGCCCCGTTCGCGGTCTGGTGGAGTCTCGGGGGCCTTGCGGCGGTCCTTGAGTGGGCTCGCGGTCGGCGCCGGTAGCGCTTCGCGCCCCGCCAGCGCGCGTGGAACGCGCCAGGACGCGCGATCCGCCGCCGGGGGTGCCACGGGGCCCACCGGACGGGAGATCGCGGTTCCTGCGCGCCGGAGTGCCCCTCTGGCGCGGGGCACGTTGGGAGCGGCGAGGGGGCCGCGGACTGCGGCGCGAGGATCAACGCGCGAGGGGCCCGGATCTGTCGCCGCAGGTCCCTCGGGCGGCCGCCGACGGAACGGCGGAACCCGGCCGCGAGGCGTGCTCCCGCGTCCCTCGCCCCCGAATTCGCGCCGCGTGGGTCCCTTGGTGGGTCCCTTGGCCTCAGGAGGGGGTCCCGATCCGGTGCTCCCCGGATCGACGTAACCCCTTGCGAGGTATGGCGGAGGGGCAGGGATTTGAACCCTGGGTCACCTTTCGGCGACACCGGTTTTCGAAACCGGCCCATTCGGCCGCTCTGGCACCCCTCCGCGGGGACCGGCCCCGGAGGGGGCGCGGGAGAGGGGGGAGTGTAACGGCGGATGGCGCGCGGGGGGCAAGGAGACGGTCGGGGCGCGGCGGGGACCGCGAACTCGCACGCGACATTCCGGGAATGTCGTCGTCGAGGCGGGGTCAGCGGGGGGCGGCGACGCGGGCGACGAAGAAGGGGACGCCGGTGGGGCGATCGAGGACGGCGAGGAGGAAGGGGCGATCGAACACGAGGACGAGCGGCTCCTCGGGCTCGTCGGCGGAGATGACGGCCAGGCCCATGACGGTGGCGGCGGCCCCCTCGGTGCCGTTCTCGTCCACCCGCAGGCGGGCCGCGTGGAGGAGGGCGTCCAGGCGGAGCGGTTCCCCCGACGAGAGGTCGCCGAGATCGGCGGAGGCGGAGAACGCGGGCGCGAGGGGTCCGCGCGAGAGCGCCGCCGTGAGTTCGCGCTGAGCGTCGAGGTCGACCACCGGGAACCGCACGATGGTCGCCCCCGATGTCCCCTCCTCGAGGACCCGCCGGAGCGCCCCCGCCGCCAGGTCCCGCTGGAGGCGCTCCAGCGCCTCCGGGCCCGGCTCCCGGGGGAGGAGCAGCACGAGGCACGCCTGCCCGCCGGAGTAGGCGAGGGCGACCGCCGTGCCCGCGTCCCAGGCGGTGCGGAAGAGGTGGTCGCGCCAGCCGACGAACCCGCACTCCACGGGGGGCCCCTCGAACGGATGGAACGGGGTCGGAATCGGCCCCCCCAGCGGCTCCGGCCAGGCGGCGCGGAAGTGCAGCGCGTCGGTGAGGGCGACACGGGTGGAGGCGGGCAGCCCCTCCTCGGGCACGGCGCGGGGGATGAGCCCCCCCGTGGCCTTCGCGACCCACGCGTTCATCCGCGAGGCGGTGGCTTCGCCGTCGTCCCGGAAGTCCACGGCGATCACCGGCGCCCGCAGCCGCGCCTCCGCCGCCGCCGCGTACTCCCGCCGCACCGCGACGTCGGGGGCGACCCAGAGCGCCGATGCCATGCGGAGCACCGCCCGCGCGTCGGAGGTCCCGTCGTCCGGCGACGCGCCGCCCGCGGCGACACCGTCCGCGGAGGCGTACCTCCCCTCCAGGTCGGCGCAGAGATCCCCCCACGCGCCGAGGCATCCCCCCGGCCCGTCCCCCACCACCTCGACGAGGGCGCGCCGGCTCTCCCCCCGCGCCCCCTCTCCGGCCAGCGCCAGCGCCCGCATCACGGAGAGCGGCGAGAGGACGGCGTTCTCCCCCACCGGCGTGTCCGCCAGCAGGAGCGCCGCGAGGCCCGCGACCCGGCGGGCGGCGTCGGCGGGGGGAGGACCGTCCCCTTGCAGGGAACCGGGAAGGCCTCCCACGACCCTACTCCTCCTCGGCGCCGTGCCGCGGTCCGCCGCGCCGCGCCCGGAAGAAGGTCCGCAGGAGGTCGCCGCACTCCGCCGCGAGGACTCCGCGCGTGACGGGCACGCGGTGGTTCAGGCGCCCGTCGGACACGATGTCCATGAGACTCCCGCAGGCGCCCGCCTTCGGGTCGTCGGCCCCGTACACGAGCCGGCCCATCCGCCCGTTCACGAGGGCGCCGGCGCACATGGGGCAGGGCTCCAGCGTCACGTACATCACGGCGTCGTCGAGCCGCCACGTGCCCGCCGCCTCCGCGGCCTGCGTGAGCGCGATCATCTCGGCATGGGCGGTGGGATCGCGGAGCCGCTCCCGCTGGTTGTGCCCGCGGCCGATGGCCCGGCCCCGCCGCACGATGACCGCCCCCACGGGAACCTCCCCCTCCCGCTCGGCGGCGGAGGCCTCGCGGAGGGCGGCGCGCATCCAGTCCTCGTCACCGCGGGCCGCGAGGGGCGGGCCCGGCACGCCGGACGCCGGCCCGGCGCCGGACTCTCCGGCGGTCCCGGACTCCAGGTGCTGGCGCTGGTCCCTTCCGGCGTTGAGCAGCGCGAGGAGGTCGTGGATGGGCGCGTGTCGCGCCAGCGCCCCCTCGATCTGGCCGGCGACGGCGTCCACGAAGTCCTCCAGCTCCTCCGGCGTCGGCGCGTCCGCCGCCTTGCCCTCGAGGAACGCGCGGATCTGCCGAAAGCGGCGCGGGTGGAGGATGCGGAGGGGCAGCGCACCTGCCGCTCCTTCGGGATCGGGCCCCCGCCGCCGGCCCGCGTCGCGCCTCGCCCCGCCCATGGCGGCATCGTAGCGTCGGCACGCGCCCGAAGGGAGCCCCTTGCGGACGCGCCGCGGTTGGGGGATGCTGGCGGCGTCCAAGGGATGGGAACGGAGGAGCCCCATGGCACGCATCGGCGCACCGGCGCTGGCCGTCGTCGGCGTCGTGCTCTTCGGCGGAGGCGTCGCCGCGGGGGTGCTTCTCGCGCGGGGCGGGCCCCCGACCCTCCGCACCGTCACCGTGGCGGCTCCGCCCGCGGGCGGCACGTCCCCCTCCGCCCCGCCCGCGCCAGCGGCCGCCGCCGCGACCTCCGGCGAGGTCGCGGCGGAGAACGATCTCGCCTCCGCGGCGGTGCCCGCGGCGGACCGGGAGGCGCTGCGCGCGCTGCTGGCTCGCATCCCGGGGCCGGACATCCCGTCGGGGACCGGATCCCTGAGCGGGAAGGTCACGCGGGTCGACGGTTCGCCCGTCGCCGGCGTGCGCGTGCGGGTCCGCGCCAACCCCCCGCCCCGGCACGGCGAGCGGTCGCGGAACCGGTACTACTTCGAGGACGCCGACCCGCTGGAGACCGTGACGCGCGCCCTGGACTCCATGCGGTGGTACGCGGGCACGACGCGCGAGGGCCTCTCGGCGGAGGACGGCGCCTACCGCATCGAGGGTCTCATCGACGCCGAGTACTGGCTCGTGCCTCCGGAGAAGGGCTGGACCTTCCAGCCGCGGGGGGGAGGAGGGCGGGGGGGCCGGTTCCGCGCGGGGGACGTGGTGGACATCCTCGCCACACCCACCGCCGAGGTGGACCTGACCGTGCTCCTCCCCGACGGCTCGCCGCCGAAGGAGGCGACGCTCTGGGGCGACATCCCCGGCGGGGGCCGCACCGGCTCCTCGTGGACTCCCGGCGGAGGCCCGGTCTCGCTGCCCGTGGGAAGACACGAGGTCCACGTCACGGCGGGTGATCAGCAGGAGTTCCGCTCCGACCCGACGCCGCTGGAACTGAAGGAGGGGGCGCCGCCGCTCCCCCTCGTCGTCTCGCTCCGCGGGCGGCCCGGCGTGCGCGGGCGGATCGAGTTCGCCCCCGGCGAGGAGTGGCCGTGGATGCAGGTGGCGCTGGCACGACGCCTGCCCGGAGACCTCCCCGACGCCGCCGCCATCCGGAACGCGGCCCTCAAGACCGCCTCGGCCCACGCCCATGACGGGTTCCGGTTCTCGTTCCCCGACCTCCCCGCGGGCCGCTACGTGCTGGCCGCCGCCCCCAACGACGCGCCAGCGGCGGCGGTGCAGGAGGTGGAGGTGACGTCCGCGATGGTCGATTGCGTCCTCCGCATGCCGCCGCTCCCGCGGGAGGCGTACATCCTCGCCACGCTCCGCGGGCCGGAGGGGATCCCCGTCGGCGATGCGCAGTTCACCATCGGGTACCAGGGGAAGCGCGGGAGCAGCACCAACGGGGCGAACGTCCTCCAGCGCCCCGACGGCTCCCGCTGGCTCCTCATCCCCGAGTCCGTGCGCCGACGCGGGGACGAGCAGGAGGGCGGGGAGTGGTGGGTGCAGGCGACCTCGCGCACGCACGGCACGCAGCGCGCGTCGTTCGCGCCGGGCCCCGCCCCGGAGGTCTCGTTCCTGTTCGCCGAGCCGGCGACGGTGGTGCTCCGCATCCAGGGGTACGCGGGCTCCGCGCTGGAGGGGCGTGTCGCGGCCACGCTGCAGCCGGCGTCCGCCGACGGCGCGATGATCCACAGCGGCCGGGACAACGAGAATGTTCCCGACGGGGACGGGCGGCGCACCCTCACCGCCGTGCAGCCCGGCGAGTACGAGGTCGTGATCACGCCCGCGCAGAACCCGTGGGATGTGCTCGCGGCCTCGCCCGTGTCCGTGCGCTCGGGCACGCAGGAGATCGTGGTGCCGCTGCCCGCGTTGCACTCGCTGGTCGTCACGGGGGGCTCGGGGCAGGTCCACGCCTCGCAGCGCTCCGACTCCTCCGGCGGCGGCCCCGTCGGCGGCCGCCGCCAGCGCCGCATCTCGCGATCCGCCCAGGTGGGCGCCAACGGTATCGCCGTCCTCGACCTCCTCCCCGAGGGGGAGTACTCCGTGAACACCAGCGGCAAGCCGGCGCAGATCGTCAAGGTCCCCGGGACGACGGAGGTGAGGTTCTAGGCCCGCGGGGCGGGGGCCCATCGCGCCGGTCCGAAGATGCGTGGAGGGCCCGCCGGCGCGCGGTCTCGCCGCCCCCGGCGAACGGCGCGGCTGGCGACTACCAGAGCGTCGGCACCGCGTAGGCGCGCACGGCCTCGTCGGGGGTCACGATGGTGCAGCCGCCGGCGAGCGCCTGGCAGACCAGCATGCGGTCGAAGGGGTCCCGGTGGAGCGGCGGCAGCCGGGCAAGAAGGAGCGCGGCGGCTTCCACCAGGGGGAGTTCCGCAATGCCGTGGCCCTCGCGTTGCTCCGGCACGAACCGGCCCGGGTCCGCCGGCAGCGGGAGCCGCCCGAGCGCGTGCTTCACCGCCACTTCCCAGGCGGAGACCGCGCTGAGGAACACCTCGTTGTCGGGGTCCCGCACGGCGGCCCGCGCCGCGTCCGACAGGTCGGGGGCGCCGGCCGCGATCCACAGGAACGTGCAGGTGTCCAGGAGCAGTCTCACGCGCCGCCACCATCGAACCCGTCGAGCACATCCGCCGGCAGCGGCTCGAAGAACGAGGGAGGCAACTCGAACCGTCCCCGCGCGAGCCCGATGGGCCGCGCCTTCCGCGGGCGCCGGGGCAGCGGGCGGATCTCCGCGACGGGCACGTTGCGGCGACAGAGCACGATGGTCTCGCCCGCGGAGAGGCGGGCGAGGTACCGCGAGAGGTGCGTCTTCGCCTCGTGAATGTTGATCCGGATCATGACCAGAGTCTGGACCATGGACATGACCAAGTCAAGGGTCTTCACACCGCGTTGGGAGGGTCGGGTACGGACGGTGGCGGCGCCGGTTCCCGGTACGGGAGATCCGCCCGGGATCGACGGGGCACATCGCGAGGTGAGAGGAAGGCCGTGGCGCGCCCGGGAGGAGTCGAACCCCCAACCCCCAGATCCGTAGTCTGGTGCTCTATCCAATTGAGCTACAGGCGCGCCGGCTCGTCGGATGCGGGAAGCGGGGTGGTGTAGCGCAGGGGGAGCGCGGGCGGGAAGGAATCCGCGCGCCGCTACGTCTCCGGCGACGCGCGCGTCGCGTCGGAGCGACTCGCGAGGACGAGCGCTAGGGCGATGAGGACGAGCCCGGCGACGCCCGCAGCGGCGCCGCCCACCCAGTCCAGCGGCGGCGGCCCCGCCGGGGTCCGCTCCTCCGCAAGGAGGACGACGCGGCCCAGCGAGACGGTGATTCCGTTGTGGAGCGCGTGCGCCAGGATGCCCGGCCAGAGGGAGCCGGAGCGGAGGGCCAGGAAGCCGAGCGCGCAGCCGAGGACGCCGGTGAAGGCGATGCGGTCGGGCTCCAGGTGGAACACGCCGAAGGCGGCCGACGAGAGGAGCACGGCGGCCGCGGCGCTCATCTCCCTGCGCAGTCCGCGCAGGCACCAGCCGCGGAAGAGCGCCTCCTCCGCCACCGCCGGGAGCACCGCCAGCAGCAGCACCAGCGTGACGGGGTCGAGGGAGAGCACCAGGGCCCGGATCATCGCGCCGGCGCCGCCGGGGGCGTCGGCGGCGGGACCGGCGAGGCGGTGGACCCAGGGGGTCGCGAGGGCGGCGCCCACACCGAGAAGGAGGCCGGCCGCGAGCGGACCCGCGCCGGGCGCGCGGAGGCCCAGGCTGGCGCGGACGTCCAGCCGCGCGAGCGCCAGCCCCGCGGCGACCACGCCGAGGAGGATCCCCTGCTGGAGCGCCACCGCCCACGGACTGCCGACGCTCTCCGGCCGCAGCAGCGCCCGCGCGATGAAGTACGTCGCCGCGAGGCAGATGACGGGGAGGAGCGCGGCGCCGCCGGGCCCGGGAGTCGAGCCCGCCCGCCGCGGCGGGCGGAGGTCCTGCCACGAGAAGGGCGCCCCGGAGTCCCGCACCAGGACGGCCTCCCGCTGGAACATCCACGTGGCCCAGCGGAGGGAGAGGCCCGCCGCCAGCGCGGTCACGCCGACCACGATGGGGAGCATCGCGAGCGCCTTCGACAGGAGCGCCGGCTCGCCCTCCGCGAGCATGAGGTCGCGGAAGAGCAGCACCGCCCCCGCCACGGGCACCGACGCGAGGCCCGGCGTGAGGTCGAGGTTCGGGACCATGGAGACCATGGCGAGCGGCATGATGACGAGGAGGAGCGGCGTCAGGTACGTCTGCGCCTCCTTCGTGGAGCGGGCCAGCGCGGAGAGCGCCAGCGCCAGCGACGAGAAGAGCGCCGCCAGCGGGATCACCGCCAGCAGCATGAGGAGCAGGACGCCGACCCCCACGTGGAAGTCGACGCGCTCCCGCGCGCCCATCACGTCGGAGAACTGCCCGAAGGTGATCGCCATGGATCCAAGGTTCCCCGCGGCGGTGAGGAGCGCGAGCGCGAACACGGCGAGGAACTTCCCGACCACGATCTCGAGGCGCGTCGCAGGCGAGACGAGAAGCGTCTCCATCGTCCCCCGCTCCTTCTCCCCCGCCACGAGGTCCACGGCGGGCGTGAAGGAGCCCGTCAGCAGCATGAGGACGAGCATCATCGCGATCATCCGGCCGAACACGCTGGCCCCCCGCTTGGCCGCCGTGGCGACGTCCCCCGTCTGCGGCGAGGAGACCGCCACCGGGTCGAGGAACTCCCGCTCCAGGCCCCGCTCGGAGAGCCGCGCGGAGAGGATCCCCGACTCCCAAGCGCCCACCACCTCCGCCACCTTGCGCCGGGCCTCCTGGGAGCGCTCCTGGGACGAGTCGTAGAGCAGGTCGAGGCGCCCCGTGCCGCCGGACGCGATCTTCCCGGCGAAGCCGTCCTCGGCACGCACGACGACGTGGACCTTCCCCTCGCGGAGGGCGGCGTCCGGGTCGCCGTCCTCGCCGCGGACGAGTCCGGGCGCGGCGCCGAGCAGGGCCACGAGGTCCGCCGGGACGGGGCCCGCGAACGTCCACGACTGCGTCGCCTCGCGCAGCTTCCCCTTCTGGCGCGCGGCGACGGCACCGAAGCCGATCATGAGCGCCGGGTAGAGGAGGACCGGGAGGACCAGGGTCACGAACAGCGTGCGCCGGTCGCGGAGGGCCTCGCGGACCTCCTTGCCCAGCACCAGCAGCGCGCGGCGGGGATTCAAGCGGCGGCCCCGTCCACGAGGCGGAAGAACGCCGTCTCCAGGTCGGGCGCGTCGTCCGCCGCGGTGCGGATCTCCCCCACCGTGCCGGCGGCGCAGAGGCGCCCCCGGTGGATGACGGCGATGCGATCGCACAGCCGCTCCGCCTCGGACATGTCATGGGTCGAGAGGATGACCGTGCGGCCGGCGGCGCGGGCGGCGCGGATGAACTCGTGGACGCCTCGCGCCACAAGCACGTCCAGGTTCGCGCAGGGCTCGTCGAGGATGAGCACCGGCGGGTCGTGGACCACGGTGCGGGCGAGGGAGGCCTTCTGCTTCTGCCCGCTGGAGAGGGTGCCGCAGACGCGGTCGGCGAACTCCTCCGCCTGGAGGATGCGGAGGGTCTCGGCGACGCGCCGCTCCAGGTCGGCCCCCTCGATGCCGTGGAGGCGCGCGTAGTAGGTCGCCTGCTCCCGCGGCGTGAGGCGGTCGTACACGCCCGTCGCCCCCGACAGGAAGCCGATGCGCCGGCGCACCTCGTCGGGCTCGGCCACGGCGTCGAGGCCGTCGATCTCGATGCTCCCGGCGGTGGGGCGGAAGACCGTGGAGAGCATCCGGAGCGTCGTCGTCTTCCCCGCCCCGTTGGGCCCCAGCAGCCCGAGCACCGCCCCCGGCAGGGCCTCGAACGACACCCCGTCCACGGCGCGGACCTCCCCGGGAGTCCCCTCCCGGAACACCTTCGCCAGACCCTCCACCCGGACCATGGGCGGGAAGTCTACGGGAGGCGGCGCGGGGGCGGCCGGAGCATCGCGGGGGGCGGGGGCGGCCTACACCGCGCCCGGCGTCCCCGGCTCCACGCGGGCGAGGACGACGGTGATGTTGTCCTTCCCTCCCCGCTCGTTGGCCAGGTCCACCAGTTCATCGACGGCGCGCACGAGGTCGGTGCCGTTGCGGACGAGGGTGCGGCCCATGTCGTCGGAGGAGACCAGGTCGGAGAGTCCGTCGGAGCAGAGGAGGAAGACGTCCCCCTCGCGGGCGTCGATGAAGTTGATCTCCGGCTTCACCGTCTGGCGCGTGCCGACGGCGCGCGTGATGATGTTCTTGTGGCTGGAGAGGGCGGCCTCCTCCGGGGTGATCAGCTTGGCCTTCAGCTGGCTGTTGATGAACGAGTGGTCCTCGGTCACCTGCTTCATCTCGCCGTCCCGGTGGCGGTAGATCCGGCTGTCGCCGACGTGGGCGGTGGCGACGAAGTCCTCCTGGTGGAAGAGGACGACGAGGGTCGTGCCCATCTCCCGGTAGCGGGCGTCGATCATGCCCAGGTTGTGGACTGCGTTGTTCACCTCGCGGACCCAGCCGTCCAGCAGCGTGCGGAGCACGTCCTGCACGGTGCCGTCGGTGCCCAGGGACCGGCCGCGGAACGTCTCCGGGAAGTACTTCTTGAAGTACTTGTTGAACGTGGAGACGCAGAGCGAGGAGGCGACCTCGCCGAAGTCCCGCCCGCCCATGCCGTCGGCGAGGATGCAGACCGAGTCCTTCTCCGAGTACGAGAACGAGTCCTCGTTCAGTTCCCGCCTGCGGCCGACGTCGGTCTTCCCGGCGCACACCAGTCGGATGGTTCGGCCCTCCGGGGCGGCCCCGTCGCCGCCGGAGGGAGCGTACCGCGGGGCGGGCGGGCCGGGGAGGCAGTTCGCGGGTCGCGGAGTCCGCCAACTCGCACGCGACATTCCGGGAATGTCGTCGTCGAGTTCCGAATCCTTGCGTGGGGGGGCGGGGGATCGCATTCTCACGCGCTGCCCCGCGCGACGGCGCGGGAGGGACTGGTTGGGGGGGTGCGGGCTTCCGGGCCGCGGGACACCCCCGAGAGCGGGTCCGGACCCGCGGCGGCCCCCGGAGGGGCCGGGAAGCGAACCCCCTTGGACGCTCGTCCGCGAATCGTTCTCGCGTTCTCCGGCGGCCTCGACACGACGTTCTGCGCGGTCCACCTGCGCGAGACGGAGGGGGCCGACGTGGTCACGGTCACCGTGGACACGGGCGGCTTCCCGCCGGCGGAGGTCCGCCGCATCGCCGACCGCGCCGCCGCCGCGGGCGCCGTCCGCCACGAGCACGTGGACGCCCGCCGCGCCGTCTGGGACCGCTTCTGCACGTACCTCGTGAAGGGACAGTGCCTCCGCGGAGACGTGTACCCCATGTCCGTGGGCGCGGAGCGGGTGGTGCAGGCGGAGGAGGTGGCGCGCGTGGCCCGCGCCGAGGGGGCCGTCGCCGTCGCCCACGGATCCACCGGCGCCGGCAACGACCAGGTCCGCTTCGACACCGCCCTCGCCGCGCTGCTCCCGGGCACCCGCATCCTCACGCCCATCCGCACCCTCGGGCTCTCCCGGGACCGGTCCGCCGACTGGCTGGAGGAGCGGGGCATCGCCGTGGATCGGTCCACCCGCCGCTACAGCGTGAACGCGGGCCTCTGGGGCGTGACCATCGGCGGCGGCGCGACCCACGACCCGTGGGAGGAGATCCCCGCCGACGCGTGGCCCACCACGGCGGATCCGGCGAGCGCGCCGGCGGAAGCGGAGGAGGTCACCCTCGGGTTCGAGGCAGGCCTGCCCGTGGCGCTCGACGGCCGGGCGACGGAACCGCTGGACCTCCTGGCCACGCTGGGGGCCCGCGCGGCCCGGCACGGCGTCGGCCGCGGCGTCCACCTGGGCGACACGATCCTCGGCATCAAGGGGCGCATCGCCTTCGAGGCGCCGGCCCCCGTCGTCGTCCTGCTGGCCCACCGGGAACTCGAGAAACTGGTCCTCACGAAGGCGCAGCAGTCGTGGCGGCGGCTCGCCGGGGACGCCTACGGCGCGGCGCTCCACGAGGGGCTCTGGTTCGACCCCTTCGTGCGGGACCTCGAGGCGCTCCTCGACAGCAACCAGCGCCGCGTCACCGGGGAGGTGCGCGTCCGGCTCCACCGGGGGACGGCGACGGTGACCGGCGCGCGGAGTCCCCACTCGCTGCTGGCGGGCTCCGGCGCCGCCTACGGCGAGGGCTCCCGCGCGTGGACCGGCGCCGAGGCGGCGGGCTTCTCCCGCCTGCACGGACTGCAGGGGGTGCTGGCGCACCGGAGGGACGTCCGGGAGGACCGCGGCGACGCGGAGGAGGCGGGCCGATGATCGTGAGGGTGGACAAGGTGGCTTCGTCGACGGCGACGCTTCGCCTGGGGCGGGAGATCGAGATCTCCGATCACGTCGAGGTGCGCGCCGGGAACGTGGTCGTCGTCAAGGCCCTGCAGGAGAAGTCCGTCTACGACAAGCTGGAACTGGACACCGGCCGCATGGCCCACATCTCGCGCGAGGACATCATCGCCGGCGTCCTGGGGCGCCGCCGCGCGCTCAAGGGCTTCGTCGGCGAACTCCCCGAATCCATCGCCGTCGGCGACCGGCTCCAGATCCTGAACCTCGGCGGCGTCATCGGCGTGTGCGTCTCCGGCAACAAGGACCTGGGCACGCCGCTCCAGGTCGAGGTGCTGGGCATGGCGGTGCGCGACGGGAAGCCGCTCAACATCGAGGAGGGCGCGATCCCGCCGCGCGACTCCCTGGCCGGACTCGCCGACTTCCCCCCGCTGGTGTTCGTCGAGGGGACCTGCATGGCCGCGGGGAAGACCCAGGCGGCGTGCGAGATCATCCAGAAGCTGAACCAGCGCGGCTGGCGCGTGGCGGCGCTGAAGGCCACGGGCGTGGCGTGCATGCGGGACGTGCTCAACATGGTCGATCACGGCGCCCGCGAGGGGCTCTCGTTCCAGGACGCCGGGCTCCCGTCCACCGTGGGCCGCGAGTCGCTGGCCGCCGTCACGAAGGGGCTCCTCGCCCGCCTCGCCGAGGGGAGGCCGGACGTCATCGTGGTGGAACTGGGCGACGGGATCATCGGCGGCTACGGCGTGGCGGATCTCCTGCGGGACGCGGATCTCCGCGCCGCGGCGAGGGTCCACGTGATGTGCGCCAACGACCTCGTGGCGGCGTGGGGCGCGGTCGCGGTCATGAAGGAGATGGGCCTCAAGGTGGACGTGATGGCGGGCCCCGCCACGGACAACTCCGTGGGCGTGGAGTACATCCAGCGGGAACTGAAGGTGCCCGCCGCCAACGCGCGCACCGACGGCCACCGGCTCGCCGACCTCGTCGAGGAGCGGCTCGGTTGAGCGCCGCGCCGGACCGGATCCCCGTCGCCGTCGTCGGCGCCAGCGGGTACGGCGGCGCGGAGACCGCCCGCCTCCTCCTGCGCCATCCCCGCCTGGAACTCGTCGCCGCCACCGCCCGCCGCGCGGCGGGGAAGAGGCTGGCCGACGTCCACGAGTTCCTCGAGGGCGCCACCGACCTCGTCGTCACCGACGAGGAGGTCGGCTCCCTGGCGCGGGGCGTGGCGGCGCTCGTCTTCGCCCTCCCCCACGGGGAGGCCGCGCGGAGGATGGGCGGCGCGCTGGCGGCCAATCCCGATCTCCGCGTGGTGGACCTCTCCGGCGACTTCCGCCTGGACGACGGCGACGCCTGGGCCCGGGCCTACGGCATGGACCACCCGGCGCCGGAACTCCTGGGGCGCTTCGTCTACGGGTTTCCCGAGGCCCATCGCGCGGACATCGCCGCGGGGCGACTGGTCGCCAACCCCGGCTGCTTCGCCACGGGCGCCATCGCCGCGCTCTTCCCGCTGGCCTCCCGCGGCCTCCTCGCGGGAGAGGCCGTCGTGTTCGGCGTGACCGGGTCCTCCGGCTCCGGCGCCGACCCGTCCGCCACGACCCACCACCCGGAGCGGGCGCAGGACTTCCGCGCGTACAAGGTCCTCTCCCACCAGCACGTGCCGGAGATCGAGCGGTTCCTGCGCGAGTCCGGGGCCCCCGATCCCCGCGTGTCGTTCCTCCCCCACTCCGGCCCCTTCGTGCGGGGCATCTTCACCACCGCCACCGCCACCGTGTCGCCCGCCCCCGACGGGGAGGCGCTGGAAGCGCTGGTGCGCGAGGTCTACGCCGGCGAGCCGTTCGTCCGCGTGCGCCGCGGCACGCCGCGGGTGGCCGTGGTGGCGGGCACGAACTTCATCGACCTCTCCGTGCATGTCGATCGCGATCGCGTCGCCGTCCTGTCCGCCATCGACAACCTCGGCAGGGGGATGGCGTCCCAGGCGGTGCAGAACCTGAACCTCCTCCTGGGCCTCCCCGAGACCGACGGACTCCTCGACTTCGGGAGCCGCCCGTGAGCGGGACGCCCGCGTTCGAGGAGATCCGGGACGTCGAAGACCGCTACCAGGTCCCCACCTATGCCCACCTTCCGCTGGCGCTGGTGCGCGGCGAAGGGTGCCGCGTGTGGGACTCCGCCGGGCGGGAGTGGCTGGACTTCTACGGCGGCCACGCCGTGGCGCTGGCGGGCCACTGCCACCCGCGCGTCGTCGCCGCCATCCGCGAGCAGGCGGGCCGCCTGCTGTTCTACAGCAACGTCGCCTACAACGACGTCCGCGCCCGCGCCGCGGCGGCGCTGGTGCGGGCGGCCCCCGAGGGAGTCACGCAGGTCTTCCTCTGCAACTCCGGTGCGGAGGCCAACGAGGCGGCGCTGAAGACGGCGCGGCGGCACACCGGCCGGAGCGACGTCGTCGCCATGGCGGAGGGCTTCCACGGCCGCACCCTCGGCGCGCTGTCCGTGACCGGGCTCCCGGGCTACCGGGACTACGGTGGCCCCCTCGTCCCCGGTGCGACGTTCGTCCCCTTCGGCGACGCGGAGGCGTTGGACCGCGCCGTGAACGGCGCAACGGCGGCGGTGCTGATGGAGCCCGTCCCCTCCATGGGCGGCGTGCGCGTCGCCCCCGCCGGCTACTACCGCGCCGCGCGGGAGATCTGCGACGCACGCGGCGCCCTGCTCGTGTTCGACGAGGTCCAGACGGGTCTCGGGCGCACGGGGCGGATGTGGGCGGGGGATCACTTCGACGTCCGGCCCGACCTCCACACGCTGGCGAAGGGCATCGCCTCGGGCGTACCCTGCGGCGCGGTGCTGTTCCAGGAGCGCGTGGCGCGGACCGTGAAGCCCGGCGATCACGGGTCCACCTTCGGAGGCGGGCCGCTGGCCTGCGCCGCGCTGGAGGCCACCGTGCGCGTCGTGGTGGAGGAGGGACTCGCCGGGCGCGCCGCTTCCTCCGGGGAGGCGCTCCGCGCCGGCGCCCTCGCCGTCCCCGGCGTGCGGGAGGTCCGCGGCCTCGGGCTCCTCCTCGCCGTCGTCTGCGAGGCGCCCGCGAAGACGGTGCTGGCGCGCCTCCGCGAGGAGGGCGTGCTCGCCTCCTCCGTCTCCTCCGACCCCCACGGCGTCCGCGTCCTCCCGCCGCTCACGGCGGGTCCCGCGGAGGTGGATCGCTTCCTCGTCGCCCTGGCCGCCGCGCGGCCCGGCGAACCGTGACCGTCCCCGATCTCCGCGGCCGGTCGCTCCTCTCGCTGGACGGGCTCTCCGACGGCGAACTCGATCACCTGCTCTCGGTCGCCGCGGCGGAGCGGGCGGGCGCCTGGGATCGGACGCTGGAGGGACGCACCGCGGCGCTCGTGTTCCTCAACCCCTCGCTCCGGACGCGCACCGCCGCCGAGGTGGCGATGCGGGAGCTGGGCGGGCACGCCGTCGTGCTCTCCCCGGGGACCGACGCGTGGCGCCTGGAGTTCCGCCGCGGCGCGGTCATGGACGGGGACCGCGCGGAGCACGTGCGCGACGCCCTCGGCACCCTGTCCTCCATGGTGCAGTGCGTGGGAGTCCGCTGCTTCGCGGAGATGCGCGACGCGGCGGAGGACGCGGCGGAGCCGGTGCTCGGCGCGGTGGTCGACGCCTGCTCCGTGCCCGTCGTCAACCTGGAGAGCGCGCAGGACCACCCGCTCCAGTCGCTGGCCGACCTGCTGGCGCTGCGCGAGGCCCTCGGGCAGGACCTCGCGGGGCGCCGCCTGACCCTCACCTGGGCCCCTCACCCGAAGCCGCTCCCCATGGCGGTGCCCCACGCCGTCCTCCGCGCCGCGTCCCGCGCCGGAATGGCGATCCGCGTGGCGTGCCCCGCGGGCTTCGAGCCGGACGCCCGCTTCGTCGCGTCCGTCCGCGCCGCCGCCGAGGAGCGGGGAGGATCCGTGGACGTGCTGCACGACCAGCGCGCCGCGGTGGCCGGAGCGGAGGCCGTCTACGCCAAGTCCTGGGGCGCCCCCGCGCTCTACGGCCGCCCGGAGCACGAGGCGGCGCTCCGCCGCGCCCAGGCGTCCTGGACCGTCACGCCCGCGCTGATGGGAGCGGCGGCGGCGGACGCCCGCTTCCTCCACTGCCTGCCCGTCCGCCGCAACGTGGTCGCCAGCGACGACGTCGTCGAGGGTCCCCGCTCCCTCGTGCGCGCGCAGGCGGCCAACCGGCTCCGCGTCCAGAAGGCCGTCTTCCGGGAGGTCCTCCGCCCATGAGCGTTCCGCCGCCGCCCCCCGTCGACCCCGAGGATGACGACGACGCCCTCCACGAGGTGGACGTCAACATCCTCCGCCAGGCGCTCCCCTACATGCGCCGCCACAAGGGGAAGACCATCGTGGTCAAGTTCGGCGGCCACCTGGTCCAGGACCGCGCGGCGCTGCGGAACCTCGCCGCCGACATCGCGCTCCTCCATCACATCGGGATGCGCGTCTGCGTCATCCACGGGGGAGGTCCGCAGGCCACCGCGCTGCAGGAGCGCCTCGGCCTGGAGCCCCAGTTCGTCCAGGGACGCCGCATCACCGACGCCGCGACCCTCGAGGTGGCGAAGATGGTGTTCGCCGGGAAGATCAACATCGAGGTCCTCTCGGCGCTCCGCAACGAGGACCTGAAGGCCGTGGGCCTGAACGGCGTCTCCGGCGATCTCATCCACGCGCGGCGCCGCGAGGTGACCGAGGTGACCGACCCCTCCACGGGGGAGACGCGCTCCGTGGACTTCGGCCACGTGGGGGACATCGAGGACGTGGACACGAGCCTCCTCCGCGTGCTGCTGGAGAACGGCTACGTCCCCGTCGTGGCCTCCCTGGGCGCGGACCGCAAGGGCAACGTGCTGAACATCAACGCCGACAACGTCGCGCTGGAGGCCGCCGTGGACCTCAGGGCGGACAAGTTCCTGAACATGACGCAGGTGCCCGGCGTCATGCGCGACCTCGCCGATGCCGACAGCCTGATCACCGACCTCACGGCGGCGAGCGCCGAAGCGCTCCTCCGCGAGGGCGTGATCTCCGGCGGCATGATTCCCAAGGTCCGGACGTGCGTCGCCGCGGTGCGCCGCGGCATTCCCCGCGCCCACATCCTCAACGGGCTCGAGCCCCACGCGATCCTGCTGGAACTGTTCACCGTCCGCGGCACGGGCACCATGCTCACGCTGGAGCCGGTCCCGCCGGGATCGGATGCGTTCTGAAGAGTGGTATCGTTCGGCCGCACCCTCGCTCCCCGTCGCGCCGCGCTCCCTCCCCATGATCGACACCGTCGCCCTCCTGAAGGCCCTCGTCGCCGTCCCCTCTCCCTCCGGGAGCGAGGAGGCGGCCCAGTCCGTGCTCGCCGCAGCGCTCCGCGCCGCCGGGCTCGAACCGCGCACGGAGGGCCGGAACCTCTGGGCGGAGGCGGGATCCGGCCGCCCGTCCCTGCTCCTGAACGCGCACATCGACACGGTGCCGCCGTCCTCGCGCTGGACGCGCGACCCCCACCGGCCGGACGAGATCGACGGCCGGCTGTTCGGTCTCGGCTCCGGGGACGACAAGGCCTCCGTCGCCGCCATGGCCGCCGCGACGGCGCGCTGGGCACGCGAGGGGACCGGCGGCACCGTCGTGTTCGCGGCCACCTGCGACGAGGAGACCGGGGGCGACGGCCTGGAGACGCTGCGCCGGTCCCTGCCGCTGGTGGAGGCCGCGGTCATCGGCGAGCCCACGGGGCTCCGGGTCGCCACCGCGCAGAAGGGCCTTATCCGCATCGAGGCGGTCGCGGAGGGCCGGGCCGCCCACGCCGCCCGCCCCCACCAGGGCGAGAACGCGATCTACAAGGCGCTGGAGGACGTCCGGCGGCTGCTCGAGCTCCGCTGCGTGAGGGAGCACCCGCTCCTCGGCCTGCCCACCCTCCAGGTGACGCAGATCCGGGGCGGCGTCGCGCGCAACGTCGTCCCGCCGGACTGCACGTTCACGGTGGATGTCCGGACGACGCCGCACTACGACAACGACTGGTTCGTGATCGAACTCCGCCGCCGCATCCGCTCCCAGATCCCGGTGCTTCGGGCGCGCATGACTCCGGTGGAGACGCGGGGAGACGACCCCATCGTCGGGGCGGCGCTCGCCGCGACGGGCACGGCGGGCCCCGTCGCGTTCGGCGGCGTGTCGGACCTGTTCCACGTGCGGGATCTGCCGGGCGTGGTCCTCGGTCCCGGGGATCCGGAGCAGAGTCACCAGGCGGACGAGAGCGTTCCGCTGGACCAGGTGAGGCGGGCGCCGGACGTCTACTTCGACCTGGCGCGGCGGTGGTGCGCGGCCTACCACGCGCGGAAGGGGCGCCTGTGAGCGGGAGGACGGGCGGCGGCAGGCCGGGGGGACTCTGGGGCGGGCGGTTCCGCGCCGGCCCCGGGCCGGAACTGCGCCAGATCGGCGACTCCCTCCGGTTCGACGGGCGCCTGCTCGACCACGACCTTCGCGCCTCCCTCGCCCACGCCCGCATGCTGGGCGCCACGGGAATCCTCCCGGCGGCGGAGGCGCGACGCATCGTGCGGGGCCTCGAGGGGATGCTCCGCGACGCCGGAGCCGGGAGGCTGTCCACCGCGGGAGCGGCGGACGAGGACGTGCACTCGTTCGTGGAGCGCGTGCTCACGGAGCGCATCGGCGAGGCCGGCGGCCGGCTCCACACCGCCCGCAGCCGCAACGACCAGATCGCCACCGACCTGCGGCTCTTCCTGCGCGCCGAGGGGGAGACCCTGCGGACCGCCCTCCGCGACCTGGCCGGCGCGCTGGCGGACGCGGCGGAGGGGGCGCGCGGCATCGTCGTCCCCGCCTACACGCACCTCCAGCGCGGGCAGCCGGTCCTCCTGGGCCACCACCTGCTCGCCCACGGGGAGCCCCTCCTCCGCGACGACGGCCGCCTCGCGGACGCGCTGGAACGCGCCCGGGAGTGCCCCCTCGGCAGCGGCGCCGCCACGGGCACCCCGTTCCCGGTGGACCGCGCGATGGTGGCGCGGGAACTCGGCTTCCGCGCCCCGTCGGCCAACTCCATGGATGCCGTGTCCGACCGCGACTTCGTCGTCGAGTTCGTCGCCGCCGCGGCGCTGGGGATGGTCCACCTCTCCCGCCTCGCGGAGGACGTGGTGCTCTGGACGACCTCGGAGTTCCGCTTCGCCGCGCTCGACGACGCCGTCTCCACGGGTTCCAGCATCATGCCCCAGAAGCGGAACCCCGACGCCGCGGAGCTGGTCCGCGGGAAGACGGGCCGCGTCGTGGGCGCGCTCACGGGGCTCCTGGTCCTCCTGAAGGGGTTGCCCCTCGCCTACAACCGCGACCTGCAGGAGGACAAGGAGGCCCTGTTCGACGCCGTGGACACGTGGGCGCTGTGCCTGCGCGCGTCCGCCGCCGTGGTGCGGGGCCTCCGGTTCGACCGCGCCGCCTGCGCCGCCGCGCTGGAGGGGGGCTTCCCCGAGGCGACGGAGGTGGCCGATCACCTGGTCGAGCGGGGCGTGCCGTTCCGCGAGGCGCACGGCGTGGCCGGACGCGCGGTGCTCCTGGCGGAGGAGCGGGGTTGCCGCCTCCGCGACCTCTCCCTGGAGGACTACCGCGGCCTGCACGCCGCGTTCGGCGGGGACCTCCACGGGCGGCTGGATCCGGCGGCCGCGACGGCGCTCCGGGACCACATCGGGGGCACCGCGCCCCGCCGCGTGCGCACCGCCGTCGCGCGGTTGCGCCGCTTCGCCCGGTCGCGCCCGACGCGGGGGCGGCGGCGCGCCTGACGCCGGAGAGTCACGGCCGCAGGAACGTGGTGGACCGCTCGTTGTAGGCGCCGTTGCCCAGGCCGCCGATGACGAGGAACGATCCGTCGGGATTGGCGGTCACCGTGTGCCCCGCGCGTGGGACCGCGAGGTCGAAGGGCATCCGGTAGAACGCCCCCGTCCCGCCGCTGCCGCCCGCGTCCCACAGGAGGACCTGGGAGAGGATGAGGTCGGCGCCCCCCGGCGCCCCGCCCACGGACAGGCCGCCGAGAAGCACCACGCGCCCCTCGGTGATGGGGGTCAGCGTCGGGAACACGGGCGAGTCGGTCACCGGCAGCCCGATGACGGGCATGGGGCCGGAGGGGGAGAAGCCATCGGCGAGGGGCACGTACTGCTCCGAGTTGGGCGGTCCGCCGCCGGCCAGCAGCACGCCGCCGGACTTCGTCAGCGCCGCGGCGTGGAAGGTCCGATCCTCGCCGGGAGCGCCGAAGGTCCGCGTCAGAGCGCCCGTGACCGGGTCGTAGACCTCCGCCGATCGCTCGCCGAACTGCGCGCCGCCCGCCAGGAGGATGCGGCCGTCCTTCAGCACCGTGGCGGTGTGGGCCCCCCGCGGCGTGCGCAGCATGGGCCCGGCGCTCCACTGGTTCAGGAACGGGTCGAAGATCTCCGTCTCCGGCGCGTACTGGAGGACGCCGCCGACCCGCGTGAACCCGCCGGCCACGAACACGCGTCCGCCCGCGAGGAGCGTGGCCGTGTGGCTCGCCCGGCCCGTTCGGAGGGCCCCCACCGCGACCCAGGCCCCGGTCTTCGGATCGAAGGCCTCGCAGGCGGGGAGCGTCGCCCGGGTCTCCGAGTAGCCGCCGATGGCCAGCAGGCGCCCGTCCTTGAGGACCACGGAGGCGTGGAACGTCCTGGCCGACTCCATGGACGGGCCCGGAGCGAAGGCGCCGGAGAGCGAGGGGAGGAGTTCCAGAGTCGCCGTCGGCGTGCCGTCGAGGTCCTGCCCGCCCAGGACGGCGATGCGGCCGTCATCGAGGCGGTGGGCGGTGTGGAAGGCCCGTCCCCGCAGGAGCAGCGGGCCCTGCTGGAAATCCGTCGGCTCCAGCGGCTTGACCCCGTTCTTGAGCGGGGACGTCGAGAACGCGCCGCGGAACTCCTCCTTCAGCGGTCGACCCCGGTCCGATCGGACCGATCGCGTGACGACCATCGCGTAGGACGTGTCGCGGAAGAGCGGAGCGACGGGCACGATCCGGAACTCCCGCCCGCCCGTGGAGGGGACCTCCTCGATCCGGCCCTCCTGGGCGACGGTCCCCTGGAGAAGCTGGAAGGTCTGCGCGTTCACCGTGGCCGGGCTGACGGGGCGATTGAAGCGCACGGTGACCTCGTCCGTGAAGACGCTGCCCAGGCCCACCGCCGGCGCCGTCCACACGACCCGCGGGGGGGGACCGAGCCGGGGCACCCGACGGAGCCGCACGCCCGCGGGCAGCGGCGCCGGCTGGCCAACGGGCTTCGCGGGGGAGACGGAGAACGCCATGCGGAACTCCTCCTGGAGTTCCGCGCCCGTGACGCCGCGGATCCCGGTCGTCATGATGAACTCGTAGCCGCCCCCCGGCTGGAGGGGCGTCGCCGGGCGGAACACCATGCGCCGGCCCTTGCGGTCCCCCTCCACGGTGGCGGTGCCCGGCACGCCCCAGGCGCTCCCGCGGAGGTGGAGCGTGGCGGCGTTCAGCGTCGTGCCGTCCACGGGCCCGCTGAACTGCACGACCACGGGATCCGTGAGGACCCCGGTCGCGTCGGCGGCGGGGAACGTGCTGCGCACCTTGAGCGGCTTGGCGCTCCCGGCCGCCGCGGCGGAGGGAGCCCCCGGTCCTCCCGGTGGAAGGATCAGGACAGCAACCGTCAACGCCGCCAGCATCGCTCTCAACGCGGGCCGCCTCCTGCGGCACGACCCCCCGCGGCACCCCGACGGGGTCGGGCTCGCCGCCGGAATGATACCGGCCGGGGGCCCCGCGCGCACCCCCCGGATTTCCGGGCCCTACGACAGGAAGGGACGGACCTCCTCGATCCCCTTGCGGACGGACTCCGCGGATCCGGCCAGCATGGCCCGCTCCGCGTCGGAGAGGGTGACCTCGATGACGCGGCGCATGCCCCCCGCGCCGAGGATCACCGGCACGCCGAGGCAGAGGTCCCGGAAGCCGTACTCCCCCTCCAGCGACACGCACGCGGGGAGGAGGTGACCACGGTCGCGGAGGACCGCCTCCGCCATCTGGGCCGCCGCCGTGCCCGGCGCGTAGTAGGCGGAACCCGTCTTCAGCAGGTTGACGATCTCGCCTCCCCCCTTGCGGGTGCGATCGGAGAGGCGCTCGATGGTGGCGGCGTCCATGAGTTCCGTGATGGGGACGCCGTTCACGGTGGAGTAGCGCGGGAGCGGGACCATGGTGTCGCCGTGGCCGCCCAGCACCATGGCGGACACGTCCACAACGGAGACCCCCAGTTCCATGGCGATGAAGCAGCGGAGCCGGGCGCTGTCGAGGACCCCCGCCATCCCCACCACGCGCTGGCGCGGAAAGCCGGTGACGTGCCGCGCGACGAAGGTCATGACGTCCAGCGGGTTCGTGACCATGATGATCACGGCGCCCGGGGCGCGCTCCTTCACGGCGCGCATGGCGCCCGCGACGATGTCGGTGTTCTTCCGGAGCAGGTCCATGCGATCCATGCCGGGCTTCCGCGCGAGTCCCGCGGTCATGACGACGACATCGGCGCCGCCCACCGCGTCGGCGATGTCGTTGGAGCCGGCCACGGCGCAGTCGAAGTCCTGGAGCGGGCCCGCCTCGCGCATGTCCAGCGCCTTGCCCTGCGGGAACCCCTCCAGGACGTCGACCAGCACCACCGACGAGGCCACGTCCTTCTGCGCGAGGACGTGGGCGCAGGTCGCGCCGACGTTTCCCGCCCCGATGATCGCCACCTTCGCCATGACGCTCCTCCTTGCTCCGCCCCGCCGTCCGCGGCGCCCCGAGAGGATCCCCCGCCGGCGGGAGGGCGGGAGAGGAAAGACGGGGCTACCCTCCCCCGTCACCCGCGGGCGGAGCGTCCCCGGGGGCGGCCTCCCCCTCCGCCGGCTGCGCCGACTCCCGGGACTTCTCCTCGTGCATGCGACGCGCCATGACGAAGGCGTCGTAGGCCTTCTTCCACCGCTCCAGCGCCGATCGCGCCTCCTCCGGCTCGTCCAGCGCCGTCCAGCACTGGACGATGAAGTAGAGGGCGCGGATCCGGCCCGGGTCGAGGGCGAGCGCCTTGCGGAATCTCTCGATGGCGCCGCGGTGGTCCGCCCGGTTCCCCGACTGGTTGCCGCGGCGGTGCAGCAGCACGCCCCACTGGTACTCGGACTCCGGCGCCGGACGGAAGCGGGAGTCGAAGTCGCGCAGGGACGCCTCCGCCTCGGCGAACCGCCCGCGCGCGATGAACGTCTCCGCGCGGAGCAGGTACCCCTGCGCATAGCCGGGATCCACGCGGACCGACTTGTCCAGCCACTCCTGCGCCTCGTCGTGACGATCCTGCTCCGCGAGCAGCGAGCCCAGTTCGCCGTACGAGGGCGCGTACGTGGGAAAGCGCTCCGTGAGATCGCGGAGGATCTTCTCGGCCTCCGCGGGCTGGAGCAGTTTCCGGTGGGCCACCGCGAGGTCCCACCACGCCCGCGAGACGAGCGGGTGGCGCGGGCTCAACTCGACGGTCTCGGTGAGCACCTTGACGGCGGCGTGGAGGTCGGCGCCGTTGATCAGCACCAGGCCCTGGGACCAGAGCGCGTGGAACAGGCGGTCCTTCGCCGACTCCGGCTGGAAGTCCCCCCCCTGGCACTTGCGGAGTTCCACGACGGCGTCGCCGAACTCGCCGCGCCGCAGGAGGAGGCTGCCGCGGAGGAAGTGGAACGCCGCCGAGTCGGGCGCGGCGTCGTGGACCTCCTGGAGCATCCGCGCGGCGACGGCCCCGTCGCCCAGGTCCAGCGCCAGCAACCCCGCCTCGGCGGTGGGCACCGGGTCGGTGGGGCGGAAGCGGGCCGCCGTCGTGTACGCATCCACGGAGCGGCGCATCATCTCGAGGCTCTGCGTCCGCCGGGCCTCGCCGGCGAGGGCGCGGGCCTGGCGCAGGTGGAACTCGTGGGAGCGATCCCGCTCCGCCGCCGCCGCGTCCGCCGCCGGCGGCGCGGCGGGGGCAGGATCCTCCGCCGCGGGGGCGGACCCGCCGGCGAGGGCGGCGATCATCAGGCAGGCGAGGAAGGGGATCCGTGCCATCGGGGCCAGTCTACTGCGGGACCCGCGGATCGGGATTGTGCCGCGCCCCCGCCGCGCACCGCCTCGTGGGCCCTCAGTCCTGCAGCACCGGCAGGTACCGGTAGTAGGTCTCCAGAGTGAGGACTCCCATCCCGGTGGCGTAGACGCGGCCGTAGACCCTGTCCGTGTTCCACCCGTCGAAGGCGCCGCGGTCGCAGCCCTCGCGCCGCTGGAACTGGGGCAGGATGCGCCCGATGCGCCGGTTCCAGTCGCGGAAGAACCGCCCCCCCATCTGGTGAAGGGCGAGGGTGCAGTAGTAGTACGAGTACATCACCCACTGGCCGCGGGGCGTGAACCGGCCGATCTTCGACCAGTCCTCCTTGCCCGGCTCGCCGAACACGTCGAAGTCCGTCAGGTAGTACTTCACGATGTAGTTCGCGCTCCCGATGCAGAAGGGATGGGAGCGTCGCCAGCCGAGGAAGATGCGGGACATCAGGCCGAGCGGCGTCGTGGCGCGGCTGGGCCCTCCCGACGTGTCCTGGTACCCGGTCTGGAAGAGGTAGGTCGCGTCGCGTCCCACCTCGTAGCCGTAGGCGGGATCGATGTCGATCCACTCCTCCCGCGGCCCGTTCTGCGGCACGCGCTCGGAGAGCAGGTCGAAGGACTGGTAGACGCCCTCGAACAGCAGGTGCGGGATGGCGATGCCCGACTTCTCCGCCGTCTTCGCGGCGAACAGCACCCACGCGGTCACGGAGGAATCCACCTCGGGGACCTCGCGGCGGAGGGAGTACCGCCACCCGCCGCGCTCGTTCATCAGGGAGAGTTCGCGGGCGACGATGCGCTCCGCCGCGACGAGATGGCGCTCCTCCCGGCCGGTGGAGTACCCCTCGGCCAGCGCCTGGAGCGCGACGGGCCGCGCGTAGCCGCGGTTGAACAGGTAGTCCGGCTGATCGTAGTCCCCGTAGACGTTCTGCGTCGCCGACAGGTAGTCGAGACCGCGGCGGACCGCCTCGCGGTACTTCCCCGATGCCGACGAGTATCCCGCCCCCGTGAACGCGAGCACGGAGAGTCCCGTGGTGCCGGCCTGCGCGATCTCGGTGCGCGCGCCGGCGGCGCGATCGCAGCCGCCCCCCTCGCGACAGCGGCCGGAGAACCGGACGCAGTCCACCACGCCGTCGAACCCCTGGTGGCGCGCCAGCCAGTGGAGCCCCATCTGCACGGACTTCTCCGTCTCCTTCGACTGGCGGAACCCCTTGTTCTCCTTGTCGAACTCCTCCCGCCACTTCTCGCGCTCGATCCGCGCCTGCTTCGGGGAGAAGAACTCCGGGTTCTTGCCGAACCACTTCTCCCAGAGCCCCGGCTCCGGGCCGAAGAAGTGGCCCGTCATCTTCTCCAGCGCCAGTTCCACCTGGAACTGGTCCGCGCTCCCGCGCCGCGTGGTCCGGAGGAGGCGCAGCGCGAGTTCGAACCCGCGCCGATCCTTCCAGGAGCCGAGCGCCTCGCAGCCCCGCTGGATGGTGTCGCGGTCGGACGAGCCCAGCATCCGCTCCTCGAACTTCTTCAGGCTCGGACCGTCGTTGATGGCCCAGAACGCCAGCGACGCCGCGCGCCGCAGCATGAGCCGCTTGTCGGAGAACAGCGCCTGGAGCAGCATGGGTGCCGACGGGACGTGGCGGACCTCGCCGAGCAGGATCACGAAGTACATCAGCCGGTCGTCGCCCTTGACCCCCAGCCGCTTCGCGATCCGGTCGCCGAGGTCCGGCACGACGCACTTCCGCAGCGCCCAGAAGGCCGCGCCGCGCACCGCCGGCTCGCCGTCGGCGGCGATGACCTCCACGAGGGCCTCGGCGGCGGCGGACCGCTGCTCCGGCGTCGGGGCCCCCGCGGACCGCGCACCGTCACCGGGACCCGACAGGCGGCCCAGCGCGTTCGCCGCCGCCGTGCGGAGTTCCGGTCCCGACCCCTTCTGCACGAGGCCCAGCAGGGCGTCGTAGTTGCGCGCGCGGGCACTCATCTCCAGCGCCTTCGCCTTCCGCGCCAGCGCGTCGCCGCTGGCGTTCCTGCCGAGCAGCAGGTCGAACAGCGCCGGGTCCTCGATCATCCCCAGGGCCTCGGCGCAGAACCAGCCGTGGGAGCCCTTCGAGTCCCCGAGTCCCGCGACGAGGGCGGGGATCGCCTTCGCGTCCCCGATGCGCCCCAGCGCCATGGCGGCGACGTTCCGCACCTCGGGATCCTCGTGCCGGAGCGCCGCCAGGGCGAGGCTCGTGCCCTCGGGGGAGCGCAGCGCGCCCAGGGCGTCCACCACCCGCGTCAGCGACACGGGCCAACCCGTGGCCGCGGCGGCCAAGGGACCCGCCAGGATCCTCCCGCCCTCGGCGGGTCCGAGGCCGGCGGCCAGGGTCGCCGCATTGGCCACCCGCAGCCCCGTCTTCTCCGCCGCCGCCTGCGCGGCGATCTCCTTCCCCAGCCGGGCCCCGTCCACGGCCGCGAGGAACGTGGAAGCCACGGAGGCGAACGCCTCATGCTCCGTCGCCAGGGCCCGTTCCAGCACCGGCGCGAACGCCCGGTCCGCCAGGGGGGCGAGGGCCCCGTCCTGGCCCGTCATGCGGGAGAGCGCGTTGAGCGCGTCGAACCGCGCCTCGTCGTCGGCCGCCTCCGCCAGCTCCTTCAGCCGGTTCTCCATGTCCTGGGCGAAGAACCGGTTGTCCGGCGGCGGAGGGGGCGGGGCGTCACCGCCGCCGTCCTGGGCGGCGAGCGGCGGCGCGGAGAACGGCGCGTGGGCGAGCAGGACGAGCGCGAGCAACCCCGCCGCACGGTGGATTCCCATCCCGCCATGGTACGGACCCGCGGCGCGGGGGCGTCGCTAGTCCTGCAGCACCGGGAGGTAGCGGTAGTACGTCTCCAGCGCGAGGACGCCCGCGGCGGTCGTGTAGAGCGAGCCGAAGAGACCGTCGATGTTCTTGCCGGGCCAGGACCCGCGCGGGCAACCGGTGGTCTCCTGGAGGGGCGGCAGGATCGCGCGCAGCCGCTCGTTCCAGGTCCTGAAGTACCGCCCCCCCATCTGGTGCATGGCGAGGGTGCCGTAGTAGAGGAAGTACATGGGGTACTCCTGCGCGATGTTCACCTTCCGGACGTCGCCGTCCTTGGGCAGCGACGGCAACTGCGTGCGCAGGATGTGGTTGGCGCTCCCGATGCAGAACGGGTGGGACCGCCGGAATCCGAGGAGGATGTGGGACATGAGCCCGAGCGCGGTGGTCGAGTGCGTGGGCGCCAGCGCCTGGTCCTGGTACCCCGTGCGGTACTCGTACTTCGTGTCCCGGCCCACCTCGAACCCGTAGTCGGGGTCGGTGTCGACGAACTCCTCCCGCTCGCCGTTCTGTGGCACGCGGACGGAGTAGCGCTCGAAGAGCGAGCGACAGCCCTCGTAGACGATGGGGCGCACCTCCGCGCCGGCCTTCTCCGCGGCCTTCATCGCGAAGAGCATCCAGGCCGCGACGGAGGAGTCGCTGGTCTCCACCTTCACGCGGTAGCGCCAGCCGCCGATGGAGTTCTGGATCTGCGTCAGGAAGTCGACGCCCTTCCGCACGAACGGCTCGTAGACCGGGTCGCGGGTCGCCGTCATCGCCTCCGCGTAGGCCTGCAGGCAGACGGGGCGGTTGTAGCCGCCGATGAGGTCGTTGGTGAGGTAGTCCCCCATCACCTGCTGGCGCGCCATCAGGTACTCGAGGCCCCGACGGACGGCCACGTGGAACTTGCCCGATCGCGGGGAGTAGCCGGCGCCCATGAACGCGAGGACCGAGAGCGCCGTGCGGCTGACGGGATCCTCCTGGACGCGCGCCCCCATCCCGGCGCTGCACGGCGGGGAGTCGTCGCAGCACTGGCGGAACTTCTGCGGATCCCACGCCCCGTCGGAGGCCTGGTGCCGCGCCAGGTAGTCGAGGCCCATCTGGACGGCCTTCTCCGTCTCCTTCGTCTGGCGGAACCCCTTGTTCTCCTTGTCGAAGTCCTCCCGCCACTTCTCCCGCTCCACGCGGGCCTGCTTCCGCGTGAAGAACTCCGGGTTCTTCTCGAACCACTTCTCCCAGAGCCCCGGCTCCGGTCCGAAGAAGTGGCCCGTCATCTTCTCCAGCGCCAGTTCGACCTGGAACTGGTCGGGACTCCCCGAGCGCGTGGTCTTCAGGAGATCGAGGCAGAGCCGGAACGACTCCGGCGTCCGCCATGAGCCGAGGACGTCGCAGGCGCGGGCCAGGGCCGCGCCGCCGGAGAGCCCGCGGACCTTCTCCTTGAACGCATCGATGGCGGGCCGGTCCCCGATGCGCCAGAGTTCGACCCCGAGCCGCCGCCGCATCATCACGTCCTTGTCCCGCATGGCGAACACGGCCCGCTGGATCCGGTCCGCCGCCGCGGCGATCTTCCAGTCCCCCGCCAGGTGCACCGCCCGCGCCAGGGTGTCGCCATTGCCGCTGTTCAGCAGGCGGACCACGTCGTCCGCCATCCAGGGGCCGCCGCACCGCGCCAGCGCATGGAACGCCGCCCACTGCGCGCCCTCCTCCCGGTCCGCCATCATGCGGTCGAGAAGCGCCCGGGCGACGGCCACCCGCGTCGCGGCCCGCTCCGCCTCCTGCGGCGGTGCCGTCGCGGGATCCGGGAAGGAGGAGACGATGCGTCCCAGCGCGATGGCTGCCGCCTCGCGGAAGTCCGCACGGCCCGCGTTGGCCAGCGTGGACAGGAGCGCGGTCACGTCCCCCTCGCGCGCCGTGGCCTCGTAGGCCTTCGCGTGCGCCTCCCCCGCCTCGCCGCTGCCGGGCCGCACCGCCTGCACGGCGGCGAACGCCGCGGGGTCCTCCATCCATCCCAGCGCCAGCGCCGCGAAGAAGCCGTGCTTGCCGTCGGTCACGGAGAGCCCCGACGCCAGGGCGGGGATCGCCCGGGTCCAGCGCATCTTCCCCAGCGCCACGGCGCACACGTTCCCCAGTTCGGAGCCGCGGGCGATCCCGTAGAGGTCGAGGACGCGGCCACAGGCGCGCTCCCGCGCCGCCGCCTCGTCGGCGGCGGGCTCGCCGGCCGCGTCGGCGCGGGCGACCTCGCCCAGCGCCTCGCACGCCCGCGCGCGCGACGGCCCGTCCCCCTTCTGCACCAGCCCCGACAGGAGGTCCAGGGTCCGGACGCCGCGGGTCCGCTCCAGGAGGGCCGCGGCGTTGCGCAGGCGTCGCGCGTCCTGCTCCTGCTCCACGACCGGTGCCAGCGACTCCACGAGGCGGGGCGCGTCCAGCGCGGCGAGGAACTCCCCCGCGAAGGACGCCACGTGCTCCCGGCGGCTCCCCAGCGCGTGGGCGAGCACCGGCTCGAACGCCGACGCGCCCAGCGCCTCGGCGGCGCCGTCCCGCCCGCGGAGGCGGTCCAGCACGGCGAGCCCCTGCTGGAACGAGTCCTCGGGATCGGAGCCGGCCAGGGCGGCGAGCGCGTCCTCCATCTCCTTGGGGAAGAACCGGTTGTCCGGCGGCGGAGGGGGCGGGGCGTCACCGCCGCCGTCCTGGGCGCGGAGCGGGCCCTGCGGGGACGCGGCGCTGCCCGCGAGGACGACGGCGAGGACGGCGCGGCGGATGCGGGAGTTCACCGGGCCAGTGTACGCGCCGCGGTCGGCGGCGGCGTTGGGGTCCCGGGGAGCCATCCGTGGTCGCGGTACCACGCGGCGGTGGAGGCGACCCCCGCCGCGGCGGGAATCCGCGCCTCCCACCGGAGGCGCACGCAAGCGGAGGCCGGGTCGCAGATCCAGGCCCGCGCCGCCATCTCCCGCGCCTTGTCCACGGTCAGGGGCGGGGAGAGGGGTAGCGCCGCCGCCAGCAGGTCCCCCAGGGACGCCGCCAGGCGGAGAGCCGCCCGCGGGAGGCGCACGGGGCGTCCGGGGACCCCCTGCGCGTCCCCCATGGCATCCAGGACGCCGCCCAGGGTCAGGATCTCCCGGTGGGCGAGGTGGAACGTCCCCCCCGTCGCGCCCTCCTCCGTCGCGGCGGCGACGACGCCCCGCGCCAGATCCTCCGCGTGGATCAGCGAGAGACGGAGGTCCCGCCCCGCCAGCCGGGGGCGCCATCCCGCCGCCGCCAGCCGGAAGAAGGGGAGGGTCTCCCGGTCGCGGGGACCGTAGACCGCCGGGGGACGGACGATCACGATGTCCATGCGATCGCCGTGGGCGCGGGCGATCCTCTCGGCGCGCGCCTTGGAGCGGCCGTAGTGGGAGACCGGTCGGAGGGGACCCTCCGCGGGGGGAGCGGGGAGACTGTCCGGGGACGGACCCTGCGCCGCCAGGGACGACACGAGGACGAACCGGCGGGGCCGCGGTCGCGCCGCCGCGCACGCCCGGAGGAGCGCCAGGGTCCCCCCCGCGTTCACCGCGTGGAACGCCGCCGGGGATCGCCCGCGGACGAGCCCCGCCGCGTGCACCACGACGTCGACCCCCTCCACCGCCGCCGCCAGGGATCGCGCATCCTCCAGGGAGCCGGGCACCTGCGCCACGCCGGCGCCGCGGAGAACTCCGCCGTCGTCGCGGCCGCGGGTGAGCGCGCGGACCTCGTGATTCTCCGCGCGGAGGCGCTCCGCCACGTGCCCCCCGACGAAGCCCGTTCCGCCGGTGAGGAGGATCCGCGTCACGCCGGGACTCTCCCGCCGGGGGACCGTGACCGCAACGGAATTGCCCCGCGCCGACAGGCCGGAATCGCCGGATCGCGCCCGGAAGGAGGGGTATAAGGGGGCATCCCCGCCTCGGGGGGGAGGACGGCCGCGTGCGCATCTTCGACAAGTGCCGCGACTTCACCCGTGCGCGCGAACTGGAGGCCGCCGGGGTCTACCCGTACTTCCGCCCCATCGCGGAGAACGAGGCCACGGGGGTCGTCATCGGCGGCCGCCGCCTCGTCATGCTCGGGTCCAACAACTACCTGGGCCTGACCCGGGACCCCCGCGTGCAGGAGGCCGCCATCGCGGCGGTGCGGCGGTACGGCAGCGGCTGCACGGGCTCCCGGTTCCTGAACGGCACCCTGGACCTCCACGTCGAACTGGAGCGTCGCCTCGCCCGGTTCATGGGCCGCGAGGCGGCGCTCACGTTCTCCACGGGGTTCCAGGTGAACCTGGGGGTCATCTCCAGCCTCGTGGGACGGGATGACGTCGTGTTCTGCGATCGGGAGAACCACGCCAGCATCTTCGACGGCTGCCGTCTCTCCTTCGGCCGGCTCGTCAAGTACCGCCACAACGACATGGCCCACCTCGAGGAACTGCTCCGGGCCGCCCCTCCGTCGGCGGGCCGACTCATCGTGACCGACGGCGTCTTCTCCATGCGGGGGGACCTCTGCAACCTCCCGCGCATCGTCGACCTTGCGGAGGCGCACGGCGCGGCGGTCATGGTGGACGACGCCCACGGCATCGGCGTGATGGGGGCCCACGGGCGGGGCACGGCGGAGCACTTCGGTCTCGAGTCCCGGGTGGATCTCGTCATGGGGACGTTCTCCAAGTCCCTCGCCTCCCTGGGGGGGTTCATCGCCGGGCGGGAATCCGTCGTCCACTACATCCAGCACCACTCCCGCTCGCTGATGTTCTCCGCGGCCATCACCCCGGCCTCGGCGGCGGCGGCGCTGGCGGCACTGGACGTCCTGGAGGCGGAGCCGGAGCGTCGGGAGCGCCTGTGGGCGAACGCGCGGACCCTCCGCGAGGGCTTCCGCCGTCTGGGGCTCGACATCGGCGACACGGAGTCGGTCATCGTGCCCGTCGTCGTGGGGGACGAACTGGAGACGTTCCGGTCCTGGAAGGCGGTCTTCGACGCGGGCGTGTTCACCAACCCCGTGGTGGCTCCCGCGACGCCGCCCGGCGAGGGCCTGTTGCGCACGTCCGCCATGGCCACGCACACGGCGGGGGACCTCGCGTTCGTCCTCGACGTGTTCCGGCGTCTGGCCCCGATCCGCGGACTCGACGGCGGTGCGGGCGTCCGCGCCCCGCGGGAGGGCGTCGCCCGGACCGGCCCGTGAGCGGGGGGGAGCGAGGGGCCCCCGGCGCCGCCGGCGACGCGCAGGTCGTGCCGCTGGGCATGTCCCGCGGGGACCGGCTGCGCTTCCTGCGCGCCGGGGACGACATCTACCGCGGGGACCCCCACCGGGTCCTGCCGCTGACGCGGGACTTCCTCCGCCGGACGGACCCCGCCGCGAACCCCTTCTTCCGGCACGCCGAGGTCGCCCACTTCGTGCTCCGTCGGGGGGGGCGGGACGCGGGCCGCATCGCCGCCGTCCGCAACGGGAGGGCGGAGGAGTTCCGCGGCGACCGTACGGGCTACTTCGGGTGGTTCGAGTGCCCCGACGACGACGGTGCGGCGGGGGCCCTGGTGGGCGCCGCGCGGGCGTGGCTGGAGGCCCGGGATTGCTCCGGGATGCTGGGGCCCGTCTCCTACTCCACCAACGACGAGTGCGGACTCCTCGTGGACGGGTTCGACGGCCCGCCGTGCCTGATGATGCCGTACAACCCGCCCTGGTACGAGCGCCTCCTCCTGCGCACCGGCCTGGTCCCCGCGGAGGATCTGCTGGCGTGGGACCTGGACTACGCCACCGTGCGCACGGATCGCATGCGCCGCATCGTGGAGCGGGCGCGGCTCCGGCACCGCTGGAGCCTGCGACCCCTCCGGATGGACCGGTTCGACGACGACATCGAGCGCATCCGGGAGGTGTACAACGCGGCGTGGGAGCGGAACTGGGGGTTCGTCCCCATGTCGGCGGAGGAGTTCCGGTTCGCCGCCGGGGATCTCCGGGCCATCGTGGACCCGGCGCTGGTCCTCCTGGCGGAGGTGGAGGGTCGGTGCGTGGGGTTCTCCCTCGCCCTTCCGGACATGAACCAGGTCCTCCTCGGGCTGGGGGGCTCCCTCTTCCCGCTGGGGTGGCTCCGGGCCCTGTGGTGGGCCCGCCGGGTCCACCGCCTCCGGGTTCTTGCGCTGGGGGTCCTCCCGGCCCACCGGGGACAGGGCATCGACGCGGGACTCTACCTGGCCACCGTGGACGCCGCCGCGCCCCGCGGCTACACCAGCGCCGAGTGCTCCTGGACGCTGTCCCGCAACGCCGCCATGGGGGCCGCGCTGGAGGCCCTCGGGGCCCGGGTCATTCGCCGCTACCGCCTCTACACCGGGGCCCCCTCCGGAGCCTGAATCAGCCGGACTCGTCACGCGCAACGCTATTGTGGACAATGCGTTGTGACGATGGGTCTCGACACCTGCTCCTCCCCACCGGGCCCCCCGCGGCACGTCCGCAGGGGCAATTCACTTGGGTTTCCGGGGGGGGCATACGTATAATCCCCGGAGCATTCCGGCGTCGCTGGTGGGGAAAGGGACAGTGCCCGTGAAGACCCCCAAGACGAAGAGCAAGACGGTCAGAGCGTCGGGCCGCCCACGGGCCGGCGCGAAGTCGCGGTCCGCCTCCGACGGCAAGTCCCCGAGGGCCGCTGCGCGGTCGCCCAAGGCGGCGAAGCCGCTCCGCGACCGCCCCGCCCGCTCCCGCGCCCGGGGTGTCGCCGTGCTGCCCACGCGCCGGAAGTCGGAGCGGCCCGCTCCCGCCGCCGCCGCATCCTCCCCCCCGCGGACCGCCAAGACGGCAGTGGTGGAAGTTCCGCCCATCATCCAGGCGCCGCCGGGGCCCCTCGCCCAGGCCGTCGCCGCCATCGAGACCGCCCGCGCGGGGGCCGCTCCCGCCGCCCCGCCGGCCGGGGCCGCTGCAACCCCCGCGTTCCCGCGGGACGACTACGACTACGCCTACCTGAAGCACTTCCTCGCGCGGGAGATCGCCCCCCGCGACTGCCGCGCCGTCGTCTTCGGCTGCGGGCGCGGCGAGTCCGCCGTGTACCTGAGCCTCGGGAACTACCGGGTGACGGGGCTGGACGCCGACCGCAACGCCGTGGGCCTGGCGCGCGAGCGCGCGTGGCTCAACCACTGCGACGTCGACTTCATGATCGGCGACGTGTTCGAGACCTCCGCGCTGCTGCCGGCGGAGTCCTTCGGACTCGCCATCGATCACGGCGCGCTGCAGGGCGCCGCCCGCGAGGGCCGCGAGGCGCCGGGGGTGTTCCAGACCATCAAGGGGGAGCGGGATCGCCGCCGCTACCTCGAGGCGGTCCACCGGATCCTCCTGCCGGGGGGCATCTTCGTCCTCGCCGCCACGCAGGTGGACATCCAGAAGAAGACCTCCCGCCGCCGCGACGACCGCGCCGGCGCCCTCCTGGTCCAGGAGGGCGGGGAGGTCGTGGGCGAGGTCATCCGCGCCGGCCTCCAGATCGTCGACCGGATCCTCTATCCCTTCGACGACGGCTCCCGCGCCGAACTCGTCCTCTACACGCGCAAGTAGGTACACGCGCAAGTAGACGGGCGGGCGCACCCGGACCGGCCCGGCGGGCGCTACGCCGCTCCCGATCCTCCGCGGCGGCGTCGGCGCTCCGCCTATGATGTCCGGCGAACACCGGGGGGCCATCCACCATGCGGATCCACGATTCCATCCTGCAGGTCATGGGCCACACGCCGCTGGTGAGGCTCCAGCGGCTCACGCGCGGCCTCCGCTGCCGCGTCGTCGTGAAACTGGAGTCCCTCAATCCCGGCGGCAGCGTCAAGGATCGCATCGGCATCCGCATGATCGAGGACGCGGAGCGCCGCGGGCTGCTCCGTCCCGGCGGCACCATCATCGAGTCCACCTCGGGGAACACCGGGGTCGGCCTCGCCATCGCGGCGGCGCTCCGGGGCTACCGCTGCATCTTCACCATCAACGACAAGCAGAGCCGCGAGAAGGTGGACCTCCTGAAGGCCTTCGGCGCGGAGGTCGTCGTGTGTCCCACCGCCGTGGAGCCCGAGGACCCGCGCTCGTACTACTCCGTCGCGAAGCGACTCGCGAAGGAGGTCCCCAACTCCGTCTACACCGACCAGTACAACAACCAGGCCAATCCGCTCACGCACGAGGAGACCACGGGCCCGGAGATCTGGGAGGACACCGACGGGACCGTCACCCACTTCGTCGCGGGGCTCGGCACCGGCGGAACGGTGACCGGGGTCGGGCGCTACCTGAAGGAGCGCAAGCCCTCCGTGAAGGTCGTCGGCGTGGACCCCGTGGGCTCGCTCTACCTCGAGTATTTCCGCACGGGAAACCTGGGCCCGGCCCACACGTACAAGGTCGAGGGCATCGGCGAGGACTTCCTCCCCACGACCATCGACTTCGCGGTGGTGGACGAGGTCGTGCAGGTCACCGACAAGGAGTCGTTCCTCATGGCCCGCCGCCTCGCGCGCGAGGAGGGGATCTTCGCCGGCGGTTCCGGCGGGTCGGCGCTGGAGGGGGCGCTCCGCTACGCGCGCGACCTGGGCCCCGACGACCTCGTCGTCGTCCTGCTGCCGGACCGCGGCGAGCGCAACCTGGGCAAGGTGTTCAACGACGAGTGGATGCGGGAGAACCAGTTCCTCGGCGACACGGTGAGCATCACCGCCGCGGACCTCCTCGCGCGGAAGTCCATCGAGGAGCGGCGGGTCGTGTCCGTCGGCACCGACACTCCCCTGCAGGTCGCCATCCGCACCATGAAGGAGAAGGAGATCTCCCAGCTCCCCGTGGTCGGGGGCGACGGATCCATCGTGGGTTCCATCCGGGAGGACCAGATGATCGACATCCTCATCCACGGCGGCGACGTGGTCCGCCTGAAGGTGGACGAGATCATGGAGGAGCCCTTCCCGCGGGTCGCGCCCGAGACCGGGGCGGCGGAGATCCAGCGACTCCTCGCCGCGGGCCACCCGGCGGTCCTCGTGGGGGCCCCCGGCGGCGACGGCATCCTCACCAAGTTCGACCTCATCCAGTCGCTGGTGTCCTGACGTGGACCCGCGGCGGGAGCACCGGTTCGGGACGCGCTGCGTCCACGCCGGCCAGGAGCCGGACCCCACCACCGGGGCCATCATGACGCCGGTGTACCTGACGAGCACCTACGTGCAGGAGGCCCCCACCGTCCACAAGGGCTACGAGTACTCCCGCACCGGGAACCCGACGCGCACCGCGCTGGAGCGCAATCTGGCTTCGCTGGAGGGGGCCGCATGGGGCCTCTGCTTCGCCTCCGGGATGGGCGCGGCGAACACCGTCGCCAACCTGCTGCGGCCGGGGGATCACGTCGTGTCGGGGAACGACATCTACGGCGGCACGTACCGTCTGTTCCGGCGGGTGTTCGAGCCCATGGGCGTCCGATTCACCTTCGTCGATCCCGTCGACCTCGACGCCGTGGAGGGGGCGTTCCTCCCGGAGACGCGCATCCTCTGGCTGGAGACCCCCTCCAACCCGCTGCTGCGGATCACCGATCTCGCCGCGGCCGGCGCCCTCGCGAAGGCGCGGGGCGTGCTCGTCCTCGTGGACAACACGTTCGCCACGCCGGCCCTCCAGCGCCCGCTGGAGCACGGCGCGGACGTGGTCCTCCACTCGACGACGAAGTACCTGGGCGGCCACTCCGACGTGGTGGGCGGGTTCCTGGGCGGGACCGACGCCGCGCTGCGCGAGCGGCTCGCCTTCTACCAGAACGCCGTGGGGGCGGTCCCCGGTCCGCTGGACTGCTTCCTCGTCCTCCGCGGCACCAAGACCCTGCACCTGCGCATGGAGCGCCATTGCGCCGGCGCCGCGCGCGTGGCGGAATTCCTCGCGGGGCACCGGTCCGTGGCACGCGTCCACTATCCCGGCCTCCCCGATCACCCGGGGCACGCCCTGGCCCGCCGCCAGATGGCGGGCTTCGGCGGCATGGTCTCGTTCGAGGTGGCCGGCGACCTGGAGAGGGCGCGGCGGGTGGCGTCCTCCACGCGCCTCTTCGCGCTGGCGGAGAGCCTGGGCGGCGTGGAGTCGCTCCTCGATCACCCGGCGAGCATGACCCACGCCAGCATCCCGCCGGAGGAGCGGAGGCGGGCGGGGCTCGAGGACGGCCTGTTGCGCCTCAGCGTCGGCGTGGAGGACATCGAGGATCTCCTCGAGGACCTCGACGCGGCGCTGCGGTAGCCCCTACATCCCTCCGCCGGCGAGCCGGGTCTTGTTGTCGTCCCACCACCGGCGCGCGCGATCCGCGACCCGCTTGCGGTCCCCCTTGGGCTGATCCTGCTTGTAGCCGAAGTCGTCGCCGCACCAGTCCTTGAGGACGGCGGCGGCCTGCTTGGCGACGTACTCCTCGGCGTCCGTCAGGACGTCGACCAGGCGCCCGAACACCTCGTAGGCCTTGAGGTCCCCCAGCGATCGGACGCACGCCCGCCGTACGAACACGTCCTCGTCCCGGGTCAGCGTCTCCGCCAGGGCCGGCACCGCGGCCTTGTCTCCGAGCTTGCCGAGCTCGATGGCCGCGGAGAAGCGCACGCCGGCGTCCCGGTCCCGGAGCAGTTCGATGTTGCGCCCCACGGCCGCGGACGTGGGCGGAGGTGGGGAAGGGCCGTCGGGGGCGGGGGCGACGGGGGCCTCCGGTGCGCGGGCCGCCATGCCTCCCAGTTCCTCCCGGAGGGCGGAGACCGTCGAGACGAGGCGGGCCTCCACGTCGCGGCTCAGCGCCTCGACGCGCTCGCGGGCATCCCGATCGGAGGACGCGAGACGCGTCTCGATGCGCGTCAGCCGATCCGGCTCGCCGGGCGCGCCGCCGCCCCGGAGCAGCGCGGCCAGTCGCTCGCGATCCTCGCCCGCGGCGACCAGTTCCTCGCGAATCCTCTCCAGTTGCGTGTCCATCCCGGCGCGCAGCGTCGCCACGGACGACTCGACCTCGGTCCGGGATGCCGTCCGCGCACGCTCCTGCTCGACGGAGGAGCGCAGCGCCGCGACCTCGCGCGCGAGCCCGGCCAGCGGGTCGGGGGCGTCGGCGGCACGGGAGTTCCGCACCTGCTCCACGCCGAGGAAGGCCGCCAGACCCACTCCCGCGGCGAGGAGCGCGGTGGCGACGATGGTGAGCGCGCCCACGCCGCCTCCCCGCGCCTCCGCCTCGACGCGCGGCCGGCAGCCCTCGCACACGGCGCGGCCGCCACGCACCGAGGCCCGCCCCGTGGCGACGTGGGCGGCGGGGATGGACGCGTTGCAGCCGTCGCAGAAGTAGATGGGGTCCCGGGGCGCATCGGGGGACGGAGCCGGGATCCCGCGCGGCGGCGCGGGGACCGGGGCGCGGTCCAGCGGGGCCGCCGCGACCATCTCCCGGTCGACGGCGATGCGCCGGGCCGCGCGAACCGAGGGGGTGGCGCGGGAACAGACGCCGCAGACGTAGCCCGACCCCTCCGGTGCCGCCAGCCCCGTCACGACGTCCACCGCGGGGATGGAGACGCGGCAGTTCTCGCAGAAGTAGAGGGGCAGGTCGCCGTCCCCCGACGCGGGGCCGGAGCAGGTGGCGCAGAGGCTGCGCTGCCTGGCGTCGTGACGGACCCCCGCCACCTGGTGCTCGGGGATGGAGACGCCGCACGCCTCGCAGAAGATGATGTCCATGCCGCCTCCTCGTCCTGCCCGCCGCCGACTCCCCGGGGGGTACACCGCCGTGCCTCCGCCCCGGCGCATCGATGGCCCGCGCGGGGGGGATCACGATGCTACCCGCGCCGGGCCGCGGGAGGAGTGGGTGCAAGCCCCATGCCGCCGGCGGGTAGGAGGCCGCGGAGGGGCGGGAGGCGACCGGGGACGCCGCTCGTTGCCCGCCGTGAGAGCGGACGTTATCAGGACCCGCCGGCCCGTCGGCCGGGCGCCGCCGTGGCCGTGGCGGGTCGCCGCGAGAAGGCCCGGTCCCCGTGGGGCGCCGTAGGGGCGCGGCTTGCCCGCCCCGAGGCCACCGGTCGGCACTCGGGAGTCGTCGACGTGGCGGGTGGCGGCGAGAAGAACCGGTCCTCGTGGGGCGCGCAAGCGCGTGCCCCTACGCGGCCCCCCCCATCGCGGGTCGTCGAGTGGGCGGCGGGGCTAGTGTCCTGAACCAGAAGTCCGTACGCAGATCCCGCGTTGGCCGGACAGGCAAACAGCACCGACTCCCCGTCGGGTCATCGACGCGGGGACGCCGGTCAGAGCGAATGGACTTCCGAGGCGGGACGCTAGGCCAGGAGCGCCATGGCGATGACCAGCACGAGGCCGAGACCGGCGGGCAACTCGCGGAAGACCTCGCGGAGTTCCTTCATGGCAACCCTCCCTTCGACGGGTCCTGCGTCCCCCGTCGGAGGGACCGTAACACGGGGGGGGGACGAAACTAGGGCAGGGGGGGAGGCATGCGCCCGGGCGGGGTCGGCGGCAGACCCCGGCGCGGAGGCAGCGGGATCCGCAGGGGGGCGTCATCCCGACCGTCGTCGTCGTCATCGTCGGAGTCGGTGATGCCCACCAGCTCCTTCATCAGGCGCCCCACCTTGAACTTCACGACCTTCTTCGCGGGGACACTCACCTTCTCCAACGTGCGGGGGTTCTGGGCCTTCCGCGCGGCCCGTCCCTTGATCTCGAACACGCCGAATTCGCGGAACTCGAGGCGGTTGCCCTTCCCCAGTTCGGCGATGATCTCGTCCAGGAACATCTGGATGACGTCCTTGGTGATGACCTTGGTCTGCCCCGTCCGCTCGGCGATCCGGTGGACCAACTCCTTCTTCGTGATGGTCGCCATGGCGGCTTCGGCCCTCCCCTCCGCCCGCCGGTCCCCGCCCGGGGTCCGTCAGGAACGTCCTATCGTCCTTCCAGCCTTGGGGTTACAGGGATGATAGCGGGGCCACCGGTGGAGTCAAGCCCAAGGTCCGGACGGTCCAGGGGAGGCGCGCCGTGAGGTGGACGGTCGAGGCGGAGTCGTGGACCGGGCTCCCCCCGGGGGCCGCCGCGCGGGCCACGCTGCTGGGGGATCTGGAGGGCGGTAGGCTGGTGGCCCGCAGCCGCACCACGCGCACGGAGTCGGGGCGCCTGCACCTCCCCGGGGCCGGCGGGCTCCAGGTCCATCGGAAGGTCTACCGCTACCCCACCGCGCGGGACCGCCTCCGCGGGATCCTGCGGACCACGCTGCTCGCCCCCAGCAGGGCCCGCCGCGAGCGGGACGTCCTCCGCGGGTTCCTCCACCTCGGGCCGCCACCCCTCGCCCCGGAGCCCGTGGCCATCCTGGAGTGCCGCGCCGGCGGCCTGCTCCTGGAGGCGTGGCTGCTGTCGCGGACCGTCCCCTCCGCCCGCCCCCCCTCGGCGGGTCCCCCCGCACCGGGGGAGCCGGAGGCCCTGGGTCGCTGCCTCGGGCGCCTCCACGCCGCGGGCTGGTGCTCCTTGGACGCCGCCCCGCGCAACTTCCTCTGCGTCGGCTCCCCCGCCGCCGTCGAGGGCGCTCTGAAGGTGGACAGCGGCCGCGCCCGTCGCGCCGGTCCCTCGTCCCCGCGGCGGGCCGGGGACCTGGCCACCCTCGTGGCGGGCCTGGAGGCGGGCTGGCCGGCGCCGTCCCTCGCCCTCCTCCTGGACGCCTACGCGGCGGCCACGGGGGAGGCGCTCCCCGCCTGGCGCGGGCGGCTGCCCGCGGCGCGCGCCGCGCTGGCGCGGCGGAGGCCGTCGGGCTAACCCGGCGCCGGCAGCAGCCCGTAGCGCTCCATCTTCTTGCGGAGCCAGACGCGGGAGATGCCCAACTGGCGCGCGGCCCGGGTCTGGTTGCCGCCGCACTCCTGCAGCGCCTGCTCGATGGCGGCCCGCTCCGTGCGCTCCATGGTCTCCTTGAGCGTGCCGCCGGGCGTCGCGGCGCCATCGGTTCCGCGCGCGCCGATGACCGGCTCGGCACCGCCGCGGTCGCCGAGGATCTCCAGGGAGAGATCCTCGGGAGTGATGTCCCCCTCCGACAGCGCCAGGGCCTTGCGGATCTCGTTCTCCAGCCGGCGCACGTTTCCGGGCCACGAGTACGCGCGCAGCAGGTCCATGGCGTCCGGCATCACGCGCTTGGGCTGGATGTGCATCTCGCGGGAGAACTTCTGGAGGAAGAACTCCACCAGCGCGGGAACGTCCTCGGGCCGGTCCCGGAGCGGGGGCATCTCCACGGGGATCACGCTGATGCGGTAGTAGAGATCCTCGCGGAACGCCTTCGCCTCCACCTCCCGGCGCAGGTTCTTGTTGGTGGCGAACACGAGGCGCACGTCCACGCGGATCACGGTCTTCCCGCCCACGGGCCGGACCTCGTGCTCCTGGAGGGCCCGGAGCAGCTTCTTCTGCATGTCGAGGTCCATCTCGCCGATCTCGTCGAGGAAGAGCGTCCCGCCGGCGGCCTGCTCGAAGAGCCCCTTCTTGGTCTCCGTGGCCCCCGTGAACGCGCCGCGCACGTGGCCGAAGAACTCGCTCTCCAGGAGGGTCGGCGCGATGGCCCCGCAGTTGACCGGGACGAAGGGCCCCTCGCGGCGGCGGCTGTTCCGGTGGATGGCGGCGGCGATCAGTTCCTTGCCCGTCCCGCTCTCCCCCTGGATGAGCACGGGAACGTCCATGTCCACGACCTTGTCGATGAGGAGGAGCACCTCCCGCATGCGCCGCCCGCGGCCCACGATCTCCGAGTAGTCGTGGCGGAACGGGCTCGTGTCCAGGGCGCGGGACACGCGCTCCAGTTCCTCGGACTTCTTCTCAAGCCGGTGTTCCAGCGCCTGGTTGAGTTCCTCCACCTGCTGCTGGCGCCACAGCGCGCGGATCGCGATGGAAGCCTGGTCGGCGAAGGCCGTGAGCGCCTGCTTCTCCTTCTCGCTGAAGGTGCCCCGCCGGGCCGGGTTGTCCACGTAGAACGCGCCGAGGACCCGATCCTGCACCCGGAGCGGCACGACGAGGATGCTGGTCAGCCGCAGGGCGGCCACGCTGGCGGCGTCCTGGAGCCTCGGGTCCTGCGCGGCGTTGTCCGTGAGCATGGGCCGACCGGACTGGATGACGGCGCGGACCACGGTCTGGGAGACCTTCAGTTCCGGCTGGTCCACCTGGGTGCGGCCGAAGTTCCGCGCGGTCTGGAAACGGACCTTCCCGTCCTCGACGAGGATGAGGAACCCCCGCTGCGCCCCCGTCAGCTCGATGACCGAGTCCATCACCGCCTCCAGCAGGTGGGTCAGATCGGTCTCGCCGGCGAGGCGCTTGTTGATCTCCAGCAGGCGGAGGACGATTTCCGGATCCATGGCGGCGACCATGATGCCCGAGCCCGGGGCGACCGGCACCAAACGCCTTTCGCCGCCGGCGCCGCCCGTCGCGGTAGCATCCCCGGTCCCGCCCGCGCCGGGCGGCCAAGGAGAGGCCCATGGCGTCCGCCGTCCCCGACGAGTTCATGCAGAAGCGCCGCGTCCTCTACGCGCGCGGGCACGAGAGGCAGCAGCAGGCGGCCGCCACGGCGCTGCTCGGGGAGGGCCGCCTCGCGGAGGCCCTCGAGTACCTGGAGCGGAACCGGGACCGGGACCTCCTGGCGCGGGTGCGCGCCGCGGCGGTGGCCGCGGGCGACGCGTTCTCCCTGCAGCGGGCCGCGCAACTCCTGAAGGAGGAGCCCGGGGCGGACGAGTGGCGGTCGCTGGCGGGAGCCGCCGAGGGGAGCGGACGGTACTACGACGCCGTGCGGGCGTGGGAGCGGGCCGGCGACCCGGAGCGATCGGAAGCGGTGCGCGTCGCGCACCACCCGGAGTACGCGCCCTTCAAGCCCCAGGGGAAGTAGGGCCCCCGGTCGACCCTACCGGTTCGCGTCCTTCGGGATGCGCCCCGCCACCAGGTCGTCCAGGTACTTGAGGTAGCCGCTCTCGATGGCCGAGAGGAGTTCCTCCGCCTTCGGGTCGTTGAGCCGCTTCCCCGCGCCGAAGGAGTCCAGGAAGTCCGGGTTGTCGTGGTACCCGCGGAAGAGCCGCTTCAGGAACTCGCAGAACTTCGGCCGCCACTTGCCGTCCTCGCCGTGCATGAAGTAGTGGACCAGCGTCCATCCCTGCGCGTACATGAGCGCCTTCAGCGTGTCCTTGTCCACCTTCCGCGCGTTGGCCTTGAGCCATGCCTCCAGTTCCGACGAGTCCTTGAAGAGGAAGTCGCGGACGGCGATGGTCTGCCCGGCCTTCTGGAAGATCTTGAACTGGGGAATGGACTGGCGCTGGAGGCCGAAGAGGGTCCACTCCGTGTTCGATCCCTCGACCTTCTTCGCGGAGCCGAAGTACTCGGCGATGCCCTCCTGCAGCCAGAACATCGGGATCCGCGTCCGGCCGTCGTGCCAGCGGACCTCCTCCCGCGGCTCCTTCTTCTCGTCGGCGATGCGGTCGTCGTCCGCCTGCACGAAGTGGCGCATGTAGAAGTGGACGAGCTGGTGCGTCCCCTCGTGGACCACCGTGTCGACCTCGTCGTGGTCGGCGTCCATGATGATGTACTGCTCCGGCGCGGGCTGGTAGTACGCCGCCGCGAAGCCGCCGGGGTTGGAGAGGTTGCTCCGGTCGTGCCAGGAGTTCCACGACTCGCGGCTCTTGAACATGAAGACCTTGAACCGGTGGTCGTTCAGTTCCTCCGCGGGGGGCGCGTCCAGTCCCAGCCGGTCCTTCAGGAACGTCCGGAAGTTCCGGTAGGTGCACTGCAGCACCCGGCCCGCCAGGTCGGCGACGCGGTCGGCCCGCTCCTTCGCCGCCGGGTCCGACCCCGGGGACTCGATGAACACGACGTACGGCCGCGCGTCCTTGAACGCGAAGTCCATCCCCGTGAACAGCGGGCTGTTCTTCACGTTGTTGAAGGTCTGGATCGTCCGCTGGTAGACGGGGTCGTCCATCCGGCGGGAGAGGGCCTTGACCTCCTCGATCTTCCGCCGCAGTTCGGCGGCGCGCTCGGGGAGGACGAAGGACGCGTCCCGGTCCTTCTTCGCGGCGTCCACGAAGCCCGTGAGTTCCGCCATCTGCTCGCCGGAGACGTTGAACTGGATCTCCTCGTCGTCCACGACCTTCTTCACCTCGGGGAGGAGGTCCTCGATGCCCAGCTTGCCGTGGATCCACTCGTCCCGCGGGAACGCCGCGCGGCCCGCATCGAGCACGCGGCGGGCGTCCTCCGGACGGCCCTTCGCCGTGAGGAAGTCGTGGCCCTTCTGCACGTCGAACGCGTTGCGCTTCGCGCGGCTGATGAGGGTCTCCACGGCCGCCAGGCGGTCCGTCTCCGACATGGAGTCGAACCGGTCCTCCAGCGTCTGCGGCTTCGCGGGCTCCGGGCCGCCCTTCGTCGCCTCACCGGCGGTGGGGGGACCCAGGGGCTGCGTCCCGGTGCCGCCGCCCGCCGCCGCGCCCTCGCCGGAACCCTTCATGGCGAGCGCGGCCCCCACGCCGACGAGGATGAGCACCGCCACTCCGCCGAGCACCATCGGGAGGGGGTTCTTCTTCGTCTCCCCCTCGGCCCGCTGCTGCCGGATCCGCTCGGCGCGCCCCGCGGGCCCCTGCTTCGCGGGAGCGGAACCGGCCCGGCGCGGATCCACGGCGGGGGCCTTCGGCGCCGCCGCCTTCGGGGCGGCGACGGGGGCCGGCGCCGGGACGGGAGCGGCCACGGGAGCGCCGCCCCCGGGCACCTGCACGAGTCCGTTGCACGCGCCGCAGCGGAACGACGTTCCCGGCTTGAACGTGGAGACGTCGAACTGCGATCCGCAGCCGGGGCAGGGGACGAGGCTCATGGCGGGTCGGTCTCCTCGTGGTCGGGGGCGGCCGGCGCGGTCCCCGCGGCGCCCGCCGGGGCGCATTCTAGCAGCCCGTTGCGCGAACCCGCGAGAGGCGGATGGGTCGGCGCCCGGCCCGCCGTTCCGGCTCCGCCGACGACGGAGCGCCCGTTCCCCCCATCCGGGAGCGTATCCTCTGCGGCACGCACCCGCGGCCCGTCCCTTGCCGGAGGACTCCCATGCGCCCCCTCGCCCCCGCGCTGCTCCTCTCCGTCCTCCTCCTCTCCCCGGGGAGGCCGCTGCGGGGGGACCCGGCGCCGATCCGCGTGGGCGTGCTCTTCTGGCACGAGTCCCCCAATGACCGCGCCGCCTTCGAGGGCGTGCGCGAGGGGTTCGCCCTGGCGCGCCGGGACGTGACCTTCGACGTGTTCGAGGCGCGGGAGGACGACCGCGCGGCGCGGGACGCCCTCCGGCGCTGGAACGGCGACGGCACGAACCTCGTCTACGCCATGGGGACGGCGGCGGCCCTCCGGGCGCGGGAGGAGGCGCGGCACGCGCCCGTCGTGTTCACCGCGGTCACCGATCCCGTGGGGTCCGGCGTCGTCGCCTCCGCCAACGGCTCCGGCGGCCTGATCTGCGGCACCGCCAGCGGCGTGGCCCCCCAGGACGCGCTGTCGGTGTTCCGCCGCGCCGTTCCCGGGCTCGTCACGCTGGGCGTGGTGCTCAACCCGGCCAACCCCGTGTCCCGCGCCGAGGTGGAGGAGTGGCGGCGGGCCGGCGCCGCCGCCACGCCCCCGGTCGCGTTCCACGTCGTGGAGCGGGACGGCGCCGCCCTCGCGGCCCCGGGGGGCGTCCGATCCGCGGTCGCCGCCGCGCTCGCCCGCTCCGACGCGCTCTGGGTCCCCATCGACATCGACGTCTACTCCCGCGCCGATCAGATCGCGGCCGCCGCGGCGGAGGCGCGCAGGCCCGTCCTCGCCACCGCCCCCGCCGCGGCGCGCCGGGGCGCCGCCGCCGTGTGCGTGACCGTGGACTTCCACGCGCTGGGCCGCTCCTCCGTGGTGACCGCCGTGCGCGTGCTGGACGGCGCCGACCCGGGGACGCTGCCGCTCACGCGACCGCGATCGTTCCGCACGCTGGTGAACCTCTCCGCGGCGCGGCGCGCGGGCTACGAGATCCCGCTGCAGGTGCTGGCCGCCGCCGACGACTTCATCAGCGACGACGGGGGGAGGTGAGCCATGGTGTCCCCCGCCGACGCCACCCCCGCCGCGCCCCGCCGCGGGCCCGGACTGCGATCCCTCTCCGCGCTGCTGTTCGTGGCGGTCCTCCTGGGCGGTGCGGCCTTCATCCACTTCGTGCACGAACCGGTCCTCCGGGGGCGCATTCAGGGAGGCACCGACGCGCTGGTCGCCGAGGCGCTCGACGAGGCGGCCCGGGCCCGGGACGAGGATCTCGCCCGCACGGAGGAGGTCTTCCGCGCCGGGTCGGAGCACCTCGTCGACCGCTGGCGCCGGGATCTCGAGGACCTCCCCTTCGAACTGGTGGCCGGCGACCCGGCCGCCACGCGCGGACTCGTCGTCGCCGAGACCCTGCGCGCGGGGGACGCCTCCCGGGACAACGCCCGCCTCCTCGCGGAGGAACTCTCCCGCCGGAACCGGGCCCGCACGGAGCGCCTGGCGACGCGGCTGCGCGATCACCAGGAGCGCGCCGGCCGGGCGCTGGCGGCGGAGGCGGCGCTCTCCTCCTCCTTCGTGGCGCTGGGGATCCTGGCATCGCTGCTGGCGCTCCACGGTTTCCTGCTGGGGCGGGGCGTCCTCGCCCCCGTGGCGCGCATCGCCGAGGGGGCCGACCGCCTCGCCTCGGGCGACCTCTCCCACCGCGTGCGCCGCGGCGGCGCGCGGGAACTGGACGACCTGGCGGGGGGCCTCAACCGCATGGCCGCCGCCCTGCAGGCCACGCAGGCGGAACTCCGCGAGGCGCACGCGCGCCTCGTGGCAGCCAACGAGAGCCTGGAGCAGCGCGTGCGCGAGAAGAGCATGGCCCTGGTGCGCGCCGAGACCCTGGCCACCATCGGGACGCTGGCGGGCGGGGTGGCGCACGAGTTCAACAACCTTCTCGGCGGCATCCTCGGGACGGCGGAGGACGCCCTGGAGGACGCCGGCGGCGCGCTGCGGGAGTCCCTCGACCTCATCGTGCGCACCGCGCGGCGCGGGTGCGCCGTCACGGAGAACCTGCTCCGGTTCGCGCGGCCGCCGGACCCCCGCGTCGAGGCCGTGGACGCGGCCTCCGTGGCGCGGGACGCCGCGGCGCTGCTGGCCCCCGAGGCGGGCCGGCGCGGCGTGGTGGTGGAGGTCCTCGCCGACGACGTCCCGCCGCTGCGCGCGGACCCTTCCGAACTCCACCAGGTGGTGCTCAACCTGCTGGCCAACGCGGTCACGTTCACGCCCGCCGGAGGCCGCGTGGAGGTGAGCCTCCGCCGCGAGGGGGAGGACGGCATCCTGTCCGTGCGGGACACGGGGCCCGGCATCGCTCCGGAGCACCTCCCCCGCCTGTTCGAACCGTTCTTCACCACGCGCGGGGCGGAGGGGACCGGCCTCGGGCTCGCCGTCTCCCACCGCATCGCCCGCGCCCACGGCGGCGACATCACCGCCGCCAACGCCCCCGGCGGCGGGGCGCTGTTCGAGGTGCGCCTGCCCCTGCGGGGGCCGGCGCCGGAAGGTGCCCCGTGAGCGCCGTCCCCCGTCGCGTGCTGGTCGTGGACGACGAGGAAAGCATGCGGTTCTTCCTTCGCCGCGCCCTCTCCCGCCGCGGCTTCGCCGTGGAGACCGCCCCCGACGGACCGGAGGGGATCGCCGCGTTCCGCGCCCGGCGGCCGGACGCCGTGCTTCTGGACGTGCGCCTGCCCGGAATGGGGGGGCGGGAGGTCCTGGAGGTGCTGCGCCGCGAGTCCGCGACGACGCCGGTGATCATGATGACGGGCTACGCCACCGTGGACGACGCCATGGGGGCGATGTGGTCGGGGGCGACGGACTACGTCCGCAAGCCGCTGCGCGCCGACGACGTGGCGGGCGCGTTGGAGCGGGCCCTGGCCGCGCCGCCGGGGACCGCCGCGCCGCCCACGGTCCGCGCGCTGGCCGGCCGGTCCGGTCCCGCCGAGCCGCCGGCCGCCGTCCCGGAGGAGCGGCCGGAGGTCGCCCCCGCGGATCCCGTCGCGTGGCTCCGCGCGGAGGCCGCGGTCCGGCGCCTCCCGCTCCCGCCCGACTCCGGCCAGGCCCCCACGCTGCACGAGGCGGTGCGGCTCTTCGAGGCCGTGTTCGCCGACGAACTGCTCCGGCGCTCGCGCGGCAACGTCGCCCGCGCGGCGCGCGCGGCGGGAGTCACGCGTCCCAACTTCCACCGCAAGTGCCGCTCCCTCGGGATCGACGCCGAACGCTACCGCGGAGGTGACGCATGAGGCGCGCTCTCCCGTTCGTCCTGCTCGCCGCCGTGCTGGCGCTCCTCGCGTGGCTCGCCCTGCGCGGGACCCCCGGCGACGTGGTCGTCTACTGCGCCGTCGACGAGGAGTACGCGCGCGGCATCCTCGCGGAGTTCGAGCGCTCCACGGGCATCCGCGTGGACCTCAAGGTCGACTCGGAGGCGTCCAAGACCGTGGGCCTCGCCAACGCCCTCATGGAGGAGGGGAAGCCCGGTGGCCGCGTCCGGGCCGACGTCTACTGGAACAACGAGCCGCTCTGGACCGTCCGCCTGGCCAGGGCGGGAGTGCTCGAGAAGTACGACCCGCCGACGGCGGCGGACATCCCCGCGGCGCACCGGGACCCGGCGGGGTTCTGGACCGCCAACGGGCTGCGGGCGCGGGTGCTCATCGCGCACCGGCCCGGCGTGGCGGAGCGGCGGCCCTCCTCGTGGCGGGACTTCGTCGATCCCGCGTGGAAGGGTCGCGCCGCCATCGCGCGGCCCCTGGCGGGGACCACCCTCTCCCACGTGGCGGCGCTGCGCGCGCTCGTGGGGGCCGACGCGGTGGACGGATGGCTCCGCGGCATGGCGGACAACGACGTCGGCTTCGCGTCGGGGAACGGCTCGCTCGCGCGCGACGTCGGCGCCGGCGGCCACGCCTTCGGGTTCACCGACACCGACGACATGGTCGTGCGCCTCAAGGCCGGGGACCCGGTGGAGCGCATCTTCCCCGACCAGGGGGAGGGCCAGGTGGGGACCTTCGTCCTCCCCGTCACCGTGTCCCTCGTCCGCGGCGCTCCCCACGGGGAGAACGGGCGGCGCCTCGTGGACTGGCTCGTGGGCCCGGAGTGCGAGGCGCTCCTCAGCGCCACGCCCTACGCCACCATCCCCGTCCGCCCCACCACCCGGCCCGGGCCCGACGCCTCCTCGCCGAAGGAGTTCCGCGCCGCCCGCGTGGACTGGAACGCCGCCGTGGAGCACATCGACCCGGTCCTCACGCTCGTGCAGCGGATCGTGGAGGGGCGGTAGTCCGACGCGCCGGGCGATGGCCCGACGCACCGTACGCGCAGACGTCGTAGAGCGCGCAGCGGCGGCAGTTCCCGTCGTCCCGCTGGCGCGGGCAGAGGTCGAGGATCCCGAGGCGGCAGAGGGCGTAGTCGTAACGCACCGGGTCCGCCGGGTCGAACCGGCGGAGCGAGGCCGTGCCCTCCAGCGCCGCGCGCCAGTCGTCCCGGGGCCTCCGGATCAGCCCCAGCGCCCGCGCGATGCGCCCGACGTGGGTGTCCAGGGGGAGGACCAGCCGCGCCGGGTCGACGCCCGGCCACGCCCCCGTGTCGACGCCGCCGCGACGCACCATCCACCGCAGGAACAGGGCGGGGCGCTTGCACGCGCTGCCCCGCTCCGGGGAGGGGAAGAACGCCGCCGCGCCGCGGGGGGCGCGCCCGGGATCCGCCGCCACCAGCCGCGCCGCGAAGGCGGCCATGGCGCCGCCCACGTCGGGCCCGCCCGGATCGCCCGCGACGAAGCCCGCTTCGAGGGAGCCGTGCTCCCGGCGCAGGGTGCGGACCGCCGAGAGCAGCGCCGCCACGTCCGCCCCCCCCACCCACCGGTGCCGGAACCCGCGAAGCGCGCGCCGCAGGAGGGCGTCCCCCGTCGCGGCGAGCGCGTCCGCGGGCCGCTCCCCGAGGGGCTCCAGGGCGCGCCGGACCGAACCCACGATCACGCGCGCTCCGCCGAAGGCGAGCCCCGCCGCCACGAGGCCGGCGACCTCCAGGTCCGCGGGGTCGCGATAGCGCCGCACCACCTCCAGGGGATCGGGAGTCAGGTGCTCCGGGCCGAAGGAATCCGCCAGCGCGTCGAGCCGTCGCCGGAGCAGCGGGTCCGCGGACGCCGTCCCGTCGGCGCCCATGGCCGGGCCCCGCTACAGCTCGAGGCGGAGTTGCGTGCGCACGAACTCGCCGAACTTCCTCGCCGTCTTGACGGGCGGCTCCGACGGGTCGTCGGCGAAGCCGACCACGGGGCCGTCGTAACCCTGCGTGCGCAGCGCCGCGACGACGTCCACCAGGGGGAGCGTGCCCTTGCCGGGGTTGGTGAACGGCCCGCCGACGAAGACCGGCTTGCGGCGCAGGTCGCGGAGGTGGACGATTCGGACGCGCGCGGCGTACTGCAGGGCGAACGGCACCAGGTCGAAGCCCGCCTCGCCGAGGTGACCCGTGTCCAGGCAGAGGCCCACCAGTTCCGGGTTCGCCACGCCGAGGAACCGCTCCAGGCGGAGTTCGTCGAGGAGCACCGTCCCCACGTGGGGCTGGTAGCAGAACTCGATCCCCTCGGCGTTGCACGCCCAGCCGATGAGGTTGGCGGTGGCCGCCGCCACGTGGACGTCGGTGTCGGCATTGCCCGAGGATTCGCCGCCCTGCAGCACGAGGATCCGGCCCCCCGCCTGCGCGAGCCAGCGGGCCATCTCCCGCGCGCCCTCGACGTCGGCCTCGCGGAAGGCGACGTCCGTGAAGATGCCCCCTCCGTAGGCCGCCACGAGACCGAGGCCCGCCTTCTGGAGGAAGAACTTGAACTCCCCCGCGCGGCCGTCGTAGACCGTGGCCACGTCGGAGAAGACCTCCACGGAGCCGAGTCCCGTGGAGCGGATCTCGTTGAGCGCCTGGAAGAGGTGGTCGGAGCCCCAGGCTCCCGCGTGGAAACCGATCTGCACTACTTGAACCCCGCCTTCTTGCCGGTGTCCTCGTACCAGTTGCGCCACCGGCGGCCGTTCTCGAACTCCTCGCCGGTGATCTCCTTGAGGGCCCACGAGATCTCGGGGAGCACCACCCTCCAGACCTCCACCCGCGCCTTCCAGTACTCCGCCGGCGGGTTGTTCCCGTCGTTGACGTTCTTCGGCTCGGGCAGGTCCACGAGATCGATGAGGAACGTCACCGCGCGCTTCTCCTTCGTCAGGCCGAAGTAGCGCACCGTCGCGCGCAGCGCCGGGAGCGCATAGGAACGTTCCGCCTCGCCCCCCACGGACCCCTTCGCCATCTCCATGACGGCGTCGTAGGCCCCGCTCATGCCGAGCCGCCCCATGGACTCCACGGCGGCGGCGCGCACGAGCATGCGGCTGCGGAACCCCTGCTTCTTCTCGTCCCGGCTCCACTTCTCCGTGACCAGGCGGGAGAGCACCGCGCCGGCCCCCTTGTCCCCCTGGCTGCCCAGGGCCATGGCGGCGGCGGCGGCGATGCGCTCGTCCTTGTGCCCGAGGAGCCCCTTCAGGCGATCCACGAAGTCCTCGTGGCGGAGGGTCGCCAGCGCGGCGACGGCCTTCTCCGCGGGCTCCGACTCGCTGCCCTTCAGCGCCTTGTCCACGGCCGCCAGCGCGGCCTTCGCCTCGTCGTCGGAGGCGTCCTTCACCTCCGGGAACACCCCCCCCTTGGGCGGCGCCAGCGGGTTCTCCGCGACGGCAGGGGGTCCGAGGGCGGCGAGGGCGACGAGCCCGGCGAGGGCGAACGCGCGCACGGTCATGGGGCCTCCCGATCCCCCGCCTGCACGGGGGGGCGCAAGCATAAGGGTTCGTGCGAGAATCAATGCGTCACACCGAGGGCGAGCGAGGCGGCCGGTGGCAAGGCGCGAGAAGCGCGTGGCCCCTCCAGAGCCACAGGCGACGCGCAACGAAGCCAGCGGGCGCCGAAGCCGCCCGAATGTAGCAGTGATTCTTGCACGGGCCCTCGCCCGGGTGCTGTCGGGAACCACGTCCGCCGGAGGGCGCGGACCTTTCCCGTGACTCCGGCGTCGGACGCGCCGAGAATGCGGCCGTGCCCTCCGCTCCCCTCATCGATCTGGCGACCGTGGACCTCTCCCGGACGGCCTTCGATCGGGCCGCCGTGGAGGCGGTCATCCCCCAGCGGGACGAGATGGCCTTCCTCGACCGCGTCCACCTGGTGGATCTCGATCGGGGCCTCGCCGTGGGCTCGCGGGACATCCGCGCGGACGAGTTCTGGGTGCGGGGCCACATCCCGGGACGGCCCCTCCTCCCCGGGGTCCTCTCCCTGGAGGCCCTGGCGCAACTGTGCTCCTTCTACTACAAGACCGCCTTCCGCGATGACCCGCGGTTCTTCGGGTTCGGCGGCGTCGACGGCGTGAAGTTCCGGGGGACCGTCGTGCCGGGGGACCGACTGATCCTGGTGGTCGCCGTGGAGGAGATCCGCCCGCGCCGCTCCGTCTTCCAGTGCCGCGCCTACGTGGGGGATCGCGTCGTGGTGGAGGCGGTCATCACGGGCCTGCCCGTGTAGCGGCCGCGCCTACTTCTTCGCCGGCGGACCCTTCCGGAGCAGCGTCTCCACGTTGAGGGCGACCTCGCAGAGTTGCCCCACGCCCAGCATGAGGATCCCGAGCAGGACGGCGCCCACTCCCGGGGCCAGGGTGAGGACGCGCACCACGGGCCAGTCCGCCAGGGCCACGGCGCGGCCGTCGGGCAGGAGCAACTTGGCCCCGCGGAACGCGCCGTCCCCGTCCATGGAGTGGAACGCCATGCCCACGAGGACGATGCCCGCCAGGAGCGCCAGGGCGCCCGTGAGCTCCACGAGGACGATGGTGAACTTCAGGAAGAGGTAGCGCACCCCCGGATCATCGGTCGACACGGGGCTCCGGCTGGAGCGGCGGGGGGGGCCGCCGGTCGCCCGGGGGCCCCCCGGCGGAGGGAGGTTACGCCTCCAGCGGCATCACGTAGGAGGCGCGGGCACCCTTCTCCCCCTGTTCCACCTCGAAGTCCACCTCCTGGCCCTCCTGGAGGGTCTTGAACCCCTCCGACTGGATGGCGCTGAAGTGGCAGAAGACGTCGGGACCGTCCTCCCGCTGGATGAAGCCGAACCCCTTCTGGTCGGAGAACCACTTCACGCGGCCACGGAACATGGGCACTCCCTCCTTTCGGCGCCGCGGTCTCCCGCGGCGGGACCGGGTCCACCGCCGCCACGTCCGCCGGAAAACGGAACGGGCCGCCGGTCTCCAGGGTGGAGACCCGCGGCCCGCGCTCCCGTCGGAAGGGCTTCGGTCATCGTTGACGGCGGCACCCTAACCCGCCGGGGAAGCCCGCGTCAAGCGGGACTCCGATCACCGCTCCAGGTACCCGCCGCCGGACAGTTCGGCGACGTCCCGGAGGAACTGCCGGTCCGCGGGTCGGCCGCCGAAGGCGACGCAGCGCACCGCCACGGGGCGCATCCGCAGCGCCTGGCGCACCCGGGGCAGGATGCGCTCCCGGAACAGGAACTCCCCCGTGGACGGCGCCCCGTCGGAGAGCAGGAGGACCGTGTCCGCGTCGCCGTCCGCCAGGGCGCCCAGCAGCGCCGCGCCGAGGTCCCCGCGACGGCCCACCTCCCGCCGGGCGAACCACGCGTCCATGCGGCGGCGGAGTTCGTCCGTCAGCGGCTGGAGGCGGCCCAGGCAGCGGTCCGGCTCCAGCGTGAACGCCATCACGTCCGCGTGCGTTCCGTCCCGCAGCGCGTTGAGGGTCCGGGAGACCTCCGCCCGCGCCACCTCCGCGCGGGACCTCCGGTCGGTGGCCGAGAGCGGCTCCCCCATGGACCCCGACAGGTCGACGACGAACAGGACGCCGTCGGAGCGGAACCCGAGGCCGTGCCAGAGCGCGGTGCTCTCCCGCGCGGCGTCCCGGAGGCGGCGGGAGGTCGGGCGCCACGCCTCGTGCGCCCCCTCCCACCACCGGAGCCACTCCGCCTCCTCCTGCGGGAGGTCGAGTCCCGACAGCGCGCGGAGCGCGTCGTGGGCCGCATCCCGCACGCGGAGCCGCCGGTCCGCCAGCAGCGCCGCCAGTCCGGGCACCGGGGGTGCCGCGCGCAGTCCCGCGGCGGCGCGGCAGGCCCGCACCCGCACGCCCCAGTCCCCGTCCGCGGCGAGGGCCGGGAAGCGGGCCAGGAACTTCTCCGCGTCGGCGACGGCGAGGCGTTCCGCGGCGGTCCCCCGGACGCCCGGGTCCACGTCCCCCACCGCCGCGTCGAGGACCGTCGCCACTCCCTCCGCCTTGCGCACCGCGGCGGCCTCCAGGGCCGCCGCCCGGACCCCCGGCGCGGGGTCCGCGAGGGCGCCCGCCAGCAGCGCCGCCGCGGCGCCGTCCGAGGCGGCCGCGAGCGCGGCGAGGGCGTCCTCGGCGGTCTCCCGGGCGCGGGGATC
>CAZSIX010000022.1:15681-56680 GCA_964607145.1 uncultured Planctomycetota bacterium | reverse complement strand
CGGGACGCTCACCAACGACTTCTTCGTGAACCTGCTGGACCTGGGCACGGAGTGGCAGCGGTCGGCCGCGGTCGAGGGCGTGTTCGAGGGCAGGGAGCGGGGCACGGGCAAGGTCCGCTGGACCGGGACCCGCGTCGACCTCGTGTTCGGCTCGAACTCCCAGCTCCGGTCCCTCGCTGAGGTCTACGCCTGCAAGGACTCGCAGAGGAAGTTCGTGGCCGACTTCGTGGCGGCGTGGAGCAAGGTGATGGATCTCGATCGGTTCGACCTCGCCTGACCGGGGACGGGGGTCCGAGGAACGGAGAGGAACGACAAGGGGGGGAGGCATGGCACGTCCGTGGGTCCGTGGCGTGGCGTTGGCGGCACTGGCGGCGCTGGCGGCGGGTTGTGCGGCGCCGGGCGGGTCGGGGCGGCGTGAAGGGGGCGGCGCGCTCGTCATCGCCGCCGAGGACGCGACCTACCTGGAGGTCGTCCCGGGAGTCTCGAAGGCGGCGCTCTGGGGGGACCCGCAGGCGGGCGCCTACGGGACCTTCACCAAGTTCGCCCCCGGGCTCCGGAACCCGCTCCACACGCACGCGCACGAAGTGCGCATCCTCGTGCTCAAGGGGGCCTACGTCTACGAGGTCGACGGCGTCGAGCGCCGGGTCCGCGCCGGTTCGTTCATCAGCGTCCCCGGCGGTCTCCCCCACGTGAGCGGCGGCGACGCGTTCGAGGGCGCGCTCTTCCTGGAGACGGCCGCGGGTCCCTTCGACCTGACCCCGGTCCGGTAGGACGCGCCGCGGGCCGGCCGGTTCCCGTCCGTCAGCCCCTCCCCGCGCCCCCGCGGGCCGCGTTCCCGAATCGCTCCGCCAGCGCGGCGATGGTGTCCGGCCCGGAGCCGCAGCAGGCGCCGACGATGGAGGCGCCCTGCTCCACCCACTCCTCCGCCCGGTCGGCGTAGTCCGACGGCGGGAGGACGTCCACCCATCGCCAGTGGGGCCTCGCGAACGCCCCCATGTGGGCGTACGCGCCCAGGGGGCCCTTCCACCGCGCCCCCAGGACGTCCAGCGCCGGCGCGACGTCGTCGGGAAGGGAATGCATGACGAGGAGGGCGGCCGGTCCCAGGGGAAGCCACGCTGCGACCGCCGCGTCGAGGGTCTCCCCGTCGCGCAGGAGGACGGGGGCGCCGTCCGGCGCGCGCCGCACGCTCACTCCCACCCACACCGGGAGGCCGGTCCCCCGGGCCGCTTCGAGGGCGGCGGCCGTCTCCTCCACGGACTCCATCAGTTCCAGGGCGATGAGGTCCACCCCGCCCTCCGCCAGGAGGTCCGCCTGCTCCGCGACGACGGCCCCCGCCGCCTCCGGCCCCGCGGGGCGGTCCCACAGGTTGATGGATCCGGCGATGGCCACCGCGCGTGCGCCGGCCGCCTCCGCTCGCGCCTCCCGCGCGAGGCGGGCCGCGGCGAGGTTGAACTCCCGCACGCGGTCCCCCAGCCCGGCCTGCTCCAGCAGGGCCCGGTTCGCCGCGAAACTGTTGGCGACGATCACGTCGGCGCCGGCGCGGATGTAGTCGGCGTGGACCTCGCGGACGATCGACGGGTGGGTCGCGAGGGCCGTCGCGCTCCAGGCGACCTCGTGCATGGGCACGCCCCGCCGCTGGAGTTCCGTCCCCGTGGCGCCGTCGAGGATCACGACCCCGCCGGCGGCGAGGCGGGCGGCCGGCGCGCTCATGGCGCTCTCCCCCGGGACGGCACCGGCGCCGCGCGTGCCACCGGGTCAGCAGCGCGTGCGCGGCGACTCCCTCGCCCGCTCCTGCGCGGAGGGGGAGTCGAAACGCTTCGCCTCCGCGTGGGCCCACATCTTCTCGATGTAGGGCACCGCCTCGGGGGTCTTGCAGGAGGTGTCGCCGTGGTCCACCTCCACCTTCCCGATGCGACGGGCGGCGGCGACGGCGGCGCGCCGCAGCGCGGCGTTGCGACCGCCGATGGTGATGACCGCCTGGTTCATCATCTCGCGCTCGAAGTTCGGCGCCCCGTGGATGGTGCGCTCGATCGCCTCCAGACGTTCCGCGAACCAGCCGTCCGGCGTCGACTCGTCGCGGGCCGCCATGTGCGCGACGAGACCCCACCCGGTGCGACGGGTCGTCTCGTCCTTCGCGTGCGGCCAGCGGGCCGCCTTCGCCGCGGCATGGGGACCCTCCCCGGCGACCGCCGCCACGTAGAGCCCACACATGCGCGCGCAGTTCTCCCGGGCCCACCGGTCGAGGTCGGAGGAGGTCATCCGCGCCGGGTCGACGACCTTCGCGGCGAGGTTCCTCGCATCGAGGTTGCCCGTCTCCCAGAGCGCCAGCGCCAGTTCATGGTCCACGCCGATCCGCTTCGACAGCGTCTTCAGGAACGCGAAGCTGACGCCGAACATGGGGTCGGCCCCGCCGTGGCGCGCGTAGACCTTGCGGTTCTGCGCGGTGCCCGCCTCCTCCAGCGCTCGCATCGCCTCCGCCAGCGTCATCCGCGATGCGGGGGGCTTCGCCGACCCTGCGGACCGCGCCGGCTTCGCCGGCTTCGGCCCCGTCTTCACGGGTCGGGCGGTGCGGCTCCTCGTGGTCGCCATGGGGGTCGCCTCCTTCCGTTGTGACGATTGTAGCAGCGGGTGCGCCGCCCCGCCTCGGGAGCCGGGAGCGCGGCCTGCCGCGCCTCCCGCCGGGGGCGTGCCGGAGGGGAGTTCCTCCCGCGGGTCCCACAGCGCCGCCGTCACGTCCTCCAGCGTCGCCCTGGCGGGCCCCGGGCCCCTCCCCACCCATGGCGTGATGGTGCCGAAGCGGTGGAGGAGCATCCACGCCATCAGCCGTCGGGGCAGGCCGGCATCGTGGACGTCGGCGACCCGACCGGCTCCCCGGAAGATCGCCCGCAGCAGCGCTCGGTTCCCCGCGGCGACGAAGACCCCGGGCACCATGAGGTCGTACTCCGGGTCCCCCACCATGGCGTCGCCGAAGTCGAGGATGCCGGCGACGCGCCATCGCCCCCGTTCGCGCACGAGATGCACGTTCTCGTCCGTGAGGTCCGCGTGGATGGGCACCGCCGGGACTCCGATCCTCGGGTGCGGGCCGCCCGCCGCGATGGTCGCCGGGATGCGCTCCAGGATCCCCTCCGGGACGCCGAACCTGCGGTGGCGCGCGACCGCGTTGGCGACCTGACGGGGGAGGAACTCCGCCCACGGGAGGTACACGTCCTCCAGGTCCCGGAAGGGGAGCGCGTGGATGAGGGCGAGGCGATGGCCGATGTCCTCGGCGATGCGCTCCCGGTGGGCCTCGGGGACCTCGGGCCAGGCCCGCTTCAGCGGCCTCCCCGGAACGCGCGACAGGACGAGGTAGGGCCATCCCTCGATCTCCCCCGTCGCGCGGAGCACCGGGGCGCCGACTCCGGGAGCGGACGTGACGGCCTCGAGGAACCGGCGCTCGGCGTCGTGCTGCTGCCGATAGAGCGGGCAGGAGATCTTGAGTACCGCGTGCGGACCGGCGCCGAACACCAGTTCCGAGCCGTGCAGCCAGTCGCTCGCGCCCGGCGCGGGCAGCCGATGGCGCGCCGCCACGGCGGCCGCGGCGGGGAGCCACGCGTCGACCCTCGGGTGGAGGACGCGATACGTGTCGGCGTCGGGCACTTCAGGGAGGAGGCCCGCCATGGAGCGGTGCGCGCGCTACTGCCCGGGCGGCAGTTCGAACACGCCCTGCCCGGCGTTCACGAGGCGGCCCCGCCGCGCCAGTTCGAGCCAGATGGCGCGGGGGTAGACCGAGGGCGCCGTGACGCCGCGGATGTCCGAGGATCGCCCGCCGCTCATGGGGCCGCCCCCCACGGAGGACTCGGCGTCCAGCAGCGTGAGGTTGAGCCTCTTGCGGAAGGCGCGCATGGCGCGCTTGAGGACGTCGCGGTCGTGCTCCGGGAGCGGCCGCGCACCGGAGGTCCACTGCTCGACGATGGCGGCGAGCGCCGCCCCGTCCCTCGCTTCCACCGCGGCGACGACGTCGGCGTCGACGTCCCGGACGGCTGCGAGGGCGGCCCGGGCCTCGGCCCACGGTTCCGCCTTCGACGGGTCCGCCGCGACCTCCGCGGCACGGGCGGCGAGCACGTGGCTGAGCAGTGCGGCCTGGGGGTTGAACATGGGCGGGATCGTAGCAGGAACACCGGGAGCGGCGGCCCGCCGCGGGGGCCGGGACCGCCCGGTCGGCCCGCCCGCCCCCCCGTCGCCCGGGTCCGCCGGCGCCGCCGCCCGGGTAGGGTGGGACGCCATGGCCAGCGGGCCCGATCTCGTCCTGTACGACGACGCCTGCGGGATGTGCCGATCCCACGCGGCGCGCATCGCCGCCGGGGATCCCGGGGGCCGGCGGCTGCGGCCCGTGGGCCGCTCCACGCCGGAGGGTCTGGCGGCGCTGGAGGGCCGGGACCCTTCGGCGCTTCCGGACAGCGTCCTCGTGCTCACGCCCGACGGGCGGCTGCTGTCCCGCTCCCGGGCCGTGGCCCGCATCCTGCGCCGCCGGGGGCCGCTCCACGCGCTGGCGGGTCTGCTCCTCCTGCTCGTCCCCCGCCCGTGGGCCGACGGGGCCTACGACGCGGTGGCGCGCCGGAGGGGTCGCGACGCCGGATCGTGCCCGGCTCCCCGCCGGTGACCCGCGGGGCCCGCCCGCCCCGCCGGCGACTGGGGCTTGCGTCGGATCCGGCGCGGGCGTGTAGGATGCCCGCCGAGCGCCGTCACGACCCGGGGCAGGGCCCGGGACTGGAGTACGGGATGCCTCCCACCACGCACCGACCGCGCCGGGTCCACGCGCCGCGGAACCTCTCCGCGGGGGCTTCGTGACGACGGCGACCCGCCCGGCCGCCTCGCGGTCGCCCGCGGAACTCGCGCTCCACGGGTCCGTCGTCCGGTCCTCCGTGGTGGCCGTGGAGGCGTGGGATGCCTCCGGCACCGTCACCGCGCGGGAGACCGGCTTCTTCCTCGGGGACGGGCGGGTGCTGACGGCCCGCTCGCTGCTCGTGGGCGCCGCGTCCGTGCGGTGCCGCCTCGGCGGCGGGGCGGACTTCGCCGTCACGGCCATCTTCTCCGAGGATCCCCGCACCGGTGTCGCCGTGGTGCGCTCGGAGATCCCCGCCGGCGTCCTCCGACCCCTGGCCCTCACGGCGCGGCCCCTCCACTCCGGCGAGCGCGTCCTCCTCGTCGGCTCCCCGCTGGGCCAGCGGGGGGGACTCTCCGAGGTGGAGGTCGGCCCCCTCCGCCAGGTGCCCACGCTCGGTCCGGTACACACGCTCGCCGGCGTCTGGCCGTCGGAGAGCAGCGGGTGCCCGGTGGTCCGTTCCAGCGGGGAGGTCGCGGCCGTCGCGTGCGCCGTGGGCCGCGGCCCGGAGATCGCGCGCTGGGCCGTGCCCGCCGCCCCGGTCCTGCGGCAGATCGCCTCCACGAAGCCGCCGACCCCGTGGAGACCCCTCGCCCCCGCCCCCGCGGACATCCACGTCACCCCGCTCGCGCGCCTGCTGCGCGGGGACGTGGAGGCCGCGCGGGAGGCGCTGACGGCGGCGACGGCCGCGAATCCCGACGACGCCATGGCGTGGTTCCTCCTGGGGGAGGTCTTCCGGCGCCTCGGGAAGCTCGAGGACGCCGTCGCGGCGCTGCAGCGCGCGGCGGGACTCGCTCCCGAGGAGGACGGCATCCTGCTGGTCCTCGGGATCGCCTGCGCGCGCACCGGCCGCAGGGCCGACTCCATGGAGACCTTCAAGCGGCTGGTGCGGCTCCGCCCCGAGTCGCCGGACGTCCACTACCACATGGGCGTCGGCTACCTGGAACTGGCGGACCACGGCCGCGCCGTGGACTCGTTCCGCATGGTGCAGAGCCTCGACCCGGACTTCCCCCGCCTCCACCTCCAGGTCGGCATCGCGCAGGCGCGTCTCGGCAGGGCCATGAGCGCCATGGAGTCCTTCGGCGAGGCCATCCGCCGGGATCCCGAGGACCCCGTCGCCCACCTCCACCTCGCCGAACTGCTGCTCGACCTGGGACGCGCGCAGGAGGCGTCGGAGGAGTACGCGCACGCCGTGCGCCTCGACCCCGACTTCGTCACCGCGCAGGCGGGCCTCGGACTGGCGAACCGGGACCTGGGCCGTCTCCAGGACGCGGCGCGGGCGTTCCAGGAGGTGCTGCGTCGCAAGCCCGACGACGCGCAGACGCAGCGCAACCTCGGCGAGGTCCTCGAGAAGCTGGGCCGCGCCAAGGAGGCGATGGAGGCGTACGCCGCCGCCGCGCGCCTGCGACCGGAGGACGCCGAGTCCCACTTCCGGCTGGGCATGGCGACGCGGCGCACCGGCGAGGACGCGGTGGCCGCCGTCCACTTCCAGCGCGTCGTCGCCCTCGACCCCGAGCGCGGCGACGCCTGGGCACAGCTCGGGATCCTCCACCGGGAGGCGGGGCACAAGGAGGAGGCGCTCGCCGCGTTCCGCGAGGCGGTCCGGATCCAGCCCGGCGATGCCCACTCCCTCCACAGCCTCGCCAACGCGCTGTCGGCGCTGGGCCGGGACAAGGAGTCCGTCGAGTACTACGTGGCCGCCGTGAAGAACTTCCCGCGCTACGCGGAGGCGTTCGTGAACCTCGGCGCGGCGTTCCGCCGCCTCGGCCTCATGGAGGAGTCCATCAAGTCGCTCATGGAGGCCGTGCGCGTACTCCCCTCCCACGCCCGGGCCCACCAGAACCTCGGCAGCACCCTCGCGGCGCAGAAGAACTATCCCGAGGCGATGATCTCGCTGCGCCACGCGCTCGAACTCCAGCCCGATCTGGCGGAGGCCCACCTCGAGCTCGGGCGCATCCATGTCGCGATGGCGGATCGCTACGCCGCGTTCGAGGAGTACAAGACGCTGAAGGAACTCGACGCGGACCTCGCCGAGGAGCTCTTCAAGGAGATCTACGGGTGAGGCTGCGTGGGCGGCGCGATCCGCCCACGGACGTGCGGGCGCCGCGGAGGACGCCGGCGGGCGCTGCAGGCCTCGCCCCACAGCTGCCGCGCCTCGGTTCCACAACCCCGCTCGCGCCAGCCCCGGTGCTACCATCGCTCGCGCGATGACCCCCTCCCCCGCCGCGCCGGCCCCCGCGGAACCTCGATTCCTCCCCACGACGCGCGCCGAGATGGAGGCGCGGGGCTGGGACGCCGTGGACGTGGTGTTCGTCACCGGCGACGCGTACGTGGATCACTACTCCTTCGCCATGGCGCTCCTCGGGCGCGTGCTGGAGCACGAGGGCTTCCGCGTCGCGATCCTCTCGCAGCCCGACTGGCGGAGCGCGGAGCCGTGGCGCACGTTCGGGCGGCCGCGGCTCTTCTTCGGGATCTCCGCGGGCAACATGGACTCGATGATCAACCACTACACCGCCAACCGGAAGGTGCGCAACGACGACGCGTACTCGCCGGGCGGTGCCATCGGGCTTCGGCCGGACCGCGCGACGATCCCGTACTGCCAGCGCGCCCGCGAGGCCTACGCCGGAGTCCCCGTGATCGCGGGCGGCGTGGAGGCGAGCCTCCGCCGCCTCGCCCACTACGACTACTGGTCGGACCGCGTGCGCCCGTCCATCCTCCTCGACTCCAAGGCGGACCTCCTCGTGTACGGGATGGGCGAGGAGTCCATCGTGGAGATCGCCCGCCTGCTCGCCGCGGGAGGCACCCCTCGCGACTGCCGCGGACTGCGCGGCGTGGCGTGGGCGGCGGGCGCATCGGAGGCGGTGCCCGCGGGGGACGACGTGATCCCCCTCCCGTCCTTCGAGGAGGTCTGCGCGTCGAAGGACGCCTTCCTCGAGATGGCGCGGCTCGCCCACCGCGAGAACAGCCCGTTCAACGCGCGGACCGTGGTGCAGCGCCACGGGGCGCGCACCGTCGTCGTCACGCCTCCGCGTCTCCCCGTCAGCGGCGACGCGATGGACCACTACTACGGTCTGCCGTACACGCGTCGGGCCCATCCCTCGTACGCCGCGCCCATCCCCGCGTACGAGATGATCCGCGATTCGGTGACGATCATGCGGGGCTGCTTCGGCGGCTGCACGTTCTGCTCCATCACCGCGCACCAGGGGCGCACCATCCAGTCCCGCTCCAGGGAGAGCGTGCTCGGCGAACTGCGCACCATGGCGGCGGACCCCGACTTCAAGGGGGTCGTGAGCGACATCGGCGGTCCCACGGCGAACATGTACCGGATGCGCTGCACGCGCCCGGACGTGGAGGCCATCTGCCGGCGCGCCTCCTGCGTGCATCCCGTCGTGTGCAAGCTGCTGGGGACCGACCACGGGCCGCTGGTGGACCTGATGCGCTCCGCGCGCGCGGTCCCCGGCATCCGCAAGGTGTTCGTCGCGTCGGGCATCCGGATGGACCTCGCGCGGCGGTCCCCGGAGTACATGGCGGAGCTCACGGCCCACCACGTGAGCGGCCGGCTGAAGGTGGCCCCCGAGCACGTCGACGCGGGCGTCCTCGAGAAGATGAAGAAGCCGCGCCACCACACCTTCGAGGAGTTCGCGGAGCAGTTCGAGGAGGGGAGCCGGAAGGCGGGCAAGGACCAGCACCTCGTCCCCTACTTCATCTCCAGCCACCCCGGATCCGACCTGAACGCGATGATCGACCTGGCGGTGTTCCTCAAGCGCCACGGCTACCGGCCCGACCAGGTGCAGGACTTCATCCCCGCTCCCCACGACCTGGCCACCGCGATGTACTACACGGGCCGCGACCCGGAGACGGGGAAGGAGATGCCCGTCGCCCGCGGCATGCGGGACCGGCGCCTGCAGCGCGCGCTCCTCCAGTTCTTCAAGCCCGAGAACTGGTTCGAGGTGCGCGAGGCGCTCCAGCGGGCGGGGCGCACCGACCTCATGGGCGGCGGGTGCGACGCGCTCATCCCCGCGCGGCCGCCGCGGGAGGCGCTCCTCCGGCGCCGGGCGCGCGCGACGCGCGACTTCCACGACCACACGCACGCGTCGGAGATGCCCGCGGTCCCCGGGCCCCGCCCCCCGGGGCCGGGCTACCGCCCCGGGCGCGCCGGACGCGGGAAACGGGAGCGGCGGCGGTAGCACGCCGCCGAACTCGCACGCATCATTCCGGGAATGTCGTCGTCGGGTTCGCGGGGGGCCGCTACTTCCCCGGTCCTCCCGCGCCCGCGGCGGCCGCGGCCAGGCGGGCGAGTTCCCCGTGCACCGCGTTCTCCGGCCAGTAGCGCAGGGAACGCTGGAAGAGGAGGCGCTCCCGGTTCGTCTTCGCCTGCCACGTGCCGGGCGTCGGCTCCAGCGTGCTCCAGAACTCCCAGACGATCTCCCCCGCGCGCGTCATCTCGAGGATCCGCCCGTTGTCGGACTCGGACACGACCACGTTGCCGTTGGGGAGCGGCTGGGCGTGGCCCCGCATCCTCGAATGGAACATCACGCCGGTGCCGTCGGAGTCCCACGCGATGGCGCCGGAGGCGGGGTCCACCTCCACGACGCGGGACCGGCCCGTCGAGGGCCGGTTGTCGAAGATCATGATGTGGCCGTTGTCCATGACCACCGGGTCGTGCGGCCGCTCCAGCACACCGGGTCCCCATCGCCACAGGAGCCGCGACCCGGCGGGGTCCGTCGCGAGGATGAGGTCGAGGTTGCGCACGCAGATCAGCAGGCTGCCCTTCGGGATGGGCCCCAGGTCCCGCTCCACGAGCACGACCCAGTTCGTGTGCAGGATGTCGGACGGGGACTCCCAGTCGGTGTTCACGGGGCCGCCGCGGGCGGCGGCCTCCGCGAGCCGGTTCCACGCCGCCTGCGGCACGAGCGGGCGCACCAGGGGGAGGATCTCGATGGCCGCGCCGCGGCTCCCGTCGGGGCGGAACACCTGCACGAGGTCCGTCCGCACCGGGACCATCCGTCCCCCGAGCCGCAGCCGGCGGACGGCGTTCCGCAGCGCGTAGATCGTCCCGTCCGCCGCCAGGTGCGCGGCGTGGTGGTAGTCGTCCTCCGGCGAGCGCCACACGACGTCCCCGTTCCAGCGCACGCGAAGCAGCCAGGGCCGTCCCACGAGGAGGAGTTCGTCCCGCGAGAAGGGCACGACCGACGATCCCGAGAATCCGGGGACGTCGATGGTGTGGAGGACCGTTCCCTTCATGTCCAGGAACTGCACGAGGGGACGCGCGTGGCCGAACCACGTGGTGACCCCGGGGAACGCGCGCGCGGAATCGTGGATCGTGACCCCGCGCTTCCCCGCCTCCTCCTCCGGGACCCGGCGGGAGCCGAGGTAGGGCACGGCGGAGAGCGCTGCTCCGTCGTCCTCCGGGCCGCCCTGCGGGGTCCCCGCGGAGGAGTCGCACGCCGCGAGAAGCGCCGCCGCCAGCGCGAGGGGCAGCGCGCTCGACGCGGCCGGACGGGAACGGGGCGCCATCACCGGGCCAGCCGCCGGGCCCGCGGGAGACCGGGACCCTCCGCGAGGGGCCGTGCGACGGCCCTCGCCTCCTCGACGGCCCCGACGCGCAGGAGAACCTCCGCCGCGTCCAGCCGGTGCACGCTCTCCGTGCCGGCGCGCGCGGCGAGCCCCCGCGCCAGCAGGGCCGCGGCCTCCATCTCCCCGCCCTCCACCAGTTCCCAGGCCCGCTCCACCTCCGCCTCGTCGCGCATCCGCCGCACGAGTTCCGACGCGTCGGGGCGCGCGGCCAGGCCGGCGAACCGCCGGACCGCCATGCCCAGGTCGCCGCGGACCCAGGCCGCCATGGCGGCCAGCACCCGCTCCGCCTCCGCGAGATCCGCGTCGAACCGGTCGTCCGCGGGTCCGTCGAGCAGGGTCCGGGGGTCCACGGGCCGGGAGCGGAGGAGTTCGTAGGCGGCGGGCTCGTTCCCCACCTCGCGGCGCCCGCTCCGGAACTCCAGCAGCAGCCGGTCATCGGTGTTGAGTTCCCCGTCGCCGGCGACGGCGCGGCAGCCCTCGGGGTCGAGGGCCAGCAGGGAGAGCAGCGCCCCCGCGCCGGCGAGCCCCTGCGCGCGCAGGCCCGCCGCGGCCTCGGAGCGGGCCGCCCTCTCCAGCCGCTCCAGCGGGAGCCGCAGCGGCGTGGCGCTCCCCACCAGCAGCGCGTCGGGTCCGGCGAGGAAGACGTACGGGCAGGGGATGGTGCGGGCGAACGTCCGGAGCGCCAGCCGGAAGTCGTCCACGTGCAGCTGGTACATGGGGAGCCACTGCACCAGGACCCCCTCCGGGGAGAGCCGGCGCATGGCGCCCCTGTAGTACTCCGCCGAGTAGAGGAACGCGCTGCCGGCGAGCGCCGGGTGCACGGGGTCCGAGGAGAGGACGTCGATGGGTCCGTCGCCGGACAGGACCGCCCGTCGCCCGTCCCCGAACACCACGCGCGCCGAGGGCGGCACGCCGCCGCCCAGGGTCCGGAAGCGCTCCGCCGCGCGGACCACCTCGGGCTCCAGTTCGAAGATGGTGAGGCTCGCCGGACCGTGGCGCTCCGCCGCCACGGCGGTGTACCCGGCGCCCAGCCCTACGAGGACCACGTGGGGCGGTCGCGCGGCGCGCGCCTCGAAGAGCACCAGCGGGAGGTGCCCGAGGAGACCGAGGTGCAGGCGATCCGTGGGCGCGTTGGAGGCCTCGATGCTCCCCTCGATCCAGAACTCGAGCCGGCCGTCGGTGTCGCGGACGAGCACCGACGCGTTGCGGCCGTCCGCCGCGAGCACCGTCACGGACTCGCCGGGGAGGCGCTCGACGCGCATGTACAGGGCGCCCACCGCGGCCGTGCCTCCGACGTCGGCGAGCGGACGCGTGAAGGGAAGGACGACCAGGCCCCCCGCGGCCAGGGCGAGGACGAGCCGCAGGGCCCCTCCGGTGACGCACGCCGCGACGAGCAGCGTGGCCCCTCCCCACGCCACGAGCGATCCCGCCGTGCCGGCCGCGGGGACGAGCCAGAGAGCGGTGGCGAGTCCCCCCGCGGCGGCGCCGGCGGCGTTGGCGGCGAGCAACCGCCCGGTCAGCCGTCCGGCGCCCGACGCGCCCCCTTCCGACAGCCGGACGAGCCAGGGGAGTATCGCCGCGCCGGCGAGGATGCCCGGGAGCGCCAGCGTCGCGGTCACCGCGAGCCGCAGGACCATCCGGTGCGTCGGGTCGTCGTGGCGCGCCCACCACGCGGGGCGGATCTCCGCCACCAGCGCGCCCAGGAGGAACGGTGTCGCGACGGTCGCGACGCAGGCGACCACCGCGAGGGCGACGATGCTGCCGACGGGGCGCCGTCCCCGCCGCGGGCCGAGGAGCCACGCCCCGACCGCCATCCCGCCGATGTGTACGGCGAGCACCGCGGCGAACACCTGGAACGTGGCCAGGAGGACCGGCGTGAGGCGTCGCATCCACGCGACCTGCGCGCCGACCCCGGCCGCCCCCGCCAGCGCGGCGGCGAACAGCAGGCCGGGGAGCAGGACGCCCCCCGGCGCGGGAGGCGCCTCCGCCGCGGGAGGCCGCGGCGCCGCCGGTGGTGACACCGGTTCCCCGTCCAGCGGCGCCGCCAGCACCGCCAGCCCCGCGCCCGCCTGCATCGCCGACGCCAGCAGGACGGTGCCGCCGTTGCCCGCGCGCTCCAGCACGTACACCGCCGCCGCGGCGATCCCGAGGAGCGCGCCGGCGGTGTTCCACGCGTAGAGCGCGCGGAAGCCGTCGCCGGTGCGACCCTCCCCGGGATCGAGCAGGCGCACCGCCACGGGGACGGAGGCGCCCCAGGGGAGCGCGGCGATGGCGAGGAGGGCGGTCGCCGCGACGAGGGCGGCTCCCGTGGGCAGACCCGCCAGCGCCGGCAGCACCGCGGGCACGAGCACGCCGAGCAGCGCCGCCACGCCCTCCGCCCCCGCGAGGAGCCGCGAGGGGCGCCGGGCGGCGTCGGCGAGCCGGCCCCCGATCCACGCGCCCGCCGCCATCCCCAGCAGCGCCCCGGCGGCGACGACGGCCGCGGGGACGGCGCCGACCCCCACGACGGGCGCCAGGAGGCGGAACCACGCGGTCTCGTGCAGGAGCGCCGCGGCACCCGAGAGCACGAGCAGGGCCGCCAGCGCGGCGCCGCGTCCGCGGAGGGGGAGGCGGGACATGGGGCGAGAGTGTACGGCCCCCGAACCTCCCGGGCGACGCGCCGTCTACTTCCGGCGGCGGTAGCCCGGCTCCGAGGGGTCGTGTTCCATGACGACGACGCCGTTGCGCTGGCCCCAGGATCCGGCGGAGAACTCCACGCGCCCGACGCCCTTGTAGTAGTAGACGGTGCGCAGCGTGTCCTTCGCCTCGAAGTTGAACGGGATGAACTGCTTGCCCGTGGTGTGGGAACTCTGGGAGTCGGGGACGCCGAGGAGGGAACCGACCTCCCCCTCGCTCATGCCGAACTCGACCTTCGCCAGCGGCGAGTCCGCGGGAATGGCCGCCCGCATGCGCGCGTTCTGCTCCGCGAGGCGTGCCTCGTGCTCCGCGCGCTTCTCCTCCCGCGCGCGTGCCTTGGCCTCCGCCGAACGGCAGCCGGCCGTCGTCGCCAGCAGCGCCACGACCGCGAACGTCGCCAGGACCGCCCTCATGCCGTCCCTCCTCCGTTTCAGTCGCCGAACGAGATCCCGAGATCCCGCGCCGTGCGCACCGTGTCGCAGTCCAGCGGAACCGCCCGCATCCGTCCGGAGACCTCGGCGAGAGGAACCAGCCGGACGGTGGGGGGATCCAGGGCCACCATCACGTCCTCGTGTCCGTCCGCCAGGGCCCGCACCGCCGCGGCCCCGAAGCGGAGGGAGATGAGCCGATCGAACGTCGTGGGGCTGCCGCCGCGCAGCAGGTGGCCGAGCACGACGTGCCGGGCCTCGTGCCCCGTGAGCGCCTGGAGTTCCTTCGCCACGCGCTCGCCGATGCCCCCCAGCCGCTCCGCCTGGCCGACGGACTTGCCCTTGATGGTGACGCCGCCGCCCACCGGCTTCGCGCCCTCCGCCGCCACGACGATGGCGTACCCGGCGACGCCGCGGAAGCGCTCCTGCAGCCGCGCGGCCACCTTCCCGATCTCGTACGGGATCTCGGGGATGAGGATGGCGTGCGCTCCTCCGGAGACGCCCGTGTTGAGCGCGATCCATCCGGCGTAGCGCCCCATCACCTCCACGACCATGACCCTGCGGTGGGACTCCGCCGTGGAGTGGAGCCGGTCCACGCACTCCGTGGCGAAGGAGACCGCCGTGTCGAACCCGAACGTGATGACCGTCCGGTCGAGGTCGTTGTCGATGGTCTTGGGGACGCCGACGACGCGCACGCCCAGTTCCGCGAGGCGGTGGGCGATCTGGAGCGACCCGTCCCCGCCCAGCGCGACCAGGGCGTCGATGCCCTCGCGCCGGAACGCCGCCGCCAGTTCCGGCCCGCGGTTCACCTCCACCCAGGAGCCGTCCGGCTGCTGCACCGGATAGGAGAACGGGTTGCCGCGGTTGGTCGTCCCGAGGATGGTCCCGCCCCGCGGCGTGATGCCCTTCACCGCCGCGCGGTCCAGGGGGATGAGCCCGCCCTGCGGGTACTCCTCCGGGGTCATGAGCCCGCTGTACCCGTCGCGGATGCCCACGCACTCCCAGCCCCGCTGACGCGCGCTCACGGTCACGGCGCGGATCACCGCGTTCAGGCCCGGGGCGTCCCCTCCCCCGGTCGTGATGGCGATGCGACGGATGGGTCCCCGGCTCGCCCCGCGGGGGGCGCGGCGCGCGGGCTTCGCCTTCGTCTTCCTGGATGGCATGGCCGGGGAGTCTCGCAGAGCCCCCGGCGGGATGCAAGAGCCGGGATTCCGGCGCCGCCGCGCGAGTCGGCCCCATGGGCGGAGGCGGTCCCGGCGCTATACTCCCGCGGGGCGGCGGACAGGGGGAGCGGGGTGCCGCCCGGGGGGATGCCCGTGGGAGCGGAGCGCCTGTCGCCGCCGCGACGCCGGTCCGGCGGCACCCGCGCCGCCGGTCGCGCGGGGGCGGGACGCGCCCTCGCCCTCGTCTTCCTCGCCGCCGTGGTCCCCGCGCGGAGCGCCGCCCTCCGCGCCCAGGACGTCTTCGGACCGCCGCCACTCACCCCGGCCGAGTGCCGGGACGAGGTGCAGCTCGACGACGGGCGCGTGCTCCGCTGCCGCATCGGGGCGCGGGAGGCCGCCTACCTGGACCTGGAGTTCCCCTCCGGCGGGTTCCGCCTGCCGACGGCGCGCGTGGCGGAGGTGCGGCTCTTCCGGGATCATGACCCGGAGCCCCGCGACGACGGGGAACGCGCCCTGGCGGCGCAGGGGCTGGTGCGCTGGGGCGGAAAGTGGGTCCCGCCGCGGGAGGTCGAGGCGCAGCGCAGGGCCCGGGAAAGGGCGGAGCGGCTGCGGCGGGAGAAGGCGACGGCCCACGTCTCCTGGGAGGATCGCTGGAAGCGCAACACCACGCACTTCACCGTGGAGGCGAACCTCGCGGAGACGGATCTGGACGCGTACGTCCGCACGCTGGAGGACTACTACACCTTCTTCACGTCGTCCTTCAAGGTCGCCGTGCGGCGCCGGATCCCCGTGCTCATCTTCCGCACGAAGGCCGAGTTCGACGAGTACCGGAGCCGCGGCCGCGGCCACCCCGGCGAGCACACGGTGGGCTACTTCGTCCACACTCCCGGGGCGGAGGAACTCGTGCTCTTCCACGATCGGCGCGACCGGCACAACAGCATGAGGACCCTGCTGCACGAGGCCACCCACCTCCTGCTGCACCTCGCGCGCCCCGAGGTCAAGGTGCCGGCCTGGGTGAACGAGGGGCTGGCGGAGTACTACAGCGCCATCCGGTACAGCAGGGGCCGCATCGTGACGGGCCTCGTGCAGGAGGAGCGGCTGGTCTGGTTCCTGGAGATGGCGGAGCGGGGCCGACTCCTGCCGATGCACGACTTCATGATGGCGGGCCACCCGGACCCGAACATCCGGGACATCGAGTTCGGCCTCGACCACTACGCCCAGGCGTGGGCGGTGCTGCACTTCCTCATGCAGGGCGCGGAGGGGAAGTACCGAGCGCGCCTCGGCGCCTACCTGAACGGGCTCTGGGGGCTCTCCCTCCGGGATGCCGCCCCCGGCTCCTCGAAGGCGTACCTGGCGCCGGCATGGGACCGGGACATCGAATCGGTCCGCCGCTGCCTCAAGGTCGCCGAACTCGATTCCCTCCGCGACGAGGCCCTGCTGCACGCGCGGCTCCTCCCCGTGGACACCCCGGCGGCACTCCTGATGCGGGCGCGCCACCGCATCAAGGCGGAGGGCGATCCGGATCTCACGCAGGCGGACCTCGAGGCCGCGCTGGCGAAGGGCGGCGACGACCCGGAAGTCGTGCTCGCCGCCGCGTTCCTCTTCACGCACCTGCCCGACGGCATGCCCCGCGCGTCCGACCTGCTGCGGCGGGTCGTCGCACTCGATCCCGTGGACCTGGACCGCCGCATGGACTGCGCCGACTGGCTCGCCCCGCCGGAGCGGGACGTCGAGTTCTCCCTCTGCCTGGAGATCGATCCCTTCCACCGGGGCGCCCCGCTGGCGCGGGCGTGGCTCGCCTGGAGGGGCACGGGTCCCGCGGGCCGCGCTCCGGCCGCGCCGGAGGAGGAGGCCGGAGCGCTCGCGGCAGTGGCGGCGGCGGACGCGGCCGTCGCCGCGGCTCCGTCGCCCGGGGCGTGGGCGGCGGTGGCGTCGGCGGCGCTCCGCGCGGCGAACGCGGCCCGCGCGGGGGAGGCGGCGCGGGAGGTTGCGCGATCCGGGACGGCCGACCCCGTACTCCTGGAGACGGCCTGCATCGCCATCGCCACCACCGGGGACGGGAAGGCGTTCCTCGCGGCGATCCGGGCCCTGCGGGACGCGCTGCTCGGCGGCAAGGGGGAGGCCGGGCCGCCGTCGCCGGAGGACGTGGGCGCGGAGGTGGAGCGCGTCGTGACGGAGGCCGTCGCGACCTGCTGGCTCCTCGGGCTCCCGCGCGAAGCGGCGCGCGTGGTGGACACTCTCCACGCGGAGAAGGACTTCCCCGCCCGCAGCGAGGCGGACTGGGTGCTCTACGCGGGCGCCGCCCTGCGCGCGGAGCGCCCGGAGCGGGCGGTGAAACTCGCCACGGCGGGCCTGGAGGCCCACCCCGGGAGCGGTTCCCTCGCGGACCTGTGGGCGCAGGCGACCGCGGAGGTGGAGGCGAAGTAGGGACCCGCGCCGCGTCCTACCTGCGCGCCCTGAAGTGCTCCGACGCGGCTGCGGCGGAGTCGAACGCCTTGAAGACCTCGAGCATGCCGAGGACGTCGAAGGTCTTCTGCACGATGCGGGGGATCGCGGCGAGCACGACGTCTCCCCCCGCCTCGCGGGCCCGCTTGCAGGTCATCAGCAGGTAGGCGGAACCCATGGAGTCGATGAACGTCACGCCGCCCAGGTCGAACACCAGGCGGGAGACGCCCTCCCCGAGAAGGCGCGTCACCTCGCGCGAGCACGCCGGCAGGCTCGCCTGATCCATCTCCCCCGCGGGGGCGATCACCCCCACGCCGTCCCGGACCGCGACGTCGACCTTCATGGGCAGCCTCCCGTGGACCGCAGGTACGCCGCGACCCGCCCGCACGGTATCCCGGTCCCGCGGCGCGACCAAGAGCCGACAATGGGGCCATGAGTCTCCCCATCGGCCGCCGGGCCGCCGCCCTCCTCCTGGGGGCGCTCCTCGCCGCGCCGGCGGCGGGCTGCGCCGGAGCGCTCCACCGCCAGCCCTCGGTGACCGACCTGCCCGAGGGGCGGGAGGTCGTCCTCCCCTGCCGCTTCGTGGAGGACATCATCGTCGTGGACGTCCACGTCGACGGCGCCGGTCCGTTCCCCTTCGTCCTCGACACCGGATGCAGCGCCGTGCTCGTGGGACCCCGCGTCGCGGACGCGCTGCCGGGCCGGACGCGCCCCGCCGCCGGGGCCGGCGCCCGCGCCCCCGACGGCCGCCCCCTCATGGTCGAGCGCGCCATGGAAGGGCTCCGGATCCGGGCCGGAGACGCGGTCTTCCACGAGGTGGGCGCGCTGGTCATCGATCTCGCGCCCGTGGAGGCCACCACCGGGCTCCGGCTGGACGGCGTCCTCGGGTTCCCCGCCTTCGTGCAGGGGCTGCTCGTCCTCGACTACCCCTCCCGCGAGGTGCGCTTCTCCCGCGGGGCCCTCCCGCCCGCGGACGGCGAGGGCGTGCTGCCCCTCACCGGCGGCTACTCCCCGCTTCTCGATGTGCGCATCGGGGCCCGCCGCCATCGCGTGCTGGTGGACTCCGGCTTCAGCGGCGCGCTCTACCTCCCCGAGTTTCCCCCGGCGGAGGACCTCGTCGCGGCTCCCGTTCCCTGGTTCCCCTCCACCAATCTCGCCGGCGACACGGGACCCACGCTGCTCGCGCGCCTCGCCAGCCCCCTGCTCCTCGGCTCCCACCGCGTCGAGGGCGCGAACGTGATGCGCTCCGGCTCCGGGAGCCTCCTCGGCGCGGGCATCCTCCGCCACTTCGAGGTGGCCCTGGACGCGCGCAACGGGCGCATCCGGTTCTCCCGTGCGGCGGAGGGCCCCGTGCGCTTCGGCCCGCGCCGGGGCGTCGGGCTCCGCGCCCGGATGGCGGACGGCGCGTGCGTCGTCGCCGCCGTGCTGCCCGGGTCCCCGGCGGATGCCGCGGGGATCCGGCCCGGCGCGCGGGTGATCTCCCTCGCGGGCCTGCGTCCTGCGGCGACGCCGCTGGCGGACATCGAGGAGCGCCTCTGGGAGGCGGAGGTCGTGGAGGTCGTCCTCGACGAGGCGACGGGCCCCCGCACCGTGACGCTGACCGCGGTCGTCCTCGTGCCCTGAGGGGGGCCGCTTCACGGCCCATGGCTACCCCTCCACGTGGGGCTTGAGACGCTTCCCGAGGAGATGGGTCCAGCCCTTCTCCATGGAGGGACCGGAGTCCTCCCCCACCTGCCCGAAGATGTGCTCGTGCAGCCGCACCACGGTGCCGCCGTCCTTCTCCTCGAGGCGGAACTCGGTGTAGAGCCGGGCGGGGCCGTTCTGCGGCCAGAGGTCCCCGGACAGCGTGAGGACGCGGCCCCGGTCGAGCCCGATCACCGTGTACCAGACGAGTCCCTCTCCGTCCCCCCAGTCCTCGAACACGCGCCCGCCGAGGCGCGCCTCCACCACCATGCGCTTCGCGCGGGGCGAGGAGAAGAAGCCCGGGTCCCACCACTCCGAGGTCTCCTCGGTGAGCGCGCGCCAGACCCGGTCCGGCGGCGCCGCAATGGGCACCTCCGCCACCACCTCCGCCACGCCGAAGCCGTTCCGCTTCACGTCCCCCACGTCCGCCCCCCTTCGCCCGCGCTCCACGTGCGCGCGCAGCCGCAGCAGCGCGTCCGAGGCGGGCTCCTCGAACGGCCTGACCCAGCGGCGGTACAGCGCGCGGAACGGCGCCGGGTTGAGGCGCAGCCGCCTCTCCCTCCCCCGCGCCGTGACGATGACCAGCCCCGCCTCCCGTAGCACCAGCAGGTGCTTGCGCACGCCGAAACGCGTCATGGGGAACCGGTCCGCCATCTCCCCCACGGTGGACTCCCCCCTGCGCAGGGCGTCGAGGATGCGACGCCGCGTGGGATCCGCGAGCGCCCGCACGACGAGATCCGCCCGGGCGGGGTCGGCGACGGTGGCCATAGGTGACCATATGGTCACATGAATCGGCGGGACGGCGCGCCACCTTTCCGGCCCGTCGCAGGGGGGGCGCCGGCGCGGGGGGGGTCCCCATCGCAGGCTTCCTCGAACGGCGGGGACGCGGTTAGGATGGGCCGTGTCGAGAGTGCGGGCCATGCAGGGCCCGTGTCGGGGAGGGTGCCCATGCCGGTGGAGCGCAGGATCATGGTCGTGGACGATGCGGCGGTCTTCGGATTCGCCCTCTCTCTGGAGTTCCGCGCCGCGGGCTGGAGCGTGTACTGCTGCGGCTCCGGGGAGGACGCGCTCAAGCAGCTGGTGACGAGCCACTTCGACATCGTCCTGTCGGACGTCCACATGCCGGGAATCGACGGGATCTCCCTGGCGAACCAGATCAAGGAGCGCTTCCCCGCCGTCCGCGTGCTGCTCATGTCGAGCGCTCCCAGGGACCAGCTCACGAATCTCCCGAAGGGCGTGCCCTTCCTCCCGAAGCCCGTGAAGGCGAAGATGATCCTCGACGCCTACGACGCCATCGCGAAGGCCGTGAGCACCGGGCCCCACGCGCGGCCGGCGATCTAGCCGGCGGGGTGGCCGGTTCCGGGTCTCCCGCCTTGCCCGCGACGCGCCGGGCCGCTACGCTCGCCCCCGTGAGCGGGATCCGCGGGAGCCGACCGCCGGGGCACGAATCCCGTCGCCCGTCCCGCGGCCTCCTGGTCGCGGCACCGGCGCTCCTCCTCCTGTGCGCATCGGCGCTGGCCGGTGGCACCCCCGACGCCGGTGACCGGGAGTGGAACCAGCGCGGAGGCGACGAGGGGCACCGGGGCTCCGTGGACGTGGAGCCCCTCCGGGGGGAGCCCGTGGAGGCGTGGCGGGCGACCCTGCGGGGCCCCCTCGAAGCGGGACCGGTGACCTGGGGAGGCGTGCTCTTCACGGCATCCGGCGAGGGCCGCAAGCGGGAACTCGCCGCGTTCTCCATCGCCGACGGCTCGCCCCAGGGGACGCAGCCGCTGGGCCCCGGGACGAACACCCACCTCGCGACGTGGCAGGGCACCGTCGTCGTGGTGGACTCGGGAGGCGTGCGCGCCTTCCGCCACTCCGGCGGCGGGTTCAAGGTGGCGTGGGTGCGCCGGGCGGCGGAGGTCACGGCCTCGCCCACGGTGTTCGACGGGGTCGCCTTCGTCCGGACGGAGAAGGGACTGGAGGCGCTCGACGTCATCAACGGGCGCGCGGCGGAGCGGTTCCGGACGGGAACCCTCCACGGTCCCCTGACGCTCGTGCCCCGCGACGACGGCGGCGTCGACGCGGTGGAACTCGCCATCACCCATCGCCCCCGGTTCGAGCCGCCGGAGACGCTCGTGCTGAAGCGGGTCGATCTGGGCTCCGGCGCGACGACCGAGACCGTCCACGGCATCGCGCCGCCCGCCCTCCGTGCCGCGCCCTGGCCCCTCCTGCACGCCTCCGACGCGGCCTCGCCGGCCCACGTGTACTGCGTCTCGCGACCCGGGTTCGAAGGGGCCGACGGATCGGTGTTCGGTCTTCTCCGCCTCCCCGTCGATCGGGGGGCTCCCCTGCTCGCCCCCGTGGACATCACGCCGGTCGTCGCCGGCGACCACCTCTACGGCTTCTCCGCCGCCGGGGCGCTGCACGAGGTCCAGGGGACGGGGGCCTACATCCGGCTGGCGGAGGCCGGGGCACTCCCGCGCGGAGCCAGGATTGCCGCGGGGTCCCGGGCGGGCGACGTCGTCTACATGGGCAACTGGGCGTTCGATCGGCGCACCCGGCGCGTGATCTGGTGCCTCCCCGATCTCGACCCCGTGACCCCCTGCATCCCCGTCGGGGACGGCCGCGTGGCGATGGTGCTCCGCGACGGCGTCCTCCTGTGCCTCCGGGACGGTTCCGCGGGCGGCACCGCGGCGTTCCTCCCGGCGGCGCTGCGGGGCGGTCCCGACGCCCCGCCGAGCCCTCCGCCGGCACCCTCCGCGGGGACCGGGATCCTGCTGGCGGACGGGACGGTGCTCGCGGGAACTCCGGCGGCGGAGGGGGATGCCTGGACCCTCACGGTGCAGGGCGCTCCGCCGCGCACGTTCCCCGCGGCGGAGGTGGCCGCCGTCCTCACGGCGGAGGGCTGCCGGCGGGTCGGGTCGGCGGCGGCCATGTGGGACGCCTGGCGGAGGGCGCTCGCGCTCACGCAAGCGCTGGAGTACGACGCCCTCGCCCGCGTCGCCGCCGCGGAGGGGCACGTCACGCTCTGCCGGGAGATCCTCGATCGCGCCCGCCGGGCCGGCATGGCGCCGGAGCGCGCGGCGGCGCTGGAACGCCCGCTCACGGGCCGGCGCGAGAGCGTCCGCGACGCCGCCCGACGCGACGCGCGCGCCGCGGAGGCCGCCGCCGTCGAGGCGCGGGCCCGCGCCGCCACGGACGCGGCCGTGATCTGGTGCGCCCGGGAGGGCTACCCGGAGGTCGCCGCGGCCCTGCTCCACGGCACGTGGGACCCCGCGGACGCGGCGGCCTCCGCCGCGGTGGAGGAGCGGGCGCGCGCGCTGGTTCCACCGGCGTTCCCCTGGAAGGACGCCCCCGACGGCGGGCGCCGCTGGCTCCGCTGGGCGAGGGAGATCCTCCCCGCGGGCGGCGAGTTCCTCCCCCCCGACTCCCCCGTGCTGCGCGGCTTCCTCCGGCCCCCCTGGGACCGGGACACCATCGTGCTCCGGACGCCCCACACGCTCTTCGTCTCGCGCGTGGCGGACCCGGGCCACGTGGGTGCCTGCCTGCGGCGCGCCGAGCGGACGGCGACGGTCCTGACGGGCCTCCTCGGCGCAGGGAACGTGCGTCCCGTGCGGGACGACTACGATCGCATGGAGGTCCGGCTCCACCGTACGGAGGCGGACTACCGCGCGGAGCAGAGCGCCGTGGGCTACCCCATCCCGTGGAGCGTGGGCCACTACGATCCCAACATCAACGCCTCGCGGTTCTTCCTGCCCGGGTCGGACGACCGGGACCTGCTCGGGCGCCGGATGCTGGACACCCTGTCCCACGAACTGACCCACCACTTCCTCGCGTCGCGGTGGAAGGCCGCCCGTCCCGGCGCCGGCCGCGCGGGCAAGCAGCCGGGGACCTGGATCGTCGAGGGGATGGCGCGCTTCGTGGAGGACCAGATCTCCGAGGAGGATCGCCGGGAGGTTCGCCTCGACGACCCGACGGTCCGATCCGTGGACTGCGCCGCCCGCCTCCACGGGGACCGGATGCTCCCCGATGTCGTCGGCTTCACGGACCAGCACGGCGACGCGTTCTACGGCGCGAGCGCGGAGCCGGTCTTCGTCGTCCGCCTCCGCCACACGCTCGCCGCCACGCGCCTCTCGTCGCTCAACGCCTCCTACGAGGTGTCCGGCGCGCTGGTGTTCTTCCTCCTCCAGCGGGCGGGGCCGGAGCGGCGGGAGGGGTTCCTCGCCTACCTGGCCGACGTCTACACCGGCCGGCCTCCGGCCGCCGCGTGGAAGGCGCTCCGGTTCGCCTCGCCGGAGGCGTTCCGGGCGGAGTTCGCGGCGTTCCTGGAGTCGCAGTAGCGGAACGCGCCCGACCGCCGCGGGCTACCATGGGCCCGGTGTCCCCTTCCCCCGCCCGCCGCTCCCCCGCTCCCGCCGCCGTCGCCCTCGTCGCCGCCACCCTCTGCGCCTTCGCGGCCGCGCAGGAGACCCCGCCGCCCCCCGGAGACCCGCCCGTGAACCCCACCCCCGCCGGGTCACCCTCCCGGGAGAACCGCCTCGCCCGCGAGAAGAGCCCCTACCTCCTCCAGCACGCCCGCAATCCCGTGGACTGGTTCCCCTGGGGGGACGAGGCGTTCGCCCTGGCGCGGGAGTCCGGCCGTCCCGTCTTCCTCTCCATCGGGTACTCGACATGCCACTGGTGCCACGTGATGGAGCGGGAGTCCTTCGAGAACGCGGAGATCGCCCGCTTCCTGAACGCGAACTTCGTCGCCGTGAAGGTGGATCGCGAGGAGCGGCCCGACGTGGACGCCGTGTACATGGCGGCGCTCCAGGCCATGGGCCAGGGCGGAGGCTGGCCGCTCTCGGCGTTCCTGGCGCCGGACGGGCGGCCCTTCTTCCTGGGGACCTACTTCCCGCCGGAGGACCGCCACGGGCGCCCGGGGTTCCTCACGGTGCTGCGGAAGATCGACGAGGCGTGGCGCACGCGGCGCGAGGACGTGCTCGCCGCGGGGGCGGACTTCACGCGGGCCGTGGCCGAGGGAGCCCACCTGCCCGCCCCCGGCGAGCCCGGCGCCGCGACGCTGCCGCTGGGCGTCGCCCAGATGGCCCGCCGTTTCGATCCGCTGCGCGGCGGCTTCGCGCCGGAGCCGAAGTTCCCGCGGGCCCACGCCCTGTCGTTCCTCCTGAGGGAGGCCGCGCGGACCGGCGACGGCAAGGCGCGCGAGATGGCGATCGCGACGCTGGACGCCATGGCCGCCGGCGGCATCCACGATCACGTCGGCGGCGGGTTCCACCGCTACAGCACCGACGGGGAGTGGCTCGTCCCCCACTTCGAGAAGATGCTGTACGACGAGGCACTGCTGCTCGCCGCCTACGCCGAGGCGGCGGCGCTCACCGGTGAGGCGAGGTTCGCACGGGTGGCGCGGGACATCGTCGCCTACGCGGTCCGGGATCTCCGGCACCCCGATGGCGGGTTCTACGCCGCCGAGGACGCGGACTCGGAGGGAGTCGAGGGGAAGTTCTACCTCTGGACGACGGCGGAACTCCGCGAGGTCCTCGGACCCGCCGACGCGCCCCTCGCGCTCACGGCCTGGGCCGCACGCGAACAGGGCAACTTCCGCGGCGAGGCGGAGGAGGCGCCCCCGGGGGCGAACATCCTCCACCACGCGCGGACCCGCGCGGAGATCGCCGCGGCGGCGGGCATTACCGAGGCGGCCCTGGACGCGCGCCTGGAGGGGATGCGCGCGCGGCTCCTGGCGCGCCGCGCCGCCCGCGTGCGCCCGCACCTGGACGGCAAGGTGCTGGCGGGCTGGAACGGCCTCATGATCTCGGCGCTGGCCCGCGCCGGGCGCCTGCTCGACGATCGGGGGATGCTGGACGCGGCGTCCGCGGCGGCGGACTTCTGCCTCGCGAGGCTGCGGTCCCCCGAGGGGCGCCTGCTCCGCCGGTGGTGCGACGGCGAGGCCGCCGGCCCGGCCATGCTGGAGGACCACGCGCTGCTCGCCCTCGGGCTCCTCGACCTCTACGAGGCCGGTTTCGACCCGCGGCGGCTGGAGGCGGCGGTCTCCCTCGCGGGGGCCATGCGGGAGCGCTTCGCCGACGGGAAGTCGGGGGCGTTCTGGACCACGGCCCACGACGCCGAGCCCCTCATCGCGCGGACCCGCGAGGCGGAGGACTGGGCGGTGCCGTCGGGCAATTCCGCGGCGGCGCTCCTCCTGCTCCGCCTGGGACGGCTCCTCGGCGATCCCGGGATGGAGGGTGCGGGGCGCGGAGTGCTGCGCGCCTGGTCCGGCGGCCTCGAGTCCACCCCCGCCGCCTTCCCCGCCATGCTCGCGGCCCTCGAGTTCGACCTCGGGCCCACGCGCGAGATCGTCGTCGCGGGCGACCCCGCGGATCCGCGGTTCGCCGCGCTCCGGCGGGAGATCGACCGGCGGTTCCTGCCGCGCGTGGTGGTGGCGGCGCGGGTTCCCGGGCCCGCGGGCGAGGCCCTGGTGCGGCTCGCACCCTGGTTGCGCGATTACGGGCCCGTCGAGGGCGCACCCGCGGCGTACGTCTGTTCCGGCGGCACCTGCCGGGCACCCGTGACCACGGCGGCGGCGCTGGCGGCGATCCTGGACGGCCCGTAGCCGGCGTCGCCGCAGGGGGTGGCCGGCCCCCCCCCGCCAACGAGCCGCGCCGCACCTCGCCACGGTTCGCCCGTCCGCCGGCCGCGGGAAGAACGGCCGGCCCCCGTGGGGCGCGCAAGCGCGTGCCCCTACAGGAGGTATTCCAGGAGGGCGGCGAGTTCCTCGCGCATGCGGGGGCGGGGCACGATCCGGTCCAGGAAGCCCTTCTGGAGGAGGAACTCGCTCCTCTGGAACCCGGCGGGGAGTTCGGCGCGGATGGTCTCCTGGATGACCCGGGGCCCGGCGAAGCCGATGAGGGCGTTGGGCTCCGCCAGCGTGATGTCGCCGAGGGCGGCGAAGGACGCGGTGACGCCTCCGGTGGTGGGGTCCGTCAGCACGGAGATGTAGGGCAGCCGCACATCCCGGAACCGCGCCACCGCCGCCGAGGTCTTGGCCATCTGCATCAGGGAGAGCGCCCCCTCGTGCATCCGCGCGCCACCGGAGGAGGAGAACACGATGCAGGGCAGGCGCCGCTCGCGCGCCGTCTCCAGGGCGATGGCGACCTTCTCGCCCACCACGGCGCCCATGGAACCGCCGAGGAAGGAGAAGTCCATGACCGCCACGGCCACGCGGATCCCGTGGATTCGCCCGACCCCGCACACGCACGCGTCGGCGAGGCCCGACTTCTCCCGCTCCTTCACGAGCCTCGAGGCGTAGGACTTCTGATCCACCACGAACCCGAGGACGTCCCGGGGGAGGAGGTCGGTGGCGAGTTCCTCGAACGAGCCCTCGTCCAGCGTGATCTCGATGCGACGCCGGCTCCCGATGCGGAAGTGCTCGCCGCACTCCGGGCAGGTGTCGAGCTTCTCCTCCACCGTCTTCCGCCAGAGCGTCCGCTCGCATCCGGCGCACTTCATCCAGAGACCGCTGGGGGTCTCCTTCCGGACGCGGACGCGGGCCCGCGCCACCGCTACCTCCCCCCCGCCGCCGCCCCCGCGCGCGCGCGCAGGTCGGCGATGGCCGTCGCCATGTCCGGGGCCCGGTACACCGCCGTGCCGGCCACGAGCACGTCGGCGCCGGCCGCGGCGCACGCGCCCACGGTGTCCGCATTGATGCCGCCGTCCATCTCGACCCGTCCCGCGAACCCGTGGACTTCGCGCAGCGCGCGCGTCTTCTCCAGCACGCCGGGCATGAACTCCTGCCCGCCGAACCCCGGGAACACGCTCATGACCAGGACCATGTCGAGCAGCGGCAGGAAGGGAACCACGCGATCCAGCGGCGTGTCCGGGTTCAACGCGACGGCGGCGCTGCACCGCAGGCGCCGGATCTCCGCGATCACCTCGGCGGGCGGATCCGCCGCCTCGATGTGGAACGTGATCCCGTCGGCGCCGGCCGCGGCGAACTCCCGCGCGTAGCGGAGCGGCCGCTCGATCATGAGGTGGCAGTCCAGCGGGAGGCGCGTGGCCGCGCGGATGGCCTTCACGACGGGCGGCCCCAGCGTGATGTTGGGGACGAAGTGCCCGTCCATCACGTCCACGTGGTGGAGGTCGGCGCCGGCGTCCTCCGCCGCCCGCAGGTGCTCCCCCAACCTGGAGAAGTCGGCCGAGAGGAGGCTGGGGGCCACGGCGATGCGACCCGCCGGGATCACCGGGGGGATCCGTCGCGCCGCGGGAGGACGGCGACGCCCGGGAGCGTCCGCCCCTCCAGCATCTCGAGGGACGCCCCGCCGCCGGTGGAGACGTGGGTGAAGCGGTCGGCGTAGCCGGCGTGCTCGACCGCCGCGGCCGTGTCCCCGCCCCCGCAGACGGACACCGCGCCGCTCTCGACGACGGCCTGCGCCAGCGCCGTGGTGCCGGCGTCGAAGGGGGGCGTCTCGAACGCGCCCACGGGGCCGTTCCAAAGGATCGTGCCCGCGCGCGCCACGACCTCGGAGAACTCGGCCACCGTCTCCGGGCCGACATCGAGACCCATCCAGCCGTCGGGCACGGCCCCCTTCACCACCTGTGTCGGGAGCCCGGCCTCGAGCCGCTCGGCGCAGACGTGGTCCGAGGGCAGCAGCACCCGCACGCCGTGCACGTCGGCGTCGGCGAGGATCTCGCGGGCCGCCTGGAGCGCCGTGGCCTCCACGCGGGAGGCGCCCACGGGAACGCCCTGCGCCTTGAGGAACGTGTACGCCATGCCGCCCCCCACCAGCAGCGCGTTCATGCGCGGGAGGAGGTTGCGCAGCACGGGGACCTTGTCCGACGTCTTCGCGCCGCCGGCGATGACGACGAAGGGGCGCCGGGGATCCTCCAGCAGTCCGCCCAGGACCTCGACCTCGCGGGCCAGCAGGAACCCCGCGGCGGAGGGGCGGAGTTCGGCGACGCCGGACACGGAGGCGTGGGCGCGGTGCGCCGCACCGAAGGCGTCGTTGACGTAGAGGTCGATGGAGGAGATCAGCGCCACCGCGAATCCGGGGTCGTCCGCCTCCTCGCCGGCGTGGTAGCGGAGGTTCTCCAGCAGGAGGCAGTCGCCGGGCTTCGCCTCCCCGATGGCCCTCTCCACGGCGGCGCCCACGCAGTCGTCGAGGAACCGCACCGGGCGACCGAGGAGTTCCGAGAGCCGCGCCGCCACGGGGCGGAGGCTCGCCTTCGGGTCCCGCTTCCCCTTGGGGCGCCCGAGGTGGGAGCAGAGGACCGCCACGGCGGGCGCGTCGAGGACGGCCCGGACCGTGGGCAGGCTCGCGGCGATCCGCCGATCGTCGGCGACGCCGCCGGCCTCGTCCAGGGGCACGTTGTAGTCCACGCGCACCAGGACCCGCTTCCCCGGAAGGGGGAGTCCATCCACGCGGACGCGATCGAAGGCCACCGGAACCTCCCCGCCTACGCCAGCGCCGCGAGGCGCTCGATCAGGTCGGCCACGCGCGAGGAGTATCCCCACTCGTTGTCGTACCAGCCGACGACCTTCACGCACCGGCCCGCCATGACGATGGTGCAGTCCGCGTCGAAGAGGCAGGAGACCGGGTGCCCGATGACGTCGGAGGAGACCACGGGGTCCTCGGTGTACTCGAGGATGCCCTTCAGCGGGCCCTCCGCCGCGGCGCGCATGGCCCCGTTGACCTCCTCCTTCGTGACGTCCCGCGAGAGCGTCGCCGTCAGGTCGACGACGGAGCCGTCGGGCACGGGGACCCGCAGGGCGTAGCCGTCCAGCCGGCCCTTCAACTCGGGGATGACCTTGCCCACGGCCCGGGCCGCTCCCGTCGTCGTCGGGATGATGTTCATGGCGGCGGAGCGGGCGCGGCGCATGTCCTTGTGGACGAGGTCCAGGATCTGCTGGTCGTTGGTGTAGGCGTGCACCGTCGTCATGAGGCCGTGCTGGATCCCGAACGCGTCGTGGAGCACCTTGGCCATGGGCGCGAGGCAGTTCGTGGTGCAGGAGGCGTTGGAGACCAGCCGGTGCTCCGGCCGCAGGGTGCCGTCATTCACGCCGAGGACCACGGTGGCGTCGATCTCGTCCTTCGCGGGGACCGTGAGCACGACCTTCCGGGCACCCGCGGCGAGGTGCTTCTCCAGGTCGGCGCGGGCGCGGAACACCCCCGTGGACTCCACCACGTAGGCGACGTCGAGGTCCTTCCACGGGAGCTGCGCCGGGTCGCGCTCCGCCAGCACGCGCACCGCCCGGCCATCCACCACCATCTCCCCCTCGCGGGCCTCCACCTTTCCGGGGAAGCGGCCGTGGACGGAGTCGTAGCGCAGCAGCAGGGCGAGACTCGCCGGGTCGGCGAGGTCGTTCACCGCCACCACCTCGACGCCGGCTCGGGCGTGCAGGGCGCGGAACACGAGGCGACCGATCCGACCGAAGCCGTTGATGCCGACGCGGATGCTCATGGAGTCCTCCTTCCGGGCGTTGCGACCCCGCCTATATAGCACGCGGACCGGGGCCCGCGCACCCGCCGTGTCCCCGCGCCGGCGGCGCGGGTAGACTCCCGGCATGGCCAGGCGACCCGCCCCGCTCCACCCCCTGGAGGCGGCGGTGCGCGGGTTCGTGCTGCGCGAGCGCCTGCTGGCGGACGGCGAGACGGTGATCGTCGCGTTCTCCGGAGGCGCCGACTCCACCGCGCTCCTCGCCATCCTGGCGGCGCTCGCGCGGGGGCGGGGCCCCCGTGTCCGGCCCGTCGCCGCCCACCTCGACCACGGCCTCCGGCGCGGCTCCCGCGGGGATGCCACCGCGGCGCGGGCCGTGGCGGCCACGCTGGGCCTGCCGTGGGTCGGCGGGCGGACGACGGTGCGGCGCCTGCCGGGGGATTCCATCGAGTCGGCGGCGCGGCGGGCGCGGTACGGGTTCCTGGCGCGGGTGGCGCGCGATCGGGGGGCCGCACGCGTCGCCCTGGCCCATCACCGGGACGACCGGGTCGAGACGGTGCTCCACCGGGTGCTGCAGGGGGGCACCCTCGCCGGCCTCGCCGGGATCCCTCTCCGGCGTCCTCTCCCGCAGTCCGGCGGCGCGGAGGTGGTGCGCCCCCTCTGGGAGCGGAGCCGCGGGGAACTCCGCGCCTACCTCGCCGAGCGGGGGCTCCCCCACCGGGAGGACCCCTCCAACGGCGAGGACGGGAACGTGCGCGCGCGCCTCCGCGCGACCGTGCTTCCCGCGGTCCTCGCCGCCTTCCCCCACGCCCCGGAGGGCATCCTGGCCGTGGAGCGCGCCGCCCGTGAGGCCCTCGAGGGAACGCCCGGTGCCGCGCCGGCCCCGCCGGACGGGGGGGCCCCGACGACGGCCCCCCGCTCCCACCTCGCCGCCCTGCCGCCGGAGGGTGTCCGCCGCTGGCTCCGCGGCGCGCTCCGGGACCTGGGCGCGGGACCCTCGGATCCGCCGGGGGCGGCGGTGCGGCGGCTGCGCGACGCGGCGCGGCGGGGGGAGGACGGACGCGGCCGCATCGTCCCCGTGGGAGCCGGGGTGGAAGTGCTCGTCAGCGGCGGCGCGGCGCGACTCCGGCGGAGCCCCGCGGGGAGCGGGACCGCGGACGGGTCGGGCGCGGCGGCGGATGGGCCCGGGGGGAGCGACCCCGCCGGTCCGGACCGAGGCGGCTAGTTCCGGGCGGCCCCCGAGTCGGAGGTGCCGCTGGCCTCCTCCTTCCCGTCCTTCAGCCCCGACTTGAACTCGTTCACGGACCGGCCCAGGGATCGGGCGATACCGGGGAGGCGGCTGGCGCCGAAGAACAGCAGCGCCAGCAGGAGGATGACCCACATCTCGGGGCCGCCGAGGAAGCCCGCCAGGACCGTCGGGAGCGCCGCCATGGGAGAACCTCTCCGGGAGCGGCGCGCGCCTCCCGCACCCGCGGGAGGGCCCCGACCCCGTCACAGCCATTATCCCCGGGCCTCGCCGGGGAGGCGGAAGTTTCGGGCTTTCCGCCTCGGGGCCCGAAGCCCGGCGGCGTGACGACGGTCACCGACGGGGCGGACTCCCGCCGACGCCGGAGGACGCGGCCGCTACTCCCCGCCGACCTCCAGGGCGACCAGGTACCCGTCCTCGCCCACGGCGTAGAGCGTGCCGTCCACGGTGTTCGCCGGGAAGGCGTAGCGACCGGCGTTCGTCCGGGCGGCGACGCTGCCGTCCTCGCGGACCGCAACGAGGCTGCCGTCGGCGCACTGGAGGACCGAGCGACCCTCCCGCTCCACGACGAAGCGCCGGCACTCGGCACTGGTCCAGAGGAGGCGACCGGTGGCGCGGTCGAGGCAGTTCAGCCCCGCCGAGGTCCAGACGTACACCCGGGACGCCGTGGCGACGGCGGACTCCGTCAGCGGCGTGCCCAGGAACGTCGCCCAGCGGACGGTGCCGCCGATGCGGTCGATGGCGTAGAGCCCCGAGTCCCGGGAGGAGACGAAGAGGTCGTCCCCCGCCAGGTGCAGGTCGGCGGTCACGGCGCCGTGCGTGTGGACCTTCCAGGTGATCTCCGGGGCCGGCGCGTCCGCACCCACGGCGGGAAGCGCGTAGACGTCCCCCGCGTCGGTGGCGAAGTAGACCATCTGCCGGGGCGCGTCGCCGCCCAGGGCCATGGCCCCGCGGATGTCGCCCGGCGTCCGGTAGCCCCAGCCCTCGAGCCCGGTGACGAGATTCAGCGTGCGGAGGGTCTTCTCGCCGCGCCCCCCGCCCCACGCCGGAACGAAGGCCGTGCCGGCGGTGGCGACGAACGGAGCGGACGGCGTGAGATCGAAGTGGACGGCTCCGCCCGTGTCGTGCCCGTACCGGCGGTCCACCTGGTGGAGGCGGTTGCCGCTCATGGCCAGGACGGAGATGTCGCTGGTCGTGGCCGGGTACCGGAGGGGATCGTCGATGCCGTGGAACTCCCAGCGGGAGGTCAGCGTGGCGCGGTTCAGCACGTGGAGGCGGTGATGCACGTCCTCGAGGAGGATCAGGTCCTCGCTCACGCGGGTCGCTCCCGTGCGGAGCCTCATCGCGGAGTGCTGACCGAGATCGTTGACGAGCATCCGCCCCGAGAGGGAGAGGTCGTCGGTGAGGGCGGCGCGCACCCGCTGTTCGCGGGTCAGGACGCGAGCGGACGAGGAGGCGCAGCCCGCCGCCGCAACGGCGGCGAGCGCGAGGCTGCATCCCACGGCGACGGCACGGAGCGATCCCGCGGTCATCTGCTCCCTCCCTGGGTCCTGCATGGGGACGACGGCTGCCCTGGCCACATCGAGGTCGATGGAGCCGCGGTATCGTAGGTGGCCCCCCGGAGGGAGTCAACGGTTTTCGATGGTCCGCCGCCGGCACCGCCTACGTTTGTCCCCGCGACGGCGGCGGTTACATTGGTCCCATCTCTCCCCTCCCCCCCGCCATGGAAGATCCGTCCCGGGCCGCCCCCGATCCCGGGGGACGCGTGCAGGATACCGTCGCCCCGCGACTCGCCGAGGTGCGAGACCGCCTCGCGGCCGCGGCGCGCCGCGCCGGGAGGGAGGCCGCGGACGTGACGCTGGTGGTGGTCACGAAGGGCGTCGCCGACGGCGTCGTCGCCCTCCTCCCCGGGCTCGGCGTCGCCGACATCGGCGAGAGCCGGGTGCAGGATGCCCACCGCAGGCGCGGGAGTCTCTCCGCCCTTCCGCTCCGGTGGCATATGATCGGCCACCTCCAGACCAACAAGGTCCGGCGGGCCCTGGAGACGTTCGACCGGGTACACTCGGTGGACCGGGACGCGGTTCTGGACGCCCTGGATGCCGAGGCGACGCGCCGGGGACGTGTGGTGGACTGCCTCCTGCAGGTGAACGTGAGCGCCGAACCGAGCAAGCGCGGGTACGCGACGGGGGACGTGGCGGCGGCGCTTCGGCGCGCCCGGGGCTTGCGATCCGTCCGGGTGACGGGCCTGATGGCGATCCCCGCCCCGGCGCTCCGCGAGGGGGACAACCGCGACGCCTTCGCCGGGCTCCGGGCGCTCCGCGACTCCCTGCGGGCCTCGCCCTCGGACCTCCCCGACCTCAGCATGGGCATGAGCGACGACTACGCGGTCGCCGTCGAGGAGGGCGCCACCCTGGTGCGCGTGGGGACCGCCCTGTTCGAGGACCTGCCGGCGAACCTCTTCGCCCGCCCCGCCGCCGGCGCCGGGGGGCCCGTCTAGTGCCGCTCCTGATGATCGAGCGCGGCGACGGCAAGGGGACGTCCGTCCCCCTGGACGCGGCCCGCGGGTGCGTCGTCGGACGGGACAACCCGCAGTCGGCGCTGCCGCTGAAGGACCCGATGGCGTCGCGGAACCACTTCGAGATCCGCCCCGAGAACGGCTCCTGGCTGATCCAGGACATGAAGAGCCGCAACGGGACGCTCCTCAACGACGAGAGACTGGGCGCCGCCGCGGTCCCCCTCCGGATCGGGGACAAGATCCAGGTCGGCGAGACCATCCTCTCGCTGCTCTCCGACGAGAAGGAGGAGAGCACCGGCGGGCTGGTGGGCAAGGTCCTCGGCGGCTACCGCATCCAGGAGCGGCTCGGGCGGGGCGGGATGGGCACCGTCTACAAGGCGGAGCAGCTGTCCCTCCACCGCGTCGTGGCGCTCAAGGTGCTGTCCGCCAAGCTCCTCTCGGACGCGTCCTTCGTGGAGAAGTTCATCGCCGAGGCGCGCGCCGCGGGCCAGTTGAACCACCCCAACATCGTCCAGGTGTTCGACGTCGGTTCCGACCGCGGCGTCCACTTCTTCTCCATGGAGCTCATGGAGCCGGAGAGCGTGGGCGACGTGGTGGCCCGCGAGGGCCCCGTCCCCTGGGCGCGGGCGCTGGACATGATGACGGACGCCGCCAAGGGCCTCATCTACGCCGAGAAGCGGGGCATCGTCCACCGGGACATCAAGCCCGACAACCTGATGCTCACCGCCGAGGGGACCGTCAAGATCGGCGACCTCGGACTGGCCAAGCGGGCCGAGGACGCCCCCGTCGAGGGGGGCGCCATCTTCGGCACCCCCCACTTCATCGCCCCCGAACAGGCCCAGGGGAAGCCCATCGACAACCGCGCGGACATCTACTCCCTGGGCGCGACCTTCTACCGGATCCTCTCCGGCAAGACCCCCTTCACCGGCGAGAACGTGAAGGAGATCCTGGTCAAGCAGATCCACGAGGAGCCGCCGCCGCTGCGGAAACTGGTCGCCGACCTGCCGGAGGAGATGGTCCTCGTCATCGAGAAGATGATGAAGAAGCGCGCCGACGACCGCTACCGGTCGGCGCAGGGGCTGCTGGAGGACCTCGAGCGGGTCCGCATCCGCTACCACCTGGAGGCCCACGGCGTCTCCGCCAGCGCCAAGCGCTCGAAGATCATCGCCGCCGTGCTGGCCGTGGTCGTGGTGGCGCTGGGCGTGGTGGCGTACGAGGCGATCAACCGGCCGGAGACCGTGCGGACGGTGACCGTGGGCAACGGGGATCGCCCGCCTCCCGTCGACCCGCAGCCGCGGGTCGTGACCAAGACCCCCGCGGAGAGGGCGGACGAAGCGTTCCGCCCCGTGCAGACGGCGGACCTGGAGTTCTCCCTGAAGGCCGGCGGCAAGGACCCGCTGGAGACGAACACCTGGAAGACCCTCGGCGCCGGCTGGGAGGACATCGCGGAGCGGTACGCCGCCATGGCGGCGGCCCACCAGGGGACCGGCCCCGCGAAGACCGCCTCCGATCGCGCGGCGTACATCCGCCGTCGCATCGAGGAGGCGCGAGCGGAGGAGGAGCGCCGCGGCACCGAGGCGGAGGCCGCGTGGACGGCGCTGCGCGCGAGCGTGCAGGCCGCCATCGATGCGGGGCGGACCGGCGACGCGCTGGCGGAACTGGCGAAGTCCGTCAAGGCCCTCCGGGAGAAGCACGGCGAGTACCTCCCGCAGGGGACCGAGAAGACCTCGAAGGATCTGCGGGAGAAGGCCGTGGCCGACGCGGACGCGCGAGTGCGTGCGCTGGCGACCGAACTGGAGCGGGCATCGGGGGTCCACCCCGGGGACGACTTCGCCGCCGCGCTGGCGCGGCTGAAGGAACTGGAGGCCACGCTCCGGCCCGCCGACGGCAGCGCCGTCGCCGAGGTCGAGGATCGCATCGCGCAACTGGATCGCGCCCGCAAGACCGCCGAGGCGAAGGCCCGTGCCGTCGTGGACCAGATGCTCCTCGCGGACGCGGCGACATGGGCGCACGGGTACCTGGAGATCCGGCGCTTCGCCGCCGAGGATGCGGCCCCCGACGCGGCGAGCACGCCGTTCTTCGACTTCCGCTGGGACGAGGCCATCACGCGATGGGAGGCGCTGCACGGGAAGCTGCGCGTGACCTGGTACCGCGACCGCGCGACGGAGAAGATCGAACACTACCGCCGCTGCAAGGCGGTCTTCGAGACGGTCGTCGCGAAGATCAACGCGGGCGAGTTCCGCGACCCCGGCTTCCCCGCGGACGTCCGCCGCGGCGCCGCGGCGGTGATCCTGGACCGATCCTCCACCGCGAAGCCCGCCACGCTGGAGGGCTGCTCCATCACGCGCCAGATCGGCGGCTCGCGGCAGAAGGAGCGCCTGGAGTTCCGGCGCATGACGCCGCGGGAGTTCTTCGTCGACTTCCTCAAGGAGGCGGCGGACCTGGACCCGGGCGGGGCCGGCCACCTCGACCTGGCGGTCTTCCTGGCGGAGGCCGGCGAGGGACTCCTCGCCGTGGGCCAGATGGGCGCCGCGGGCCGCGCCCGCGACCCCTCCCCGCCGGGCGGCCGGCTCAAGGAGTGGCTCGAGGGGGAGATCCGGGCCTACACGGAGCACGCCGGGCCCGGCGGCATCGTGGAGCAGTTCGGCGAGTACGAGCGCGCCCTCCAGGGCAGCGCCCCGGCGAGAGCCGCGGATCTCCTGCGCCAGAAACTGCTGGCGCGAATCGACGCCTTCCTCGCCAGTCCCGAGTTCCGCCGGACCGACTACTACCTCCTCCACCACTCCTCGCTCCTCGGGCCCGCGGGAAGCCGCTTCCCGCTGGTGCTCCCCGCGGGGCTACGCGAGGCGACGCTCGCCTCCTACGGACTGGCCGCGGAGGCCGCGACGGTCCCCGTCGACGAGGACGGGACGGGGGCGGGGCCCACCAACGGCGGGACCGGTGACGGGGAGCCCGGCGACAAGGGCACGAAGGACGAGGGCGTGCGGGGCACGGATGGGCCGGACGGCGGTGGCACGGGCGAGGGGGGCGGGAGATCCGGCGGCGGGGAGTCGGGGCCACCCCCGGTCACACCTCCCGCCGGCGATCCCCCGCCGAGAATGCGGGAGGGCGACGAGTGAGCGCATTGCCGGAGTCCCTGGTGCGCCCCGCGCCGTCAGGCGGGAGCGTCCTCCGGGTCAAGGCCGTCCCCGGCGCCAGCCGGTCCTCCATCGTGGGGCCCCTGGGCGATCGCCTGAAGATCGCCCTCGCCGTGCCCGCCGAGAAGGGCGGCGCCAACCGCGCCCTCGAACTGCTGCTCGCGGAGACCCTCGGACTGACCCGCCGCGACATCACCATCGCCTCCGGCGCGACCTCCCCCGAGAAGGAGGTCCTCATCCGCGGCGTGGAGCCGGAGGAACTCCGGAAGAAGCTCGGGGCCGCCGCGACGGGGGTCCGCAAGAAGAAGGGGAAGGCGTGACCGCCGCGGGGAAGGGGCGCCCGCGGCTGGACGCCACCACCCCGCTCCGGGAGCACCGGGCCCGCATCGCCGCCGCCGTGACGCACATCCGGCGGCGCCTCCCGCGCGGGTTCGTTCCGGAGGCGGGCATCGTGCTCGGCACGGGGCTGGGCGGCGTCGCCGAGGCCATCGAGAAGGCGCGGGCCATTCCCTACCATGCCATCCCCGGGTTCCCGGTGTCCACCGTGGCGGGCCACAAGGGGGAACTCCTGGCGGGGATGCTCCGCGGACGCCCCGTCCTCGCCATGGAGGGGCGCTTCCACTTCTACGAGGGGTACTCGCTGCAGGAGGTGGCGTTCCCGGTGCGGGTGCTGCGGGCGCTGGGGGCCCGGACGCTGATCCTCACCAATGCCTGCGGCGGCCTCGATCCGCTCTTCCGCTCCGGCGAGATCATGGCCATCGAGGATCACATCAACCTGATGGGCGACAGCCCGCTCCGCGGCGCCAACGACGACACCCTCGGTCCCCGCTTCCCCGATCTCTGCCACGTCTACGATCCGGCGCTGCTGGCCATCGCCGAGGGGGTCGCGCTGGAACTCGGCGTACCGCTCCGGCGCGGCGTCTACGCGGCGCTCCCGGGTCCTCAACTGGAGACCCGCGCCGAGTACCGGATGCTGCGGACGCTGGGAGCGCACGCCGTCGGCATGAGCACCGTCCCGGAGGCCCTGGCCGCGGTCCACGGGGGGATGCGCGTGCTCGGGTTCGCCGTCGTCACCGACATGTGCCTGCCGGACGCCCTGGAGCCCGTGGACATCGATCGCATCCTGGCCACCGCGGCGGCGGCGGGCCCGACCCTGTCGCGACTGCTCCTCGACTGCGTGGAGCGCATGCCGCCGGCGGCGGGCTGACGGATCGTGGAGTCCCCGCCGGACGACCGCCGCGCCCTCGTCAAGGCCAGCGTCCTCCTTCCCGCGACGGAGTTTCCGATGAAGGCGGACCTGGTCCGGCGGGAGCCGGAGATCCAGGCCCGCTGGGACGGGATGGACGTGTACGCACGCCTCCGCGCGGCGCGCCGCGGCGCGGCGAAGTTCGTCCTCCACGACGGCCCCCCCTACGCGAACGGGGACGTCCACATCGGGAACGCGCTGAACAAGGTCCTCAAGGACTTCGTCGTCCGCTACCGGTCCCTCCGCGGGCTGGACGCGCCCTTCGTGCCGGGATGGGACTGCCACGGCCTCCCCATCGAGCATCGCGTCCTCAAGGAGGCCGGCGCCGCCGCCCGCGGCCTCTCCGCCGAGGAGATCCGCCGCCGGTGCCGCGAGTACGCCGAGCACTTCGTGACCCACCAGCGCCGCCAGTTCCGGCGCCTCGGCTGCCTGGGCGACTGGGATCGGCCCTACCTCACGATGTCGCCCTCCTACGAGGACGGGGTCCTCTCCGTGTTCGAGGACCTCGTGCGCGCGGGCTACGTGGCGCGCGACCAGCGCAGCACCTCGTGGTGCATCCACTGCGCCACCGCCCTGGCGGAGGCGGAACTGGAGTACGCGAACCGGAGGAGCCCCTCGGTGCACGTCCGTCTCCGCGCGGCGGACGGCGAGGCGGCGGAGCGGTTCGGCCTTCCTCCCGGGGCGGACATCGCGTTCCTCGTCTGGACGACGACGCCCTGGACGCTCCCGGCGAACCTCGCCGTGGCGCTCAACCCCGACCTGGAGTACGTGGCGCTGGGGCACGACCGGCCCGCGGGCGGTCGGGCCTTCGAGATCGTGGCGAGGTCCCGCGTCGCGGCCGTGGTCGCCGCCTGCGGCCTGGTGGCTCCGGCCCCCTCCGTCGCCCTTCCGGGGCGCGACCTCGCCGGGCTGCGGTACCTCCACCCCTTCGAGGGCGCGCCTCCCCTCACCGTGCCGGCCCACGGGGCCCCCGCCGATCGGGCGTTCCGCTCGCTCCTTGCCGGCTACGTGTCCGGCGACGACGGCACGGGGTGCGTCCACACCGCTCCGGGGCACGGCGCCGACGACTTCGAGACGGGGCGCGCCGCGGGGCTGCCGGCCTTCTCCCCCGTGGACGATCGCGGGCGCTACGTCGCCGCCGCCGGTCCGGCGCTGGAGGGGAAGCGCGTCCCTCCGGAGGGCAACGAGGCCATCCTCGACGCTCTCCGCTCCAGCGGTGTGCTCCTCGCCTCCGGGGCGGTGGACCACTCCTACGCCCACTGCTGGCGCTGCAAGCAGCCCATCATCTTCCGCGCCACCGCGCAGTGGTTCGTGCGCGTGGACCACGCCCCCGCCCCCGACCGTCCCGCCATCCGCGACGCCGCGCGGGCCGCCGTGGACGGGATGGCCTCCCGGGACGGCGCGGCGCGGAGGGAGCACGGCCCGGGATGGGTTCCGGACTGGGGCTCGCGGCGCATCGGCGGGATGCTCCGCGACCGCCCCGACTGGTGCATCAGCCGGCAGCGCCACTGGGGGATCCCGATCCCGGCGCTGCGCTGCGCCGACTGCCTCCGCGTCTGGACCGATGACGGCGTCATCTCCCGCACCCGCGCGATGGTGCGCGCCGAGGGGGCGGACGCGTGGTTCTCCGGCGATCCCGGCCGCATCGTCGGCGGCGATCGCTGCCCCGGCTGCGACTCCGCCGGCGTCTCCCTCGCGGCGGACATCTTCGACGTGTGGTTCGAATCCGGCTCCTCATGGCGCGCCGTCGTGCAGACGCGCGAGGAACTGGCCGGGCACTACCCCGCCGACGTCGTCCTCGAGGGCACGGACCAGCACCGCGGATGGTTCCAGTTGAGCCTGCTGCCCGCGGTGGCCATCACGGGCGTCGCGCCGTGGCGCACGGTCGTCACCAACGGGTTCATCGTCGATCTCGACGGCCAGAAGGTCTCCAAGTCGAAGGGGGGACTGCTCAGCGCCGACGAGATCGCCGATCGCTGGGGCGCCGATCTCCTGCGGCTCTGGGTCGCGTCCGTCGAGTACCGCGAGGACGTGCCCGTGTCGAAGGACATCCTCGACAAGTCGGGCGAGGGATACCGGAAGATCCGGAACACGTTCCGCTGGCTCCTCGGCAACCTCGGGGGCTTCGATCCGACGGCGGACGCGGTCACCGACGGGGATCTGCGGGAGATCGACCGCTGGATCCTCCTGCGACTCTCGGGAGTCGTCGCCGCGGCGACGGCGGCATTCGAGGAGTACGAGTTCGCGCGGGCCCTGCGCGCGGTGGTCGACTTCTGCGATCACGACCTCTCCGCGTTCTACTGCGACGTGTCCAAGGACCGGCTGTACTGCGACGCCCCCGGCTCGGCGGAGCGCCGCTCCGCGAGGACGGCGATCCATCGCATCGCGGACCGCCTGGTGCGCCTGCTGGCGCCCATCCTCGTGCACACCGCCGAGGAGATCTGGACGGCCTTGCCGGGCGCCCCCGTCGGATCCGTGCACCTCGCGCTGTGGCCCGACGCGGGGACGCCCGCGGACGGAGACCGCCTCCTCGTCGAGCGGTGGGAGACCCTCCGCGAGGTCCGCGGCCGCGTCCTCGCGGCGTGCGAGGCGGTGCGCACGCGGAAGGAGATCGGCCGGAACGGCGAGGCGTCGGTCGTGCTGGCCGCCCCGCCCGCCTCGCCCCTCATGGAGGTGCTGCGCGGGACGGGCGCCGAGGCCCTCGCGGACCTGTTCCTCGTCTCCGAGGTGCGGCTCGAGACGGCGCCGGGCGGACTCGCCGAGGCGACGTCGCCGGACGCGCTGGAGGTGACGGTCACCCGATCCCCCCACCGGAAGTGCTCCCGGTGCTGGAACCAGCGGGCCTCCGTGGGCGCGTCCTCCGACCACGGGGATCTCTGCGCCCGCTGCGCCCGGGTCTTCGCGGCGTGGCTCGAGGATCGGGGCTCCTGACCGCGTCCCCGCGCCACCGGCCGCGGCTGGGGGTGCTCGTCTCCGGCGGCGGGACCACGCTCCGGAATCTCCTGCATCGCCAGGCCGCCTCCACGCTGGCGGGGGACGTGGCGCTCGTCGTGGCGTCCGCACCGGACATCGGCGCGCTGGAGCACGCCCGGGCCGCCGGCGTCCCCGCGGTGGTGGTCCCCTGGACCGGACGATCCGCGGCACCGGAGTTCTCGCGCCGGATCACGGCCGCCCTGGACGGGGCCTCCGTCGACCTGGCGCTCCTGGCGGGGTTCCTCCGGCTCTGGCGCTTTCCCCACGCGTGGGACGGGCGTGTCCTGAACATCCACCCCGCGCTCCTCCCCTCGTTCGGGGGCCGCGGCATGTACGGCGCCCGGGTGCACGAGGCCGTCGTCCGCGCCGGCGTGAAGGTGACCGGCTGCACGGTCCACTTCGCCGACCGCCGCTACGACCGCGGGCCCGTCGTTCTCCAGCGGACCTGCGAGGTGCGGTTCGAGGACTCCCCCGCGGACATCGCGCGGCGCGTGTTCGAACTCGAGAAGGAGGCCTACCCCGAGGCGGTGCGGCTCTGGGCGGAGGGGCGGCTCCGTCGGGAGGGGGGGAGGGTGGAGGTCGCCGGGGGCGGGAACGCCACCGCCTGACCGCGCACACCCGACGGCGGGGTCAGGCACC
>CAZSIX010000022.1:0-15581 GCA_964607145.1 uncultured Planctomycetota bacterium | reverse complement strand
GCGCACACCCGACGGCGGGGTCAGGCACCTTCGGCGGGGATCGCGACGCGGCGGCTGCGGCGCACACCCGACGGCGGGGTCAGGCACCTTCGGCGGGGATCGCGACGCGGCGGCTGCGGCGCACACCCGACGGCGGGGTCAGGCACCTTCGGCGGGGATCGCGACGCGGCGGCTGCGGCGCACACCCGACGGCGGGGTCAGGCACCTTCGGCGGGGATCGCGACGCGGCGGCTGCGGCGCACACCCGACGGCGGGGTCAGGCACCTTCGGAGCCTGACCCCCGTTGCTCATTCTTCGCTGTCGTCCTTCAGGCCGCGGGAGGCGCTGCCGAGGACTTCGGCGACGTTGGAGAGTTCCGTCGTCAGCAGCAGCATGACGTCGTCCATGGACACCATCCCGACGGCGGCGCCCTGGGCATCGACCACGGGGCAGCGCCGGATGCGCCGCTCCGCCATGGATCGCAGCAGGTCGAAGAGGAGTTCGTCCTCGCCGCACGAGAACACGGGATGGGACATGACGCGGTCGACGGGCGTGCGGAGGTCGACGCCCTCCGAGGGCAGGACCCGCACGGCGAGGTCGCGGTCGGTGACGATGCCGCGCGGCCTCCCCCGGGAGTCGACGACGACGACGGACCCCACGTCGCGATCCCGCATCAGTCGTGCCACGTGGAGGACCGTGTGGTCGCCGTCCACGGTCACGGGGTTGCGGCTCATGATGGCGGCGGCGAGCATGTTCGTGCGTCCTCCGGGGCCCTCGGTGCGCGGATCCTACAGGTCGCGGGGGATCGCTCCACGGGGTTCCGCCGCGGGCGACGGAAGCAGCGGGACCGTGGCCCCGCCGAGGGCACGGAGCGCCGCTGCGAAGGTCTCGGCGTCGGCGCGGCCCCCCTGCAGATCGCCCCAGTGGAGGGGCAGCGCCCAGGTCGCGCCGGAAGCCGCCGCGGCGGCCGCCGCACCGGCCCCGTCGTACACGGTCCCCCCGCTCACGGGAAGGGCGATCACGTCCGCCGGCGGATCGAGCGCGGGGGGAGGCACCGCCGTGTCGCCGCCGTGGAGGAGGCGCAATCCGGGGACCTCCACGAGGTACCCGAACCCGGTCCCCGGGGGGTGGAAGCCGCCCTCCCGGTCCCCCGCCGCCAGCACGGTGACGCGGGCCCCCGCCAGGACGACGCAGTCCCCCTCCCGGAGCGGGACCGGGCTCCCGGGCAGCCCCGCCAGCGCCGCCGCGGGGCCGGCCACGAGGGTTCCCGGGCGCAGCACCCGGGCGATGTCCTCGGGAGATGCGTGATCGAAGTGCGCGTGGGTCACGAGCACGAGATCCGCAGCGGGGAGGCCGCGGCGGGCCGCCAGCCGCCACGGGTCCACGTAGACGACGGGCGGCCCCTCGAGGAGGACCGTGGAGTGGCCCAGCCAGCGGAGGCCGGCCGGTCCGTCCCCGGGCGCCGCGACGGGTTCGTCCGGGGTCAGGCGCCCACGCTGGAGCCGCCGTCGCAGAAGACGACCTGCCCCGTGATGAACGCGGCGTCGTCGCTGGCGAGGAAGGCGTGGAGCGCGGCGACCTCCTCGGGCTTCGCCATGCGGCGGAGCGGGATGGTGCCCACGATCTTCGCCTTGATCTCGTCGGGGACTCCCTTGAACATCGGCGTGTCCGTGGCGCCCGGCGCGACGCAGTTCACGGTCACCTGGTTGCGGGCCGCCTCCAGCGCGAGGGTGCGCGTGAGGCCGATGACGCCGGCCTTGGAGGCCGCGTAGTTGGCCTGCCCCATGTTCCCGAGGACGGCGATGGAGGCGGTGTTCACGATGCGCCCGTAGTTCTGCTCGAGCATCGGGAGCAGCGCCGCCTGGCAGCAGAGGAAGGTGCCCTTCAGGTTGACCGCCATCACCTGGTCCCACTGCTCCTCCGACAGCTTCTTGGCGAAGCCGTCGCGCGTGATGCCCGCGTTGTTGACGAGGATGTGGATGCCACCGAACGCCTCGACGGCGCGGCGCACGGCACCCTGGGCGTCCTCGCGCCGGGACACGTCCATGCGGAAGGCGAGGGCGCGCCCCCCTGCGGACTCGATGGCGGCGGCCACGGCGGAGGCCCCCTCCTCGCTCACGTCCCCCACCACGACGGACGCGCCCTCCGCCGCGAGACGGCGTGCCGTGGCGGCGCCGATGCCGCTCCCGGCGCCGGTGACGATGGCGGTCTTCCCGTCGAATCGCTTGCTCATTTCCGTCGCTCCCCGCGCCTAGGCGCTCCTCTTCATCATGCAGGTCCACCGGGACTCCAGGACGACCTTGCCCTCCTGGTTCACGACGTTCACGTCGTAGGCGATGACGCCCCGGTCCGGCTTGCTCGTCTCCTTCTTCTCCGCGACCTTCAGCACGCAGTGCACCGTGTCGCCGAACCGCACCGGCCCCTTGTAGCGGAAGACCTGCTCCATGAGGGCGATGGTGGTCCCCTCGAACCAGCCCTGCGCGTTCACGAGCCCCGTCGCCACCGCGGCCGTCAGCATGCCGTGGGCGATGCGCGCACGGAAGGGCGTCTCCTTCGCGAAGACCTCGTCGGTGTGGAGCGGGTTGAAGTCGCCGGACAGTCCGGCGAACGCGCCCACATCGCCCTCGGTGACGGTCCGCGCCGCCGTGACGTACTCGGCATCGGGTTCCCACTGCTCGAAGGTGAGGCCGCGCAGACGGTAGGGCATCGGTTCTCCTCGTTTCCCGCGTCGGGACCGGGGAGCGTATCCGCGCCCCCCGGAGCGGCCCTACTTCCTCTTCCGCCAGGGCTCGAGCAGGCGCCGCAGGAACGGGCGCAGCTCGCCGCCGCCGCTGACGATGTCGGGCAGGATGAACACGACGTCGCCGCCCTCCATCCGCGCGAAGCGGCCCTCGCCGTCCTCGGCGGGATCTCCGATGAGGAGGGTCCGACGGACCTCCGTCGGGGCGCCTCCTCCGACCGCCGGCTTCTCGAGGATGAGCGTGATCGAGCCCGTCGAGGGAGGGTCGTCCAGCCCCCACTTCGCGAATCCCGCCGATGCCTTCGCCACCCACGCGCGGCAGCGCACGTTGAGGAGAAGGGCCTGGACGACGGACAGGGCGTCGGCGTCGGGCTCCCACTCCGCGTTGCCGTTCCCTTCCCACGCGCTCCCCCGCTTGCGGTAGACCTCCTCGCCCTCGGACGTCCGCCGCGCCAGCCCGCGGATCTCGCCGAGATCGACCTTGAGCACTTCGCGATCGCGGATCCCCAGCCAGTCGCGCCGCATGGCGGTGACGAACGCCGGATCCACCAGGGCCAGGACGCCGGGCTCGGGCACGCCGGGCCCCGGGAGCGACCGCACCGGCACGAGGCCGTCCTCGCCGGGAGTGCCGACGAGGAGCGTGCGGGAGTACCCGTCGTCGAGGGCGGTGATCACGATGCGGCCCTTCGCCTCGTCGGCGCTCCGGAGGGAGTGGGCGGCGGGGTCCACTCCGTCGAGGAACCGGACCGCCTCCAGCGCCCGCAGTCTCTCGAGGATGTCGTCCACCTCGGACCGCTCCGCGGGAACGCGCTCGGGAAGATCGAGATCCCAGCGCTCCATCACGCGGAGGAGCCTCCAGTGGGAACCGGGGAAGATGGCCTCCACGGTCTCCAGCGACGCGTACCCGATCCGCAGCAGGTTCGTGTCGCGGAACGCGAGGGGGGCGAAGTCGACGACGGCGGCGGCCTCCGCGGCGGCGCAGGCGTACACCGCCGGCTCGCCCTCCTCCATGAAGTAGATGTTCCCGTCGGGGGCGGCGGAGCCGAAGAGCAGGGTGAGCGGGGCCTCCCGCCCCTGGCGACGAACGGTCAGCGTCGCGCGGGGCTCCAGCAGGCCGAAGCGATCGCGATCCACGGCGCCGTCCTCGATGAAGGAGACCACCTCGACGCCGACGATGCGCCCCAGCGCCGTCTCGAAGGCGGCGGGTTCGGCGTAGCCCCGGTAGGGCTCGGTGACGCTCCAGTCGGCCCGCGACGCGCGCTCCACGGCGAAGGAAGGGTGCCCGGGCCGCTCGATCCGGACCGACTGCACGTCGGAGGACGAGAAGCCCGCGGGCCGCCGTTCGCGGAGAACCTCCGGCCGGAGCCGCTCGACCGCCTGCGGTCCCGCCACGGGGATCACCCAGGCGGACGCGTCGCCGGCGCGCCGCGCCCACACGTGGTTCTCGTCGAGGGTGCGATTCGCGAATCCCGCGTGGATCGTCCGCGCCCCGCCTCCGCCGCGGAGGTTGAGGGTGACCTCCACGGTCGGGGCGTCGAGCCCCCATCGCGACCGCTCCTCGGGGGTGATCTCGGCGTCGGGGAGGCGGTTCTGCGGCTGGAGGCGGGAGAGGTCGTTCAGCAGTTCCTCCACCTGGAGGGAGTCGGCTCGGACGAGCGCGTCGCCGATCCGGAGTCGCCACCGCGCCGCTTCCTTCCCGTCCCGCTCCAGGTGGAGCGCACCGGCGTGGGACTTGAGATCCACGGAGACCACGTCGTCGGGAGCGAACTCCAGGAAGCGCGACGGGAGGTGCGGCGGCGCGGGGTCCGCCGAGGAGAGGAAGAGGTACGCGAGGAGCGCCCCGAGGAGCAGGGCCGCCAGGACGATGGTGGTGATGCGGGACACGGTCCGTTCCCTACCTCCGCCTGCCCCACCAGACGCCGACGGCGACGCCCAGCGTGATGAGCGGCAGCGCGACCACGGCCACCCAGAACGCGAACTCCCGGTCCACGGGGCGGAGCGTGACGATGTCCGTCTCCAGGGACTTCGGGTCGATGGCGATGAAGTCCCTCCGGACCGCCCACGACACGACGTTCAGGGCCAGCGTGCGGTTGAGGGGGACGTTGGGCAGGATCGAATCGGAGATGAAGTCGGTGTCGCCGAACACGACGAGCCTCCCCCCGGCGCCGACGCCTCCCGGCGGCTTGCGCTCCGCGGCGACGGCCACGGGCAGGCGCATGTCCACGATGTCCCCCTCCGCGGGCTGGATGAGCCGACCCTGCGGGCGGACGGTGCCCACGAGCGCCCCGAACGGCTTCCGCCCCTGGACGTCGCGGGGCGCGAGGATGAGTTCCTTCACCTGGACCGAGTCCGGCGGGGTCTTCGCGCGGAACACGGGCACGGACCCGGGAAAGGACATACGCGAGGTGGTGCGCGAGAGCGCCTCCATGGCCGCGTGGGACGTCACCTCCTCGGCGCCCGCGAGGACCTCGGGGATGGGGGTGTGCTGGAGCCCCTGCAGGGTCGTCTCCGCGGCCCACGACACGATGACCGCATCCCGCCGCGCCTCGATGCCGTAGGCGGCGAGAAGTTCCTCGATGCCCAGCGGCGGGACGGGACCGGTGCCCGAGGTCGGCATGTCGAGCAGCAGCACGACGGCGCCGCCGTCCCCGAGGTAGCGGCGCAGCGCCTCCGCCTCCGCCGGGCGGAAGGGGGCCGTGGGCCCAACCACCAGCAGGAGGTCGGCGTCCTTCGGCACGGAGGCCGTCCGCGCCAGGTCCAGCCCGTCCACGGTGAGGTTGTCGCCACGCAGCGCCTCCGCGAGGAGCGAGACGCCGGTCAGCCCCTGGGCGGCGCGGGGGCGCTCGCCGTGGCCCTCCGTGAAGTAGACCTTGCGGCGGGCGAAGACCACCTCGTGGATGGCGTTGGTCAGGATGGACTCGCCGCGGAAGCGCCGGTTCCCGAGGGCCGACTCGTCCGTGAACTCCACGTCCACGGGGACGATCTTCGTCTTCGGGACTCCCCGCTCGCCCGGCGGCGTGTAGGCGAAGGCGACGATGTCGTCCTCCCCCGTCGCGGTCACGAGCACGGACCGCAGCCCCGTCTCCTCGAGGCGCCGCCGCGTCTCGTCCTCCTTGCGCAGGGGATCGAGGCGATGCACGGTCATCGCGGGACAGCGGGCCGCGTACTCGCGCAGCAGGTCGTTGACCCGGTCCGTGACGCGCGAGGCCCCGCCCCGCGCCGCGCTGTAGTCCACTACCGCCACGTCCAGTTTCCCCTCCACGGACTCCAGCAGCCGCAGCGTCCGATCCCCCAGCGAGAACTGCCGCGTGGAGGTGAGGTCGAGGCCCCCGCCGAGCACGCGCGCGGTGAACTTCAGGTTCAGCGCGCTCACCGCGCCCAGGAGCAGCACGATGAGGTGGACCATGGCGAGGACGTTGAGCGCGACGCCGGCGCGGAAGTGGGGCCAGAGGATCCTCGCGGTCCACCGGAAGCACCCGGCGAACCCTCCCACGAACACGAGCAGGCCCGCGACGGCCAGGCCCTTCGCGGCCCTCCCCTCCAGCCCCGTCGGGGCCACGAAGAACGCGTCCGCCTCCGTTCCCGCCAGCAGGGCGAGCAGGGTCGCCCACGAGAGGAGGTAGAGGACGAGAGTGGCCGCCGAGGTCGCGAGACCCTCGATAGCGGCGGGAAGGTCCCTCCCCTCCAGCAGGTGGAAGAACGTGCCCACCAGCAGCGAGACGAGGCCCAGCCCCATGGACACGGACGCGAGGTCCCCGACGGAGTCCGCCAGTTCCGACGCGCCGGGGGCCCGGATGCGGCCCACGATGAGCCCCAGCAGGAGCAGGACCGCGCCGGCGACGATGGTCGCCGGCACCCAGGCGGGCATGGGCGCGGCGGCCTCCCGGGCCGGATGCGGCGGGGCCACGGCGGCGGGCGTCTCGCGCACCGGGGCCGCGGCGTCCTCGTCGCCGGCGGGGCCGGCCGGCGCGGCGTCGTCGCTCATTCCGTCACCGCCACTTCCGGTACTCGATGAGGCGCACCGCGAGGAACAGGAAGAACCAGATGAACGTGACGAAGTAGATGATGTCCACCGGCGGCAGGAGACCCTTGAGGAACGGCTCCAGGTGGGTCAGCGGGGCGAGATACGCGCCGGCGTCGCTCCACGCGGGCACGTCCACCAGCCGCTTCGCCTCCATGAGGGGCTGGATCACCCAGAAGAACAGCGTGAGCACGAACGCCAGGAACGCGCCCAGGATGGAGTCCTGCGTCAGCGTGGACGCGAAGATGCCGATGGCCACGTGAAACCCGCCGAAGAGGATCATCCCCACGTAGCCGGACACGACGGGCCCCGGCTCGGGGCGCCCGATGTCCCGTCCGATCCAGCGGAGGATGACGAAGTAGGCCGCCGTGGGCAGCAGCATCACGAGGAAGAACGTCATGGCGCCGAAGAACTTCCCCGCCACGACCTGCGCCTCCGTCACGGGCGCCGTGAGGAGCGGTTCCACCGTGCCCGAGGACCGCTCCTCCGCGAACGCCCGGATCGTGAGGATGGGGACCAGGAAGATGAGGAACGACGCGATGCTCTGGAGCGAGTAGCGGTAGGTCACCGCCCCCGTCTGCTGGAGGATGGCGTTGAAGAAGAACCCCGAGGCCAGGGTGAAGAGCACCATCACCAGGTACGGCACGGGGGTGTGGAAGTAGGACTGGTACTCCCGCTGGAGGAGCGCGCCGAAGCGGCTGGTCTCGCAGACGAGGTCGAGGAGCATCCCCAGCAGGACGTGGAGGAGGGCCGCCCCGGCGACGGTGGCGAGCACGGGCCCCAGCACCTGGCCCGTCTCGGCGCCCTCCCCGGCGGCCACGCGCCACCAGACGCCGGACAGCATCGCCAGCGGGAGCGCGATCACGACGGCGAACGTCCGCAGCCGGTCCAGCGCCCGCGACGTGCCGTACCGGATCCAGAACCGGGACGGGTCCCCGGCACCTTCGCGGAGGAGCGCGAGATTCACGCCGCCACCTCCTGATCCCGGAGCCCGCGCGTGACCTCGTGGAAGAAGTCCTCCAGCCGCGGACGGCCGGCCGTGAACTCCACGGCTCCGTCCCCCGCCACGGCCGCCACGACGGCGCGGATCGCGTCCACGCGATCGCCCCGCACGAGACAGCGGAGGTGGGCCGGATCGCCGCCGCCCTGCGTCACGTCCTCCACGGTCCGCACGCCCTCCGCCGCCTCCAGCGCCGCGCGGAGGCGCTCCGCCGCGACGGTCGCGCGGACGGTGACCAGCGCGTGGTCGTCGAGGCGGCCCGCGAGGTCGGTGATGGTGCCCCCGGCGACGATGCGGCCCCGCGCGATGATGAGCGCGCGCCCGCAGAGTTCCTCGACCCAGGGGATGACGTGCGTGGAGAAGAGGACGGTCCGGTCGCGACCCAGTTCCTTGATCAGGTCGCGGACATCCCGGACCTGGTTGGGGTCGAGCCCCACGGTGGGCTCGTCGAGGATCAGGATCTCCGGGTCGTGCGTCAGCACGTCCGCGAGGCCGACGCGCTGGCGATACCCCTTGGAGAGATGGCCGATGACCCGATCCGCCACGTCGGTGATGCGGCAGGCCTCCAGCGCGCGGAGGATGCGCCGCGGGCGCTCGCGGAACGGAACCTGCTTCAGGCCGGCGCGGAACCAGAGGTACTCGGAGACGCGCATCTCGGTGTACAGCGGGACGTTCTCCGGCAGGTAGCCCACGCGCCGGCGGACGTCCATGGACTGGCGGAAGATGTCGAACCCGGCCACCCTCGCCTCGCCGCTGGTGGCCGGCATGAAGCAGGTGAGGATCCGGAGGGTGGTCGTCTTCCCGGCGCCGTTGGGACCGAGAAAGCCGACGATCTCCCCCTTCTCGACGCTGAAGGTCACGCGGTCCACGGCGGTGCGCGGGCCGTACTCCTTGACCAGGTCGCGCACCTCGATGGCGGACATGCGCGGAGTCGCCTCCCGGGGGAACCGGGGAGCGGGTCCCCGGGGAATGAATCGGCGGGGGAGTCCCGGGCGGGACTCCCCGCGCGACATTATAGGTACGCGCGAAGGGGGCGAAGGGGGAAACGATGCCGCGGGCCGCGCGCGGCCCCGCGCCCCTGCTACTCCTTCACCTTGAAGTCGGCGTCGATGACGTCGTCCTTCCCGCCGGCCCCCTTGGTCGCCCCGGCGGGCTCGCCGTCGGGGGCGGCCCCCCGCGCCGGACCGTCCCCGGCGCCCGCGGAGGCGGCCTCGCGGGCCTGCTTCTCCGCGGCCGCCTTGTAGAGCTTCTCGGAGACGGCGTGGACCTCCTTCTCGAACGCCTCCACCGCCTTCCTGACGGCGGCGGCATCGGTGGCCGCGTTCCGCGCCTTCTCCAGCGCGTCGCGGGCCGCCTCCACCTTCTTGCGCTCGTCCGCGCCGAGGGCATCGCCGCTGTCCTTCAGCATCCGCTCGACGGTGAAGGCGAGGGTCTCGGCCCGGTTGCGCTCCTCGATGAGCTCCTTCTTCGCGCGGTCGGTCTCGGCGTTCTCCTCGGCCTCCTTGACCATCCGCTGGATCTGGTCCTCGCTGAGCCCGGAGGACTCCTTGATGACGATGCTCTGGGCCTTGCCCGTGCCCCGGTCCCGCGCGCCGACGCTCAGGATGCCGTTGGCGTCGATGTCGAACGTGACCTCCACCTGCGGGATGCCGCGGGGCGCCGGGGGGATGCCGTCCAGCTGGAACGTGCCCAGCATGCGGTTGTCCCGGGCCAGGGGCCGTTCGCCCTGGTACACCTGCACGTCCACGGCGGGCTGGTTGTCGGCGGCCGTGGAGAAGACCTCCTTGCGGCTCGTCGGGATGGTCGTGTTGCGTTCGATCATCTTGGTGAAGACCCCGCCCAGCGTCTCGATGCCCAGGGAGAGGGGGATGACGTCCAGCAGCACGACGTCGCGGACCTCCCCGCCGAGGACCCCGGCCTGGATGGCGGCGCCGATGGCGACCGCCTCGTCCGGGTTGACGGACCGGTTGGGTTCCCTGCCGAACAGTTCCTTCACCGCCGCCTGCACCAGCGGCATGCGCGTCGACCCGCCCACGAGGATGACCTCGTCGATGTCGCCGGGCTGGAGCTTCGCGTCCGCCAGCGCGTCGAGGCAGGGCTTGCGGCAGCGATCCACCAGGGGCTGGACCAGGGACTCGAATTTCGCGCGGGTGACCGTGCGGGCCATGTGCTTCGGCCCCGAGGCGTCGGCGGTGATGAACGGGAGGTTCACCTCCGTCGTCATGGCGGAGGAGAGTTCGCACTTGGCCTTCTCGGCGGCCTCCTTCAGACGCTGGAGCGCCATCTGGTCCTTCAGCAGGTCGATGCCCGTCTCCTTGCGGAACTCCTCCGCGAGGTGGCGGATGAGGACCTCGTCGAAGTCGTCGCCGCCGAGGTGCGTGTCCCCGCTGGTGGCGCGGACCTCGAAGACGCCGTCGCCGATCTCGAGGACGGAGACGTCGAAGGTGCCTCCGCCGAGGTCGAACACGGCGATCTTGCCGGACTTCCGGCCCGCCTTGTCGAGGCCGTAGGCGAAGGCGGACGCGGTGGGCTCGTTCACGATGCGCACCACGTCCAGGCCGGCGATGCGGCCGGCATCGATGGTGGCCTTCTTCTGGGGCTCGCTGAAGTAGGCGGGCACGGTGACCACGGCCTTCTCGACCTCGGCGCCGAGGTAGTCCTCGGCGGCCTCCTTCAGGGAGCGCAGGACGCGCGCGGAGATCTCCGGCGGCGCGTACTGCTTGCCCCGGATCTCCACGAACACCGGGTCCTCGGGCTCCCCGACGATCCCGTAGGGCACGAGACGCTCCTCGCTGGAGACCTCCTTGTGGCGGCGCCCCATGAACCTCTTGATGGAGAAGATGGTGTTGCGCGGGTTGGTGATCGCCTGGTTGCGGGCCCTCTGCCCGACGAGCACCTCCCCGTTCTCCAGGAAGGCGACCACGGAGGGGGTCAGCCGGTTGCCCTCCGCGTTGGGGATGACGCGCGGCTCGCCCCCCTCCATCACGGCCACCACGCTGTTGGTGGTGCCGAGGTCGATGCCGATGATCTTGTCGGACTTCTTGCGGTCGGCCATGGGCGCGGAAACCTCCTTCGGTGGGATTGCGTTCCGCCGTCCGTAAACAAACCCCATGCCGACGGGGATCCGTCGGGGCCCGGGGACGTCTCCGTAAACCCGGTCCCGCAAGCCCGTTGCAGCGGCCCGCGTGGCCCCCACCGGGGGCCACCCCTGTCGTCCTGTCAGGCGACGCCCGGGCCGGCCGGGGGCCGTGCCACGGTGGCAGCCTACCGGCGGAAGGGAGGCGGCCCGATTCCCCCGCGCGCCCTCGAGAGCGCCGTGGCGCGGCGGGACACTCCCCCGCCGCCCAGATCGTCCCAGGTCGTCAGCGCTCCCACCCGCGTCTCGATGAAGCTCCGCATCCGACCGAGGTCGCGGGTGACGAGGAATGTGACCGGGACACGGTCCGTGCCGAGGGACTCGAGGTAGGGGCCCAGATCCCTGGAACGGATGCGGCTCACCCAGCCGGGATGCTCCTCGAACTCGAGGAGGATGTGGGTCCGGTCGGCACGTCCCTCATCGTCCGTGGCGTAGGACCAGATCATTGGGTGCGTCTCCTCCCGCTCCACGCCCAGCGCCAGGGCGGCGGTGGTGAACACGCCGCCAAGGAAGAGCGCCGACAGCAGGAACGGGCGGCGCCGCGCGACATCCAGCGGGCCCGGCAGGGGGGACGCCCGCCGTCCCAGGAGGCCCAGCAGGATCGGGGGAATCCCGAGGGCGGCGATGACCAGGGGCGCGATGGTCGGCCATCCTCCCGCGAGGAAGAGGAACGCCAGCAGCGCGAAGCCGCCCGCGAGGAACCCGATCCCAAGGCGCACCGCCGCGCGGGGCTCCCACGGGGGCTCCGTCACCGCAGGCCGTACTCGTTGATCTTCCGGTAGAGCGTGCGCTCCGAGATGCCGAGGGCCCGGGCGGCGCGCTCGCGGTTGCCCTCGTGGCTCTCCAGCGCGCGGGAGACCAGGACGCGCTCCACCTCCGCCAGCGTGAGCCCGTCCAGGGAGGATGCCGTCGAACCCGGGGGAGCGTCCTGCGCCGAGGCGGCGGCGGGGATGCGCGCCACCGTCGCCGGGATGGCGTCCACGTCCAGCAGGCCGCCCCGCGACACGACCACCATGCTCTCCACGGCGTTCCGCAGTTCCCGCACGTTGCCGGGCCAGGGGTGGGCGCGGAGCGCCTCCATGGCGGCGGGCGTGAATCCCTCCGCCGGCTTCCCGTGCACCGTCCGGAACTCCCGCAGGAACGCGTCGGCCAGCAGCGGGATGTCCTCCCGCCGCTCCCGGAGCGCCGGCAGGCGGACGGTGACCACCGCCAGGCGGAAGTAGAGGTCCTCGCGGAACCGCCCCTCGCGCACGAGCGCCGGCAGGTCCCGGTGCGTGGCGGCCACGAGGCGCACGTCCACCCGCAGCGGCCGGTTGGAGCCAACACGGTAGATCTCCCGCGCCTCGATGACGCGGAGCAGTTTCGCCTGGAGGGCCGGGGGCATGTCCCCCACCTCGTCCAGGAAGAGCGTCCCGCCGGCGGCGGCCTCGAACTTGCCCTTGTGGGTGCGCAGCGCGCCGGTGAACGCCCCCCTCTCGTGGCCGAACAGTTCGCTCTCGAGCACTCCCTCCGAGAGGGCCGCGCAGTTGATGGCGAGGAAGACCCCGTGGGCCCGCCCGGAGTTCTGGTGCAGCGCCTGCGCCACCAGTTCCTTGCCCGTGCCCGACTCCCCCAGGATGAGGACCGTGGCGCTGGTCTCCGCGACGTTGCGGAGCACCTCGAACACCGACCGCATCCCCGCCGAGGTGCCCAGGATCCCCTGGAACCCGAACCGCTCCTCCAGGCGACGCTGGAGGGCGAGGTTCGTGCGCCGCAGTTCCCGGTTCTCCAGGACCTTGCGCACCAGTTCGCGGACCTCGTCCACGCGCAGCGGTTTCCGCAGGTATGTGGCGGCGCCGGCCTTCATGGCCTCGACCGCCGCCTCGATGCTCCCCTGCCCGGAGATGACCACGACCTCCCGATCGGCGCGGCCGGCGCGGGCGGCGCGCAGGACGTCCATCCCTCCCATGTCCCGCATGACGAGATCCGTGAGCACCAGGTCCGGGTCGTCCTCCTGCAGCCGACGCAGCGCGTCCGCGCCGGAGGTCGCCGTGGTGACTTCCAGGTCCAGCGCCTGGAGGCTCTCCGCCATGGCCTCCGCCTGGCCCTCGTCGTCGTCCACCACCAGGACGCGGACGCCGCGCCAGGAGGACCGGCCCGCGGGGGCGGTCATCGCGCGGGCGCCTCCGCCGCCGCCACCGGCGCCACCACGGGGAACCAGAGGGTGAAGCGCGTGCCCTTCCCCGCGTCGGAGAGCACCTCGACGGCGCCCCCGTGCTCCTCCACGATGCGCTTCGCCAGGGGGAGCCCGAGGCCGGTGCCCCGCTTCTTCGTCGAGTAGTAGGCCTCGAACACGTGGGGGAGCACGTCCGGCGGGATCCCCGGACCGGTGTCCGTCACGTCCACCCGGATCGCCTGGCCCGCGCGGGAGGTCTGGACGAGGAGCTCCCCCCGCGCCGACATCGCCTCCTGGGCGTTGAGGACCAGGTTGAGGAGGGCCTGCTTGACGCGATCCCGATCCAGGGGGATGGCCGGGAGGTCGGGCTGGAGGTGGCGGCGGACCTCGATGCGGGCCCGGATCGCCGCCGGGGTGACGAAGTCGAGCACCTCCTCGACCACGCCGTTGAGATCCGTCGGCCGCAGGTCCAGGCGGTGGCGACCGGCGAACGCCAGGAACCCGCGCAGGATCTCCTCCAGGCGGGACGCCTCCCGCTCGAGGACCTTCACGCGGCGGAGGGCGCGGTCCCGGTCGGGGACCGGGGCCGCCAGATCCTCCCGGAGCAGGCCCAGCGTGATGGTCATGGTCGAGAGGGGGTTCTTGATCTCGTGCGCCAGGCCCCCCGCCAGCGTGCCCAGGAAGGCCAGCCGCTCCTGCCGTCCGTCGTCCCCCGGGGTCACCGGCGTCTCCCGTGTGCCATGGGACGCCGATCCTACGCCCGCACCGGGGCCCGCCCACCGAAAGCGGGACGCCGCCTCCGGGGCCGCCACGGCGGGTAGATTGCACCCCGTGACCGCCCCCATCCTTCCCGTCTCCGCGGACGCCCCCGACCCCGCCATCCTGGACCGCGCCGCGGCGGCGCTGCGGGCCGGATCCCTCGTCGTCCTCCCCACGGAGACGGTCTACGGCTGGGCCTGTCGCGGCGACGACGCCGATGCCGTCGCGGCGCTGCGCGCGGCCAAGGGCAGGGACGGGGACAAGCCCTTCACGCTCCACCTGGCGGCCCGGGACGAGCCGGCGTCGGTCACCGTCGCGCGGGCCGTCGGCCCCCTCCTTCCCCCCGCACGCCGCCTCGCGGACCGCACCCTCCCGGGCCCCCTCACCATGGTGGTGCGGGATCGGATGGGGGACTGGATCGGCGTACGCGTGCCCGACCACCGCGTGGCCGCTGGCGTGCTGGCGCGGTGCCCGTTCCCGGTCCTGGCCACCAGCGTGAACCGGTCCGGCGAACCCCCCGCGGGGAACGCCGCGGAGGCCGCCGCCGTGGCGGGCCCCTCCAGCGCGCTGATCCTGGACGCGGGCCCCGCGGCCCACGGCATCGCCTCCACCGTGGTGCGCTGCACGCCCCCCGTCCCGGAGGTGCTGCGGGAGGGAGCGACGCCCGGGGATCACGTTCCCGTCCTGTGCGCGCGCTGGCTCGTCTTCGTCGACGGCGGAGGCACCCTTCGCGCCCCCCTGGCGGAGGCCGTGGCGCGGACGCTGCTCCGGCAGGGGACCGGTCTCCCCCCCTCCGCCCCCCTCGCCGAGGCCGGCGTCCACACCATCGCCGCGGGCCTCTCCGTGCCCGTGGGAGCGCGGCCGTCACCGCTGGCGGCGGAACTGGCCGGCCTCCTCGGATCGCTGGCGGGATGTGCCGGCGTCACCGTGGACCGCACCCGCCCCTGCGAGGCCATCACTCCCACGCTGGTCGAGGCCGCGGAGCGGGTCTGGGTCATGACGGCCGCGCAGCGGGCCTCCATCCTCGCGACCATGCCCCAGGCGGAGGACCGGGTCACGCTGCTGGACCCGCGCGGAGGGGACCTGGAACTGCGCCCCGGGGGGCCGGCGGCGGAACGGAATCTCGCCATGGCGGTCCACCGCGCCGTGGCGGATCGGGTGCGCGAGCACCGCGGCACGGAGGACCGCTAGCGTCCTCGCCGGCGGGACTTCCTTGGGCCCCCGGGAGCGGTCCCGCTACATTTCCCGGCTTGCCCCCGATCCGGGGGCGGGTTCCGTCGTCCGCCGCGTCGGGGAGGAGATCCGCTTGGCCATTCGCGTCATGGTGAAGAACAACGAGCCCCTGGAGAAGACCCTCCGCCGGCTCCGCAAGATCTGCAACAACGAGGGAATCACCAGGGACCTCAAGCGGTCCTCCTTCTACGAGAAGCCCTCCGAGCGCCGGCGCCGGAAGGAGCGGGAGCGGGTGAAGAACCTGCGCAAGGCGGAACGCGGCGAGAAGAAGAAGAAGAAGAAGAAGCCCGGCGCCGGCGGCGGATCCGGCGGACCCGGCGGCGGTCCCGGCGGGGGGGGCGGCGGCGGCGGTGGTGGTGGTGGAGGCGGCGGGCGCGGCCGGCCGGGCGGCGGCTTCGGCGGCGGCGGCTTCGGTTTCTCCGGCAGCCAACTCCCCGGCATGGGCGTCACCATGGGCGGCACCGGTGCGGACGATCCCCCGCAGGGCGTCCTGCTGCACGTCAACGACCGCGTGCCGGCGTTCCTGCTCGTGCCGCACGAACGCAAAGGAAAGGTTGC